>NZ_BFAV01000184.1 GCF_002933875.1 Desulfocucumis palustris | reverse complement strand
ACTTCCCTGCCGTTTGCATTGCTGCCTACCGCAGTTGGTGTCCCAAGACGCTTTTGCGATCTTGTTATTTCTCGCTGTGAAGTTTTCAAGGTGCATCTGGCTATTGGTTATTCGATATCGGTTGTGGATTATTTCCAATTACCAATATCTAATATCCAATATGGTGGAGATGAGGGGAATCGAACCCCTGACCTCTTGAATGCCATTCAAGCGCTCTCCCAACTGAGCTACATCCCCATAAAGGTGGCGGAGCTGACGGGACTTGAACCCGCGGTCTCCGGCTTGACAGGCCGGCATGTTAACCACTACACCACAGCTCCACGGTCCCTCAAAACTAAACAGGTTTGCAAGATGGAGGTTAGAGTCCCCGGCGGTTAGTTTCAACTCCTGCCGGTTACTATCGACCTCGGATATTCGCCCGGCTTTTGCCGTGCAAATGCTCCTTAGAAAGGAGGTGATCCAGCCGCACCTTCCGATACGGCTACCTTGTTACGACTTCACCCCAATCACCAACCCCACCTTCGACGGC
>NZ_BFAV01000183.1 GCF_002933875.1 Desulfocucumis palustris | reverse complement strand
TTAGTCTTTTTGATGATGAAGTTGTCCCGTATCACACCCGCGCCGTGTATGATGCCATTTATATTTCCAAAATCCTCCCGGATGCTCCGGAGCAAGCCGGCAACCGCTTTCTTTTGGGTCACATCAACTTGCTTGTATTCAATCCGGGCGCCCAATGTCTCCAATTCATTAAGCCGGGCTTGCTTCTCCCCGCTCAGCGGAGCTCGGCCCGCCAGGATCAGGGTGGCGTCCTTGACTTTTTGCGCAATTTCTCTGGCAAAAATAAGTCCCAGACCACCGGCGCCCCCGGTTATTAAATAGACGCCCCGGTCCCTCCAGGGGAGCGCCGCTTCTTCCCGGGAAGCTTCAACTTCACTCCAGCCGGCAACATATCGTCCGCCGTCCTGATATCGAATTTGCTTATCAATGGGGCTCCGGCTGTTCTCTCTGAGCTTATTTACGATTCCCGCCGCATCTTCACCGGGGTCCACTTCTATCAGCTGCCCTATGATTTTGGGATTCTCCAGCCGGGCGGTTTTTAAGAGGCCGGCGAGGCCGGAGAAAAGTTGCTGTTCTTGTTGGGCCGAAGTAACAATCTGGAGCAGCACTTTACCCCCGGGCTGGTCTTTGAGGATGCTTTGTATTTCTTCAAAGGCCTGAACGGCGTAGGTCTGAAACCGCTCCTCCATGCGGTTTTGCTTGGATTCCAAGGTAAGGCAGCGCACTCCGCCCATTTGGGTTTCGATGCTTTCCCGGAAATCCTCACCAGGCTCAAGGAGCATCACCAGGTGCCGGGCATATTCAGAAGCCGGGGCTTCCCGGGCGACGGCCCGTTCTTTCCAGCGGGGATGAAGCATAAGAGTTCCGGAAGTTGCCGTAAATACTGTCGAACTCACTTCGCCTTCCAGCGCTCTGGTTGAAAACCCTTTCATCCGCGCACAAACCTTGCCCTGCCCGTCGCATAAATCAATATCGAGTTTTTGCACCCTGTCCCCTGCCACGCTGCCGCCGCTGTATTGAATAAAAGCCCACATGCTGGAAGTGCAGCTGCCAAGGACTTCAAGCTCTTGCAGGGCAAAGGGCAGGAACGGTTTGCGGGGAGCTTTGGGATCATCAGGGCTCATTACCAGCCCTATTGACGCCTGCAGGGCGGAGTCCAGCAAACCGGGATGCAGTACAAATTGCTCCGCTGTGCCGGAGACGGAGGGCGGCAGGGATAGCTTGGCCAGCACCTGACCCTGCCCCACGTACACCTTCTCAATCCCCCGGTACCCCGGACCATAGTCAATCCCCATCGCCCTGAAGGCCTGGTAGCATCCGCCGGAGGACAGGCTGCCCCGGCTGCACCGGGCCTGCAAGGCCTTTAGATCCAAAATTGGAGCTTTTGAGGCCGGACTCAGTGTCGCGCTGCCCTGGCTGTGCACCACAGGCTCTGTGTCCAGGGCCCCGGGCTCGCTGTAGATCCGGTAAGCAATCTCTCCGCTGTTTCCGGGAAAGAGTCCGATGTGTATCTGAACCGGCTGTTCCCCCAGGGCAATGGGCCGGGCCCAAACAATGTTTTTCAGCCGGACTGCGGCTTTACCCTCCTTCAAGGCCCCTGCCGCCTTATCCACCGCCGCCCTGGCCATTTCCAGACAGGCCATTCCAGGCAGCACCCGCCGGCCCTTTACCACATGATCCGCCAGGAAAAACTCCCGGCCTGTAAAGGTCGAGCTGAACCGCTGCTCTGAAAAGTCGGAGGTGTTTTGGTGCAGCAAGGGATGAATTGAGGCTGTCACGGCTAGGGCCGCTCCGGCGCCATTGCCCGCGGGTCCGGTCTCCATTTCAGGCGCCCAGTAGCGTTCCCCGGCAAAGGGATAGGTGGGCAAACTGATGCGGCGGGGTTTGGTTTCGCCATATAGATTGTTCCAATCAACAATCAGGCCCTTGACCCAGAGATTAAGAAGTTTGGCATACTTCCCTTTGATTATCCAGCCGTCAATGGCCTT
>NZ_BFAV01000182.1 GCF_002933875.1 Desulfocucumis palustris | reverse complement strand
GATAAACCGTAAAAAAACGGATAATTCAGTTGCGGAGCACATGCTGTAACGCCCCTTGAGAGCCTGTAAATTATCACCCTATTTTAACAAACCTGTGGGCAAAGGCCAGTACCAATAAAATAACCACCAGAACTATCAGAGCGGTTGCCCCAATTTTTTTCCTTTGTCCTAAATGCATGGCTTTTTGCCTTGCCTCCAAACACAACCGGCCCGGGAATCAGCTTTAATATAAATTCGGTCCCAAACGGAACCAGGAGCAAATCGTCCATGTAGCCCAAACCGGGGATTTGAGCATGGTCTTTTTCAGCAACAGCGGGGCGGAAGCGGTGGAAGGGGCACTGAAGGCCGCCCGCTGGAGAGGGACCCTGAAGATGTGCGCCGGGATGTTCTGGAAGAGCTGGTTTCAAAACGCCGGGCCGAGGAAATTTACGGGGTAATTTTTAAGGACGGCACCCTGGAAATAGATACCTCCGCCACTGCGGAAAAAAGAAATTCACTGAACCGGTGAGTTAAAAAATGTCCCTGCCCCACCGGCACAGAGTGGTTATATTAACAAAGGAATTAAAAGCAGGGCGGCTGAGATGGAAACAAGCAGGTAAATCGCCCCTTTCTGCCCTTTTTTCCACGCCTGTCCAATGGGCGCGAGCCTGTGCCAAAGCCGCTGGTCAATGTCTTTCTGGCTGTTTTTAAAAAATTGGTGCAGTAGGAATATCGTGAAAATGTAAAACAGCATCCGGGACGGAAGAGGTCCGGCGGAGCATATCAGAAGACTTCCGGCGATTAGCATCACAATATTTATTTTCATATCGTTTTTTCTGCGCAGAAATATTTTTACAAAAAGTTCCATGCTGATTTTTTCAGGGCTAAAACCATCTGTCCACCTCCTGGTCATTATGGGAAGAACAGGCTTCTTTACATATTTTCTTCTTTTTTCCCGGGGTATCAGTGAGGAAATAATAGACATTCTATTCTTATCTGATTCCTCCACCAGCATGTGCCAGTCCCACCGATTTTGCACATACACAAGTACCAGAGATAGGACAAGAACAAACATGGACAAAACCCACACCATATCTATACGCAGGCAGGCCTGAAGCCGCAATGGCCCATATGCCGCCGGAATCAGAACCAGAATCCTGGCCGCCCATTTTATAGCCAAATATAGATACTCATTTTTATTTCTCAACACAAATGTAAGGTTGAGCCATGTTATTTGCCATATTGACAGTAAAGCAGCCAGAAAAATAGCCTCTTTTATGCTAAAAGAAAGCAGATGCAATAAAAAAGGGTACAACACGAGCATCATAAAAAGGTTGGCCATAGATTCCCGGAACCATTGCAGTACCATTGAATAATAGACAAAACTCCTGGCGTTCCAAGGCCCTGCCCCCAGAAAGATCAGATCGGCAGCCACCAGGCGGGTATTATAGAATATAAGCAACGGACGAACCAACAGCAAGACCTGAGGCATGGACACCGAAAACAGAGCGATCCAGATTGGCAGGCTTTCCAGCAGCGATTTGTACATATATACTGCAAATAGCATATAAGGAATGATTATGTATATCAGCGTGGCTGGATCAGCCACGCTTTTCCATTCATTCCAGTATAGTTTCCAATCAAATAGTATTCTTCTTTTCCACAAAACGTAAGAAGTCAATTGTTTTTTCATCTTTATTCCAATCCGGAAACATGAATGTAAAGATCCAACAATGACTCGAAATGACCGAAATTTTCACAGAGTTGGCTCATTGTTCCCTGGGCAATCATTCTTCCACCGCTCATTATTATAAAGCGATCACATATTTTTTCTGCCGAGTCCAGTATATGGGTGCTCATAAGAATGCCGGCACCTCGGGATCTTTCCTCAAAAAGAAACCCGGTAAAAGTCCTGGTTGCCAGAGGGTCAAGACCTACAAAGGGTTCGTCGATTATGTACAGCGAAGGTCTGTGCAGCATGGCGCAGATGATCATCACCTTTTGCTGCATGCCTTTGGAAAATTCCGAGGGGAAATAATCGATCTTCCCCTCTAAATGAAACGACCGGAGCAGTTCCCTGGCGGAATTTTCATACGCCGTCCCATCCATACCATACATGGCTGCTATCATCATAAGGTGTTCCCGCAGTGTCAATTCGGAATAGACCAGGGGAACTTCGGGAATATAGCCGGTATGTTTTTTGGCCTGCCTGGCTTGATTTTCCATGGAATAACTGCAAATATGGACGTTGCCGGATATACTAGGTGTTAACCCCAATATTGCTTTGATAATAGTGCTCTTGCCGGCCCCGTTATTTCCGATTATGCCGACAATTTCACCGCTGTCGACATGGAATTCTATATTTTTTACCGTGTCGGCACATGACGAGTATCCCGCACTCAAATTCCGGCACAGTAACGCATGCGTGTTGAGCTGCATTTGTTCTACTCCATTTTTCTTTTCCTTAATATTTAAAACCGCCGGCGGCGGGGACTTCGGCAGCCCGCTGGAGAGGGACTCTGAAGATGTGCGCCGGGATATCCTGGAAAAGCTGGTTTCAAAACCTAGGCCGAGGAAATTTATGGGGTAATTTTAAGGACGGGTGCATCTGTGTTTAAAATTATATCATAGCGGAAATCCGGAAAGAAAGAATAAGGGGCTGGATAGCACGGGGAAGCAGGAAATATAGATAGTGGTTCCCGCTTCAATTAAATATGTTGGAATATCAGTATATTGCCGGTTTCCGTGGTTCCTTCCAGGGCATGGGAACATACCTTCTGTGTTGCTTATAATTCCGGGAAGGAATGTCACCAATGCAATAGACGCAGCAAAGGCCCTCTTATCACCACTTAAGCAATAGTTTAGTTCAAAAACACTGCAGGCGCCTTTAATATTCAACTTTGCATTTTTCTCCAGCTCCAAGTCGGAGATTACAATTTCCAGGCCTTTTTTGATTTGCATTCACCGAATCATACCTTTGCCCATTCCCGCAAACAGGCACCGCAAGCCGGATTCCTTGATAATTCTTGCCTAACGGCTTTCCAATAAAATGTTCCCTTATCTAATTTTGCAGCATTTCTACATATCCATCGGTTCCATTCACACAGATCCTCTGCCCGTCCTTTATCAGCTTGGTGGCGTTTTCCACCCCCACAACCGCCGGAAGACCGTATTCACGCGTGATGACGGCGCCATGGGTCATAAGCCCGCCCACCTCCGTCACCAGGCCTTTGACGGATACAAACAGCGGCGTCCAACTGGGGTCAGTGAATGTGGTGACCAAAATATCGCCATCCTCAATGTCGGCGTCCGCCATTTTTAAAACAACCCGGGCCCGGCCCTCGATGACGCCGGATGAAACTGGCATGCCCGCCAAAGCGCCCCGGGGAATGCTGCCGGCGTTGTATTCGCCAAATATGACCTCACCCTCGGAGGTCATCACCCGGGGCGGCGTCAGCCTTTCATAGACCGCGTACTCCTCTTTTCTCCGGGTTACAATGCTGTAATCCAGCTGCCCTGTGCGAACGGCCTCCCTGAGTTCCTCAAAAAACAGATAATAAATATCCTCCTTTTGCTTTATAAGGCCCTTTTGCACCAGCACCGCGGCCTCCCGCAGCAGGACATTCTTATAAATCCGGTAACGTTTTATCAGGGAATATTTGGGGAATTCCCGGTAGCCGGTAAAATTGCGTAAAACGCTGATCATTTTCTTTGTCTTTTTTGCCTTTTGCCTGCCGCCGGGCAATTGCTCCAGGCGGCTTAAGAGATCCCGCTCCTTCCTCTCCGCCTCCAGCCGTCCCTGCTCAAATTTGATGCTATGGGCATTGGGCTCAAAATTTTTAATGTTGCTTAAAATCACGGGAATCAGCGTGGTGGGCTTTTCGCTCCAGCGGGGCTTGGTGATGTCGATCTCGCCGGAACAATGCATGCCGTGTTTTTCAAGATACGCCCGCAGGGAGCGGCTCACAGCACCACCGCCCTCCAGTTCGGCCAGGTCCTCAAAAAAGGTTTCATCGGCGGCATGATGAAAATATTCAATCACCGCCGGGTATTGCCGGACCACATCCGATACATCCAGAAGTTCAAGACCCATTTCCGATGTAATGTTGTTGGGCACGGACTTGGAAAGGATGTCGGCGGCGTTTTTTTCACCCAGCCATTTTTCCATTTTTTTATTTATCCAATCCGACGCGTACATCCCGGCCATTATCGCTCCCATGCTGGCGGAATCAAACAGGACTTCTTTTAATTCATCTTTATCCTGTAAAATAAATTCAAACAGCGCATCTCCCGATACCTTTGCGATTCCTTGCTGCATATCGCCTACCAGGGCCTCATTGCGGGCGATCAGGTTTTGAATGACGGCAACATCGTTTCTCCGGTAAATCTTGATCCCTTGTATTACAAAGGGCAGCAGCATTTTTGACAATGTTACGGACCTCTTGCCCCGGGGCAGCGTTCGAATAAAGCCCTTCCGTTCAATTAGACCGGACATGGCGCTCTTCATTAAAAGGTCCGACTTGATCATACTATTGACCAGAACCTTTCTTCCTATCGGCGAGGCGAGGTCGTATGCTATATCGATAAACAGCCTTCCGCCGGCCCTGTACATGGGATAATCCGACATAAACTGAAAGAAGGACATGCCCA
Organism: Desulfocucumis palustris; assembly: GCF_002933875.1. Taxonomy (GTDB): domain Bacteria; phylum Bacillota; class Desulfotomaculia; order Desulfotomaculales; family Desulfocucumaceae; genus Desulfocucumis; species Desulfocucumis palustris. The sequence continues at coordinate 30,879 of NZ_BFAV01000182.1, read as the reverse complement.
GCGGCTTGATGTCCTCGGTCATCATCTGCCCGTGGCCTATGGACATAAACACATGTTTTTTCCCATCCTTCACTTCCGGTAAGGGGTATAAAGTGGTGATGGGACGGCTCTGAACCACAAAAAATGCCAGGGAAAGCAACTCCTCCGGCTGACCGGCTCCGGTGCCGGAGGAAGGTTCCCGGCTGATGCACCATTCTATGTCCTGGGGACAGCCAAAATACGCCTCAATCTTCCTTCCCAGTCGCTCAAGCTGCAAAATCTGCTCATCCGTCAGCGTCTGCATATTCTGCCGCCAGGGCTCCATCTCCCGCTCCTCCGTGCCGCCTTCCTCCAATGCATAGACAGCTACTTTTTTGGCGGATATCTTTTTATCAAGGATTCTTCCCTCCCGGACTTTATAGCTGTCGGCATTCACCAGACCGGAGACCAGGGCCTCGCCGAGCCCAAAGCTTGCGTCAATGGACAGCACCTTCCTGTTGGATGTGACGGGGTCCGCCGTAAACATGATCCCCGAAGCATGCGGGAAAACCATCCGCTGGATGACCACGGACAGATAAACCTTAAGGTGATCGAATCCGTTCCGCATACGGTAGATCACCGCCCGGTCCGTAAACAGCGAAGCCCAGCACTTGCCCACATGCCGCAGAATCGCATCCTTTCCTTTAATGTTCAAATACGTATCCTGCTGGCCCGCAAAGGAAGCCAGCGGCAGATCCTCCGCCGTGGCGCTGGAACGCACGGCATAGGCGTTCTCCTCCCCAAGCCTTGAGAGATGCCGCAGGATCTCCTCTTCTATCTCCCCGGACATCTCCAGCCCTTCAATGACCCCGCGGATTTTTTGGCTGATTTCAGCGATTTTTTCCCTGTCATCCACCTTTAGAGCCGACAGCTGATCCAGCAATGCGTTAAGCTCCCCGTTACGCCCGACGGTTTCCTGATATGCCCGGGTGGTGACACAAAAGCCCCCGGGTACCGGTATTCCCTCAATCCTTGATAGTTCCCCCAGGTTTAAGCCCTTGCCCCCGACAACCATAAGCTTTGTTTTATCGATCTCCCGGAAATCAAGCACATATGAATTCATAAGGATATCCTCCTTAACCCTGCGGCAGATTGGTTTTGCAGAAGCTGGGAATAATCCTCCGGCCATACAGCCTGGCTTTAATCCTGGAGTATTCCCCGTGGGTATGGAAATGCCGATATGGAGGTATTTTTTAAAAAGGGAACGGATATGAAGCTTATAATTCAGTATTTTCACTTGAATACCGGTTGTTTATTCCTGAAATCCATTGACTATATTTGCTATAAAAATTCGTTTTAATCATAAAGTTGTAAAAACCGAGGCAAACCGCATAATAAAGCCGGATCCATTGTCGATCCGGCTTTATTATGTCCGTTCCAGCAGGGGCGGCCCTTACCCCCGTCTGATTTTGCGGGTGGGGAGAATGCCGGCGCTTTACCTTAGTCTTTTTGGCACCCGTTATCCACCAAAGACGATCCTTTGCAAAAATGCTGAATTGCTTCATTATAATAGGCGGCAAGTCCGGGAGCAAACTTTTCGTAATAAACAGTGAACCGCCCGTCGGTAACATACATGTTTCCCAAAGCGCTAAACATTTCCAGGGTGCAGGGATAAAAGGTATCCTGGATGAATTTATGCGATTTTTCCACCACCGCCTGTACCCCGGCATCATCATGCGGAACGTTGGCGTTGTATAAGCGGCATAACTCTTTGAGGTTATTCATTTGAATTTTGTTTATTCGTTCCCAGTCCTCTTTCGTATATTTTTTGGTTCTTTCCTTCGATATTTTATAGGCGTCGCTGTTGCCCCAGCGCTCCTTTACTTCCGCCTGGTACTGCTTTTGTTCTTCCAGCATTTTATCGTAATCAAAACCGCTAAACATGGCTTTATCTTCCATCTTCGTCGTTTCGGTTTGCAGTTTTTCCATCACCGCCATACCCACAATCGTCTTGCCCGCACCACATGGCAGTACAATAACGCCGTGACCGCCTCGCGTCTCGCCGTTTACGTGGAACAAGTCCGCCGCTTCCGGCCTCTTCGACAATGGCATCCACGCTGAGGTTGTCCAGCCCGTGTATTCTTATCAATTTTTCAGCGCTTTCAAAAATTTTTCTTTTGGTTTTAAGGGCCTGTAGTTTTTTGGAATTTTGTTTTTTCGGTTCCATATATTACACCTCATATTGACAAAATAAAACAATAAAATCTATAATGACTGTAGTCACCCAATTTATCGACAAATTATATATTAACGCTGCGGCTGTTTAAATACAGGACCAGGAGCTTTTTTCCCGGACAGAACTGTTGTGACGGTAATTTTGGGTCATATATGCACGGAGGAAATGTCGCCATGTGGAATCAATACAGGGCCAGGCTGAGCAGAGGCCTGTTGGTGGCGGGAGCCTTGAGCCTATTGCTTTTTACCCTGCTGGCAGGCTGCATGAACAGCAAGAGGGATATTTTAATCGGCGTGGCCTGGCCCTTCTCGGTGGAAAACGACCTTTTTAAAGAGGGAGTCGAGCTGGCTGCCGCCGAGATCAACGCTGCAGGCGGCATAAACGGCCGGCAGGTTCGCCTGCTCGAAAAGGACGACCAGGAAACAGTCACCGGCGGCATGAATGTCGCCCAGTCCTTTGCCAGAACCCCCAACCTCACGGCTGTGATTGGCCACAGCGTCTCCTTTATTTCGGTTGCCACGGCCAATATATACGAGAGCGCGGGCATTGTGATGCTTTCACCCGCAGCAACCTCTCCCGCCCTTACCCAAAAGGGCTACCGGTACATCTTCAGAAATATTCCCAGTGATGACGAAATTGCCAGGCAACTGGCCCTATATGCCGCCAAAGAGGGACACCGGCGCATGGTGATATACTACTGCGACGACTCCTACGGTATTGGTCTGGCCAATTCCTTCGAGGATCACGCCAAAGAAGCTGGTATTGAAATTGCCGACCGCTTTTCCTATTATGCCGACGCCAGGGATTTAAACAGGCTTAGCGCAAAATGGAAGGCGCTGGACTTCGACGGCATTTTTGTGGCCCACTACATGCCCGACGGGGCCCAGTTTATCGCCGATGTGACGCAGGCCGGCATAGCGGTGCCCTTTCTGGCCGGCGACGCCATGGATACGCCGGAACTCTGGGAGGTGGCCGGCCAGGCGGCCGAGGGGACTGTGGTGGGCACTATTTTCAATCCCCGGTCTCCCCGGGCGGAAGTGCAAAACTTCGTAGGCAATTTTAACAAAAAATACGGTAAAATGCCGACCTCCTACGCCGCCCAGGGCTATGACGCCCTTTACCTGCTGGCCGGAGCCGTCAAGGAGGCGGGATCGGCCGATCCCGGCGCAGTGGCGCAAAAGCTGCGGTCCTTCAAGGACAGGCCGGGGGTGGCCGGCTTTCATACCTTTAAGGAAAACGGCGACGATATAGGCGACCTGGTTGTAAAAAAAGTGCTCCGCAACGGGCAATTCGATTATATCAACTGACTGCCGCAGCGGTTAAATAACTAAAGAGGTGGCTTGACACATGACACAGGGTCTGTTCCGCAAGGCGGCGCTGGACAAGCTCTCGTCCCCCGAGCAGCTGGACCAGATGATCTCGGTGACCGCTCCCAGGGCCTGGTTCGCCTTGTTGGCCATCGCCTGCATCCTGGGGGCTACGGTGCTGTGGAGCGTTTTCGGGAGCATCCCCACCAAGGTGAGCGGGCAGGGAGTGATCGCCAACAGCAACGGGATATACAACGTGGTCAACAGCAGCTCCGGCCAGATTACCGATATCAGGGTGACGGTGGGCGACCATGTAAAAAAAGGCCAAGTGGTGGCCAGGCTCGACCAGCCCCAGCTGGCCGAGCAGATCAACGATTTGAAAAAAACGCTGGCGCAGCTGCAGAGGCTTGAAAAGGACGGTATAAACGAGGGCGACGACAGGAATATAGGTTCGGATCTGGCCGACCTGTTCGGGCTGACCCAGAAAATTACCGAGGCCGGGGCAGCCCTGGCCAACGCCGAGGCCGACTATAAAAACGCCATTTCGGGCCAGTCCCATGATGTCCAGATGGCCGAGATAAGCCTGGAGCAGGCCCGTATCAGCGAGCAGGTCAAGAAAAGCTACCTGGACAAAATGACCGCCCTTTACCAGGCGGGTGCAGTTTCGCAAAACGACTTCGATAACGCCCGCAGGGACTATGATTTGCAGCACCTGGCGGTGCAGTCGGCCCAGGCTGGCCTGAATAAGCTGGTGGCCGGCGACTGGGAGGAAACCATTATCAATTACAGGGAAAAACTGGAGCAGGCCCAGCTTTCGCTGCGCATGCTGGAGGAGCAGTTTGACACCACCAAGGTGACCAAAATGGCTGAAACCGGGGACAGAATCAAAAGATTGCAGGATGAGCTGATTAAATCTTCCGAGCTGTTGGCCCAGGTGGACGGCCGGGTGGTGGAGGTAAGGGCGGACAAGGGCGCCGTCGTGCAGCCCGGGACCAGCCTTTTCAGCCTTGAGCGCGAGGGCAGCACGATAAAGCAGGAAGTGGTGCTGTACGTCCCGGCGGAGGAGGGGAAAAGGATACTGCCCGGCATGGAGGCGCTTGTTTCCCCCAGCACGGTAAAGAAGGAAGAGTACGGCTACATACTGGGCAGGGTCACCTCGGTGTCGGAATATCCGGCGGCCGCCCAGGACATGATGCACACCCTGGGCAATGAGGGGCTGGTGACCAGGCTGTCCGGGGAGGGGACGTCCCTGGAGGTCCATGTGGACATTATCACGGACGAATCCAGTGTAAGCGGGTTTAAATGGACCTCGGCCGGCGGTCCGCCGCAAAAAATAAACAGCGGCACGCTTTGCCAGGGTTTTGTGACCATAAGTAAAGAGCGCCCCATAGGGATGGTCATACCAACCCTTAGGAGAGCCCTTTCCATTTATTAGTTAATCGGCAACGGGGGTCGGCGGGGTGAGGGAAAAGCGGACTAAAAGAGTAAAGGTTCCCACCGTGCTGCAAATGGAGGCGGTGGAGTGCGGGGCGGCCGCTCTGGCCATGATACTGGCCTATCATGGCAAATACGTGCCCCTGGAGGAAATGAGGGTGGCCTGCGGGGTCACCCGTGACGGCAGCAAGGCCAGCAATATTTTAAAGGCGGCCAGGCGGTACGGGCTGGAGGCCAAGGGCTACCGCAAGGAGCCGGGGGCACTGAAGGAAATGGAGCTGCCGGTGATCATCCACTGGAATTTCAACCATTTCCTGGTATTGGAAGGCTTTAACCGGGGCAACGCCCTTTTGAACGACCCGGTATGCGGCCCCAGGACCGTTTCCGAAGAGGAGTTCGACCAGTCCTTCACCGGCATTGTGCTGGCCTTTGAGGTGGGGCCCGGTTTTGAAAAAAACGGGGGCAAACCCAGTATAGCGGTGGCTTTATGGAGGCGGCTCAAGGGGTCGGAGAGGGCCCTGGCCTATGTCATACTGCTGGGGCTGGCGCTGGTCATACCGGGACTGGTTATCCCTGTCTTTTCCAAAATATTTGTGGACGACATATTGCTGGGGGGCAAGGGGAACTGGCTGGCACCCCTGCTGACGGGCATGTTCCTCACGGCGGTCCTGCGAGGCGTACTGACCAGGCTGCAGAAGTATTACCTTTTGAGGCTGGAGACCAAGATAGCCCTAAGCACCTCGGCTCAATTTCTATGGCACGTGCTCCGCCTGCCGGCGGAATTTTTTACCCAGCGCCATGCCGGAGACGTAAGCCTGCGGGTGCAGAGCAACGACCGGGTGGCCGGGCTGCTTTCCGGCCAGCTGGCCGCCAATGCGCTGAACTTTATAATGATTATTTTTTACCTGGCCCTGATGGCCCAGTACAGCCTTTTGCTGGCGCTGGTGGGGGTGCTGGCCGCCGCCGCCAACCTGCTGTACCTGAGATACGTTTCCCGCCTCCGGGTGGATTTAAATTACCGGCTTTTGCAGGATGTGGGCAAGCTTAAAGGCGCCTCCATGTCCGGCCTGCAGCTTATTGAGACTCTTAAGGCCACCGGGTCGGAGTCGGATTTTTTTGCCAAATGGTCCGGCTACCAGGCCAAGGTATTAAATTCCGAACAGGAGATGGGCGTTACCACCCAGTATTTATCGGCCATACCGTCCTTTCTGACCATGCTTGTCAACGCGGTGGTGCTTGTCCTGGGCGGTTTTCTCATTTTCAGGGGGGAAATGACCATAGGCATGCTGGTGGCCTTCCAGAGCCTGATGAGCAGTTTCCTGGAGCCGGTTAACGGGCTGGTGTCCCTGGGCAGCCAGCTGCAGGAAATGGAAGGGGACATGAACCGCCTGGACGACGTGATGCGCTACCCGGCGGACGCCCGCATGCGGGAGGACCAACCTGACGGCAGCGGCCTGGAGCTCCGCAAACTGGAAGGCTATCTGGAGCTTAAGAATTTAACCTTTGGCTACAGCCGCCTGGAGCCCCCGCTGATAGAGGATTTCAGCCTCAAGCTGGCCCCCGGCGCCCGGGTGGCCCTGGTGGGGGGGTCGGGCAGCGGCAAGTCCACGGTGGCCAAACTGGTTTCCGGAATATACCGGCCGTGGTCCGGGGAAATATTGTTTGACGGAAAGCCGTGGGAGATTACACCCCGGGCGGTTATAAACAATTCCCTGGGGCTGGTGGACCAGGATATATCCCTGTTTCAGGGGACCATCCGGGATAATCTCACCCTCTGGGACAATACGGTGTCTGAATTTGATATCGTCCGGGCGGCCAAGGACGCCTGCATTCACGACGACATCACCGCCAAGGCGGGCGGCTACGACCACCTGCTGGACGAGGGCGGCAGCAATTTCAGCGGCGGGCAGAGGCAGCGGCTGGAGATCGCCAGGGCTTTAACCGGCAACCCTTCCCTGCTTATTCTGGACGAGGCCACCAGCGCCCTGGACCCTCTTACCGAAAAGCTGGTGGACGAGGGAATACGCCGGCGCGGCTGCACCTGCCTGATAGTGGCCCACCGGCTGAGCACCATCAGGGACTGTGATGAGATTGTGGTGCTGGAGAGAGGGAAAATTGTCCAGCGGGGCACCCATGACCAGCTGAAGGATATAGACGGATTATACGCGGAGTTGATCAAGGCCGGGTAACGCTCTCTCCCAGTTACCGGTTGGATGACTTTTGTTGTCGGGAAAGAGGAAATGCATGTGACTGCAATGCTGGAGAACTTATTCATAAAATATGGGACCGTCATTGCTCTGGAGGGCAACCGCCCTCTTTTAATCACCGATCCCAACAGCGTATGGGTGGTTTTGCAGGGCAAGGCCACCGTCTTTTCGGTCCGGCTATACGACGGTGAAAAATGGGGCGCCAGGAGTTTTTTATTTGAGGTGCAGGCAGGGGGTCTGCTGTTTGGCGCAACGCCCGCGGGTGAAGGCCCGGTGTACAGCCTGCTGGCGTCGGGACTGCCCGGCACCCGGCTGCTGCAGGTGGACCTGGCGGTTTTTAACCGGCTGGCGGGGCAGCCCGCCGGGGCCGACGAGATTGCCCGCCGGCTTGCCGGCTGGGCCGGTGACCTGGCCGGCGGGACGGAGGCCGGTCCGCCGGAAATTAAAATTATTCCCGGCCCGGAAGAAGTAATATGGGTTCGCCAGGCCGCCTTTGGAGGCGACTTTATACCACTGGGGCAGTTTCACAGCCTGGCCCTGGGGGCCATAGCCGACCGGCTGACCAGACAAAAAGAGGCCGAAAATATTCGCCTGGGGAAAAAGGAAAAAAACAACCTGCTCTTTTTTGAAAAGGCGCTCAGGGGAATGCTTTCGGTCACCGATCCGGACTGCCGGGAAGAGGTCCGGGAGGAGACCGGGGAGGACCCCCTGCTGGCGGCCTGCCGGCTGGTGGGCAGGGCCATGAAAATTGATATTGTCCCTTCGCCCCGGGCCGGCCGGGGGGCTTTTGAGAAGGACCCGCTGGGCGCCATCGCCCTGGCCTCCCGTATCCGCCTGCGCCGGCTGGCCTTAAAGGGGAAGTGGCATAAACAGGACAACGGCCCCCTGCTGGCCTACCTGGAGGAGGACAACCGCCCGGTGGCCCTGCTGCCCCTGTCTCCGGCGCAGTACAGAATGCACGATCCGGCAGGTAAAACAGTTGTTCCGGTGGACGACCAAACGGCCGCCCGGATAAAACCCTTTGCCGTTGCCTTTTACCGGCCCTTCCCCGGGAGGGAGCTGGGCCTGCGCGATATTTTGATCTTTGGCCTGGAGAGCTGCTGGAAGCGGGACCTGGCCATGGTGGCGCTGATGGGGATGCTGGGCGGCCTCCTGGGCATGGCCATCCCCATAGCCACGGGGATTATTTTTGATACCGTTATACCGGGAGGAGAAAAGGCGCAACTGCTGCAGGTGGCCCTTTTCCTGGCCGCCGGCGCCCTGGCCGGGCTGCTGTTTCAGCTGACCCGCTCCCTGGCCATGCTGCGGCTGGAAGGGAGAATGGAGGGGACGGTGGAGTCCGCCTTATGGGACAGGCTATTAAGCCTGCCGGCCCCCTTTTTCAAGGAGTATACCTCCGGTGAACTGGCCATGAGGGCCATGGGCATCAGCCAGATACGGGAACTGTTGACCGGAGTGGTGATTACCACCATTATTTCCAGCCTCTTCTCCTTATTAAATTTTGGCCTGCTGTTTTATTACAATCTGCGGCTGGCGGGAGTGGCCACAGCCCTTATAGCCGTGGCCCTGGCCGTGACGCTGTTTCTTCAGTTCAGGCAGATGGGCTACCAGAGACAAATAGTGGACAGGAACAATAAAATTACCGGACTGATTTTGCAGATAGTCGGCGGCGTGACCAAGCTGCGGGTTTCCGGCGCTGAAAAAAGGGCCTTTTATTTATGGTCGGGAGAGTTTACCGGGCTAAGGCAAACCACCTATAAGAGCAGGACCCTGACCAACCACCTGGCTACCTTTAAGTCTTTTTTCCCGCTGCTGTCCAGCATGGTTATCTTCTACGCCATGGTCAAAATAGCTGGCAATTCAATGGGAGCGGGCAAATTTGTGGCCTTTAACGCCGCCATGAACAGTTTTTTGCTCTCTATGCTGGCGTTATTGGAGTCACTGCTGTCGATTAACCTGGTTATCCCCCTTTATGAAAGGGTCAAGCCCATTTTACAGGCAATGCCGGAATATGACGATGCCGGCGCGGACCCGGGCGAATTGACGGGTTCCATTGAGGTAAGCCACGTTTCTTTCCGCTATAAAAAAGAGTCCCCGCTGGTGCTGGACGACGTCTCCCTGCAGGTGCGGCCGGGGGAGTACGTGGGCATCGTGGGGTCCTCGGGCAGCGGCAAGTCTACCCTCTTCCGCATTCTGCTGGGCTTTGAAAAGCCCGGGTCGGGCCAGGTGCTATACAACGGCCGGCCCCTGGACAGGGTGGACATCCGGTCGGTGCGCCGGCAGCTGGGCGTGGTGCTGCAGAACGGACAGCTCATGCCGGGAGACATTTTTACCAACATTGTGGGCGCCAATATTCACCTGACCCTGGAAGACGCCTGGGAAGCGGCCAGGATGGCCGGGCTGGACCGGGATATAGAGGACATGCCCATGGGCATGCACACGGTGATCAGCGAGGGGGCGGGCACCTTTTCGGGAGGCCAGAGGCAGAGGCTTTTAATCGCCCGGGCCATTGTCAACCGGCCCAGGATAATATACTTTGACGAGGCCACCAGCGCCCTGGATAACCGCACCCAGGCCGTGGTGAGCCAGAGCCTGGACCGGCTGCAGGCCACCCGGATAGTTATCGCCCACCGGCTGAGCACAATTATGAATTGCGACAGGATTATAGTGCTGGATAAGGGCAAGGTGGCCGAAAGCGGCACCTATCAGGAATTGATGGACAAGGGCGGCCTGTTCGCCGACCTGGCCAGAAGGCAGCTGGCCTGAACTGTTAATGTAATGAACAGTGTCCCCATGCGTATATACAGGAGGAACACTTATGGGCAGAGTGGAACCGGCAGCCGGACCGGCGCCCCGGGACCCGGCGGTCTTCGCCGAAGTTTTTGATCAATACATGCACCGCGTTTATAAATACATGCGCTACCGCACCGGCGACCGGGACGAGGCCGAGGACCTCACCAGCACGGTGTTTGAAAAGGCGCTGGCCAATATGGACAGCTATAACCCGGAGCGGGCGGGCCTGGACAGCTGGATCTTCGCCATTGCCCGCAATACGCTTACTGACCACAGGCGCCGGCAGGGCCGGCGCCGGGACGTCTCCCTGGACCTGGCGGGTGAACTGGCCTGCACGGTAAACGGACCGGCCAACCAGCTGATTGAAAAGGAAACCCGGCAGGAACTGCTGCAGGCGGTAGCCAGGCTCAGCGACCGGGAGCGGGATATTATCGGACTTAAATTTGCGGCCGGCCTGGCCAATAACGCCATTGCCGAAATGACCGGCCTGACGGCCGGCAATGTAGCCGTTATTATCTTCAGGGCCTTAAAAAGCCTCAGGTCCCATCTTTCAGCCGGAGGGGCGGGTGTTTTCCATGAATGAGCTGGAACTGGCCAGGCGCTTTAGCGAGGATATTGACAAAATTTTAAAGGACGGCAGGGCCGGGATAACTCCTCCGGAAGGCGCCCGGGAGGACTACGCGGAGGCCATTGAACTGGCCAGGGAGCTGGCAGTCCTGGATTTGACCGGCGAATGCGGGACGGCCGGCGGCCTTCGCCGGCGGCTGCTGGAAAAGCTGGGCGGAAATAAAGGGGCGGAGACCGGTAGAGAGGACTCCGGGCTGGACGACGACGAGCTGGACGACGGCGAGCTGGACGACGACGAGCTGGACGACGGCGAGCTGGACGACGGCGAGCTGGACAGGGTGGCCGGGGGAATAAATCAACACCGGGACCGCCCTCCGGAGGAGTGAGGGCCGGGACCCGGCGGGGAGAAAAACATGAATTCTTCAGGCCATGGGGCGGAATACCGGTCCGGCGTGCTGAGTTCCTTTGGGGCAACGGCGCCGCAGATCGAAGAGCTGCTCCTATACAATAAGAATGTCTTTGTGCAGCCTGAGGGGCCGGGACTCCTGGCCCTGCCCCTGCCCGACGAGCCCTTTGCGGCCGCCTGGGAGGGCTACGCCGCCGAGGCGGGTGGAAAGGGAGCCTGGCAGGTTTTAAGGAACCGGCTTGTCCAGTTTTCCTTTCCGATCCGGCAGGGCATCAGCCGGAGCGACTCCTACCGGACGGCCACCTTGAGGCTGGGAACGGCCGAAGGGATGCCCGGGGCCACCGGGCTGGTATTGGAAAAACCCGACAGGCTGGAGCTTTCCATGCACCGGACTCCGGCCGGGCGGATCCCCATAATTTTAACCGGGTCCAGGGAGGACTTTGTGGCGCTGGTCAGGGCGCTGACAGCAAAAAACGAGCCGGCGCGGGTGCCGGAATCCATGGGGGCCGTTATGGTGACCGGCTACAACAACTGGGACAGGATTTTTAGCTATAAAAATCGGTGGCGGCCGGCCGGCCCGGAAGAAAGCTGGAGTGAAGAATTTAAGCGTATTATACCGCAAAGGGAACTTTACCAGGACCGTTTCATAATTTTGAGCGACGGCCCCTACAGCGCGGCGCCGGCCCGGGATATGGGGCTGGCGGAGGAGGAGTGGCGGGAGGCCTCGCTGGTCATCCGCCGGGAGCACGAGTGCGCCCACTATGTCACCGGCAGGCTTTTTTCCTCCATGCGGGCCAATGTGACGGACGAGCTGCTGGCCGACTACATGGGCATAGCGGCGGCGGCCGGGCACTTTAAGGCCTCCTGGTTTCTGCGCTTTGTGGGCCTGGAGAATTTCCCCCATTACCGGGAGGGCGGCAGGCTCCAGAATTACCGGGGCGACCCTCCTCTATCGGACGGGGCTTTCAGGATATTACAGGCCCTGGTGAAAAGAGCGGCCGAAAACCTGGAGATGTTCGACAGGGAAAACCGGGCCAACAGGACGTTGGTGCTGGCGGCGCTGTCCCGCCTGACCCTGGAGGCACTGGCCTCGCCCCAGGCTCCTTCCTTTCTGCGGCAGGCCTTAAACAGCGTTGGCCGCAGGTATGTGGTTAACGGGACACCCTGACGGTATTGGTAAATTTTTTTAAAATTACTGTAATGAAAGCTCCGCCGGGACGTATTAACAGGCGAACATAAATTACCGGACAGGCAAATCCAGCCTTAACTAAAAAACCATCAGGCAGGGAGCAGGAAGATGTACCAAGTGCAAAATGTTGACCAGTCCAATGTAAACCTGTATGAGAAGTTCACTTTCCCCCGCTTCCGTGATTTATTGCGGGAACAAAACGGGGCTTCAACAGTGGCCGGGGCGGTCTCCTGCTTTGGCGAGCCGGCCGGGCTGGTGCTGGCCGGGGTAATGGAAGGCGGCCAAACCGGCAAAATACATTCACTGTTTGTGACGCCGCGCTTCAGAGGCCTGGGCTACGGCGGAGAACTGCTCGGCTATGCCGGGGAGAGGCTTAGGGAAAGGGGCTGTGCAAGGCTGGAGCTTTCCTTTATTGAAGACCACAGCTGGTCGCCGGCTATGAAAAAAATTCTCGGCCGCTGCGGCTGGAGCGAGCCGCAGTTGGACAGGGAAATCAATAAAATTGACGTCTTCGCCCTGGCTAAAGAGGGCTGGCTGCGTAAATACCACTTGCCCCCGGACTACGCCATCGTACCCTGGCCCGCTATTGCACCGGCCAAACTGGAAGCTCTGAAAGCTCCGGAGAATAAATGGTATCCGGGTTTTGTATCCCCCTTCAAGGAACAGCCCCTATCTCCTCACTCCTCTATAAGTTTCTGGCTGTGCCGCCGGGAGGAGATAGTTGGCTGGGTGATTACGCGGCTGACGGCGTCGGACACTCTTTACTACGACATACTCTTTGTCAGGGAGGACCTGCAATCAACAGGACGGGGCGTCCAGCTGCTGGCCGAGGCCTTAAAGGCCCAGGTACGGGAGCGGATACCCTTCGGGACGCACATGGTATTACATTCCGACAATTATGCCAACCCTCCGCTGATAAGGTTTACCCAGCGGCGCCTTAAGCCCTTTGCCGTGCAGACCGAGAGACACTGGAACTCGTATAAATGAGATAGTCATGCAAAAAGGTCCTGGAAGAGTCGGCCAGGGTGTTATACCTGGTACTGCCGGTGAATCCCGAGGAGCTGACCGACGAGTCCCTGGATTCGGTGGCCGGCGGCGTCATCCCACCGGGTGCTACGTGTTCACGGTACGACCCTGACAAAAACTTTGGATATTGAGCCTTGCCAACGGTAGAGCTAAAAACCAGTCTCTGCACCTATTTACAAGTTTCCGGCTGTGTAAACCTTTAAATGTCTATTTTTAGGCTGTGATGTAGTGCTTCGCCTTATGTATGAAGCACCTGCATTTACCACTATGGCAAAAAGGAGGTGAAAAGAATTGGCTAACGGAAGAGTGCTGACCCGCGAAGAAATTGAAAAAGCGGCAATAACAAAAGCGTGGAAAGACGAAAACTTCAAAAAGGACCTGACGGAAAAGCCCCATAAGGCTCTTTCCCAATTGGGCATCAGCGTCCCCGAAAAAATTGAGATCAAAGTCGTGGAAGAGTCGGCCAGGGTATTATACCTGGTACTGCCGGTGAATCCCGAGGAACTGACCGACGAGTCCCTGGATTCGGTGGCCGGCGGCGGAGCCTGCAAAGGTTTCTGCGTTCACGATGTTATCTGATATCAAAGTATGCTGGTTTATAGACCCGGAGGAGGAGTTTTTCTCCCCCTCCGGATACTCATTTTTAAGCCTATGGCCAACCAGTAATCTGTCAGCGAAAATTTCTAACATGATAAAGTTGGAGCTGAAACAAATGAAACCGTCTTTTTATAACTTCATCTGGCCCACCGAAGATCCCGGGAAAGTAATGATTTTTAACAGCCTGACCACTTCACTGGCCGAAGTGGGGAGGACCCATGCGAAATTGTTAAATACCCCACGGTTTGAATACAACGACCTGCCTGAAGCTGCAAAACAGTTTGCCGGCGGGCTAAAGCAGGGAGGATTCCTCCTGGAGGATGAAACCGATGAACTGAAAATATTGAAATTTGCCTACAACAGCGGAAAATACGACCCCAGGCGGCTGGGTTTAACCATAGCCCCCACCCTGCGCTGCAATTTTGCCTGCACCTATTGCTTCGAACAGGCGGGTAAAGACCAGGACAGGCGGGACGGGCGGCACGCATTTATGACGGAGCAGGTGCAGCAGGGATTGCTTAACTACATAAAAAGGGCGGCTAAAACAATAAAAGGCTTACATATTGCCTGGTTCGGCGGAGAACCTCTCCTGGGTAAAGAAATTATCTTCGACCTGTCAGAAAAAATATTAGCTGTCGCCGGGGAGAACAACCTGGACTATACCGCTCACATGGTTACCAACGGCTACCTGCTGGCCGGCGATCCGGAAATAGTGAGGAAGCTAAAAGACAGCAGGATAACAGGTTTCCAGATTACCGTGGACGGCCCCCCTGAGGCGCATAACAGCCGCCGGATGCTCAAGGCCGGAGGGCCCACCTTTGATAGGATACTGGAAGGAATTAAGCTGTTAAAGGCCAATGAAATGAAGGTGGGCCTGCGCGTGAATGTAGACCGCTCCAACATGGACGACGCGCTAAAACTCCTGAATATATTGGAAGACAATAATCTGAAAGACATCGCCATCCATCTGGGCCATGTTTCACCCTATTCGTCAGGCTGCAAATCAATTGAAAATTCCTGTGCCACCAAGGAGGAATTCACGGTATTGAACCAGACCCTTCAGAGGGAATTAAGGCTAAGGGGCTTTAAAGCAGGCCAGACCCCCTATTATCCCCGTGTCGCAGACTCCTGTACGGCCAACCAAACAAACACCTTTGTCCTCGACCCGGACGGCGATATGTACAAATGCTGGTCCGAAGTGGGCGACAAGTCAGCACGCATAGGCAATATCATTGACTATAAAGGGCGGGGCAAGGCTGAGCGTATGCACGAAATACGCTGGCTTACCTGGGAGCCTTTCGAGACTGCGGAATGTTTGGAATGCAAAATATTGCCTATTTGCATGGGAAGCTGCGCTTACAAGGCCATGTTCGTCAACAGTGGCAAACCTGATTGCGCGGAGTGGAAATACAGCCTGGAGCATTACGTGCGGGACAGGTATAACAGGGAGAAAGAAATTAAAAATAGCATACCTGTCTAAATATTAGCTTGTCGAAGCTCGTACAAACAATCCAACAGCATTTTAAATAGCGGTTTTCCTGTGTGAAGGGGAAAACGGCTATTTGCGTTTGTGGTGTTCTCACATTCCTAACGTCTTTTGTTATGCCAGTGAGATATTTGAAAATATATGCCGAATAAATTACAATATACTCAAATCAGAAGATGAAATACTATATAAGAGGACATAACGATGAGAGTACGGCTTGTAAAAGTGTTATTAATGATAGTGCTGGTTGTTATTATTTCCGGCTGTTCCGGGCCGGCAAACAATGGCCTTGCCAAAAGTGAGACGGTTAAATACACCCTGTATATCGGCTTAAATGACAAGGATACCTACTCTCAGAAAATATCCACCCAGGAAGCCGAAAAGAAGGTAAACGACATCGCCCTTAAATACGTCGACGGCTTTACCGGCTGTATCGGCACGGGCGCTTTTAAGGACGAAAAAGGGATGGTCACTTATGAAAACACCCTTATTTACACATTTTATTCCGTTACCGACGAGCAGATGAAAAGGATAATGGACGAGCTGCTAAAGGAGCTTAATCAAAATGCGGTCCTCATAGATAAGCAAAAGGTGGACTATGAATTTTACAAGGGGCAAAAGCTATGACCAAAACGGAATCAAATATCATATTGTTTTCGATCACACTGTGCTGGGCGTCGTCTTATATATTCATAAAAAACCTGCCGCCCGAGCTGTCGGCCTTTGCCTACCTGACCATGACGGCGGGGCTGGCCAGTATTATACTGCTTATCGTGTTTTTTAAAAGGCTGCGGGATTTTAATAGCAAAATACTCCTCAGAAGCGCCGCCATGGCGGCTATTTTATGTGTCAACCTGATTTTTGAAAAAATGGGTATCGCTGCAATTCCGGCTTCCACCGCCTCCTTTATCGCATCCCTTAATATTGTCATTGTGCCGCTTTTGCTGCTTTTTTTCAGAAAAAGGCCCTCCAGGAATAATTTGCTGGGAATCCTTATTATTTTGTCGGGACTGGCCCTGTCCAGCGGGGTAAAACCTGGCCAGCCCCTGGAGGCCGGCATGCTGTATATGCTTTCGGCCTGTTTTTTAATGGCCGTATATATTATCTGCACCGATAGGTTTACCAAGGACCACGACCCTCTGCTCCTGGGCGTGGGGCAAATGTTTTTCACCGCTATCCTGAGCTTTATACTGTGGAGCCTCCAGGAGCCCAAAACATTTCTATTAGTCAACTACTCAAATACCCTGCTGGCCAATATATTCATGCTGGCCTTCTTCTCCAAGGCCTACGCCTATATCATGCTGATGTACTCCCAAAAGTATGCCAGCCCTCTCAGCGTTACCGTCATAGCCTCCACCGAGCCCATCGTGACCATGGTGCTGGCTGTCCTTATCCCGGGCACCTTTGGCGTTAACGAGAGCTTTACCATAATCAAGCTGGCCGGCGCAGTGCTGATCGCGGCCGGGGCCGTTTGCGCGGGAACCGACTTTCTAAACAAAAAGGAGGAGAAGCCCCTTGCGGGAAATTCTGCATCCCTTTAGGCAAAAAGAGACCCTGCTGCAAATGGGCGTCTGCGCCCTGGTGTTTATCGGCATGGCCGTCCCCTTCAAGGTGATGGTGCTTATCGAGGGGCTTACCGAGGTCCGCCCGGTCAATGCCGTGCCGGTGGTGGCCGGGCTGCTGTTTGGTCCGGCAGGCGCCTGGGGCTGTGCCGCCGGCAATTTGATAGCCGACCTGTTCGGGACATTTTCCAAGGGCTCCGTCCTGGGCTTTATCGGCAATTTTTTAGCTGCCTACCTGCCTTACAAGCTCTGGCATTTTTTAAAAAAGGGTGAGGCGCCAAATGCCAAAAGCCATGTTAATATAGTCATTTATGTACTCATTTCGGCTGCCGGGGCCATGGCCACGGCAGTTATCATCGCCTGCGGGCTGGATGTGTTCCTGGGGGTTTGGTCACGGCAGCTGTTTACCATTGTTTGTCTGAACGATTTTCTGTTTCCCCTTTTCCTGGGTCTGCCGGTGCTGATCGTGCTTACCTGCGATGATAACAAAGTGTCTGCCTTTATGCCGCCGGCGCGGGCGGACGCCCCTGTGCTTAGAGGCGTGGCTCTGGCGCTGTCTGTTACTATGGCGCTGGGCATTACAGTTATGGTGTATTGGGGGCTGTCCATGTCCGGGAGTTTACTGATGTTTGCCTGCGGCGCGGTGTTCCTGCTGTCGTTGGCCGGGGTAATTCTTTTATAGTGCCGCATTTAATAAAAATGTAAGATATCAGAAAGCGCTCGAATAGCGGCGGACAGCCTGAAAAAACTGCCGGAAATGAAGGATATTTACCAGGAAGATTATAAGGATAGAGCAGTCCTGCACATGCTGCTGAAGGGGAAAGCTGTAACGCCCCTTGAGAGCCTGTAAATTATCACCCTATTTTAACAAACCTGTAGGCAAAAGCCAGGACCAATAAAATAACCGCCGCCCCTATCAGTACCGTTGCCCATAATTTCGCCCTTTGTCCTAAATGCATGGCTTTCTGCTTTGCCTCCACCACAACCGGCCCGGGAATCAGCTTTAATATAAATTCGGTCCCAAACGGAACCAGGAGCAAATCGTCCATGTAGCCCAGCCCGGGGAATATAAAATCGGGAAAGAGGTCCACGGGACTTATCACATAGGCCGCCAGCAGCACGGCCAATACTTTCGCCTGGCGGGGAACCCGGGGGTCTTTGCAGGCGTAGTAGAGTATAAATATATCCGACTTCAGTCTTTTTAGCCGGTACCAAAAACTTTTCAATAAAGTTCACCTTTCAGGGAGTCCCCCCGGCAAAGCCAATCCGGCTTTGACGGGGGGTTGTTTAATTTCGCCATTAATACTGATCTGGACTATATGGTAATGTAACCGCATATTTTTTAAATAATCAGTATTCTGTCACCAAAGGACGTGAAAAATTTGAATAGAGACGAGCTTTTAAATGCTGCAAAAGAACATTTATCTCCGGTGCTGGCCAGGTCCACGCAAATTATAATGGAAAAAGGGGCCGGCCCCTACATATACACCTCTGACGGAGAAAGATACCTTGACTACTGCAGCGGTATTGCCGTAAACAACCTGGGGCACTGCCATCCCCGGCTGGTCGCCGCGGCCAAAAAACAAATAGACAACCTTATTCACGGCTCCTTTTCCCTGGGTTATTACCCCGGCGCCATAAAGCTGGCCATGAAGTTAAGCGAAATCAGCCCCGGGGATTTGAGCATGGTCTTTTTTAGCAACAGCGGGGCGGAAGCGGTGGAAGGGGCACTGAAGGCCGCCCGCTGGAAAACCCAAAGGCCGGGAATCATAGCCTTTCGCGGGGCCTTCCATGGCCGGACCATGGGCGCCCTGTCCGTTACCTCATCCAGGGCCGGTTTCAGGGAAAATTACGCCCCCTTTCTGCCCTCCGTATTCCACGCGCCCTACCCCTACTGCTTTAGGTGCCCCTATGAAAAAAGTGAGGACAATTGCTCCTTACAGTGCCTGGCGGAGATTGAGAGGCTGTTTGAAACAATCATCCCGCCCGGTGATATTGCCTCGATAATATTTGAGCCAGTACAGGGTGAGGGGGGTTATATCGTCCCGCCGGTCAAATACGTGCAAAGTCTCCGGGAATTAGCCGGCAGGCATAAAATACCGCTTATCTTTGACGAGATACAAACCGGGTTTGGCAGGACCGGAAAAATGTTCGCAGCCGAACATTTTAACGTGACCCCCGACATAATGTGCCTGGGCAAGGCCATGGCCGGCGGTTTTCCGCTTTCGGCAGTCATCGGAACCAGGGATATTATGGGGGATTGGACACCTGGAGCGCACGGCACCACCTTTGGGGCCAACCCGGTGAGCTGTGCCGTGGCTCTTTCCGCCTTGGAGGTTATGGAAGAAGATAATGTGCTGGATAATTGCAGAAAAATGGGAAGTTACTTCAAATCAGAGCTTATGGCCCTGAAAAAAGAGTTTCCTGTTATCGGTGATGTGCGGGGACTTGGCCTGATGCTGGCGGTGGAACTGGTGGATGATAAAGGGAAGCCCGACAAGTCCGCCACGGAAAAAATCACCGGGTATTGCCTGGAGCAGAAACTGCTGTTCTTTAACTGCGGGGTATATAAAAACTGTATAAGATTCATCACCCCTCTAAACATCGACAGCTCAGTGATCGATGAAGGCTTGAAAATTTTCAGGGATGCCCTGAAAAACGTTACCTAGCAGAATGTTAAAAAGCTGTCCCGGGGATTTTCATTTAAGCGGAAATACTATTTTTGTTAAAAGTTCGCTTTCCGGCACTTCCATGGGAGAATTGTAATAGAACTCATAGGCCACCCCCACAGGCGCGTGGCCATTTTCATTTATCCACCGCATCATGGCGTTGTAAACCGGCTCCATCAGGCTGTAGGGCCCTTTATACATACAAGAGACCCGTTTCCCCGCGGGAATTTGGCTTGATTTGATTTCACCCTTTCCGGCCAGGGGTCTGGCGACCGGGAATCCCATCTCTACGTCAAGATCCTCCATATCCATGTTGTAATAAGCTGCAAAAGCCATTTCCAGCGGCTTTTCACCAATTTCATTCAGATACTGAATGATAGCCCCATATGCTTTGCCCAACTCCTGCGGCAAATTGCCCACCGGGGTCCTTGTACGGGTAGAAAGCACAGGCTGCGCAGGCTCTTCAGTCAATTCAAATTTATAATCCATGATTATTGCCTCCTTTTTTTAATAATCATACCATCCTAAACATGACGGCTTTATGTCATGTTTAAATTTATTTTTTCCTAAAAATATTCATAATCCTGCCGAATATTATATTAATAACCATCAACTTCCAATTTTTTTCGGGAGGGTAAATTTAATGAAAATTAGTAGTTCATACATTTCCATGGCCGGTCAATCCAAATCTGAGGAGATACATATTAAAAGAGAGAGTCTAAAATCCTGGGTGGGCAATGAAAGACCTGATTTTGAAGGGGTTAACGGGCAGGCGGGGCAGTTGTCCGCTTTAAAACCGGACATTGCGGATATTTCGGAGCAGGCCAAAAACTTGCTGGCCGGCTCAAAAAAATCCCCGGAGGAAATTCAACCGGAACAGCTGGAGGGAGTCTACGAACCGGGTGACCGGGAAAGGCAGCAGCTGCTTTTGCTGCAAAAATTGCTTGAGGCTTTGTCGGGCAAGAAAATTAAGTTCTTTATGCCCGACAGGATAAGCATTAAAAATACCGGCATGGGCAGCAGCCTTGCTCTGACAAACCCGCCGCAGGCTGCCGCCAGACAGGGCTGGGGGCTGGAATATGAATATCACGAATTTAATTATGAACATGAAATAATGTCCTTCGCCTCAACCGGCACCATCAAAACAGCTGACGGCAGGGAGATAGGCTTTTCAGTGCGGTTGAACATGAGCAGGGAATTTATGTCCAGCAAAAATATCAGCATCCGGGCCGGAGACGCCCTGATGACAGACCCGCTGGTAATTAACTACGACGGTCCGGCGTCGAAACTCACCGACACCAAATACGCTTTCGACCTGGACTCTGACGGAACCCCCGACCAGATATCCTTCGTCGGCCAGGGCAGCGGATTTCTTGCCCTTGACCTGAACAATGACGGCGCGATAAATAACGGCGGCGAGCTTTTCGGCCCGGACAGCGGCAATGGTTTCGCCGAACTGGCCGCTTACGACCAGGATCATAACAACTGGATAGATGAAAATGACGAAATTTTTAACAGCCTGCGGATCTGGACCAAAGACGCCCAGGGCAACGACAGGCTCTTTGCCCTGGGCGAAAAGGGTATTGGCGCGATTTACCTGGGCAATGTGAATACTCCCTTCAGCATCAAAGATGAGCGCAATGATATTCAGGGACAGGTGCGGACAACCGGTATTTTTATCCGCGAAAACGGATCTGCCGGAACCGTGCAGCAAATAGACCTGGTGGTGTAGAGAATATCATTCTCCGTTTATACCTTAAACCCGTTAACAGAAGCCTGCAGCCTGGTGGCGATATCCGCCAGCTCCTGGGTGGCGGCAGCCACCTGCTGGATGGTTGCTGAAACCTGCCCGCTGCTTTCGGAAAGGCGCTGGGTACCCTGACTGGTCTGCCTGGCGCCAAGGGTTATTTCCTCCACCAGACTGATGTTATTGCTAATCGCAACTATTATGTTTTCAAGGGCCTCTCCGGCGTCCCCGGCCAGATGCACCCCTTCCCGCACTTCCGCCGCGCCGTTTTCCATAGCCCGGGTAGAATCGTCTACCCCGGTCTGAATCTGTTCCACCAGCTGCCCTATTTCCCTGGCGGCGGAAGCAGACTGCTCGGCAAGCTTTCTTACCTCATCGGCCACCACGGCGAAACCGCGCCCCTGCTCTCCGGCCCTGGCCGCCTCAATGGCCGCGTTCAAGGCCAAAAGGTTGGTCTGGTCGGCAATCCCGGTTATTACATCGGTTATATTACCAACCTTTGCGGACAGTTCACCCAGTTTCTGAATGGAGTGGCCGACATCATCGGTGGATTTGGCTATGGCATTTATTTTATCTACGGTCCGCTTCACCGTATGACTTCCCGACTCCGCGACTTCCACCACCTTCTTTGATCCCTCGGCGGTGGCGTCGGCGTTTTCCATGCTCTTTTCAGCCATGGCATCCACCTCGCCGGTGGCGCTGGCCACTTCTTCAATGGTTGCGCTTACCTGCTCCGCCGATGCGGCCAGTTCCTGGCTGTGGGCAGCCACGGACTGGGCCACGCCTACAATATCCCCCACCAGTTCCCTTAACTGTTCCCTGGTCTGGTTAACCACCCCGGCCAGCTCACCCAGCTCATCCCTGGTATTAACCTCCACCACATGGGTAAAATCACCACCGGCCATGGGCTTTACACCGCTCATCATCACTTTCACCGGGCCGGTAATGGACCTGGTGATGAAGATAGCCAGAAAAAGACCGGCAAAAAGGGATATTATGCTTACCCACAGGACCACCCTGCGGCTTTCGCCGGTATCGGAAATGGTATTGTCAATCAGTTTCTCGCTCTTCTTTTCGTTTTCACTGATTAAACCCTCCAGGGTTTCGTTTATATCGGCGGTAATCGGCGCGATGGTGGCGCCTACCGCGGTTGCTTCCTGGAGTTTCTTTTCCTTCAGCAGGGGAACCATGTTTTGCATAATTTCCCCGTCATACTCCCCAAGCTGCTCCAAAACTTCTTCAAATTTAGGTCTCGATTCAGCGGAGGAATTATTGAGCCGCTCCGAGATAATCTTCCCGGTGATATCAATCTGCTCACTGTACTGGTTAAGATATTTTTCATCACCATAGACCATGTAGCCCCGGATTGCCAGGGCGGCGCCCTGGAATGCCTCTTTAGTCCGGTAATCCAGACTTATGCGCTGGGATCTGACAGACAGCTCCTGCATGCTCATATCAGTGGTGTACAACTTTACACCAGACTGAACGCTGATAATCGCCAGAAGCACTAATAGGATGGCAAAACCCCCGCCTATTTTCATGCCGACTGAAACCTTCATTATTCATCTCTCCTCCATCTCTTTTACCCGCGATTTCTTCCGCTGTTACCCTCCACTCCCCACAAATTTCGACAAATTATGTGCTATTTTTAAATTTGATTATAATTTAGCTTGGTCTTTTTTACTATTATCCAGGGTTCCCTAATATTTGAACAAAAACAGACAGACAATTGTCCAGTAAAGACAAAAATAAACCCAACAATATCCTTTATTTACAATCATTAAGTAAAATGTTTAACTTGTGCAGCTTGATCGCTGCTGCCAGGGCCAGCTTTGTATCGAATTGATCTATAGAAACCCCTAAAATTTTTTCAATGCGCTGTTTGCGAAAAACCAGGGTTTTATAGTGCAAAAAAATTTTTTGTGAAGCTTCCTTCAAGCTGCTGCTATGCAGAATTGCTTCAAGAGTTGGCAATAGACTGGCTCCCTTTTGACGATCGTAATTTATAAGCGGCCCAATCTTTTTCCGGACGTATTCCGCGGCATCCTCTTTTCCGCCATAGGCCGCCAGAAGCTGATCGAGCCCGATATCCCGGTAATGATATACACCCCCGGATTTTTCCCCCCGGCATTTAGCTGAAAGGATTGCGATCCGGGCCTCCTGGTAACTTTTCTTCAAGCCTTCGGGCCCGTCGTGGATATCACTGATGCCAATTATTACCACCAGCCCGGGATCGTATTTACCGGTTTTTTCCTTTAGCTGCGCGGCTGCCTGTATACACCCTTTCCGTCTATCCTCCGCATTATCTCCGGCCTGACACAAAACCCCTATATTATCCCGGTTGTCCCATATAACATGTTCCCGGGAGCTGCCCAACATATCAATGATGATATTTTTTTGGAACTGAAATTCCATCAAATTTCCCTTGTCTTTTTCAGTTAAGCCTGCCGCCCGTTCAATGTTAATCAGGCAGCAGAACAGGGGCAGCGACAGGTCTATTCCCCACTCCCTGGCGGCCGCCGTTACTTTTTCATCAATTTTGGCACTGCCGCTGATTATATCATTAAAAAAGTCGCTTTTGCGCTGCAGGTCATAGGTTAATTGCAGCATTCTTTCAGCCTTAAGCCGCTCCGAGATATCCGTCAAAGAAACGGCAATGGTTTTTTTGCCGTTGACCAGATAACTCATTGGAGCCGCCCGCCATTCAATGCACCGTTTGTATTGGCCGAGATCTATCTCCCGGATTATATTTCGCTGCGTGGCGGTTGAAATGGTCTGCCTGACTTCATAAAGAAAAGTGTCCGCCAATTCCTTTGGAAACACCTGATGAAGGGTAAGACCCCGCAATTCTTCCCTGGGCACGGGCAAAAGCTGCTCATTATTCCCAAAGACCTCCAGGTGGCGGCCGTCTTCGTCAATAATAAAGCTGATGTCGGGCATTGCCTGGGCAAAATCTTTTAATCTCCTGTCGCTTTCCAGCCGCAGTTCTTCAACCTCTTTATGAATGGTGACATCTATGTTTGAGCCCACCCAGCGTATTGGCACCCCTTTCCGATTCCGGGTAATTTTTCCGGTGGTAAATATCCAGCGGTATGAGCCGTCTTTATGTTGCAACCGGTGCTCTAATTGGAATTTGTCGGTCTTCCCTTCCAGGTAATGCCGCATCACCTTTTCTATTCTGACTGCATCCTCCGGATGCCAGCGGCTTCGCCACTCCTCAAACCCGCAGCTGATTTCCTGTTCCTCATAACCTAAAATAGCCTTCCATTGCTTATCATAATGTACGCGGTTATTAACCATGTCCCAGTCCCAGATCCCGGCTTTCGCCCCTTCAATAACAAGGCTTAAGCGCTTCCGGCTTTCATGCAAATCCTCTTCCGCCTGCAATTTGTCCGTAACATCAAAAATAATGGAACTGATCAGTCCTTTTCCCGCGATGTCAACCAGCCCGGAATAAACCTCCACATCGCGGATTTCTCCGCTGCTCAGCCTGTGTTTAAAGAAAAAAGAATTGCCGTCAGGCTGCTTTACGCTCTGCATGCACAGGTAAACTGTTTCCTGGTCCCCGATATTGATGTCGTATATTTTCATGTCCCTCAACTCTTTAGCGGTGTAGCCGTAAAATATAATGGCAGCCTTGTTTACATCCACGATATCGCCGGTTTCCTGATTTACCAGTATCCTGACCGCGGGGCTGTTAAAAAACAGCTGATGGTATTTTTCTTCGCTCTCCCTCAGTAATTGTTCAATTTGTTTAGGGTGGGTTATATCTCCGAAAACGAATAGCCGCCCCAGATAATTGTCTTCAGCATCCCGCACCTGTGCGGAAAACCGCCTGATAGTTCTCTTGTCCGCAAGAATTATTTCATCTTCGATAACCGAAAGGTTGTTCTCATCCTGTAGCAGCCTGGAAGATTCCACATATTCCCCGGCATTAGCCACCAAGGCTGAACAGTGCTCTATAATGTCGCCATTTTTCAATATACCCCTGCGCATATCCCCTTCAAGATGCCTGATTCCCCAGATATCGCAAAATAAAGAGTTGAAATAAAGGATTTCATCCGTTCGGTTATCCACAACATAGCAGGCTACTGGAAATAATTGAAGCATTGCCCTTAATAACAGCTCACGTTTACAAATTTCCACTTCAGCTTTAGTAGAATCAAAGATAGATCTATCTTCAGGCAATTTCTTTTTATTCAATAGCCTTAATCACCCACTAACTGTTAATGAAAAATTTACTAACTAGCAAATCATTGTTTCTATTTTGTTATAACCCTGTGCGCCTTAATAATTATACACAAATACTGATATCACCTTTGCAAAACACAATAATTTATATAAATTTTAAGCTAAATTTAATATTGGCATAAAATGGGTTGCTAACATTGACTTACACAATTACAAACAACCACCCTGTACAAACAAAGTCGCCTGTCCTTGAAAGGACAGGCATACTCTGAAAGTCATTGGATAATTTTATATCTTTAGCGATTTTCTGGTTTTTATAAAGGAAATTTTTATATTATGTGTAATTATTACAAATATTAAAATATATCTGCAGTTCTTTGCTGGATGGTGTGGGATGCGGAAAAAGCCGACCTGGAAGCGGAAAATTACAGAGACGCAGCGACCTGGGAGCTATCCGGCCACAGGGCTAAAAAAGGTATGGGGATGCGTTCCCTAAAGGGTAACCCCCGTCTTTGTCGAATATAAATAAATAATAATCTTAAAGGCTGGTGAATGTATCAAGCAGCATGAAATTTAAATACAACCTGAATGATATTCCCCCATTCCCTGAGCTGGTGCTTTTCGGCCTGCAATGGCTGGCCATTGCCGTGCCCACAATTATTATAATCGGCAACGTGGTATCCGGGCTTCAGCCCGGCGACCCCTTTTTCCGGATAAATTATCTTCAAAAATTATTCTTTTTAACCGCCGTAATTTTGCTGGCGCAAATAACGCTGGGACACCGGCTGCCGCTGATTACGGGTCCCGCGGCGGTACTGCTGGCAGGCATAACGGCAAGTCAGGGAACAAGTACCGCCAGTATCTACACAGCCATTATAACCGGCGGGCTGGCCCTGTTTATTTTGAGTGCCACGGGACTGTTCAGCCGCCTTAAAAATTCTTTCACACCCAGGGTGGTAGCAACCATACTTATTTTGATAGCACTTACACTAACCCCCTTGATCCTAAACCTCATAGTAGGACCGGGGACGTCGACAACGCCCCTGGCAAACCTTCTATTTGCATTGTCTTTTGTGATTTTAATGTTTGTGGCCAATAGATTTCTCAGGGGAATATGGAAATCCACCTTGATAATATGGGCAATAATTGCAGGTACCCTGGCTTATTACGCGCTTTTTCCGGAAACCCACCTGGTTTACACACAAAATTTAAATCCTGTATCATTATTCTTTAAGGATTTAAATTACAACCTGACTTTTGAGCCGGGGGTAATAATATCTTTTATGATATGCTTTTTGGCCCTGTCCATCAATGATTTGGGTTCCATTCAATCCCTGGGCGAGCTAATTCAACCGGACAATATGCCCCAACGAATAACCAGGGGTATTTCCATTACAGGTCTGGCCAACGTGCTGTCCGGATTTATGGGGGTCATAGGGCCTGTGAATTTTTCCTTGAGCCCCGGGGTAATAGCTTCAACTTCCTGTGCTTCAAGATTCACACTAATACCCGCGGGCATTTTTCTTTTGGCGCTGTCATTTTTCCCATCGGTAATTTCCATAATCGGCAGCGTCCCATCCGTGGTAACAGGAACCGTTCTTATTTATATAATGTGTTCCCAGATTTCTGCCGGATTAATGCTGGCGTTCAACCCCACTACAGGTTTTAAGTTTGATAATGGTTTGGTTATGGGCCTCCCGCTTATGCTTGGCATTGTAATCTCATTCCTCCCGGGTGATGTGTTAAATACCTTCCCGCCGGCATTAAGACCGGTAATGGGAAATGGTTTTGTGGTTGGAGTGTTGTCGGTTTTAATTATGGAACATATTATTTTCAAGGAGCAAAAAAATACCGACAAAAAGGCGTTAACGCAGTAACGCCTTTTTGTCTTTTAATTGTCATTGCACTGCAAAAGTCTCCGCTCCCCCTGGAGGAGTCTCAATTATATGATTTCCACATATCCTTTCGTTCCGTTTACCCGGATCTCTTGTCCATCTTGAATCAGCTTGGTAGCATTCTCAACGCTCACTACTGCGGGAAGACCGTACTCCCTTGCAACAACGGCACCATGGGTCATCATCCCTCCGACTTCCGTTACGAGGCCCTTAATCGATACGAACAGCGGCGTCCAGCTGGGATCAGTAAAAGCTGTAACCAGAATATCACCATCCTCAATGTGGGCATCCTCCAGATTTAAAACGATACGTGCCCGTCCTTCAATGACACCTGACGAGACAGAGACTCCAATTAAAGCGCCCTTAGGTGTTTCGCCGGTATCGTACTCGCCGGTGATGATCTCGCCGTCGGAGGTCATGACCCGGGGCGGCGTCAATTTCTCATGGACCTCGTAATCCGCTTTTCGCTTCGTGATGATGCTGTAATCCAGCAGGTTTGTGCGGATAACATCCCGCAGTTCCCCAAAGGTCAGATAATAGATATCCTCCGGCTCCTGAAGCACTCTTTTTTGCACCAGCAGGGCGGCCTCTTTCTTCAAAGCTTGCTTATAAACATAAAAATGCTGCATCATCGCATACTTGGGGTATTCCCGAAAGCCGATGAAATTGCGCATAACACTGATCTTCTTCCTTGTCTTTTCCGCCTTTTGTCTGCCGCCGGGCAGCTGCTGCAAACGGCTGATGAGCTCTTGTTCCTTTCGCTCTGCTTCCAACCGTTTTTGTTCAAATATAATTTGATGGGAACCCGGCTCGAAATTTTTGATGTTATTGATAATCAGGGGAATCAGCATCGTCGGCTTCTCAGCCCATCTTGGCCTCGTAATATCGATTTCTCCCGGGCAGCGCACGCCATATTTTTTTAGATATTTACGGATGGAATCACCGGCGGCCTTACCGCCTTGAAGCTTCTCCAGCTCCTCAAAAAAGGTTTCATCGCTGGCATGTTGGAAATAGTCCATTACAGCGGGATACTGCCGGACAACGTCCGCCACATCCAAAAGCTCAAGCCCCATTTCCGCGGTGACATTGTTGCTGAGCGATTGAGTCAGGATATCGGTAACGTCCTCTTCACCCAGCCATTTCTTCATGTTTTTCTTAAGCCAATTGGGGGCAAAGACGCCGACAATGCCCACGCCGTAGTTATCCAAAACGATATTCTTATAGGCTTCATCCATGTCCTGCAGAATAAAATCGAACAGATCAGCTCCCGTTTTGCCGTTGATCCTTTGCTCCAGATCACGAACTTGCGCATCATGCTTGGCAAAAACTTTGTGTAGGAGACCGGCGTCGTTCTCCCGTTCGATTTTTCTCGCTTGCATGAAACCGGAAACCACCTGCCCCATCGAGCCGCCGCTTAGGCCCATTGACGTCTTTCCCCGGGCCAGTGTTTTAATATAGTCCTTTCTTTTCAGGACATTGGTGAGCGCTTTCTGTATCAAGATGTCTACCGAACCGAGACCGCTTTTGACAAAAACCTTTGCTGCCATCGGCGAAGCGAGCTCGTAGGAGACATCCAAATACACCCGCCCGCCGGCCACGACCACAGGACCGCTTGTAATCTTCCGGAGCCATATCGGGAAGAAGGACAGGCCTAACGGCTTCATGACATCCGTCATCATCTGCTGGTGAGCGAGCGACATATAGACATGCTTTTGCCCATCCTTCACTTCCGGTACCGGATATAAGGTGGTGATGGGACGGCTTTGAACTATATAAAAATCACCTTCATAAAGACACCATTCAATGTCTTGAGGGCGTCCGAAATACGCTTCAATCCTTCTGCCTGTTTTTTCAAGCTCCAGTATCTGCGCATCCGCCAGAGTCCGTGCGTTTTGTTTGTCGGACCCCAGCCGCACTTCCTTAGTGCCGCCTTCTTTGATACCATAGATCGCCAGTTTTTTCGTCGCTATCTTCTTATCGGTAATCCTGCCTTCCCGTACTTTATAAATATCCGCATCCACCAGACCGGAAACAAGCGCCTCACCGAGTCCAAAGCTGGCGTCGATGGACACAACCTTCCTGTTCGACGTGATCGGATCGGCTGTAAACATAATCCCTGCCGCCTCCGGAAAAACCATTTTCTGAACAACCACCGACAGTTGGACCTTGTTGTGGTCAAAATTGTTCTGCATGCGATAGATCACCGCCCGGTCCGTAAACAGTGACGCCCAGCACTTGCTGATGTGTTTCAGTATGGCTTCCTTACCGATAATGTTCAGATACGTATCCTGCTGGCCCGCAAAGGATGCCGTCGGCAGATCCTCCGCTGTTGCACTTGAACGTACGGCATAGGCATTTTTATCTCCGAGTTTTGTGAGGTGGCGGACAACTGCTTCTCCAATATCCTTTGCAATTGCTGTTCTTTCGATGGCGCTGCGGATCTTACCGCTGATTTCACTGACCTTAACTCTGTCGTCCGCTTTTACATGAGTTAGCTGCTCCAGGAGAGCAGTAAACTCAGGTGTTTGTTCGATGGTTTTTTTATACGCTTCGGTGGTAACGCAGAAGCCCTCAGGTACCCTTATCCCCTCAATACTGGAGAGTTCCCCAAGATTTGCGCCTTTGCCCCCGACTATTGCAAGCTTTGTTTTATCGATTTCCTGAAAGCCAAGCACATATGAATTCATACATATTCTCCTTTATGCTCTACACATTTTAATTCTTTGTTAATAAAAAGCGTTTTTGCATAGATCAAAATATGCGTTATAAATATTTCTCCCTGTAAAAATTTTTTTTAAATAGATTGATGCATTCATCAATTTCTTCGCATAAATCGTCGAGATTAATCGCTGTTTTAATTGGTACTTTACTTAAATACCCATCGACAAGCCAAGTAAATATTTTCATTACGAGCTTTGGGTCAATACCATCTTTAAATTTTGAAATATCCGTCCCTTTAAAAGCAATTCTGTTTCTTAAATTTTCACCCTGACCGTTTTCAATAATAGTTTTTATATCCGCTTTAACTTCATCATCGTTTTCAAAATAAACACTGTTTAAAAAAGAAAGCATTGCAGGGTGTTTTTTCATAACCGAAATTTCAATACTAGACAAAAGCTTAATTCTGTCAAAGAAATCAGTAACACCATCATCAAACTTTTCATTGATTTCATCCCGGAGAATATTGCCGCACAATTCAATTAAATATAAATATAAAGCTTTTTTTGTACCGAAGTAATGAAATATCAATGCTTTTGAAACCCCAGCGGCAGTCGCGATATCACTTATAGACGCTTTTTTGTAACCGTTAGTGCCAAAACATGTAAGGGCGGCATCAATTAATATATTTTGCTTCTCTATGGGTAAACTAAAAAATTTCTCCAAATGACTCACCTCTATAATATTATTGACCGACTAGGTCAATAATATTATAATAGCCATTAACCGATTCGGTCAATGGCTATAAATATCCTTTTAGTTAATGAAAAATCAGTTCAACAAGAGCATGACATAACCACAGAATTAACTAAACTTGCTGATCGTGCGCAGATCAGTGAGCTGCTGAGCCGTTATTGCAGTTTTGTCGATGACAAATGCTTCAATATTGCG
>NZ_BFAV01000181.1 GCF_002933875.1 Desulfocucumis palustris | reverse complement strand
GTTCCCATCCCGAACACGGTAGTTAAGCCCTTCAGCGCCGATGGTACTTGGGGTTAACCCCTGGGAGAGTAGGTCGTCGCCGGAATAAATTTTAATAAGAATACACACCTTTTAAAAAAGGTGTGTATTTTTTTATTATTTCAGGTTCCCAACCCATTTTTGCCTTACGGTTATGCCGTTAGGCATTTTTATTATGGGGGACATTATATGTTGGGGATATTTCCCTTAATGAGGCTGTAGCCACACCTTTTTCGCCTGTGTTAATACGGCCGCAGGGATTATAATATGTTTAGTAAACTACCCCTTCCTTTGCTCCGGCTTCGTTAGTAGGGAAGGCGGTGGAGTGGGACTTCCCAGCGGGTAAGTTGAAAATTTGGAGCGAAAATATGGAAATCATTGTTGATAAAATTTATGAAAACCGTTCCGTGGAATCCTTTCTGAAACAGCATATGAGTTATTCCAGGGGGCTTTTGCGGAAGATAAAAAGAAGCGGGGCGGTTATTGTAAATGGAACTCCCGTTTTAATGGCGCACAAACTGCGGGCGGGGGATGTTATAACTATTGAAATCAGCGAAAAAGGTAGTGATATACAACCCCAGTTCATACCCCTGGAAATATTATTTGAGGATAAAGAAGTAATGGTGGTGAACAAACCTTCGGGCATGCTGGTTCATCCCCTTACCGGCGAACCGGGGGGAACACTGGCCAATGCGGTGATTTATCACTGGCTGAACAAAAACCGTGAAGCTCTGGTATTTAGACCTGTTTACCGTATAGACAGGGATACATCGGGCTTAGTGCTAATATCAAAAAATAGATTGTCATATAATAAGCTGCTGCGTCAGTTAACAGAACGCACCATGCTGAGAACCTATATTGCAGTGGTGGAAGGCTATATGCCTGCTTCCGAAGGCATTATTAATTTTCCCATAGCGAGGAAAACCGGCAGCATAGTGCAAAGGGAGGTTTCCTGGCAAGGTAAAAGCGCTGTGACCAGGTATAAAGTAGTAAGGACCTTGCCCAGCATAGGGGCCAGTCTGCTGGCGGTCCGGTTGGAAACAGGGCGCACCCATCAGATCAGAGTCCATTTGAGTCATATGGGGCATCCACTTTTAGGGGATACACTTTACGGCGGGCGAAGTGATTATATTTGCAGGCATGCCCTCCACGTGCAGCGGATAAAATTTTTGCATCCTGTTACGGGGGATACCGTGGATCTTTATTGCCCGGCTCCTTCGGATATCGGTAAGCTTATGGGCAGTGCGGACGAAATCCCGGATTTTTAGCCGCCTTAAATGGGTTTTATTAAATAATTGTTAATTTTTAAAAGGTAAAATTTGATTTTAGTCGAAATAGTCAAAATATTACACCATTTTATAATAATTAATCAACATCAATTGGGGACATTCCTTCCGGAAAAAATTAAAGGAAGTGGACAGGTTAACGCAATCCGGTTTGATAATGAGGAAAGTAATTGTGGCAGCCTGGGAAGGTGTGTCCCCTGACATCAATTGGGGACATTCCTTCCGGAAAAAATTAAAGGAAGTGGACAGGTTAACGCAATCCGGCTTGATAAGAGGAAAGAAATTGTGGCAGCCTGGGAAGGTGTGTCCCCTGACCTTAATAGGAGGTGCGTTATGAAACTGAAAATAGGTTCTAAAATAATGTCCGGTTTTTTGGTCTTACTTCTGTTGCTTGTGGCAATGGGCGCAACTTCAATTTATTTAACCAGGGCAATCGGAAAAGACGTGGAAAATGTTAAGGTTATTAACGAGCATTTAGCCCTGCAAAAGGACATAGAAATTCACTTCTACAATGCGGTGGCTGGCATTCGGGGATACATAGCCTACGGTAATGTTAAATTCAAAGACAATTACAATAAGGAAATAAATATTACTTTAGAAATGGAAAGGACATTGCTGGACGTAACCGGCGCAGACAAAAGGGATGATGTGAAAAAATTGATCGAGGTAACCACCGGCTACCATAACGGTATAACCAATGATTTAATACCGGCAATTGAAAAACAGTACAGCGCCACGGATATGGCGGAAATACAGGCGGCACGGGCGGAGGTGAGCCGTATCGCGGGGACCCTCGTGCCCGTTACGGAACAGCTTACAGGAATTCTAAAAGGTCTGGTGGCCAGCCATAAGGACGTATTTTTAAACAATATCGAGGCAACGGAAGAAAATGTGGGCCAGGTCGTTTCCGCCTCGGTAATAATAACTGCTGCGGCTGTTATTATCTGCGTGATGCTGAGTATAATTATAACCAGGTCAATAAAGGGTCCGGTTATGGGCATGGTGGGTGGTGCGGGCAGGTTCGCCGGCGGTGATTTTACCAGGGATATAGATGTAAAGTCCGGCGACGAGCTTGGGGAACTGGCCAGGTCGCTTAATAACATGGCAGCCCAGTTAAAAAAACTCATCTCGGATATAGTGGAAAATGCAGGTATATTGGCAGCCCAGAGCCAGGAACTGGCCGCATCGGGTGAAGAGGTCAGCGCAACGGTGGAGGAAGTGGCCGGCACCACCGGTGAGGTGGCCGCGATGGCGGAAAAAAGTCTGAAGAATGCGGCTGTGACAGCCGAAGAGTCCAGGAAAGTGGTTGAGGTGGCGGAATCCGGGGGGAAAACGGTTAAGCAGACCATTGACAAAATGAATTCCATATCCACCTCGGCCGTCAAGGTAAATGAATCAGTCCAGAGCCTTGGAGAATTGTCGGTAAAGATAGGCAACATAACTGATGTAATTACCGGTATTGCCGGGCAGACCAATCTGCTTGCTCTAAACGCCGCCATTGAGGCTGCCCGGGCCGGTGAGCAGGGCAGGGGCTTTGCAGTGGTGGCGGAGGAGGTCAGGAAACTGGCTGAACAATCCGCCGGCGCGGCAAAGGAAATAAGCCATCTGATAACACAGATTCAGTCGGGTGTTGATGTGGCCATTCAATCAATGGAACAAAGCGTTACCGAAGTTGATGACGGGGTACGGCTGGCTTCCCGGGCGGAAACAGCTTTGACGGACATTATTGAGGCGGTTAGAGTTAACATCCGGCTGGTTGAGGAGATAAATCTGGGTGCCGGGCAGACCAGTCAGGGCATGCGGCAATTGTCCGCCAGCAACGAGCAGGTAACCTCAACAGTTCAACAAATTGCCTCGGCTACCCAGGAGCTTGCGGATATCGCCAATAGATTGCAGAATTCTGTGGAAAAATTTAGGATATAATAAATTTATTAATCTGTTCTTATGTTTGGAATTGCCTCTGTTACCGGAAATTAACCGCTATTTATCCTTGACTACAAAAGAGCGCCATGGTAAAATTCATATTGTTCAAATTCTATAATTGATAAATTATCCGTTCCTCGATAGCTCAACGGTAGAGCAACCGGCTGTTAACCGGTAGGTTGTAGGTTCGAATCCTACTCGAGGAGCCATTTTATTTGAAACAGGTCTTAAACCTGTTTTTTTGTGTATTTTGAAGATTTTTTAAGAAAGGCGAAAAAAAATACAGCTAATGGGGAAATATTATATTATACAGGGTTTGAATATTAGTCAGTGAAGGTCAATAATAAGGTTAATGTCAGGCAACATCAAACCCATGATATTCATACACCGGGGGGGTGACTTTAATTAAATGTCCAATATATCGGATCTTATTGAGCAGTATTTGAAGAAATTAATAGAGAAAGCCGGGCAAGGGCAGATTGAAATTCAACGCAATGAACTTGCCACGCAGTTCAGCTGTGTACCCTCCCAGATTAATTATGTTTTAAGCACCCGTTTTTCCATGGAGCACGGCTATTTGGTGGAGAGCCGCCGGGGCGGCGGGGGATACGTAAGAATAGTTAAGCTGGAGCTGGACGAAAAATCGGTGCTGGTTAATTATCTGAGCCGGCTTATCGGGGATGATATAACCCAGCAGGGCGCCGAAGGCATTATTGGCAGGCTGTGGGAAGAGGAGTTGGTTACCCGCAGGGAGTTGGAAATTATGAAGGCGGCGGTTAACAGGGATGTTTTGAGGATGTCTCTGCCAGCCAGGGATAATCTCAGGGCCAGTATATTAAAAGCCATGCTGGTGGCTCTGCTTAAATGAGGCTCCAGCCAAAAGGCCTGAATCTATTTTTAATCTAAAAGGAGATTTTGGGTAATGGAATGCGAACGTTGTAAACAGAGGCCGGCTACGGTTCATCTGACACAGATCATAAACAATCAGAAAAAAACAATGAATTTATGCGAACCCTGCGCCAGGGAATTTCAAACCGAAAATTTCGGTTTTTTGCCTCAAATGAATCTGCATAACCTGCTGGCAGGGCTGTTTCACCACCAATTGACCAACCCCTTCGGACAGCAGGGGATTCAGCAGGCGGTAAGCGAAGGAGAAATATGTCCCAGGTGCGGCCTTTCGGAGAGAAGGTTCGCCCAGCAGGGGCTTTTGGGCTGCGGTGAATGTTATAGTAAATTTGGCGATAAACTGGAGCCGGTTTTTAGGCGAATTCATGGTAACAACAGGCATACCGGCAAAGTTCCCGAGCGTACCGGTGGTAAGGTAAAAATTACTAATCAGATTAATAAACTAAAGAACAGCTTAAAGGAAGCCGTTGAGAGAGAAGAATTCGAATTGGCTGCCCAATTCCGGGATCAGATTAAAGAGCTGGAAAAGAAACTGGGCGGGGAGGAGAATGCCTGTGTCAATTAAGGAGACGGTGAGCGCCGCCCGGAGTTGCTGGACCACCGGAGACGGGGCTGAATCCGATGTTGTAATATCCAGCCGGGTCAGGGTTGCAAGAAACCTGGCGGAATTTCCTTTTCCCCACCAGTTGTCCGATGAGTCTGCGGAGCAGGTAATTCAGGCTGTATCGCTGGCCGTGAATAATACGGCGGACCAGGGGATAGGCATATTGGAAATGACCGGGATGGGTGAATTGACTCCTGTGGAGAGGCAAATACTAGTGGAAAAACACCTGATCAGCCCGGATTTGCTGGAGAATTACAAGAATAAGGCTGTTGTGTTAAATAATGATGAGTCGGTCAGTATCATGATCAACGAAGAGGATCACTTGAGACTACAGTGCCTTCTTCCGGGATTGCAGCTTCATGAGGCGTGGCACCGGCTGAGCAGTATTGATGACGTGCTGGAGAAAACACTGGATTATGCCTTTGATGAAAAGCTGGGATATTTAACGGCGTGCCCCACCAATGTGGGAACCGGGATTAGAGCGTCGCTTATGCTCCACCTTCCCGGGCTGGCTCTGGTAAATCAGATTTCCGGGGTGTTGTCCACCGTGTCAAAACTTGGATTTGCCGTAAGAGGCCTTTATGGTGAGGGCACGGAAGCAACCGGAAATCTTTTTCAGATATCGAACCAGATTACCCTGGGGCAGACAGAGGAAGATATTATCGCGGGTATGGTTTCCGTGGCCAGGCAAATTATAGCCAGTGAGAGATCCGCCCGGCAGGCGCTGTTTAAGGAGCGCCGGGAACATATGGAAGACAGGGTGGGGCGTGCCTGGGGCATTCTTAAGCATGCCGGAATAGTAACTTCCGAGGAGGCCATGAAGCTTTTTTCAGATTTGCGCCTGGGCAGGGATTTAAATATTATCGATTTAATACCCCCGGATTTGATTACAGAATTGATGATTATGACCAGGCCGGCTTTTTTGCTTAAAATGTCCGGCAAAGATTTGTCACCCTTTGAAAGAGATGTTCAGAGGGCAAAATTGATACGTGAAAAGCTTGCTTAAGGAGGTGTGTTAAATGTTTGGCAAATTTACCCAAAAGGCACAGCAAGTGCTGGTATTTGCACAGGATGAAGCAAGGCGAATGGGGTACCCCTATGTGGGCACGGAACACCTTTTGCTGGGATTGATGCGGGAAGGCAAGGGGGTAGCGGCCAAGGCCCTTGCCGCCCTTGGTATAGATTCACAGAGGGTTGTGGCCATGGTGGAGCAGCTTGTGGAGAAGGGGCAGGGTGAACTGCAGGAGGTTACCCTTACCCCCAGGGGAAAAAAGGTTTTGGAGCTTTCCGTGGATGAGGCGAGGAACATGGGGCACAGTTATGTGGGCACGGAGCACATTTTGCTCGGTTTAATCCGGGAGGGCGAAGGTGTGGCAGCCATGGTGCTTAATGAGATGGGCGCGGACCAGGATAAGCTGCGCCGGGTAATAATGCAGATGATTGGAGGACCCGTGCCTCCGCAGCAGCAGGGGCACTCCTGCCCGCATCAGACCGCCGCGAACACCAATGTACTGGATCAGTTCAGCAGGGATCTGACCGTGATGGCCCGGGAAGATAAGCTTGATCCGGTGGTGGGCCGTGATAAGGAGATCGAAAGGGTCATTCAGATATTGAGCCGCCGCACCAAGAATAATCCTGTTCTTATCGGAGAGCCCGGCGTGGGTAAGACAGCCATAGTTGAGGGTCTGGCCCAAAGGGTTGTGGCGGGAAATGTTCCCGAGGTGCTATTGGAAAAAAGGGTGGTTATCCTGGATATGGCTTCCATGGTGGCGGGAACCAAATATCGCGGTGAGTTTGAGGAGAGGCTTAAAAAAGCCATAGAAGAAATCACAGCAGCCGGGAATATAATAATTTTTATTGATGAACTCCATACAATCATTGGCGCCGGCGCCGCGGAGGGGGCCATAGACGCGGCCAATATCCTTAAACCGGCGCTGGCCAGGGGAGAATTACAGTGCATAGGGGCCACCACGCTGGATGAATACCGCAAGCATATCGAAAAGGATTCGGCATTGGAGAGACGGTTCCAGCCCGTAAATGTGGATGAGCCCACTGTGGATGAAACGGTAGACATACTGAAGGGGCTCAGGGACAAGTATGAAGCCCACCACAGGGTGCATATCACAGACGAGGCCCTGCTGGCGGCAGCAAGGCTTTCCGACCGGTATATAACGGATCGCTTTTTGCCGGACAAGGCCATCGACCTGATGGATGAGGCGGGGTCCAGGGTGCGTCTCCAGGCTTTTACGGCCCCTCCGGACATCAAAGATATAGAAAAAAGGCTTGAAGAAACCCGCAAAGAAAAGGAAGCGTCCATCAACAGCCAGGAGTTTGAAAAGGCGGCCCAACTGAGGGACCAGGAGCTTAAACTCAAGGGGGAACTGGAGGAAACCAGGCAGA
Organism: Desulfocucumis palustris; assembly: GCF_002933875.1. Taxonomy (GTDB): domain Bacteria; phylum Bacillota; class Desulfotomaculia; order Desulfotomaculales; family Desulfocucumaceae; genus Desulfocucumis; species Desulfocucumis palustris. The sequence continues at coordinate 15,637 of NZ_BFAV01000181.1, read as the reverse complement.
ATTGGAGACAGAACCAGCAGAATAGAGAACTCAGCGTATCGGAGGAAGATATCGCCCATATTGTAAGCAGCTGGACCGGCATTCCGGTGAAGAAACTGGCCGAGGGAGAAAGTGAAAGGCTCTTGAAGCTGGAAGAAGTGCTGCATCAAAGGGTGGTGGGCCAGGATGAAGCGGTAAGCGCGGTTTCCAAGGCTGTGCGAAGGGCCAGGGCGGGTTTGAAGGACCCCAAAAGACCTGTGGGATCATTTATTTTCCTGGGACCCACCGGGGTCGGTAAAACAGAACTGGCAAGGGCACTGGCGGAGGCGCTGTTTGGTGACGAGGATGCCATGATCCGTCTGGATATGAGCGAATATATGGAGAAATTCGCAGTGTCCCGGCTGGTGGGCGCTCCTCCGGGATATGTGGGCTACGAGGAGGGAGGCCAGCTTACCGAGGCAGTCCGCCGCAAGCAATACTCAGTGGTACTGCTGGATGAAATTGAAAAAGCCCACCCTGATGTTTTTAATATACTTTTGCAAGTGCTGGAAGATGGCCGCCTCACCGATGCCATGGGCAGAACGGTGGATTTTAGAAACACCGTAATTATTATGACATCAAATGTGGGAGTAAACACCATCCGCCGGGAAGCCACCATGGGGTTCCGTACCGGAAACCAGCAGGAGGCCGGCTATGAGAACATGAAATCCAAGGTAATGGACGAGTTGAAAAGGACATTCCGGCCGGAATTTTTAAACCGCGTGGATGAGATTATAGTCTTCCATTCCCTTGGCGGGGAACACATCAAGGAAATTGTGGGCTTGATGCTGGAAGACGTGGCTGAGAGGTTAAGCGACCACGGTATGGAAATAAAGGTAACCGATGCGGCCAAGGAATTGCTTGCCGTGGAGGGATTTGACGAAACCTATGGGGCCCGTCCGCTGCGCCGGGCTATTCAACGGCAGATTGAAGACCGGCTGGCGGAAGAAATGTTAAAAGGTGCTTTTAATAAATCCGATAAAATTGTTGTTGACGCCAGGGATAAACAGATAGTTTTTCTTGCGGCGGAATAAGCGCTGAAGTTATTGCCCGGCTGCCGGGGCTAAATAATTCCGGTAAAGAAAAATACTGTTGTTGTTAAATATAAATCCGCCGGAGGCAAAAACGGCGGATTTATATTATATCCTTATGGGCCGGGGGGGTAAATGTTCATGCATTTTTTGTAATATAATGGTTAATTCTGCCGGCAGGCATATTGAGAACTGTTTTAACGAAATGTTATAATAATTAAGTATTATTAATTCCAGGGGATATTATAAATATGGTCGCAAAATTTCGATACAGCTGCCAAAGCTGCGGTTATATCAGTTCACGCTGGCTGGGCCGCTGCCCGGGCTGCGGTGAATGGAACACCCTGGTGGAAGAGCAGGCTGCCATTGTTTCCCATAAAATAAAGAAACAGGCTTCCAGGGCCATGACGCTGGCTGAAATACCCCCCGCCGGTGAGGAGCGTTTTTCTTCAGGCATTGCTGAATTTGACAGGGTTCTGGGCGGCGGCATTGTTCCGGGCAGCCTTATTCTGCTGGGGGGAGATCCCGGCATCGGAAAGTCCACCCTGCTGCTGCAGGTGACCGGCAAGGTGGGCTATGCGGGGAAAAAAGTGCTGTACGCCACAGGCGAGGAATCCGCTCATCAGGTAAAGATGAGGGCTTCCCGGCTGGGTTTGTCCAGAGAATCCGTTTACTTGCTTGCCGAGACCGATATAGATGTTATTGACGTGAATATCAGGGATATACGCCCGGATCTGGTGGTGTTGGATTCCATTCAGGCGGTATATAAAGCCGACCTGCCCTCAGCGCCGGGGGGCGTGGGCCAGGTTCGGGAATGTGCGGCACAAATGATGCGCCTGGCCAAGACTTCGGGTACGTCGGTTTTTCTGGTGGGTCATGTTACCAAGGAGGGCATGCTGGCGGGGCCCAGGGTGCTTGAGCATATGGTGGACACGGTGGTGTATTTCGAGGGGGATACTCATTATTCCTACCGGATTTTAAGAGGTGTCAAAAACAGGTTCGGCTCCACCAGCGAAATAGGGATTTTCCGGATGGAAGGCGCCGGGCTGGCCGAGGTGCATAATCCTTCCCAGCTGTTTTTGATGAATCATCCGGATGGAAATGTGGCCGGTTCCGTTGTCATACCCAATGTGGAGGGCAGCAGGACTCTGCTGGTGGAAATTCAGGCCCTGGTCTCACCCACGGGATTCGGCACCCCCCGGAGAATGACCGCCGGTCTGGACTATAACAGGGTGGTACTGATTCTGGCCGTGCTGGAAAAAAGGGTGGGATTAAATTTAAGCGGTCAGGATGCCTATGTCAACGCTGTGGGAGGGGCTAAATTATACGAGCCCGCGGTTGATTTGGGAGTCGCCCTGGCCCTGGCATCCAGCTTTAGGGATATACCCGTAAGGGAAGGACTTGTGGCCATGGGTGAGATAGGATTGACCGGGGAAATTAGACCGGTGTCATATCTTGAAAAAAGGATAGTGGAGGCTGCCAGGCTGGGATTTAAAAACTGTATTGTGCCGGATCAAAAAATTCCGGAAGAAATTTCGGCATTGCAGTCAATAAACATATTTAAAGCAAATACACTGGCTGAAGCACTGGAAATTGCTCTATAGTTCGAGGGTGAGGGAGAAATTTGGAAGATAGGCTCTTAAAGGTATTAAGAACGGTGGCTCCGGGAACACCCCTGCGGGAAGGGCTGGAGAGCATATTAAAAGCAAAAACCGGGGCACTGATAGTTATAGGGGACGGCCCGGATATTTTGGAGATTTCCGAGGGCGGTTTTGCTGTAAATGCTCCCTTTACCCCCGCCAATTTGTATGAGTTGGCCAAAATGGACGGCGCAATCATACTGGCGAAGGATATAAAGCAAATCAACGCGGCGAATACCCAGCTTGTTCCCAATCTCAGCATTCCGTCCAGTGAAACAGGTATAAGGCACCGGACAGCCGAGCGTGTTGCCAAACAGACTGATTCCCTGGTTATTTCCATTTCCCAGCGGCGGGGGGTAATAACTGTCTATAGGGGCAATATAAAGTATGTTCTCAGGGATTTGGGGGTAATTCTGACTAAAGCCAACCAGGCCATACAAACCCTGGAGAAATATAGAAACGTGATGGACCGGGTTCTGGTGGATTTAAGCATACTGGAGTTTGAGGAGGCGGTAACCCTTTTTGATGTTGCCAAGGCTATTCAGAGGGTGGAAATGGTGCTCCGGGTTGTCAAGGAAATAGAGCGGTATATCAGTGAACTGGGGGTTGAAGGCAGGCTGATAACCATGCAGATGGAAGAGCTGGTGGCCAACGTGGAGGACGAAGGGCTGCTGGTTATACAGGATTATGCGGTAATGTCGGAAGGCAAATCCCCTGAAGGAATATTGGAGATGATCAGCAGCTGGCCTGCGGAGGACCTGCTGGACCTGTCGCTGATTGCCAGGGCTTTGGGTTTCCCCGGCAGCACCAGCATACTGGATCAGACTGTATATCCCAGGGGATACAGGATACTGGAAAAGATGCCCAGACTGCCGCTTCCGGTTATAGAAAATCTGGTGCGGGAGTTCAGTTCCCTGAAAAAAATCCTAAACGCCACCATACAGGAACTGGATGCCGTGGAGGGTATCGGCGAGGTGAGGGCGAGGTCCATAAAAGAAGGTCTCAACAGATACAGGGAGCAGCTTGGCCAGGAAAGGCATAACTGGTAAATTGCGGAAAAGCATCTTCCCGAAGATGTAACCGTGCGGGGGGAACTTAAGAAGGCGTGCCCTTTGACATATATACGCCGGGGACATCCCTTCGCGAAAAAACGATGGGAGAACCGGAAATTAGCCAACCCGGCTTGAACTGTTAAAGGCAAGGATGTCCACAGCCTAAAAAGGTGTGTCCCCTGACCTTATACCGCAGGTATTTTCATGTTGATACCTGTCTTCGCCTATTTCAGGCCAGATTATAAAGGCCAAGTATTTTTAGCTGCTTTTGTTCTTTCCTGATTATATCGCAAAGATTTAAATCCAGTAAATTGCATATGGCTGCCAGGTAAAAAAGCGAATTGCCTATTGATTTTTCCACCATATCCTTGCAGTTTTCACAAAGCTCGCCTTTTAGGTGAGAGTCCAGAATGTTTTTTAAGTCTGCAAAAGAGGCGTTCTCCGGTATTTCCTTTTTCGACGCGTCAATTTGAGTACAGCCGCACCCTGTTACTGATTTAACAATTGCACGGTTTAAACGGGCGTTAGATTCCTGGAATTTGGCCATTATATCAAGAATGCTTTTATTGCAAATAAGAAGCTCTGAAACCGTGTTTTGAAATTGGTCGTAATGCGCATCTTTGATCAAAACGGTTTCACTCCTTTGATTGATTGAAATTTTTTAACTTTGCATCATTATACCTGTCCGCTGCTTGTCCTGTCAAACTGGTGCATCCCAAAATACTTATTGACACAATTGTGGAGCTGTGCTAAAATTATAGTCTTTTGACATAGCATGTATTTTATGCTATACTAATTATGCGATTAAATCTAAAGGGGGTCCGGCATTGTACAATATAGGGGATAAAGTCGTGTACCCCATGCACGGGGCAGGAATCATAGAAGCCATCGAAGAAAAGGAAGTTCTCGGAGAAAAGCGGCAGTATTATATTTTGCGTCTTCCCGTGGGTGATATGAAGGTAATGATTCCCATAAGCAACTGCAAGGAAGTGGGGTTGAGAGAGGTAATCGACAGCGAGGGAGTTCGTAAAGTTATAGACATTTTACAAGAACAGAGCAGTTCCATGTCCACCAACTGGAATCGCCGGTACCGTGCCAATCTTGAAAAAATAAAGAGCGGGGACGTTTATGAGGTGGCGGAAGTGGTAAGAAACCTTATAAATAGGGAGAAGGAGAAGGGGTTATCCTCAGGTGAGAGAAAAATGCTGGAGAATGCCAGGCAAATATTAATAAGTGAATTGGTGCTGGCCACCGAACTGGCGGAGGACAAGGCCAAATCGCTTATTGACAGTGCTTTTGCGTAAAAGGTACGTCAGTAGATACTGACGTACCTTTTTTAGAATGCGCCCGGCATGGGCGTCATCTATGGGGTGAAAGGTTCCGAACGGGTGTTGCCGCCCTCTCCTGCCCGATTATTTCAGTATACTGATTGAAAATTGCACAGGGCGCCCGATAATCCAATTTATCCGTTGATTAATATTAATTTGGTTGTTGAAGAATTAACTTGATAAGAAATATAATATAGGTAATTCATGTAAATAATATGATTAGGGGAGGGGACACACCGCCGGAAAAGGATAGGAGACATTCCTCCTTAAGAAGTGAGGGGACATACCTTCGAAGAGGGAAAGGGGATGCGTCTCCTTCGGAGGAATATCCCCAAAGTATAATGTCCCCGGCTAAATGAAGGGAGGTGAAATAGTGATTAAAAGAGTGGTTTTTTTTGTTTTGGTGCTAGTTTTTATGGCGGCCGGTCTTTATGCAGGCGTCTTCGTTTCCGGCTCAAACCTCGTTACCCTGCCATCCGGTTTGCCGGAGTTGAAATTCGGTATAATGGGCCTGGGCGCGCTGGTGGGTTTGGTGGTCGGCCTGCTGCTCGCGCCGTGGATTATACGCGGCTCACTTTGGCTAACCGCCTTTATAGAACAATGGCTTCAAAAAACACCGCCACAGGATTTGGTAATGGGTTCTGTGGGCCTTATTCTCGGACTTATAATTGCTAATTTATTGGGGTCCCTTTTGTCTTTTTTGGGATTTATCGGCAAAGTAATCTGGATTCTGATAACTATCCTGCTGGGCTACCTGGGGCTTAGCGTGGGTGTAAAAAAGAGAGAAGAAATACTGGGACTTTTCGGCAGCATTACCCGGCTTGGCAAAGAAAAGCCTCTCAAGGGAGAAGCCAAAATGTCCAATCTTAAAATACTGGATACCAGTGTTATTATTGACGGCCGCATATCGGACCTCTGTGAGAGCGGTTTTATTGAGGGAACCCTGCTGGTGCCCAATTTTGTGCTGGAGGAATTAAGGCATATAGCCGACTCGTCGGACCTGCTAAAACGCAACCGGGGCCGCCGGGGCCTGGACATACTTAATAAAATGCGCAAGGATACCAATATCAAGGTGCAAATATACGAGAACAATAAAGGCCTGGATGAAAACGCCGAGGTTGATACCAAGCTGGTTAAGCTGGCCCAGCGTCTGGCCGGCAAAATAATGACCAACGATTATAACCTTAACAAAGTAGCGGAACTCCATGGGGTAAAGGTGCTAAATATAAACGAACTGGCCAATGCTGTAAAACCTGTGGTTCTGCCCGGTGAAGAGATGGTGGTGCAGGTGGTGAAGGATGGTAAGGAATCAGGCCAGGGCATTGGCTACCTGGATGACGGTACAATGATTGTGGTGGATGGCGGCAGGAGATATATGGGGCAAACCATTAATGTGGTCGTAACCAGCGTGCTTCAGACTGCCGCAGGCAGGATGATTTTTGCCAAACCCCGTACCGGCGACAGAAAAGACAGCGGGCTTAGTCTTAACGAGGTGAATTTTGGTGGCTGAAGTATTTGCAGTGGTGGTGGCGGCCGGGCGCGGTACCCGTATGAAAGGGCCGGATAAGCAGTTTATTCGGTTATCCGGGATGCCGGTTTTGCGGCGCACCCTTGCAGCCTTTGAAAGAACCCCCGTGATTACCGGTATAATACTGGTGATTTCACCCGAAAAATTTGGGGAGTGGGATATTATATTAAAAAACTGGGGAATTAATAAGCTCCGGGCTGTGGTTCCCGGAGGCAATGTGCGCCAGCAGTCCGTGATGAACGGGCTGCTGGCCGTTCCATTTAGTTGCGCCACGGTGCTGATTCACGACGGGGCGAGGCCCCTGGTGACCCCCGGGGAAATAGAGGCGGTGGCGGCGGCTGCCCGGGAGCATGGGGCGGCAACCCTGGCGGTGCCGGTGAAGGACACGGTGAAACAGGCCGACGGCCAGGGCTTCGTGGAAAGCACGCCTGACCGGGAGAGGCTGTGGCTGACCCAGACCCCCCAGGGGTTTTCCTTTTCCCTGTTGCTGGAGGCCCACCGCCGGGCGGTGGACGCCGCAAATGCCACCGATGACGCGTCTCTGGTAGAAATGATGGGGCACAGGGTCAAGCTTGTTCCGGGTTCTTACCGGAATATAAAGATTACCACCCCGGAAGATATATACATAGCGGAGGCTTTGTTGAAAAGCATGTAAAAAAACGGTTTTTATGACAATAAAAAGGTATGGCAAGAGATGGCAAGGGGACGGTTCCTTTGTCGCATGTGCAGGAAGGCGGTGCTTGTGGCAACAGGGTATGTCTTTGGAACTTTGTAATGTCAACAGAATCGTTTTATGAAAACTCCATATTTCACGTCGGAGGGTGGTTGGATTTGCGAATAGGATTCGGCTACGATGTGCATAGATTGGTGGAGGACAGAAAGCTCATACTTGGCGGGGTGGAGATACCTTACGCCAGGGGACTGGCGGGGCACTCGGACGCTGACGTGCTGGTGCACGGGATAATGGATGCTTTGCTTGGGGCCGCAGGGGAAGGGGATATCGGCAGGCACTTTCCCGATACGGATCAGGAGTACAAAGGCATATCCAGCCTGCTGCTGCTGGAAAGGGTCGGCGGAATAATAGCAAAAGCCGGATATGCGGTGGGTAATATTGATTCGGTGGTGGTGGCCCAGGCCCCGAAACTGGCAGGTTACATAGCGCAAATGGAAGAAAACATCGCCTTTGCCCTGGGTACGGAAAAGGGTAACGTCAATGTCAAAGCCACCACCACAGAAGGCCTGGGCTTTGCCGGAACCGGCCAGGGTATCGCCTCTTACGCCGTTGCCATAATTGTTAAAAAGTTGCCCGGGTAAATGGCGAAATGATATAATATGCACGAAAATCGTAAATTTTAGGAGGTTTCTTTTTTTGTCTAAGATCAAAGTTAGATTCGCGCCCAGTCCCACCGGGCCGCTGCATATAGGAGGCGCACGTTCGGCGCTGTTTAACTGGCTGTATGCGCGTCATCACGGTGGTACTTTTATTGTTCGTATAGAGGATACTGATCTGGAACGGAGTTCCAGGGAATCGGAGGATAATATACTGTCCGCCCTGCGCTGGCTGGGAATGGATTGGGACGAGGGCATAGAGGTGGGGGGGGCGAACGGCCCCTACCGGCAGACGGAACGGCTGGATATATACAGGCAGTATGCCAAAAAATTACTGGAGGAAGGCCACGCCTATTATTGTTATTGTTCCGAAGAGGAATTGGCGGCGGAGCGTGAAGAACTGCTGGCCAGGGGAGAATTGCCCCGTTACCTGGGCCGGTGCAGAAATATTAGCGACCGGGACCGGGCGAGGTTTGAAGCCCAGGGCAGAAAACCCGTGTTGAGGTTTAGGGTTCCCGAAGGCCGGACGGTTACGGTTCATGACCGGGTGCGGGGAGAGGTTTCCTTTGAAACGGACGGTATAGGGGACTTTATAATAGTAAAATCCGACGGCATCCCCACATATAATTACGCCGTGGTAATAGATGACTTTACCATGGGTGTGTCGCATGTCATCAGGGCGGAGGAACACCTTTCCAACACACCCAGGCAGATACTGATATACAACGCCCTGGGTTGGCAAGTGCCGGAATTTGCCCATATTTCACTGATACTTGGCAAGGATCGCAGCAAAATGAGCAAAAGGCACGGCGCCACCTCCATTGAGCAGTATCAGCGCATGGGGTATCTCCCGGAAGCCATGGTTAACTTCCTGGCTTTACTTGGCTGGTCCCCGGGGGGGGAGGACGAGATCTTCTCGCTGGAGGATATAAAGGAGCAGTTTTCCCTGGACCGGGTGGCAAAAAGCCCCGCCGTGTTCGATATGGAAAAGCTGAACTGGCTGAATGGCCACTACATACGGCAGAGCAGCCTGGAAAGAATAACCGAACTGTCAATACCGTTTCTTCGCCAGGGAGGCTATCTGGAGGGAGATATCACCGGGGAAAAACAAGAGTGGCTAAAAATGTTTGTAGCCACTGTGCGAAATTATCTCTCCAGCCTTTCCGAAATCAATGGGCATATGGAGAAGTTTATTGCGGCCACAGTGGAACCTGTTGATGAGGAAGCCCGGGATATCCTGGGGCAGGAGCGGGTTGCGGATGTTCTCCTGACTGCCAGGGATAGGATAAATTCAGCGGAGAAAGTGGACGAGGATTTTGTAAAAACTTTTTTGAAGTCTCTGGGCAAAGAACTCGGCCTAAAGGGAAAACAGATTTTTATGCCGCTCAGGGTGGCTCTTACCGGTGAAACCCACGGACCGGAGCTTTACCAGGTGATTCCCCTGCTGGGCAGGGAAAAAACTTTAAGCCGGCTGGAACATGCCCTGGATATAATTAAAACCGAATAGAGGTTTATTATATTGAGATTTTGCCGCCGCTTTTAGGATAAAGGCTGGCCGGGAGGAGGACGGTATGTTCGGAAGGCTGCGCAGGGAAATAAAAGCTGTTTTTGAGCGGGATCCGGCGGCCAAAAACGTCCTGGAGGTGCTTTTGTGTTATCCGGGGCTGCATGCCATCATGATGCACCGCCTGGCCCACTTTTTTTACAATAGGAGATTGTTTCTGATAGCAAGAATGATTTCCCAGTTTTCCAGGTTTGTAACCGGCATTGAGATACACCCCGGGGCCAAAATAGGCGAGGGGTTGTTTATAGATCACGGCTCCGGCGTTGTGATAGGGGAAACCACTGAAATAGGCAATAATGTTACCCTGTACCAGGGTGTTACCCTGGGAGGGACCGGCAAGGAGAAAGGAAAGCGGCATCCCACCATAGGAAATAATGTTGTCATTAGCGCCGGCGCAAAGGTGCTGGGCTCCTTTACCGTGGGAGACAATTCAAAGATAGGCGCGGGTTCGGTGGTTCTAAAGCCGGTGCCCCCCGGCAGCACGGTGGTGGGTGTGCCCGGCAAGATGGTCATGAAGGATGGACGCAGGGTGGAAGATTCCAAAGCTGATATTGATCTTCGCCACGACCAGCTGCCGGACCCGATTTCCGAAACTATCAATTGCCTGCTGCTAAATATAGAACAGCTGGAGAAACGCGTCCGGGAACTGGAGCAAAAAACGCCGGGAATACCTCCGGCTCCGGGGCTGGATACCTGTGAAGGAGGCAAATTAAAGGATGCAGATATATAACACGCTTACCAGGCAAAAGGAGGAATTTGCCCCACGGGAACCGGGCAAGGTGGCCATGTATGTTTGCGGTCCCACCACATATAATTTCATTCACCTGGGTAACGCCCGCCCGCTGGTGTTTTTCGACACGGTGCGCAGGTATTTGCAGTACAAAGGTTATAAGGTCAAATACATTCAAAATTTTACCGATATAGATGACAAGATTATCAACAGGGCCAGGGAGGAGGGCGAAGATCCCATACGTCTGGCAAAAAGATATGTTGAGGAGTATTACCGGGACGCCGACGCCCTTAACGTTATGAGGGCCGATGTGCACCCGAAAGTTTCCGAGCACCTGGATGATATTGTGGGCATGGTGAAAACCCTGGTGGATAAAGGATATGCCTACGTGGTTGATGGGGATGTGTATTATAACATATCCAGATTCAGGGGGTACGGTAAACTTTCCGGCCGCTCCCTTGAGGATATGCAGGCCGGTGCCAGGGTGGAGGTGGACCGCAGAAAAAAACACCCCATGGATTTTGCCCTGTGGAAAGCAGCCAAGGAAGGGGAGCCTTCCTGGACCAGTCCCTGGGGGGCCGGCCGTCCCGGCTGGCACATTGAGTGCTCGGCCATGTCGGTGAAATATCTGGGCAACAATTTCGATATTCACGGCGGGGGATTCGACCTTATTTTCCCGCACCATGAAAATGAAATTGCCCAGACCGAGGCGGCCACCGGGCAGCCCTTTGCCCGCTACTGGATGCATAACGGATTTATTACCATAAATCAGGAAAAAATGTCCAAATCCCTGGGGAACTTTTTTTTGGTAAGGGAAATTCTCGATAAATTTCCACCGGAAATTGTGCGCTTTTTCCTTCTTTCCACCCATTACCGCAGTCCTCTGGATTTTGACGATGAAAAATTATCCGCCGCCGGAAGGGGACTGGAGAGGGTGAAAAACTGCCTTCGGGCACTGGAAGAAGCCGTTAAAACAAATCCCCGGCCCGGTGTGTCAAATGAAGATAAAGCTTTGATTGACGGCCTGTCGGAAAAAGTGTCCAGGTTTAACGACGCCATGGACGATGATTTTAACACCGCCCTGGCCGTGGGTATACTATTTGACGCGGTGGCGGAAATCAATGCCTATCTGCACGGTGCTGCCCGGGAGGGCGGCGCCGGTATGGAGGCCCTGGGCAGAGCACTGGAAGTGATTAAAACCTTTAACTCCGTGCTGGGGTTGTTTAAAACGGATCGTGCGGGCGGCATAATACTGGAAGCGCAGTCCGGGGCTGATTCCGCCCTGGTGGAGGGACTGATTGATATTATTATAAATATGAGGCAGGAAGCCCGGGCACGCAAAGATTACGCCATGGCGGACAGCCTGAGAAACCAGTTGGGAAAACTGGGCATCATACTGGAGGATACCCCGAAGGGGGTCCGCTGGAAGAAACAGGGGTAGGGGGATTGGATAAAATCTTTAAGCCCCTTGATTTGGAGCAGGTGAATCAGCTCTCCCCCCTGGAACTTGCTTACGTGGGAGACGCTGTCTACGAATTGGCTGTTCGCCGCCACCTGATTGCCAGGGGAATTGTGGGGGCCAACCGGCTGCACAGGGAAGCCGTGAAATACGTTCGCGCCGACACCCAGGCCCAGGTGCTGCGGACGCTGGAGTCCCAGCTTTACGAAGAGGAAATAAGAATTGCCAAAAGAGGACGGAATGCCAAAAGCGGACATGCGCACCGCGGCACCTGTGTGACCGCTTACCGCCAGAGCACGGGGTTGGAAAGCCTGGTCGGGTACTTGTTTTTGAGGGGAAATATGGAACGTCTCGGGTTTATTATGCAATGGGTTTTTAAGATCGTAGAAAATAATGAATAAATTATTTTCCTTGATGGGGACATCCCCGGGCTAAGTTGTTTGGAAGCCGGTGATCTTGCCGGCTTGCCGAACAAGCTGACAAATGGGAATATAAACCGGCCTAAAAGGTGTGCCCCCTTGCCTGGATCGGAGGAATTATATGGCCCTGGATTATGATACGGATAATGTTATTTTTGGCAGAAACCCCGTACGGGAGGCCCTAAGGGCCGGAAGACCCATAAACAAAGTGCTGCTGGCCGGGGAGGCGCTGTCACCTCCTTTGCGGGAAATAAGTAAATTTGCCCGGGATGCCGGGATACCCGTTCAGCAGGTTGACCGGGTCAGGCTGGACAAACTGTCCGGCGGGGTGCCTCACCAGGGGGTTGCGGCTTTTACCTCCGCCCGGGAATACACGGACATGGACGATATTCTGGATAAGGCGGGGGAGAACCCTTTTCTGGTTATTCTTGATGAAATTAGCGATCCGCACAACCTGGGGGCTATATTGAGAAGCGCCGACGCTTCCGGGGTTGATGGCGTGGTTATTCCCAAGAGGCGTGCCGCCGCCCTCACTCCGGCGGTGGCCAGGTCTTCCGCCGGAGCTGTGGAATATGTTCCGGTGGCCAGGGTTGCTAATTTGGCCCGTACCATAGACATGCTGAAAGAAAAAGGAATATGGATAGCGGGAGCCCACATGGAGGGCCAGCTTTACTGGGACGCCGCCCTGGACGGCCCCCTGGCCCTGGTCATAGGGGGCGAGGAAAAGGGGTTGGGCAGGCTGATTAGGGAAAAATGCGACCTTTTGGTTCGCCTGCCAATGTTGGGCCGGGTCAACTCCCTCAATGCATCGGTGGCTGCGGCTCTTCTTTGCTATGAGGTTTTACGGCAGAGGGGACGGGCAAATAATGACGGATTATCTCATCGTGGACGGCTATAATATCATACATGCCTGGCCGGTTTTGCAAAAGCTGAAGGAAACCAGCCTCGCTCACGCCAGGGATAAACTGGTGGACATGCTTTCAAACTATGCCGCTTTAAGCGGAGATAGGGTTGTTGTGGTTTTTGACGCTCATCTGGTTAAAAACAACCTGGAGCATGCCGAAGTGGTGAGCGGGGTGGAGGTTATTTATACCCAGGAGGGCGAAACCGCCGACACTGTAATTGAAAAACTGGTTGGCGCTTTGCCGGACCGCTCCTCGGTTTCCGTGGCCACCCTGGACTGGGACGAGCAAAGGGTTGTTTTTGGCCGGGGCGCGTACAGGCTTACCCCCAGGGAATTGCTGGAAAGGATTAAGAGGCTGCAGAAAGAGGGCGAGCAGAAATACCAGACCACGGCTCCTTCCGATTCCTATCTGGAGAACCGGCTGGTTGATGAGATACGAAGCGCGTTGGAGAAATGGCGGCGCAGGAAAGGTTAGGTTAAAGTGTTGTTCAATTTATCTTGACGAGCCTTTTTAACCTGGGATATAATAAGCTTGTCTTTCAAAAGCAATATATTTATACACTGCCTTAATCCGTTTAACTTTGGCGTTGGATTGCGCAAACCCGCGATGTCTGATGACAAGGGATGTAAAGCAATATCGGCGGTGCCCTTGGACCGCAGGGAGGGTGTTTAAATACTACCTGACTCTGATGTCAGACGACAGTGCTAGCCCGGCTTTATGTTTTAGATAACGGAGCGAGGCTTTTTATTTTTATTGTGTTTGTGGAGAGGTCTGCAACACACCTAGCGGGAGGGATATTGTGAGCCTGAATGTCCAGAGGGAGGTTGCCGGCGGTTTTCATTTAATGATTGACGAGGATGTGGTGGATTATGCCCGGGAAGGCGACGACGAGGCCCTTGAATATCTTATAAATAAATATAAGAACTTCGTCCGGGCCAAAGCCCGCTCGTACTTTCTTATCGGAGCCGATAGGGAGGATATCATCCAGGAGGGCATGATCGGTCTTTATAAGGCTATTCGCGACTTCAGGATGGACAAATTATCTTCCTTCAGGGCCTTTGCCGAACTTTGTATTACCCGTCAAATAATTACCGCCATAAAAACAGCTACGCGTCAGAAGCATATACCCCTGAACTCTTACGTATCACTGAACAAACCAATATACGACGAAGATTCGGACCGTACCCTGCTGGATGTGATTTCCGGCACCAAAATCACCGACCCGGAAGAGTTGATTATCAGCCGGGAAGAATTTGACGATATTGAAGAAAAAATGGGTGAAATACTAAGTTCTCTGGAATGGAAGGTATTGATGTCCTATCTTGAAGGAAAATCATACCAGGAAATAGCGGAGGATCTTAAGCGGCACGTAAAATCCATTGACAATGCCCTGCAGAGGGTTAAACGAAAACTGGAAAGATACCTTGAAAAAAGAGAAGCTTAACTGACTGGCTAATTGACTGCCCGGCCATCTTTAGGCCGGGTTAAGCATTTAGCCCGGGAAATGCGACCGTTTTAATTGATTATCCTCCGGAAGCAATCCTTTTTTGTTGCTTTCGGGTGTAAAAAGTCAATATTATGCAGCCCGGCTGGTATTGACACCTGGTTCTTTTTCTGTTAACATATATCTTGCGCCTGAGTTAAGACTCTTGCCGGCGTAGCTCAATTGGCAGAGCAGCTGATTTGTAATCAGCAGGTTGCGGGTTCGAGTCCCATCGCCGGCTCCATTCTCGAAATTTGAAGTTCGAAATTGGATTTAAAAAGCAAATTAACCCAGTGACAAATTGCTTGCAGATCGAATCGAACATCGAATCTCGAATCTTAAACAGCGAATATGGAGGGGTTCCCGAGCGGCCAAAGGGAGCAGACTGTAAATCTGCCGGTAGACACCTTCGCAGGTTCGAATCCTGCCCCCTCCACCAAAAACCCTTATAAATTACCATAAAAAAAGGGTTTGACTCCAATGAAAAGCATATGATATAATCAACCTTGTCGTCGCGGGGTGGAGCAGCTGGCAGCTCGTCGGGCTCATAACCCGAAGGTCGTAGGTTCAAATCCTACCCCCGCAACCAAATGCCGCTATAGCTCAGTAGGTAGAGCGCATCCTTGGTAAGGATGAGGTCACCGGTTCAAATCCGGTTAGCGGCTCCAGATTCGATAATCGGTAGTCAGTAGTGAGTAGTCAGATAAGAAAGCCTAAGGCAATTCTCTTCAGGATAACCTGACTATCGACTACTGGCTACCAATAATTTATGGCGGCGTAGCTCAGATGGTTAGAGCACACGGTTCATACCCGTGGTGTCCGGGGTTCAAATCCCTGCGCCGCTACCAGCAACACACCGGCTAATGGTAAGCCGGTTTTTTTGTGTTTTAAAAAATTTATCCACCCTGTGAGTATTTTTTGAAGGAATTTTGTCTTGAATATCGAAAATACATTTTTGTAATTTTGGGCAGTATAAACCGGGGCATAATGGAAATAACTTTTATTGATGTCAAAATATTGTATTGGCCTTACTTGATTTGAGGGAGGAAAGTATCAAATGGCAAAGGCGAAATTTGAACGGAACAAACCGCACGTGAACATAGGAACCATCGGGCACGTGGACCATGGCAAGACCACCCTGACCGCGGCCA
>NZ_BFAV01000180.1 GCF_002933875.1 Desulfocucumis palustris | reverse complement strand
CACAGTAAATCTCTCAACTTTATTTTGGGTAATCAGATGAGGACAGCAATTGTTTACCAATAATGCATTTTATGTGTCAAAAATTCCTCCCGAGCATAGAAGAACCGTCCCCTTGTGCCCCCTAGCGTTGTAAAGTTGTGGAGGATTGTCTCCTTTGGGGAGGTATTGGTAATCCAAATGGGTTCCCAATATCAGCCGAACACAAAAGAACCGTCCCCTTGTGTCTCCGTGTGTCTCCGGACGGGTAAACCCGCCTCAAAAAACCAGGGAGGTGTTAGAAAAAATTACAAGTTTAGTTCGGTAACACGAGTCCAAAATCCGACCA
>NZ_BFAV01000179.1 GCF_002933875.1 Desulfocucumis palustris | reverse complement strand
ATTCCTCTGACCCGAAAGCCATGCTCCAAAGAGAGGTGTGTCCCCTAACCTTAGATAGAGGTGTGTCCCCTAACCTTAGATAGAGGTGTGTCCCCTAACCTTAGATAGAGGTGTGTCCCCTTATCCTTAAAACGAACTTGGTTCGAGCTTTACAGGCTGCTAGCGGGATAAACCGAAACCAGCCGGTGGTAAATCCCCTTCATTTCCAGGAGTTCCTGGTGCCTTCCCGTTTCCGCCACCCGTCCGCTTTCCAGCACAACAATCCGGCCGGCCCGCCGCACGGTATGGAGGCGGTGGGCGATGATCAGCGCCGTTCGGCCCCGGGCCAGGCGTTCCAGGGACTCCAGAATGACGCTTTCGCTGACGGGATCCAGGCCGCCGGTGGCCTCATCCATAATTAACAGGGGCGCGTCCTTTAAAAAGGCCCGGGCAATGGCCAGGCGCTGGACCTGGCCGCCGCTCAGGCGGATTCCCCCCTCGCCCACCTGGGTATCGTAGCCCCGGGGGAGATCCAGTATAAAGCCGTGGCCTCCGGCCTGTACGGCTGCCTCCATTACCTCTTCCAGGGCCGCCCCGGGACGGCCCAGCCGGATGTTGTCGGCAATGGTGCCGTAGAAGAGATAGGGTTTCTGGGGTATCAGGGCGATATGCCGCCGCCACTCCTCCTGGGGCATTTGCCCCAGGGGAGTTCCATTAACCAATATCCGCCCCCGGTCCGGCTCAATGAAACGCAGCAGCAGGTGGGCGGCGGTGGTCTTCCCGGCCCCGCTGGGACCCACCAGGGCCACCATTTCCCCGGGATTTATCCCGAAGGAGACCCCTTGCAGGGCCGTTCGCTCACCCTGGCCATAGGAAAAGTGCACGTCCTCAAAGGTAATCCGGAATGGTGGCCCCGGCGGCACCGGTGAAGGCGGCGACGACTTTGTTTCCGGCGGCGGGGGGGTATCAAGAATCTCGAAGATACGCCCGGCGGCGCTGACCCCTGCGAGTCCGGCGTGATAGTTGCCGCCCAGAAGCCTCAGGGGCAAATAAAATTCCGGGGCCAGCAGCAGGAGAAAAAAGGCCTGCTCAAAGGGGATGCGGGCGTATACCAGGCGAAGGCCCACCGTAACCGCCACCAGGGCGGTGCTGATGGTGGCCACAAATTCCAGCGCCAGGGCCGATAGAAAGGCCACCCGCAAAACCCCCAGGGTAGTGTCCCTGAAATTGCCGCTGATCCGGGCGATGGTTTTGGCCTGCTCCTTGCTGCGGCCAAAAATTTTCAGGGTGGTGAGACCCTGCAGCACGTCAAGAAAGTGGGCGCTCATTAAACTTAATGCCTCCCACTGCCGCCGGGACAGGGATTGCGCCCATTTACCGATTAAAAACATAAACAGGGGAATCAGCGGGGCCGTGAAGAGTAAAATAAGACCGGAAACAATGTCCAGGGGAAAGACAAAACCCAAAACGGCCAGGGGCAGCAGCGCGGCTAAGGCCAACTGAGGCAGGTAGCGGGCGAAATAGGCGTCCAGGGCTTCAATTCCCTCCACCAGAACATTCACCAGCTCGCCGGTACGCTCTCCTCCGGCGTATACCGGACCCAGGGCCAGTAAATGGGCCAAAAGACGCTGGCGAAGCCGGTGTTTAATTCCCGCGGCGGCCCTGTGGGCCGCAATCTCGCCTATCCAGGCCAATCCGGCCCGAAAAATGATGAGCCCCAAAAGAACCCCGAGCAATGCCCGGACATCCTCCAGGTTATTTCCATTCAGAAAGACCCGGTTAACCACCCGGGCCAGACAGCCCGCCTGCAGCACGGCCAGAAGGCCGCTTCCCAGTCCCAGTCCCACGCTGAGGGCCAGGAAAACACGCACCGGCCCGGTCTCGCCAAAAAGCCTTTTATCCAGCATCTTTCCTCACCTCGGCAGAAAAAGGGACGCCTTCCGGGGCTGCCCGGATTTATCCCGCTAACAGCCTGTAAGGCCCCGTCCTTGAAGATCGGGGATAAACAGGCTGTTAAAGCCCGAAATTATAAAGCCGGGGGACACACCTTACTTTGAAGCATAGGTTTAGGGCCGGAGGAATGTCCCCAAAGCATCTATTCTCAAAATTTAATTTTTGCGACAATGGAGAACCGTCCCCTGTCGCATTTTAATATTCCAGGTCCTTTAGGGTGACGCGTTGGCGGAAAATCCAGTAGTTCCAGCCCTGGTATAAGAGTACAACAGGAACCAGGGTGAGTGCAACGATGGTCATGATCTTTAATGTATAGGGGCTGGATGAGGCATTGTATATGGTAAGGCTCCAGTCCGGATTCAGGCTGGAAACCATAACCCGGGGAAACAGTCCCCAAAAGACGGCCACGGTGGAAAAAACTATGGCCAGGCCATTCATGGCAAAGGCCAGGGCGTACTTTCCGGCGCGCAGCAGCCCGCAGGCCAGGACAAGGGCCGCCACGGCCCCCCAAAACACCACTCCCGCGCCGGTTTTTTCAAATAAATCGGTTTGACTGTAACTTAAGACAACCAGTAGCAGAAGGGCCGGCACAGCCAGAAAGCCCGCCAGTGACGCCGCCCTGCGGGCGCCCGCCAGCTGCTGGCCGCTGGTTTTGAGGGTGAGAAAAAGAGCGCCGTGCAGGGTGAAAATGAACAGCGTGGTCAGCCCGCCCACCAGGGTATAGGGCGACAGAAGATCCCAGAAGGTGCCCGCGTACTGCATATTGACGGCAATGGGCACACCCCGGAGCAGGTTGGTTATGGCCACCCCCCACAGCAGGGCGGGTACCAGGCTTCCCCCGAAGATCATCCAATCCCACAGGCTGCGCCAGGCCGGCCGGTCATCCTTGCTGCGGAACTCAAAGGCCACCCCCCGGAGAATCAAGGCCAGCAGCATCAAAAAGAGCGCCATGTAAAAACCGCTGAACAGGGTGGCGTACCAGTTTGGAAAAGCGGCGAATATGGCTCCGCCGGCCGTGATCAGCCAGACCTCGTTGCCATCCCAAAAGGGGCCGATGGAATTGATTAGCAGCCGCCGCCCGGCATCATCCTTTCCCAGGAAGGGCAGCAGGGTTCCCACGCCGAAATCGAAGCCTTCCAGAAAGAAATAGCCGGTAAAAAGCACGGTTATCAGTACGAACCAGAGAATATTCAGCTCCATAAGGACACCTCCTTTTTAGTTTCCTGAAAACTTTCCCCGGATATGGCGCCGGGACCCTGTTTAATAAATTTGGTCAATAGATAGATGTCGGCCATGGCCAGTAATCCGTAAATCAGGGTAAAGGCAAGCATGGTGGTAAACACCGCCCCGGCGGAGACCGAGGGTGAAACGGCTTCGTTAACCCGTTGCAGTCCCTGCACGATCCAGGGCTGGCGGCCCACCTCGGCCATAAACCAGCCGCTGGTATTGGCAATGTAAGGCAGGGGAATGCTCCAGAGCAGCGCCTTTAAAACCCGCGGTCTTGCTTCCAGCTGACCCTTTTGCCACAGGTACAGGCTGTAAAGGGTGATTAAAATCATCCAAAAGCCCGCCCCCACCATCAGCCGGAAGCTCCAGAAAACCGCGGCCACCGGCGGGATATAATCCCCCGGCCCGTACACGTTTTGGTACCTGGCCTGAATGTCCTTGATCCCCTTGACCTCGCCGCTGAAGGAATTATAGGACAGGAAGCTTCCCAGAAGGGGTATTTGGATTTCCAGGGAGTTGGTCTGGTGTTTCTGGTCAACCAGGGCCGCCAGGCTTAGGGGAGCAGGGTCCGCGCTTTCCCAGAGGGCTTCGGCCGCCGCCATTTTCATGGGCTGGGAGTTGACCAGGTGCTGACCCTGGAAGTGCCCCACACCAATCACCAGGAAAGTGCTGATAATACCCATGGTCAATCCAATCTGAAAGGAGCGGCGGAAAAAGTCGGAATAGTTTTTTCGCAAAAGATGATAGGCGCTGATGCCCATCACGAAAAAGGCCGCGGTGGTGAATCCGGCCAAAACGGTATGCGGAAATTGATAGAGTACATGAGGATTTGTTAAAAGTGCAAGAAAATCATTCATCTCCGCCCGGCCGTTGCGGATAACATAACCCACGGGCTCCTGCATAAAAGAATTGGCTACCAGTATCCAGAAAGCGGAAAAATTCGAAGCAATGGCCACCAGCCAGATGGTGGCCGCGTGCATTTTGGGAGACAGTTTATCCCAGCCGAATATCCATATTCCCAGGAAGGTGGATTCCAGGAAAAAAGCCGCCAGGGCTTCCACCGCCAGGGGCGCCCCGAAGATATCCCCCACGAAACGGGAATATTCCGACCAGTTCATGCCGAAATGGAATTCCTGCACGATCCCGGTTACCACTCCCATGGCGAAATTAATCAGGAAAAGCTTCCCCCAGAAGAGGGTCATTTTTTTGTAGGTCTCGTTTCCGGTCCGGACATAAATGGTCTCCATAACGGCCACCAGCACTGAAAGCCCCAGGGTCAGCGGCACAAACAAAAAGTGATAACTTGAGGTAACGGCGAACTGCAATCTCGCCAGAATGAGAGCATCCACAATTGTCCCCCCTATTTTTTAAAATTTTAAAAAGGTTTTCCTTAAAGCTTTTTACCACGGCATCCCCCGGTGGCTTCCCCGACCGGGGCCCCGCCCGGGCGCGCGCTCCCCGAACAAAGAATTTTAAACTGGAGTAAATTGGTATACTTACAAACCCACCAACCCCCTTTCTTTCCCGCAAAATAAGCTTTTTCTCAGGTCAGTCAAGCAGTTAACCTGTCAGTTAACTTGCCGGTCTGGAGCAAAAGCAGGGAGGTGCAATAAAAATACCTGCTTTTGCGGTTCACTAAATGCTTTAATAAAGTATCTCTACAATATGTATACTAATATGGTATAGTTTTATGTGCATTGTAACTCAACTTATTTTAGCTGTCAAGTTTTTCAAAGTGCGACAGCGGGGACGGTTCTCAAGTGTCGCATTTTTGTGGTTGAATATAAATATTAAGTAAGCCTTGGGTTCGGAGAGGGTTATTTCCCTGCCTAACCTGAGTTGGGGGTATTCCTCGCCAAAGTCATATACATTGCGACAGCGGGGACGGTTCTCAGGTGTCGCATTTTTGTGGTTGAATATAGATATAAGCAAGCCTTGGGCTCGGAGGGGGTTATTTCCCTGCCTAACCTGAGTTGGGGGCATTCCTCACCAAAGTCATATACATTGGGGACATTCCTCTGACCAGAAAGTCATGCTCCAAAAAGAGGTGTACCCCCCTTCCTTAATTACCTTTTTATCCCCGGCTTTCAAAGACGGGGCCTTGCAGGCTGGCTGTTAGCGGTATTATAAACCTGCTTGGAAACGGGTTGCAAAGTAAAGGGCCTGCTCCGGGGCAGGCCCTTTATTGACTATATTTCGGTCATTTATGGTTTTTAACCGGTTAGCGAAGTTTTTCGAAACGGTCCTTGAGACGCTTGCTGACCTCGGGCATGGTGGTGTACTCCATTTCGTCCAGGTGCAGGCGGTGCGGCTCGAAGGGGCCGAGGCTGCGCAGGTAATTCGCGATTTCGTTGGCCTTTTGCCTGGCCAGGTCGTAGGACGGGTCGGCAAAGAAATCCTGCGGGCCGTGGAGCTTGCCGTCGGCCAACTGGAAGCCCAGGGCAATGACTCTGGGCGGGCCGTCGAAGCGGGTAGGATTTGACTGGTCCACTGAAACCGGCATCAACGGCCCGCTGTGTGAGCCGCGCATCCAGCCGGATACCAGGTGGGGGTTGGCAAAGGGCTCCAGGGCTTCGCCCACGGCCGGGAAGCCGCTCTGGCAGCGAACAATCAGCACCGGGTCGTCCTTGCCCACATAGCGGCCCGCCATCAGGTTCAGGCGCTGGGTGCTGGAGGTGGAGCAGATTTCATTGGTGCCCTTCTGATAAACCGACTTGATGCAGTAGCGGCCGGGAGCGCCGATAAACACAAGCATGTCGTAAAGCTCCTCCGGGCAGGAGAAGGTGACCTTTTTGTTCTCAATCAAATCCCGCACCTCGAAAAGGAATCCCCCGTGCATTTTGGGGTCTATGATCAGCCCGATGGTGTTGAAGGGGTCGGCGAACATTTTATAAACCGGCAGGTTCCAGGCGCCGGGCTCCGTTTTATCCGCCGCGAACACAATCACCGGCTCGCTGGTGCGCTCCTGAAATTCCATTTCCGCCACACCCGGTCCAAGACCCTTGATATTGCCGGAAAAGGCGTCGGACAGCAGATCCTGTCCGGCCCCGTACAGTTTTAGTTTTTTGGCTATGGTGGTGCAGGAGGAAAATACATCCCAGGCCAGCTGGTGTATCTCTCCGCTGTCCTTGCCGCATTCGTGTGTCATAATCAGGTTGATATCGTCACCCACGTGAGTTACATGATAGTCTATCAGGAGCGGGCTGCCCGAGAGCATGCCCCTGGCGGTTTCAAGTGTTTCCGGGTGTACGCTGGAATGGCCAACGAATCCGCCAATATCCGCTTTAATAACGCTCAATGTAATTTTTTTTCCCACTTGTTAACCCCCTCAAAATAATTTACAATATTATTCTTTACTATGCCGAATAATTCCTGCACATTCACATAAAAAAATATATTCTAATTAACCCTCTTTGTCGAAATGTGTTATACTAATTCCCTTGCAAAATATTATGCGGCGACTTTGTTAAAGTTGCCGCTTATGATAAAATTTTTTAAATGTGCTCCGGTTTACCGTGACGGTGTTTACGTCCGCTTTTGGGCCCGGTATTTGCAAGTTGCATGGAAGGAGATTTAAACATACAGGCATATTCGGGGGGAAAAGAATGAATCTTAACGAAATAATTGCCTCAACCAGCAATGCCGTGGTGGCTGTGGACCGGTCAGGCACCATCGTATATTGCAACCGCCAGGTGGAGAATTTTCTCGGGGTGCCCGCCTCGTCAATCATCGGCAGGCAGGTGAATGAATTTTTTCCCACCACCGGACTGATGGAAGTGATGGAGGACGGCAGGCCGCAGCTTGGGTGCAAACTTTCCCTGAATAACGGCACCTATCTTTCCAATCGCAATCCTGTGGTGGTGGACGGCAAAATTGTGGGGGCCGTTGCGGTTTTCCAGGATGTTACCGAGATTCAAAATATTATCGATGAATTGACCACCAGAAATGAAAAGGTCGAGGAGCTGCAGGAAACCCTGACCAACATTCTGGAGCTGTCCAGCGACGGAATAGTGGCGGTGGACAGGGATTATAAAATAACCATGGCCAATCAGGCCTACGCCAGTTTTTTCAATAAAAGCGTGGAAGAACTCATCGGCCGGCACGTCAGAAAAATATACGGCGCCAACCCCATCTTTCCCAAAGCCATGGAGACCGGGGTGCCGGAGTACGGTTATGTAACCACTTTAAACGGCCAGGAGATCATAGCCAACCGCATGCCCATAAGGAAAAACGGGGAGATTGTGGGGGCCCTGGGAACAGTGGTTTTTAAAAATATAGCCGACCTGCAGGCGCTCTCGGAAAAGATACAAAACCTGCGTAACCAGCTGGATTACTATAAGGACGAGCTGGAAAGGACCCAGCGCTCCAGATTTTCCTTTGACCAGATAATCGGCCAAAACCCTTCCTTCACCGCCCTTAAAGAAACCGCCAGGCGGGTGGCCAGAAGCCACTCCACGGTGTTGCTGCGGGGGGAAAGCGGCACCGGCAAGGAACTGTTTGCCAGGGCCATTTATACGGAGAGCGGGCGGAATCACGGGCCCTTCGTCAGGGTGAACTGCGCCGCGGTCCCGGAGAACCTGCTGGAGTCGGAGCTGTTCGGCTACAAGGACGGTGCCTTCACCGGGGCCAGGAAAGGCGGGCAGGTGGGCAAGTTTGAGCTTGCGGACAAGGGAGTAATTTTCCTGGACGAAATAGGAGACATGTCTTTGCAAATGCAGGCCAAGCTTTTAAGGGTGCTGCAGGAGAAGGAAATAGAGCGGCTGGGCGATACCAGGCCCCGCCAGGTGGACGTGCGGGTAATCGCCGCCACCAACCGCAACCTTGAAGAGATGATAATAAACAGCGAATTCCGGGAAGATCTGTACTATCGCATAAATGTCATCACCCTGACCATACCGCCCCTGCGGGGCAGGATGGAGGACCTGGACCTGCTGCTGCAATATTTCATTGAGCATTTCAACAAACGTTTCGGGTGCAGGGTCACGGAAATAGAGCCGGAGGTAATGGCCGTTCTGCGCAGCCACCGCTGGCCGGGAAACGTCCGGGAATTGGAAAACGTGGTGGAGCGGGCCTTCAATATGCTGGAGGGGGACACTATACAAAAGGAGCACCTGCCGCTGTACCTGCAGCGGGCGCAGAAGCACAAGGGCCTGGGACGCAGCGGGTTGCACCACCTGGTGGAGGAAATAGAGCGGGAAGCCATCATAGACGCCCTGGAGGCCTGCGGCGGCAATAAAAACCAGGCCGCCCTGCTTCTGGGAATATCCAGGGCCGGGCTGTACAAAAAAATCAGCCGCTACAAGATAAGGGGTTATTAACCTGTAAACATCGTGTCCATTATCTACGAAGTAGACAGTGGTGGAACCTTTACTCCTTTGGCGGGATGGCAGGATGCAACGGAGGTCTGTCTACGCGGTTTACGTTTTTGACCTGTGCCGAATTTAATGAATAAACTACAATTTTCCTATAATTCAGTATAAACGTGCTCGCCCCTTTCAGGGGTTTTTTTGTTTGGTATGATTTTTGCGTATTCTCAAATTAATCATAATTATCAGCAAAGGGAGGAAATTGGAGATGTCCGTTGATTTATCCCGGGAAGCGTACATTGCCAGTCCGGGGCGAAAACTGATAATCTACCCGAAAAGCCGGCACATGCTGGCGGATTTGTATAAACAAAAACTGGTTCCGGCGGAAGAGGCGGTGAAAATCATTAAATCCGGCGACAATTTGGTGCTGCCCCTGGGCTGCGGGGAGCCCCCGGCGCTGGTGGAAGCCATGGCCGGGCGCCGGAATGAGCTGGAGGGGGTAAAGGTGCACCAGATGCTCCCCCTGAAAAAAGCCTCGTACCTTGATTCCTCCATGGCAAAAAGCTTCCGGCACGTGTCCTGGTTTACCAGCGGGGCCAACCGGCAGGGTGTGAATGAAGGCTGGGCGGATTTCATGCCGGGCCATTTCCACCAATACCCCGGGATGTTCCGGGATTTTATCCGGCCGGATGTTTTCATGGGAATGGTTTCGCCCATGGACGAGCGCGGTTACTTCAGTTTCGGGCTTTCAGTGGACTATACCTCTACGGCGGCCGCCGGGGCAAAAATTGTCCTGCTGGAAGTGAATCCCAACATGCCCAGAACCAGGGGAGACAGCCTTATTCATATTTCAGAGGTCGATTATATCGTGGAAAATGAGGCTCCCGTTCTGGAAATACCCATACCGCCGCTTACCCCGGAAGATGAAATTATCGGCTCTTATATTGCTGCAATGATTGAGGACGGCTCCACAATTCAGCTGGGCATCGGGGCCATGCCCAACGCCGTGGCGAAGGCCCTGCACAATAAAAACAATCTGGGCATTCACACTGAAATGATCACCGACGGGATGGTTGACCTGGTGGAGGGCGGCGTGGTAACGGGCCGGAAAAAAACGCTGCACCCGGGCAAAATAATAGGAAGTTTCGCCGCCGGCACCAGGAGGCTTTACGATTTCCTGAATGAAAATCCCATGGTGGAAATGTACCCGGTTTCCTATGTCAACGATCCCTATGTCATAGGCCAGAACCACAAAATGGTCTCCATCAACGCCTCGCTGGAGATTGACCTGCTGGGCCAGTGCGCGTCTGAAACCATCGGCCCCAGGCAGTTCAGCGCCACCGGCGGCCAGTCGGACTTCGCCCGGGGCTGCCTGCGCTCCCCCGGCGGAAAGGGCTTTATCGCCTTGCATTCCACGGCCAAAAAGGGTACCGTCTCAAAAATCGTGCCGGTATTGCAGCAGGGGGCGGTGGTGAGCTGTTCCAAAAACGATGTGGACCACATAGTAACCGAGTACGGGGTGGTAAAGCTGAGGGGAAAAACTGCCCGGGAAAGGGCACTGGCCATGATTTCCATCGCCCATCCCGATTTTAGGGCCGAACTGCGGGATGCGGCCCGTAAAATGCGGCTTATTTGATCCGGGCCGCATCAATACTCCGGCCGCCTGCGGGGTGTCCGGCTAAAAAAGCGCATATCGAAGGAGTTTATAAATTTTTAATTGGAGACATTCCTTTCCGGGTGATATAAGGAGGGTGAGCCCGGGAAAGAGTGTCCCCTTTTTTTTCGCCGGCCGCCTGTAAGAATCACCTTTTTCCAAAGTGATTTCAAATTGGAGGAATATTGATTATAATGTAGAAGTGGAAAAAGCAGGCGTTATAGCGTAAACTCACATAATAAGGGCTATTTTTGGTTATTATATGGAAATATGAACCAAATCGTCTGGTTGAAAGGTTTATTACGCAATAAAAGGGAGCAGGGTACATATGGACATCAAACCTTCCGGGTCCACCAACTTTATTAAAGACATTATTAATGAAGATTTAAAAATGGGCAAAAACAACAACAGGGTTCACACCAGGTTTCCTCCGGAGCCCAACGGCTATCTGCATATAGGGCATGCCAAATCCATTTGCCTTAACTTCGGCCTGGCACTGGAGTACGGGGGTTTGTGTAATTTGCGTTTTGACGATACCAACCCCAGCAAAGAGGAAGTTGAATATGTGGATTCAATTCAAATGGATGTAAAATGGCTGGGGTTTGACTGGGACCACAGGCTGTTTTACGCCTCGGATTATTTTGAGCAGCTTTATAATTACGCCGAGCAGCTGATAAAAGCCGGCAAGGCCTATGTTTGCGATCTCAGCCCCGGGGAAATAAGGGAATACCGCGGCACCTTGACCGAGCCGGGGAAGGATAGCCCCTACCGCAGCCGCTCCGCGGAGGAGAACCTGGACCTCTTTAAAAGGATGAGGGCCGGGGAATTCCCGGACGGCTCCCGGGTGCTCAGGGCCAAAATCGATATGTCCTCCCCCAATCTGAATATGCGGGACCCGGTGCTTTACCGGATAATGCGGGCCACCCACCACCGCACCGGCGACGCCTGGTGCATTTATCCCATGTATGACTATGCCCACCCGCTGTCCGACGCCATTGAAGGGGTGACCCACTCCATCTGCACCTGTGAATTCGAGGACCACCGCCCGCTTTACGACTGGACGCTGCGGGAGCTGAACATCGAAAGCCCGCCGGTTCAGATAGAGTTTGCCAGGCTTAATCTTACCCGCACGGTGATGAGCAAAAGAAAACTGCGCAAGCTGGTGGAGGAAGGTCACGTAAGGGGTTGGGACGACCCCCGCATGCCCACCATCTCCGGACTGCGCAGGCGGGGTTACACCCCGGAGGCCATAAAGGATTTCTGCGAGCGCATAGGGGTGGCCAAAGCCAACAGCATGGTGAATATAGCCATGCTGGAGCACTGCATCAGGGAGGATTTGAATTTTAAGGCCCGCCGGGTTATGGCCGTGCTGCGGCCTCTCAAGGTGGTCATAGATAATTACCCGGAAGACCGGGTGGAGCTGCTGGAAGCCGGGTACAATTCCGAGAATCCGGAACTGGGCTCCCGCCAGGTTCCCTTTTCCAGGGTGCTGTATATAGAGCGGGACGACTTCATGGAAGACCCGCCCAAAAAGTTCTTCCGGCTGGCTCCCGGCCGGGAGGTGCGGCTCAAGCACGCTTATATTATCAAGTGTCAGAGCGTGGTAAAGGATGAGAACACCGGAGAAATACTGGAGGTGCACTGCACCTTTGACCCGGAGACAAAGAGCGGAATGTCCGCCGATGCGCGCAAGGTCAAGGGAACGCTGCACTGGGTTTCCGCCCCCCATGCCCTGCGGGCCGAGATAAGGCTTTACGACTATCTTTTCCATAAAGAAAATCCTGACGAGGACGAGGACTTTAAAACCAGCATCAACCCGGACTCCCTGGAGGTGCTGTCCTCGTGGGTGGAGCCGGACCTGGCCCGGGCCGGGGCGGGGAGCCGCTACCAGTTCCTGCGGCAGGGCTACTTCAGCGTCGACCCGGATTCAACCGGCTCAAATCCTGTGTTCAACAGAATTGTGTCTTTGAAGGACAGCTGGGCCAAAATACAAAAGGCCGGGGAACAATAGCCGAAGTTTACTGAAAACAGCACCATTGTTTGGAGAAAATTGCCGGGAGACAGGCTGTTTTTTGAAAAAAAGACGGCCTGTCTTTTTTCACCGGGATATGACAAACCCGGCGGCTGAAGGCGGGCATGCGGCCCGGGAGCTGGAGGGCTGACGGTTAAATGACGGAAGAGTTGATTCTGGCCCTGGACGCGGGCACCCAGAGTGTCAGGGCGGTACTTTTTAACCTTAACGGGGATGTGGTTGCCTGGAGCAAACAAATATTGCCCCAGTGGGAGGTTCCCAGGCCGGGCTGGGCGGAGTTTGACCCGGAGCTGTACTGGCAAATGCTGTGCCGGGCCACAAATTCCCTGTGGCGGGACAATCCCGGTATTGCGGGGGCGGTGAGGGGGGTCACCCTGACGGCCCAGCGCTGCACCCTGGTGAACCTGGATGACGCCGGCGGGGTTTTGAGGCCGGCCATTTTGTGGCTTGACCAGCGGGAAACAAATATCGTCCCCGGGCTGGGCGTCGGCTGGAGGACGTTTTTTAAACTGGCCGGCCTGGGGGAAACCCTGTCCTACCTCCAGTCACAGTCGGAGGCCAACTGGATTAAGGCCCACCAGCCGGAAATATGGGAGAGGACGCATAAATTTTTATTTTTGTCAGGCTATCTAGTCTACCGGCTGACTGGGGTTTATGTGGATTCGGCGGGATGCCAGGTGGGGTATGTCCCCTTTGACTATAAAAACCAGCGCTGGGCCAAACCCTCCGACTGGAAGTGGCGGGCCATTTGCATCGAGCCCCGGCAGCTCCCGGAACTGGCGGCGCCGGGACAGACTATGGCCGGGATAAGCCGGGAGGCTTCCGGGCTTACCGGTATTCCCCCGGGGCTTCCCCTGGTGGCCGCGGCGGCGGACAAGGCCTGCGAGGTTCTGGGCTCCGGCTGTGTGGATTTGCACCAGGGCAGCATCAGTTACGGGACAACGGCCACCATCAACGTTACCTCCTCCCGCTACATTGAGCCGCTGCCGCTTATTCCCCCCTATCCCGGCGCCATGGCGGGCAGTTATAACATGGAAGTGCAGATTTACAGGGGATTCTGGCTGGTTTCCTGGTTTATCAGGGAATTCGGCCTGTCCGAAAGATTGGAGGCCCAGGAGGGCAACCTTGCCCCGGAGGAGGTTCTGGACAGGGTTATAGATGAAATACCCCCTGGTTCAATGGGGCTGCTGCTCCAGCCATACTGGTCCCCGGGGCTGAGAAGGCCCGGGCTGGAGGCCAAGGGGGCCGTTATCGGTTTCAGGGATATTCACACCCGGGGCCATTTTTACCGGGCTGTACTGGAGGGACTGGCCTACGCCCTGCGGGAGGGCAAGGAAAGAATAGAAAAAAGAAGCAGGCAAAAAATCACCGAGCTGCGGGTTTCCGGCGGGGGTTCCCGCAGCCGGCAGATAATGCAGATAACCGCCGATGTATTCGCCATGCCGGTTACCAGACCCCACACCTGGGAGGCGTCGGCCCTGGGGGCGGCCATAGTGGCGGCCGTGGGGCTTAAATTAATGCCGGACTACAAATCGGCCGTGGCGGCCATGGTCAGGTGCGGCGATACTGTTTTTCCCGATGAAGAGAGCGTACACATTTATGAAAAGCTTTATTCCAGGGCGTATAAGCATCTTTACAGGCGGCTGAAACCACTGTACCGGTCCATAATGGACATAACCTGACCACGGGAGCGGTAGAGCCTTTTAAAATTTTCGCCCGGCGGCCGCCCGGTTAATACACCCCGGCTGTTTCTGAAGCCCTTTTGTTAATCCAGGGAAAAACAGGGGGTTTTATAATTTCACATAATCCTTTTATATTTGAGCCGTATTTATCCAGTAAATTAATAACTGCAGGTGCTTGCGATAAAAATTATAAGGAGTGGATGGTACAAGTGAAAGGATTATGGAAACGTTCCGGAGCAGTTACCCTGCTGCTGTCCGCGGCGCTGCTTTTCAGCACCATGGGAGGGGTGGCCCTGGCGGACGAGCCGCAAGCGGTGGCAGCCAAATCAGCGGTTTTCTCGGTGGCTATGTTTGATGATTTCTATATGCATTCGGATGTGCACCAGCAGGCTTATTTAACCTATCTGGTCAGGGAATACGCTCCGGAGAGCGAGGCTGAGTGGAAGGAAGCCTTCGCCCAGCGCAATAAAGTTACCGAGGAAATGAAGGACAAAATTGAGACCATAACACTGGAGAATAAGCCGGACTTCCAGGTAAAAACGGGAACTGCCCCGAATTCCAATATAGCCTCCGGGGGAAAAATATTTATAGCCGATAAAACTGTTGGACTGTCTGCTTCGGACGATAAAGAGTTGCAGGAAGTAAAAGCAAGGATGGAGTTGCAGGAGGAATTCGCCGGGGCCGTGGAGAACCAGGACGCCGACGCCATCAGGGCCGTGCTGCCCAGGCTGCTGGAGGATTACAAGGACAGAACCGCCCGGCTCCCCGAAATGGCTGAAAATATGAAAATTAAAATTAGCGAAGGGGCGGACGCCTCCGGGGAATAATAAGCGATCCTTTAATTACCGGGACAACATATTTGAAAGATTGGCGGAAAACAAAGTAAAATAACATAGTGTGCAGGCGGAAAGGGCGTAGCCGGAGGTTGCGTCCTTTTCCGGCGCCATATTGCGAAGAAGCCGGAGGTGGGCACATGGAGTACGTTATTTACCTGGTGGAGGATGAACCAAATCTCAACGAATTGTTAACCGCCTATCTTCAGAAGGAAGGGTGGCGGGTCCGGTCGTTTCTGGACGGCGGGGAGGCCAGGTCGGCCATTGGCAGCCCTCCCCACCTGTGGATTCTGGATATCATGCTGCCCGGAGTGGATGGATATCAGTTAATCAGGGAGATAAAAGCCGTCTCTCCCCGCCTGCCTGTTATTTTCATATCGGCCCGGGATGCCGATATCGACCGGATTGTGGGGCTGGAAATGGGCAGCGACGATTACCTTCCCAAGCCCTTCATGCCCCGTGAGCTGGTTATCCGCGCCAAAAAGCTGCTTGACAGGGTGTACGAATCCCCGGCGAACGATTCTGATTCCGCCCGGGAAAAGGTAATTGGGCTTTCGTGCTACAATATGGACGAACAGGCCAGGCAGGTGTTTGACAGCCGGGGTACGCCGGTTGAACTTACAGCCAAGGAATTTGAGCTCCTGCTGTATTTCGCTAAAAACCGGGGACAAATACTGGGGAGGGAGCAGCTTTTGGTGGGGGTCTGGGGAAATGAATTTTTTGGCACCGACCGGGTTGTGGATGATCTGGTTCGCCGCATACGTAAAAAAATGCCCGACCTCAGGCTGGAAACCATATACGGGTACGGCTACAGGCTGGTGAAGGCATGAAAAATTTACCTCTGTCCGTGCAGATCTGGCTGGTGTTCGGGGGGCTGATGCTTTTTGTGTTCGGGTTGCTGGCCGTTTTCCTGCCCTGGACCCTCAAAGGGTTCTTTACCAGCCAGATTTATGACCTTTTAAATGATTCACAGAGCAGGGTGAAAATTGTAAGGTTTGCGGAGCTGCCGCCGTTAACAGCCGGAGGAGCAGTCACTAAATCAATGGAAGCGAAGCCGGTTACGGCTCCGGGGGAAAGTATAGCCATGGTAAAGTCCCAGAAACTGTCTTTCAAGGGGGAAGCGCCCGGGGAGGATTTTTTGCTGGGGATAAGCGCCGTTCCAGCCGGCGGGGATATGCCGGTGGTAAGCCATATGGTGCTGACCGGGGAATTTCCCGGGCCGGAGACCGGATTGCTGCCCCGGGGGTTTATGCAGGCGGTGGAGAAGGACGCCACCGCCCAGAAAGGGGATATAGCCAGATATTCCATGGAAATAGGCGACAGGAGCCTGTTTTATGTCATTCGCAAGGAAGATATCCAGGGCCAGCCCGGCTACCTGGTGTCCTACACCTGGGGAAACTACCGCAATGACATGGTTTTAACCATGTTCTGGCGTTTGCTGCTGCTCATGGTGATACTGTTTTTATTCAGCTGGCTTCCCTCGCTCTGGCTGTCCCGCTATTTGTCCCGGCCCCTGGAGCAGATGGAGCGGCAGGTCAGCCTTATTGCCGAAAGGCAATGGCACCAGCCCTTCCTGCTGGATCGCAGGGATGAGATAGGAAGGCTGGCCGGAGCCTTTGAAAATATGCGCCGGCGGCTGGTGCGCCAGGATAAGGCCCGGCAGTCCAATTTGCAAAATATTTCCCATGAGTTGAAAACCCCTGTCATGGTGATTCGCAGCTACGCCCAGTCCATATTGGACGGCATCTACCCCAGGGGGACCCTGGACAGCAGCGTCTCGGTGATTAACAGCGAGGCGGAAAGACTGGAAAAGCGGATTCAGGATTTGCTTTACCTGAACAAGCTTAATTATTTGAAGTCCAGGGATACCCGGGATGAAGCGGGTTTGCAGCACGACATTTTCGACCTGGCGGAGATGGTCGGGGAGGGTGTGGAGCGGTTTCGCTGGCAGAAACCGGAATTGCAGTGGCTTACCGATTTAACTCCTGCATTGATAACGGGTAACCGTGAACAGTGGGGTGTGGTGGTGGAAAATCTGCTGGACAACCAGCTTCGCTACGCCCGGCAGGTGTTGAAGATTTCGCTGGAGACCCGGAAAAAGGAGCAGCGGTCCGTATTGCTTAAGGTGTGGAACGATGGTCCGCCCATAGATCCGGCACTGTCGGCAACCCTTTTTCAGCAGTACAAAACCGGGGAAGACGGCAAATTCGGCCTGGGCCTGGCCATAATAAAGGAAATAGCGGAACTGCACGGGGCGAAGGTATGGGTTGAAAATGAAGAGCGGGGGGTGGCCTTTTACATCGAAATCCCCGTTTCATAAAGGTCATCACAGGAAAGATATAAAAAAATGGCAAGTCCTTTGTTGAAGGGCTTGCCAGTGACTGGGTTTGTAAAAGTGGGAAATAGGAGGTCTGTTTACTGTTGGTAAATTGGGTTGCCATTATTATTTCATATTCCCCGGGTAATATCTGTCGGCTGGCTGACTTTTTTATTGTCCGAAACTCGACTTTTATATGAGCGGCCGGGGGATTACCCCGGGCCGCCCTGCCGTTTCCGGTAATGGCTAACCGGTTGAATTCCGGTTAAAATTTTTATTGACATATTAAGGTTTAAATATATAATTACTATTAATAAATAATCATTCTAAATAAGATATGGCCTAAAAAAGGAGGTTGAAAGAATGGAAAAGTGGGTTTGCGAGCTATGCGGCTATGTTTATGATCCTGAAAGGGGCGGCGGGGACGCCCCTCCCGGAACACCCTTCGGGAATCTTCCCGATGACTGGGAATGCCCGGAGTGCCTGGCGTCTAAAGAGAGATTCATTCCTGAATCCCAGGCTTCACTGTTAAAAAGGATGCCTCATAGTTAAAGCACCGGCTGATAATATATTTTATTCTCCGGGAGGAGGCGGTTGTAATTGTCCGGAATTTCCAAAGAAGAAGTAATTGCCCTGCTGGAGAACAGGGATTATGAAGCCATCGCGGCAATGGTGCAAAGCAGGAAATCGAATTTAAGATATCTCAACAGGCTTTTGTACCATCCGGAGCAATTAATTCGCTGGCGGGCAATCGAAGCCATGGGGGTGCTGGCGGACAGGCTGGCGGCGGAGGACCCGGAGGCTGTGCGGGTTATCCTCAGGACCCTGCTCTGGACCATCAATGACGAATCCGGCGGAATTGGCTGGAGCGCCCCTGAATGTATCGGGGAAATCATACACCGCCGCCCTGAAATGTTCGGAGAGTTCGCCTCCATCGTGCTTTCCTATACCGACGAGGAGATGCTCCGGAGGGGTGTGCTGTGGGCCGCGGGAAGGATAGCCCAGGCCCGGCCCGAACTGGTGCGGGAGGATATGAGCCATTTGCTGGGATTCCTGGATGATTCCGATCCTGTGGTGAGGGGCTATGCCCTGAGGCTTATGCACATAATGGGCCAAAGCCTGGATGCGGGCAAATACGGCCGGCTGCTGGCCGACCATAGCGCCGTCCCGGTATATGAAAGGGGAAAACTCGGGTTAACAACCGTGGCCGGCCTGGCCTCCGGCCTGGTAAAAACCTCCTGAAAGCGGAGATTTGTCAAAAACAGGCGGGATAACGGGAGAGTTTGGCCAAGAGGCGCCGGCGGCTCAGGGGCCGGGGGACATTACGCGCCCGGGGATATTTTTTGCAAAATCCACCCGCAGGGGTGGATTTTTGTGTTTAATGCCGGAGGGCGCATTACCATGGACCACCTATGGACAGGCACCTGCCGATTAGTTAAAATATTTACAAGCATTTCTATCTTGTGAATTTAGCGAAATTCTGTAAAAAAAAGTGGCTCTCCCAGGGAGGAATAATTCAGAATGCAACGAATAGCTTACTATGTGCTTTTGCGCCCGTAGCGCGGCACCCGAGGGACAAATACTATTTTCCGGGACGTTCCCCAGGCGCATCCATTGGGGAGATTCTTTCGTGGAAATGATCGAGGCCCGGGATTAACCAATCCGGCCTGGGTTGGATTGCCGCGTTTTTATTGCGGTTTTGATATAAATGACAGCGGCATTGGATATTGGACAACATCAAAAAACTACTATAATCTGGGAAGGGAGGTTTTTTGCCGGCGGCCATTATTTTTATAACGGAGGCGAACCAAAGGGTAAATCCCCGTGCATGGACGAAAGTCCTTGCCTTGTGTTTTGATTGAATATTATTTCATATGCATACAGCGGGGGAGAAACATATTTAAAACAGGAGATTGGTATTTTAGATATGTTTTCTTAAAGGGATAATCTTTTAGAGAAATAGTGTTTCCAGGATGGTTCTTTTTGGTTTCAATCCGTTTTTTTAACCAACTATAAGGAGGTATTGCTAGTGGCTTTTGAACCAGTACGCGAAATGAAGAAGCTGAACTATGAAGAGCTGCGTATTTATTCCGATGCAGAACTGAAAAACTACACGGAAGAAGAACTCAAATCATTCAAATGCAAGTATGAAATTCCCAAACTGGATGAACTGGAAAAGGGTCCGTGGCCCAGCTTTGTATCCGATGCCAAGCAGGAAGCCCTGCGCAGGAGAAAACTTTCCGACGACCAGATTCTGACCCACAGGGATGCTGTTGAGGATCTTCTGGGCCAGTTGGAACTGTCCTTTGACGAAGGTGAAACCCACTGGAAGCACGGCGGTATCGTGGGTGTGTTCGGTTACGGCGGCGGCGTTATCGGCCGTTATTCCGACCTTGCCGAAAAATATCCCTCCATCGCCATGTTCCACACCATTCGCGTGAACCAGCCTGCCAGTAAGTTTTATTCAACAGACTTTCTGAAGACTATCTGCGATATGTGGGAATACCGCGGCAGCGGTTTGATGAACCTGCACGGTTCCACCGGCGACCTGGTTCTGCTGGGAACCACCACCGAACAGCTGGAGCCCATTTTCTACGAACTGGGCCATGTGTTGGACACCGACATCGGCGGCTCAGGCTCCAACCTGCGCACTCCCGCATGCTGCATCGGCAAGGCCCGCTGTGAGTATGCCTGCTATGACACCCAGGCGCTGTGCTACGAACTGACCAACTACTATCAGGACGAACTGCACCGCCCGGCTTTCCCTTACAAGTTTAAGTTCAAGTTTGACGGCTGTCCCAACGGCTGCGTGGCTTCCATCGCCCGTTCCGACATGTCCTTCATCGGCACCTGGAGAGACGATATCCGCATCGACCAGGATGCTGTTAAAGCTTATATCGCCGGGGACATCGTTCCCAACGCCGGCGCCCATAAAGGCCGCGACTGGGGCAAATTCGACATCCAGAAGGAAGTTATCGACCTCTGTCCCAGCAAGTGCATGTCCCTGGAAGGCGACCAGCTGGTTATCGACAACAGCGAGTGCGTACGCTGCATGCACTGCATCAACACCATGCCCAAGGCCCTGAAACCCGGCGTGGACACCGGGATCAGCATCCTGCTGGGAGCCAAGGCGCCCATTCTGGATGGCGCTCAGATGGCCACACTGA
The DNA here is from genome assembly GCF_002933875.1 of Desulfocucumis palustris. Taxonomy (GTDB): domain Bacteria; phylum Bacillota; class Desulfotomaculia; order Desulfotomaculales; family Desulfocucumaceae; genus Desulfocucumis; species Desulfocucumis palustris. The sequence goes on along the minus strand of NZ_BFAV01000179.1, from coordinate 81,133 downwards.
TGATTCCCTTTATGAAAGCGGAAGCTCCTTACGACAACATCAAGGAATTTGTCGAGAAAGTATGGGAATTCTGGATGGAGGAAGGCAAGAACCGCGAGCGTCTGGGAGAACTTATGCAGCGTGTTACCCTGCCGAAATTTATCGAAACTATCGGACTCCCGCCTGCTCCGCAAATGGTTAAAGCACCCCGTTCCAACCCGTACATCTTCTGGAAGGAAGAGGACGTTAAAGGCGGCTGGAACAGGGATATCAATGATTACAGGTCAAGACACAAGAGATAAGGGGGGGTTTTTGTTATGGCATTGTCTAAAGAAAGACTTGGCAGATATAATCCGGAAAAACCGCAGGAAAACAGGCTGACAGACCTCGGCCCCAGGCACTTCTGGGAGTTTTTCCCGCCTGTTATTCAGGAAAACTACGGCAAATGGCTTTACCACGATATTCTTGAGCCCGGCATTCTGGCGCACGTATCGGAAACCGGCGCAAAGGTGTATACTGTAAGGTGTGGGGCCGCCCGTTTCATGACCGTTCAGCATGTCCGGGAGATTTGCGAAATCGCCGACAAATATTGCAAAGGCTATGTTCGCTTTACCACCCGTAACAATATCGAGTTCCTGGTGGACAGCATTGAAGGACTGGAAGCACTGAAGAAAGACCTGGAAAGCCGCAAGTTTGCCGGTGGCAGCTTCAAGTTTCCCATTGGCGGAACCGGCGCCGGCATCAGCAACATCGTGCACACCCAGGGCTACATTCACTGCCACACCCCGGCCACTGACGCATCTTCCATGGTCAAGGCCGTATCGGACGAACTGTTTGAATATTTCAAGGGCATGACCCTGCCTGCCAAGCTGCGGGTTTCCATGGCCTGCTGCCTGAACATGTGCGGCGCCGTGCACTGCTCGGACATCGCCCTGCTGGGCTACCACCGCAAGCCTCCTATTGTTGACCATGAATATATCAGCAAGCTGTGCGAAATTCCTCTGGCCATAGCGGCTTGCCCGGTGGGCGCCATTTCCCCGGACAAAACCGAAAGCGGCAAGAAGACGGTTAAAATTAAGAGCGAGCGCTGCATGTTCTGCGGAAACTGCTACACCATGTGCCAGGCTCTGCCTCTCTCCGACCAAGAGGGCGACGGTGTGACCATCCTGGCCGGCGGCAAGATTTCCAACAGAATCAGCGATCCCAAATTCTCCAAGGTTGTTGTTCCCTGGCTGCCGAACAGCTTCCCCAGGTTCCCGGAAGTGGTTGAAAACGTCAAGAAGATCGTTGAGGCCTATGCCAAGGGTGCCAATAAATACGAGCGTCTGGGCGACTGGGCGGAGCGTATCGGCTGGGAGCGCTTCTTCGAGCAGTGCGGCCTGGAATTCACCGAGCATCTCATTGACGACTACCGCCTGGCTTATGACACCTGGCGGACCAGCACGCAGTTCAAATTTACCGATGCGGCTTGGGAAGTCTCAAAGGTAGCAGGCGGGATTGAGGAATAATACCGCCTGAAAGGAGAGATTATAGTGATCGAGGAAATCAAAAAAGCCATTGTTGATTTTGCCGAGGGCAGCAAAAAAACCAAGTTCTACTTCAAGGACATGGAATCTGCCGTGCAAAAGGTTGTTCCAGGAGCCAAAATGAGGGACGTCAAAAAGGCTGCCACCGCCCTGGTTAATGAAGAAGTTCTGATTTACTTCTCCACCGGCAGCAGCACCATGTACGGACTGAAGGGCAGAGGAATGACCGAAGACCCCACCGAGGGCACTGATTAATTGACATTATAATGCGGAGGTTGCCGTCCTGAAACGGGCGGCGACCTTTTCTTTATCTTTCAATTTATTGTAAGGGACTGATAGCGTGAAAACACCACAAAGCTTTGAACAATTTATGGCGGAACAGGTCAGGACAGTGGCTGAAAACCCAGGATGCGCCAACGCACACAACAACTTGGGTGTTTTCTACATGCAGCAGGGCAACTTTGAAAAAGCTATCGAATGTTTCGAGGAAGCCATTGAAAACAGCGGCCGGATGTTTGAGGCCTGTGTAAACCTGGGCTATATCTATTACAAAATGGGGGATCTGGAACGGGTCATACTGGCCAACAAAAAGGCCGTGGCCATCGAGCCCAGGTATGCCCGGGGATATGCCAATATAGGTTTCGCCTATTTACAGCTGGCCAGCCCGGACGAGGCCATAGAGGCGTTGGAGAAGGCAATTGAATTAAACCCTGAAATGGCCCAGGCCTGGAGCAACCTGATTAATGCCTACCTCCAGAGGGACGAGGTGGACAAAGCAATCGAGGCCGGTGAAAAACTGGTGCAATTCGCCCCGGGCTTTTCACTGGGATATAATAACCTGGCCTATGCCTACTATGTCAAGGAAGATTACCGGAATGCCATAAAATATATCGACAAAGCCCTGGAACTGGGTTTCAGGGTCCATCCCCAGTTTTTAGAAAATCTGGAGCCACACCGTAAAGGATGAGCACAATGAACAACGATTTGTTTCAGGCGTATGAATCTCTGGTGGCAAAAGCGGAAAGTTCCTTCCAGGGGATGGAGAAGGAATACGGAGACTGCATTAAATGCAAAATACAGTGCTCCGACTGCTGCCATTCAATTTTTGGGCTTTTTTCCATAGAGTCCGCCTATCTAAGCCATCACTTCAGCAGGCTGGACCGCAAGCTGAGGCGTGAAATACTGTCCAGGTGCGAAAAGACGGACAGGGAATTATTGGAGCTGGAGAAAAGGCTAAAGGAAGCTCACGGGGAAGATCAACAGGCCCTGCTTTCGGCCATAGCCAGGGAGAGGGTCAGGTGTCCCCTGCTGAATGATGAAAATAAATGTTCCATGTACCAGCACAGGCCCATTACCTGCAGGGTTTACGGCATGCCCACGGTGATAGGCGGAAAAATGCACGCCTGCTGGAAGGCAGGCTTTGAGAGGGGCAAACAGTACCCGGCCTTCGACCTGGACGGCATGTACCGGGAGTTATACGGGCTATCCAAGGAATTCCTGGCCAGGGCCGGCAATATGGATGAGGAAAGAGCCTCCTTGCTGCTCTCCGTCTCCAAATCCGTAAGCACACCGCTGGAGGAACTGACCTAAAAGTGAGTCAGTGAGTCAGGGGAGGGTTCTCTGACTCACCATGACTGAGTCAGAGGGCTCGGGGGGCGGTTCTTCGACTTATCAGGCAGTCCCGGGAATTCCTCACCAGGGGCGGCAACAGGTCGTGGGATTCCCGGCGGCGGGGGGCCTGCCTGCCCTTTTGTCTGGAAAATAGACATATAAAAAAACACAGGAAACTTGCCTGTGTTTTTCCTTTCCTTGGCAATCTATTGGACGGATGCCTGGCACAATGCTTCCGAGGCTAATCGCCCCACAGTGGTATCGACAAATTCTCCATTTTTATAGATTTTGATTTTTGACTGGTCGTTAACCAGCCGTTCCAGGTCGGCTTTTGCCTCCATTGCGCCCAGACAGCCCGCCAGCCAGGCTGCGTAACCCCTGGTTTCGGAATCGGCGTCCTTCAGGTAGGGGAGGTAACGGAACAGTCCCTTGCGCGCCAGGTCGGGGCGCTTTTCCGCCGTTCTGCCTATGGCCCTCAGTATCCTTGGCCTGGCCGTTTCATCATCCAAGAATTGGAATAACGACGGTATATACCCCCCAAAAAGACCCGGCGAACCGGCTATAATTTCGCCGATGGCGTCAATTGCCCCCCAGGTGGAGGCGGCGGTGTCGGATACGGAATTCAGCAATATCTGCAAAAGGTTGGAAACCGTTCCCGGGTTGCCCCGGGCGACCACCGCGGACGCCTTTCCCAGGGCTTCCGCGGCCCTGCTGCGGGTCAAGGGGTCGGCGGAATATAATAATTTTTGCAAATCCCTCAATATTCGTTTGTCTTGCCCGGCAAAGGTCAAAAGCTCGTCAAAACGGTACTCTTCAACAAATTTGTGTATATCGGCCCTTGAATACCTTTTAACGCCGGGCAACTCCGGGGCTAAAGCCTTGGAGGCGGTGAGGGGCACGGCCTTTTGAAGTTTCCGTTCCACCCCGGGCCCGGCCACTTCCCGGATATCCTTGTTCATTCTGATAAAGTAAAGGGCTCCCGGCACTTTTCTGCCTTCATGAAATCCCCCCGGCACAATCAGGTGGCTGATACCGTCATAATTTTCCACCAGCTGCTCCAGGTAATCTTCGCCGGGAAAGAGGCTCCAGGCCAGATCCCAGTCCATGTCGCAGGAGAACACCAGGGCCTCGATAAAGGCGGAGCCAAGGTTGCGGCCTGTAATATCATAGGAGTACACAGCGCCGCAGGCGCAGGAACCCACCGGCATTTCACCCATTCTCCGGCCGGCCGGTTCCACCGGCCGTTCTATATACAGGCCGCAAAAAGGGCACTCGGGGGGAAGTGTTTGCTCTTTGCCAAAAATTTTATTCTTCATAATACCTGTCATTTATTAGTAGTCAGTCATCAGTAGGCAGTCGTCAAATCCCGACGGCCGACAACTGACGGCCGACCGCCGAATCAGTCGCCGTAGCCGGGTATTTCCAGCGTCATGCAGTCGTTCCCGGAACTGCAGGACTTGCTGCTTATTTTAGGTCCCCCGCCCTTGCCCTGGGTCATTTTGTAGTTGGTTTTGCTGATTACCCGCTCAAAGGAGTCCGACTTGCATTTGGGACATTCGATTTTTACTTCCTCATCACGGTTTAGAAACAGTTTTTCAAAAAGATTGCCGCATTTCAGGCACCTGAATTCAAATATAGGCATGTCTATCCAGCCTCACCTTTCCTTAGACATCGTGGTAATTATAACAGCCGGTGACGAGGTGTGTCAAACACCCGGCCAGGCTCCGGCACTGCCACTGAAATCCTGTGGACATGCGGCATTTAGTTAAACTATAATTAAACTGTAACGGCTACACAATTAAAACAAAGTTGTGAAATTCTTATCAAAAAATTTTGCATTTTTTCAGAAGGAATTGACTTAAAGGCAACGAATAGTATATAGGGCTGGCCGGACGGTGCTTACGGCCGCAAAAATGCTAATTACAGCGAAATTTTATATTAAAAACATCCTAATAATTTTGTATTTCCACAGGCGTTTTAATTGGCAGGTAAAATGTGGCCAACCCCGCTGGAGAGGAGTTTTCATACAGGGGGTTGTCAACATTGGATTATAGAAAAATTATTATTTCCAAGGAGGTGAATATGAATGTTCGTAGTTCAGGTGGATGTCGATAAATGCGAGGGCTGCGGCGAATGCGCCGACAACTGCCCGGCCTCCGTACTTGAAATGGTGGATGGCAAAGCCAAGGTGGTTAACGAAGAAGACTGCCTCGGATGCGAAACCTGTGTTTCCGTTTGCCCTTCCGGAGCTGTGACACTGCAGGAAGTGTAATTTAACCGACATGTTGATTAACTTGAGACTTTACCCTTAAATTCCGGCAGTTCTGGTAATTGCCAGTGTTATGACCGGAATTAGCAACCGGCAGCATTGATTGCACCGCGGATCGCCGGAAATATTTTTTTTTGCGGTCCAAAGGAGGTGTGTTAGTGTCCTATTTTATTCTGCAAATTCTCCCCTATGTCACAGGCGCCGTATTTACCATCGGCATTCTGTACCGTCTGGGGCGTTGGGCCAGAGCGCGGATAGTGCACAACATAACATTGTCGCCCTTTCCCAAGACGAATACGGAAGTGGCGACTGTTTTCGGCACGGAGGTTATTTTCTTCCGCAGCCTGTTTAAATCGGACTTCGCCCTGTGGATAGGCGCGTGGTTCATGCACATCGCGCTGTTCTCCATAATTGGCGGACACGTGATGGGTATTTACTTTCTGGGCAAGCAGTTTGTTTACATTGGTATGTCCGAGGGCTTAAGTGAATTTATGTCCAACCTTCTGGGCACAACCTTCGGCATTATCATGTTTATTGCTTTACTGTACCTTCTTTACAGGCGCTTTGCCATTCAGAAGGTCAGGGAGGTTACAGTTACCAGCGATTACCTGCATTTGATTCTATTAATATCAATAGTTGCTGTTGGTAACATAATGCGCCTGATCCCCGATTGGGGCATTCATTATGAGCCGGTAAAAGAGTACGTCACCTATCTGGTGACCCTGCAGCCCGTTCCAGCCGAGGCTGAAGTGCTGCACACACCGCTGTTTGCCGTTCACTTGCTCCTGGTTCAGATACTGCTGATGGTGTTCCCGTTCAGCAAGCTCATGCACGTACTGGGCATGTTTGCGGAGCGCTGGATTATCAACAGGAAGTATACCGAGCCTGCACCCGGGCTTCCCAATATAGACATACCGGCCGCCAGGGCTGCCGGGCTGGGATTGCCTTCCGAGGGAGGGGTTGAATAGGTGCCGACATATAAAGATATGGTGCAACCCGTACGGGCCACCGATGCCGATATGAAAAAAATTCATATAGATCCGGTACCCGACGATCAAAAGTGTGAAAAGGCCATAGAGTATCTTGATTTAATGCGCAAAAAGTTCCGCTCCTTTGTGCTGGCCATGGAGTCCTGCGTCAAGTGCGGAGCCTGCGCCGAAAACTGCCACACCTACCTGGGCACAAAGGATCCCAGGAACATTCCGGCCAACAGGGCGGAATTGGTGCGCAAAATTTACAAAAGATATTTTACCCTGGAGGGCAGATGGCTGGGCAAACTGGTGGGGGCCGAGGATATCAGCCTGGACGTCCTTGAAGAATGGTACTCCTACTTTTACCAGTGCAGCGAGTGCCGTCGCTGCGCCATGGCCTGCCCCTTCGGAATCGACACCTGCGAGGTGACCATGGCTGTCCGCCAGATACTGCACTGGCTGGGTATTGTGCCCAAACTGCACGCAGGCGTGGGCGCGGCCATGGAGAAGGTGGGCAACCACACCGGGCTGCCCAAACCGGGCATCGTCGATACCCTGGAATTCCTGTCCGAAGAAATAATGGACGAATTCGGTGTTGAAGTGAATTTCCCGGTGGATAAACCCGATTCCGACATATTGTATGTTCCCTCTTCGGCTGACTATCTGCTGAATCCTTATACCCTGATGGGCGCGGGCATGTATTTTACCTATATCGGCGCCAACTGGACCATTCCCAGCACGGTTTCCGAGGCAGGTAATTTCGGCCTGCTGTTTGACCAGATGTTTACCCAGCGCCACAATGTGACGCGACTGCTGGACGCCGCCCAGAACCTGGGTATCAAGAAAATTGTCTGGGGTGAGTGCGGACACGGCTGGCGGGCCGCCAAGATGTACATTCCGTCTCTGGCAGACCGTCCGGTGCCCTGGCCCATTACTCACATTCACGACGAGGTGGCCTATCACGTCAGGACAAACCAATTAAAGCTGGATCCCAACAAGGTCGGCCATCCCACGACATTGCACGATCCCTGCAACTATTCCAGGGCCTGCGACTTGCAGGAAAATTTGCGGACGGTTATTAAAGCCTGCGTGGCTGACTTTAGGGAAATGTATCCCAATAAGGAAAGAACTTTCTGCTGCGGCGGCGGTTCCGCAATCCTGTTTGACGACCCTGAAATGTACCAGCGCCGTATTCAGCTTTCAGCCAAAAAAGCGGAACTGGTCCGGGCTACCGGTGTAGGCGCCAATGGCGACGGCTATCTGTGCGCCCCCTGTTCCATCTGCAAGGCGCAGCTCTATCCCATGGTGGAGGAGCATGAACTTGGAGTGGAAGTCAAGGGACTGATAGATTTGGTCGGAAAAGCCCTGGTTTGGAAGTAGATGTCGTTAAAAAGACACTTTTTCCAATCAACGGGTAATTGACGGGAGAGCCTGTCAATGATATCCTTGTATATGGGAGAGTCGGATCTAGGCTTATAAAAAATATTTGCGGCGCGGTTTATTTTTATGGATATGTGCAGCATATCTATAAAACCGCAAATTAATACAATGGAGGTGCTTTATTTCGATGGCAAGCGTTAATATTGCCGGTAGAGAAGTCGAACTGGACGAAGATGGTTTCATGGTTAACCCCGACGATTGGACAGAGGATTGCGCCAAGTACTTTGCCTCTGGCGAAGGCATCAACGAGCTGAACGATGACCACTGGAAAGTTATTCATTATCTGCGCGACTATTACAAGCAATTCCAGATTGCTCCCATGATCCGCAAACTGTGCAAAGAGACCGGCTGCAGCCTGAAGTACATTTATGAGCTGTTTCCCTCCGGCCCGGCCAAGGGTTCCTGCAAGCTGGCAGGTCTGCCCAAGCCCACCGGCTGTGTATAATAACCGGGAAAGATAATACTGTTTTATAATGATGATCAGGCACATTCCAAAAGTGCATCTGCGCAACCGCGGTAGCACCTAGGTAAATGTGCCTCTTATTTTTGAGGGATTGGGCAGGCTCTTTTTTTTACACTTACCCGAAAACTGCCGGAATGGAGGCTGGATATGAGAAATGAATTGCTGCAAATACCCCGCGTAGTGGTGGCCGCTCCTCACGGCAGGTCGGGCAAGACCACTGTTACCCTGGGCCTGTTGGCCGCGCTGAAACAAAAGGGCTATAACGTTCAGCCCTTTAAAAAGGGCCCGGATTATATTGATCCAAGCTGGATGACCATGATCACCGGCAACAGCTGCCGCAACCTTGACGGCTTCCTGATGGAAAGGGAATTGATACGCGGTTCTTTTGCCCGCCACGCGGCGGATTGTGATATAGCCGTGGTGGAGGGGGCCATGGGACTTTTCGACGGTGGCGATATTGACGGCAGCGGGAGTACCGGGGAAATCGCCAGAGCCATCCAGGCCCCGGTTATGCTGGTGGTGGACACCACCAGGATGACCAGGAGTGTGGCCCCGTTAGTTAACGGGTTTGTGAATTTTGATCCCGGCGTAAAAATAGCCGGGGTGGTGCTGAACAAGGTTACCCGTTCCCGGCACGAGACAATGCTGCGCCAGGCGGTGGAGAAATACTGCGGCATCCCTGTGCTGGGAGTAATCCCCAAGGGTAAGCGCTTTACCATACCGGACAGGCACCTGGGCCTGATTCCCGCCGCCGAGAGGGAGGAACTGGCCTGCGCGGTGGATGAAATAGGAACCGCCGCCCTGGATTGCCTGGATTTAGAACTGATTTTATCCGTGGCCGGCTCCGCGCCGGCCATCAATGCCCGGGATATCCCGGGATTAGGGGAGAGCCGGGCCGCCGGCGGCGGGGACAGGCCTGTTATAGGAGTATTCAGAGACCGGGCCTTTACCTTTTATTATCCGGAGAATCTGGAGGCGCTGGCCGCAGCCGGGGCCAGACTGCAATTTATCGACGCCGTAAACGGAGAATCACTGCCGGATGTGGATGCGCTCTATATAGGCGGAGGTTTTCCCGAGGTTTTTGCGGAGCAGTTGGAGGCCAACAGCCGCCTGCGCAGGGATGTAAGGGACAGAGCGGAAGACGGGCTGCCCGTTTATGCCGAATGCGGCGGATTGATGTACCTGGCCCGCAGCATTGCCTGGGGAGAGCGTAAATTTGCCATGTCCGGGGTGCTCCCCCTGGACGTGGTTATGAAGGATAAACCCCAGGGCCACGGGTACGAAGTGGTGGAGGTGACCGGGGACAATCCCTTTTTCAAGGGGGGAACCATTGTCAAGGGGCATGAGTTCCACAATTCCAGGGTGGAGAATATAGACGAAAGCAGTGTGCGATTTGCCTTCAGAGTCACCCGGGGTTCCGGTATTGACGGGAAGAGGGACGGGGTCACCCGCAAAAACGTGCTGGCGTCGTACAATCACCTGCACGCCCTGGGCACTCCGGAATGGGCCGCGGCGCTGGTAACCCGGGCCCTGGAGCACAAAACAAAATGAGTCAAAGAAATGAGTCAAGGGGGCGGTTCCCTTGACTCACCTGCCGGCGGGGTCAGGCTTAATTTTGTGAATTTCGAGAGATTCACAAAGTAGAGCCTGACCCCGTTTTTTGTTACATATAAAACCTTCTTCGTTGAAAGAATAATAAAAACTTTTATTGAGGAAGGAGGAGTCAATAGCGCATGGGCAACGGTGAGAAGAGACAGTTGAACGGATGGTATCGGCGTTGCTATACGTATCTGGCAATACTGTGCGGTGCGGCGGCTTTACTGGCAATTTTCTGGCAGGGGCATATGGCTCTGGCGCAAAACGCGGTGCTGTACTGGGGCAGCAGCGGTCCGGAGGTCAAAAAAGTTCAGGCCAGGCTAAACGGCTGGGGCTACTATCATGGTCCCATCGACGGCTATTACTCCGGGAAGACCCAGGAAGCCGTTAAGGACTTTCAGCGTAATAACGGTATTAATCCTGATGGAGTGGTGGGCTCCGGGACATGGCTGGCTCTGGGATATTCCTCCGGCGGCCAGTCCGCCAGTTACGTGCCCCAGGACGGAGGCAGCTCCAGGGGTATCACCAACCGGGACAGCTCTTATCTGCTGGCCAGGGTGATAGAGGGGGAAGCGGCCGATGAACCTTACGTGGGCAAAGTGGCCGTGGGGGCTGTAATTCTCAACAGAACCCAGAGCGCCTCCTTTCCGGGCAGTTTAGCCGGGGTAATCTATCAGGCCCATGCCTTTGAGTCGGTTAGTAACGGCCATTATACCAGGCCGGTTACCGAAGAGGCGCTGCGGGCGGCCCAGGAAGCCATGTCCGGCTGGGACCCCACCGGGGGAGCACTGTACTTCTGGAATCCCTCCAAATCTGTCAGTCCCTGGATATGGTCCAGGAATATAACCGGGCAGATCGGCCGCCACGTTTTTGGCTACTAAGGAGGAAATCGCCGTGAAGGATAAGAAATGGATGTTGTCACTTACCCTTGGTTTAGTCCTGGTGGCGGCCTTGGGCTTTTGGGGGTACAGGCAGGCCGATGCCAGGCGTACCATGGAAGCGGCTTTAAACAACAAATATCAGAGGGCGTTTTACGATTTGACCACCCACGTTCAAAATATGGAGGTGCTTCTTTCAAAAACCCTGGTGGGTCAGGAGACGCGCCAGGATACCTTCCTCCTTATGAACCTGTGGCAGGAAGCGGACGCCGCCCAGAAGGAACTGGGACAAATTCCCGTGCCTGACGGATTGATGACCAGAACCATGAAGTACCTGACCCAGGTGGGGGATTACGCCAACACCCTGGCAAAGCAGACCATTGACGGAAAGCCCAAGACTGATGAACAGTGGCGGACGCTGCGATATCTTTACTCCCAGTCCTCAGGCCTCAATGAAGAATTGCATAACATTGAATCCCACGTGGCGGACGGCAGGCTCACCCTGAGCGAGCTGACAACCCAGACCCGGAAAGGTCTACGAAAAGAAGGGCCGCAACTGGCCAACAATAACCTTCAGACCCTGGATAAAAAAATGCAGCAATTTCCGACCCTGATATACGACGGACCCTTTTCCGACCATCTGGCTGACAAAAAGCCCCTGGGAATAACCGGCGACAGCATAAACGCCGATCAGGCCCGCTCAAAGGCGCTTGGTTTTATTGACAGGCGGGGTAATAAAGATTACGTGGCAAATGTGGTGCACACCCAAAAGGGTAGAACACCGTCTTACCAGGTTGACATAACATCCTGCCCGGTGCGGGAGAATGAGAGGATAACCGCGGCAATATCCCGCCAGGGGGGTAATGTGTTATGGATGTTGAATTCCAGGGCTATCGGGGATAAAAAGGTTTCCCTGGAGTCCGCCGGCGACAGGGCGGCAAAGTTTCTGGCCGGCAAAGGGTTTAAGAACATGCAGAGCACCTATCACGAGGTGCAAGATCGCCTGGCGATTTATAACTTTGCGGCCACCCAGGGCGGGGTGGTGCTTTACCCGGATTTGGTGAAGGTGTCGGTAGCTCTGGATACCGGCCAGGTGGTGGGCTTTGAGGCCTCGAATTACTGGGACTCGCACCGGGATAGAAAAATTTCCGCCCCCCGGCTGACCCTGGCGCAGGCCAGGAAAAAGCTGAGTCCTCATCTGGAGGGTGTTTCCGGGGGCAGGCTGGCTCTTATTCCGCTTAGCCCGGATACCGAGACTTTGACCTATGAGTTTAAAGGCAATCTCGGCAAAGATGTTTTCCTGGTCTATATTAACGCTGATAATGGCCGTGAGGAGCGGCTATTGAGGGTGGTTGACACCGAGGAGGGAGTATTGACGGTTTAGCGGTAAGGGGACACAATTCCCGGTGAAGTTGCTGCAAATGTCTATTGACACTGCTTTGTACACCGTGTTACAATAGCCACGTATTTTAAAAAAGCCAGTGATGACGGGGAATGTGGGTTTCCAGTAGTTCTCAGCGAGCCGGGGTTTGGTGCAAGCCCGGTGGATGAAGGACCCGTGCCGCCTCTGAGCAAGCGTGATGAAATTGCCTTTTGCAAGGTGAGAGTAAGTCCGCCGCACGCCCTCCGATAAAGGGGCACGGAGTGGACCGCATTTGCAGTACCGGTGCGGTCAATACGGGTGGTACCGCGAGATATGCTCTCGTCCCTTTTTAGGGGACGGGAGCTTTTATTTTAAGGGCGGTTTGCCCTAAAAGGAGGTGGGTGACACTGTGAAGGAAATACTGGAGCTGCTGGAGGTCAACGCAAAACTTACCGAACAGGAAATAGCCATCATGCTGGGCATGGATGTGGAAGAAGTCAAGCAAAAAATCAAGGAAATGGAAAGAGATAAAGTTATACTCAGCTATCTTACCCTGATCAACTGGGAAAAGGTAGGGGAGGAGAAAGTTTCAGCCTTTATCGAAGTTCGCACCACCCCCCAGCGGGACGTGGGATTTGACTCTGTGGCCGAAAGGATATACCGTTTTCCGGAGGTGCGCAGCGTCCGCCTGATGTCCGGCACATACGACCTGGCGGTTTTTATTGAAGGCAGGACCATGCGGGAAGTTAGCCACTTTGTGGCCACCAAGCTTGCCACCATAGACGGGGTGGTCAGCACCGCTACCCATTTCGTGCTGAAAACCTACAAGCAGGACGGGGTTGTCATCGAAGACGATGAAGAAGACAGAAGGTTGGTGATTTCGCCATGATTAATAAAATGGAGTGGTCGAAAATGATAAATCCAACGGTGCGTTCCCTGCCGCCCTCGGGTATACGCAAATTTTTCGACATGGTAACGGAGATAAAGGGAGTTATCTCCCTGGGGGTGGGGGAGCCGGATTTTGTGACGCCCTGGCACATCCGGGAGGGCTGTATTTATTCCCTGGAGAAGGGTTACACCATGTATACCTCCAACCAGGGGCTGCTGGAATTAAGGGAAGCCATTTCCAGGGAGCTGGACACGACTTACGGCGTAACCTATGATGCCCGCAGGGAACTTCTGGTTACGGTGGGGGTCAGCGAAGGCCTGGATCTGGCCATGCGGGCGCTGACCTGCCCCGGTGACGAGGTGCTGATACCCGAGCCGTCCTATGTTTCCTATGCTCCCTGCACCATGATGGCCGGCGGCGTGCCGGTCCATATACCCACCAGCGTGGAGGACAATTTCCGTTTAACCGCGGATAGGGTGGAGGCGGCCATTACACCCCGCACCAAGATACTGCTGCTCTGTTATCCCAACAACCCCACCGGGGCCGTGATGCCCAAAAAGGAATTGCTGGCCATTTCAGAGGTGGTGAGAAAGCATAACCTTATCGTCATTTCCGATGAAATATACGACAAACTTACATACACCGGAGAGCATACCTGTGTTCCGTCCCTGCCGGGCATGCGGGAGCGGACCATTCTTTTGAACGGTTTTTCCAAAGCCTACGCCATGACGGGCTGGCGGGTGGGGTATGCCGCCGGAAATGCCGACTTTATCGCGGCAATGACTAAAATTCACCAGTACACCATGCTCTGCGCTCCCATTACAGCCCAGATGGCGGCGGCGGAAGCGCTGAAAAACGGCCGGAGCGGCATGCAGCAAATGGTGCAGCAGTACAATCGCCGCCGTCACCTGGTGATGCAGGCCTTCAGCGAAATGGGGCTGCATTGTTTCGAGCCCGGTGGCGCCTTCTACGCCTTCCCGGAAATTTCAGCCACCGGCCTCACTTCCGAGGAATTTGCGGAAAGGCTGTTGATGGAGGAGAAGGTGGCGCTGGTTCCCGGCAACGCCTTTGGCCCCAGCGGAGAAGGCTTCGTGCGCTGCTCCTACGCCGCTTCCGTCGACGACCTGGCGGAGGCCTTCCGGCGCATGGCCAGATTTGTGAAACATTGCGGCGTTAAGGTTAAAACAGTGGTAAACCTTTAAGGCGATTGAAAAGCCGCACCCGGTTCCTCCCTTCGCGCCAGGCTTGCTTTTCACCGGCCGCAAACCGGGTGAGTTTTCAGGCTTCGTTTTTTTAAACAGACAGGCAGGAATTGGGCGAAATTTATAGAATTATATATAAATACTAGAGCATTGGCGGGTGGCTTTTCGCCGTCCGCCAATGTTTTGTTCACTCCGCGAAGAGAATACATATTTTTTGCGGCTATTATCAATTTTATATGAAGAATGGGAGGATGGCAGGATAATGAAACTGCTGCTGCTGTTGTTATTTGTGGGCGTACTGATTTACAGCGGGTTGGTCAGTATGCGAAAGACCCGTACGGTGAACGACTTTTTTCTGGGTGGCCGGGATGTGGGTCCCTGGCTGTCGGCCTTCGCCTACGGTACCACGTATTTTTCGGCAGTTATTTTTATTGGTTATGCGGGTAAAGTGGGCTGGGGCTTCGGGCTGTCCAGCCTGTGGATTGTGGTTGGCAACACCCTGGTGGGAAGCCTTTTGGCCTGGTTTGTCCTGGCTAAAAGAACCAGAATATTGACAAACCGGTTAAATGTCATGACCATGCCGGAGTTTCTGGAAGTCCGGTACCGCAGCAAAAATATCAAAATTTTTTCCGCGCTGGTGATTTTTATATTCCTGGTGCCGTACTCCGCCTCGGTATACATGGGTTTAAGCTACCTGTTCAATCAGATATTCGGAATACCTTATTTGTACGCGGCGGTTTTCATGTGCGCCCTGACCGCCCTGTATCTGGTGCTGGGCGGGTACCGGGCGGTGGCCCTCACGGATTTTATCCAGGGCCTGGTGATGATAGCGGGGGTTGGCGTGCTTTTGTACTTCGTGGTGAATTCGGAAAAGGTGGGAGGACTTGCCGCCGGCCTGCAGCGGCTGGGTGAGATAGATCCCGGCCTGGTAAGCGTGGTGGGAACCCCGGGGTGGCTTCCCCTGGCTTCCCTGATGCTGCTCACCAGCCTGGGGGTCTGGGGCATGCCCCAGATGGTGCAAAAGTTTTACGCCATCAAGGATGAGGCCGCCATCAAGCCGGCCATGATGGTATCCACCTTCTTCGCGCTGGTGGTAACCTTCGGGGCATATTTTACCGGAGGCCTTACCAGGCTGTTCTTTGACACTCTGCCCCTGGACCCGGCCACCGGCAAGGCCACCCCCGACATGCTGATGCCCATGATTATCAACAATACCCTGCCGGAAATCGGGGCCGCCATAATTTTGTTGCTGGTGCTGTCCGCCTCAATGTCAACCCTGGCCTCCCTGGTGCTGGTGAGCAGTTCCTCCATAGCCATCGACCTTTACAAGGCGGTTAGCCCAAACCACAGCCCGAAAAAGGGCGTGGTGCTGATGCGGCTGCTCTGCCTGGTATTTATAGCCCTGTCGTTAATAATCGCGCTGATGAAGCCGGCCATTATACTGAGCCTCATGGCCATGTCCTGGGGCGCCGTGGCGGGGTTTTTTATCGCGCCGTACATATACGGGCTTTTCTGGCGGGGTGCCACCCCCGCCGGCGCCTGGGCCGGCGGTTTGACCGGCTTGTCCGTCGCGGTGGGCTTCGCCCTGTACTATAAACTTGACGCGGCCGTTATACCCATTGTGGGTTCAGCGGCCATGCTGGCGCCCCTGGTGGTGCTGCCGGCGGTCAGCCTGGTGACCAAACAGCTGCCGGAGAAGCATTTGCTAAAAGTATTCGGCAAACTTTCCGGGGGCGGCAAAGGCGCGGAAATGTCTCCAAAGGAAGTGTTACTTAAATGATCTGGGATCAGAATGAATGCATGGGCCGGGAAGAATTGAACAAGCTCCAGCTGGAAAGACTCAAGGAAACGGTGAACAGGGTTTATCACCGGGTTTCCTATTACCGGCGGGAATTCGACCGTCTGGGAATATCCCCTGAAGATATACAAACCCTGGAAGATGTGCGCAAACTGCCCTTTACCACCAAGGTGGCCTTAAGGGACAACTATCCCTACGGCATGTTTGCCGTTCCCATGAAGGAGATAGTGCGGCTGCACGCTTCCTCCGGCACTACCGGCAAGCCCACCGTGGTGGGTTACAGCAAAAAGGATTTGGACACCTGGTCGGAACTGGTGGCCAGAATGGTTACCCAGGCCGGGGTAAACCAGGATGACGTGGCCCAGATAACCTTCGGCTACGGGCTGTTCACCGGGGCTTTCGGCCTGCACTACGGCCTGGAGAAGGCCGGGGCCGCCATTGTGCCTTCCTCCGTGGGCAACACCCGGAAGCAGATCATGCTGATGCAGGACTTCGGCACCACCGTGCTGGTGGGAACCCCCTCCTACTGCCTGCACCTGGCGGAGACGGCCAGGGAAATGGGGGTGGACCCCCATGAATTGAAAGTAAGAATTGGTCTTTTCGGGGCGGAAGCCTGGACGGAGAGCATGAGGGCGGAACTGGAGCGGGCCTGGGGCATCAGGGCCACCGACAATTACGGCCTCAGCGAGGTAATGGGTCCGGGGGTTGCCGGTGAGTGCCCGGAAAGGGCGGGAATGCACATAAGCGAAGACCATTTCCTGGTGGAAGTTATCGACCCGGTATCCGGTGAGCCCCTGGAATACGGGCAGGAGGGGGAACTGGTGATCACCACCCTGACCAAGGAGGCCTTCCCGGTGCTCCGCTACCGCACCAGGGACATTACTGTGCTCAATCCCGAGCCCTGCGACTGCGGCAGGACCAGCGTCAGGATGAGCAAAGTCACCGGCCGCACGGACGACATGCTTATTATTTCCGGTGTGAATGTATTTCCCTCCCAGATAGAGAGTGTTTTGATGAGCATAGAGGGGATTTCCCCCCATTACCAAATTATGGTGGGTAAAAAGGGTTATTTGGACTACCTGGAAGTGCGGGTGGAACTCAGTCAGGCCTCATTCACCGGCCAGTTCCGTGATCTGGAGGCCCTGGAAGGCCGGCTGCGGACCAAGCTGCAGAGCGTTTTATCCATAGGGGCCAGGGTGAGGCTGATGGAGCCCCATTCCATTGAGCGCAGCCAGGGTAAGGCCAAAAGGGTTATAGATAAGAGAAATGAACAGTAACACTGGAGGTGTCGCCGTTGAAAGAGCTAATGACCGGTAACCAGGCCATCGCCAGGGGAGCCTGGGAAAACGGTGTTGCCCTGGGTGTCGGCTATCCGGGAACGCCCAGCACCGAGATATTGGAGAATTTGGCCCGCTGCCGGGACATATACGCGGAGTGGGCGCCCAACGAAAAGGTAGCCCTGGAGGTGGGCATCGGCGCGGCCATGGCCGGGGCCAGGGTGCTTGTGACCATGAAGCACGTGGGGGTTAACGTGGCGGCCGACCCGCTGCTGACCGCCGCCTATACCGGGGTGAACGGAGGGCTGGTGCTGATTTCAGCGGACGATCCCGGAATGCACAGTTCCCAGAACGAGCAGGACAACAGGAATTATGCCCGCTTTGCCAAAATCGCCCTGCTGGAGCCCTCGGACAGCGCCGAGGCCATGGACATGGTGCGGGCGGGACTGGAAATAAGCGAACAGTTTGATATACCGGTGATGCTTAGAACCACCACCAGGGTGGCCCACTCCCAGGGGTTTGTGGAACTGGGGGAGAGGGTGAGTATTCCCCCCCGCCCCTACACCAAAGACCCGCGCAAATGGCTCATGGTCCCCGCCTTCGGCAGGCTGCGCCGGCGGTCCCTGGAGGAGCGGCTGGCCAAACTGGCGGAATACTCGGAAAGCACACCGCTGAATTTTGTTGATAAAGGGGATTCCAAAACAGGGGTAATCACCAGCGGCATCAGCTACCAGTACATCAAGGAAATACTCCCCGGGGCGTCGGTGCTGAAGCTGGGCATGACTTTCCCCCTGCCCCTGAAAATGATTAAGGAATTTGCCTCCGGGGTGGACAGGCTCTTCGTGGTGGAAGAATTGGAACCCTTTATTGAGGAGCAGGTCAAATTGCTGGGCATTAAGGTCACAGGCAAGGAGC
Source organism: Desulfocucumis palustris (assembly GCF_002933875.1). Lineage (GTDB taxonomy): Bacteria > Bacillota > Desulfotomaculia > Desulfotomaculales > Desulfocucumaceae > Desulfocucumis > Desulfocucumis palustris. Next base: position 62,956 of record NZ_BFAV01000179.1, on the reverse strand, counting down.
TGTTCCCGTCCGCGGGGGAATTCAGCACCGGGCTGCTGCGCCGTATATTTGCCGGGGCCGGAGTAATACCCGCCGGGGACGCGGAAATGCCGGCCTACCCGGATATGCCCCCGCTGCCCCCGCGCCCGCCGGTACTCTGCGCCGGCTGCCCGCACCGGGGAGTTTTCTACACCTTGCACAAACTAAAGCTGGTGGTCACCGGCGACATAGGCTGTTACACCCTGGGCGGGCTCTCCCCCCTGGAGGGCATGGACAGCTGCGTCTGCATGGGCGCCAGCATAGGCATGGCCCATGGAGCGGAAAAGGCCGTGCCGGAATTGAGGGGGCGCACAGTTGCTGTAATAGGCGACTCCACCTTTTTGCACTCCGGAATTACCGGTGTGCTGGACGTGGTATATAACAACGGCAATTCCACGGTAATCATAGTGGACAACAGCACCACCGCCATGACCGGGCACCAGGAGCATCCGGCCACCGGAAAAACCCTGATGGGCGGAGAGGCCCCGGTGGTTGACCTGCAGGCTCTGGTTCGCGCCCTGGGGGTGCAGCGGGTGGTAACCGTGGATCCCCTGGATCTGGAAAAATTAACCGCGGCCGTCAAGGAAGAGGTGGCGGCCCCGGGACCCTCGGTAATCATAGCCCGCCGTCCCTGCGCCCTGCTTCGCCGGCAGTCCGGACAGCCGGTGACGGTGGACCAGGAGGCCTGCAAGGGCTGTAAGACCTGTCTTAAGCTAAGCTGCCCGGCAATTTCCGTAAAGGATAAGCTGTGCTCGGTGGACCCGGGGGCCTGCGTGGGCTGCGGGCTTTGCGTACAGGTTTGCAAATTCGGCGCGTTGACCGCTGCCAAAGGGGGTGCCGCCGGTGCTTAAATCAATGGATGTGCTCATGGTGGGAGTGGGCGGACAGGGCACCATTCTGGCCAGTAAAATTTTGGTCCACGTGGCCGGCGCGGCCGGTTACGACATAAAGATGTCCGAAATACACGGCATGGCCCAGCGGGGCGGCAGCGTTTCCACCCAGGTGCGCCTGGGGGACAAGGTATACTCCCCGCTTATTGAAGAGGGCAAGGCCGACGCCATACTGGCCTTTGAGAAGCTCGAGGCCCTGCGCTGGCTGCCCTATTTAAAAAAAGGCGGCTCCCTCATCATCAACGACCAGGCCATTGCCCCGGTTCCGGTGCTGGCTGGCCTAGCCGAATATCCCGAGGATATCAACGGCTACATTCGCTCCAGGGTTCCCGGCATGCTGGCGGTGGACGCCCTGAAGATCGCCACGGAGTGTGGCAACCCCAAGGCCGCCAACGTGGTTCTGGTGGGTGTGCTGGCCAAAAGACTGCCATTACCGAAGGAGCTGTGGCAAAAGGCCCTGGAGGCCAGGGTGCCGGCCAAATTTCTTGAAATCAACAAGGCCGCCTTCGAAAGAGGCTACAATTTATAAAAGGCAATAAAATTAAACCCCCGTGGGAACGGGGGTTTAATACGTACGGAAGGCGTCTATTTCCTCTTCAACGTCTTTTTCCGTCAGACCGCTTTCCTTTGCCCGGACTCTAAACTTATTCAAAGAAGATTTCAATATCAGCTGTTTATTATACTTGTCCGCGTTTTTCAGCCTTAAATACTCTTCATAGTTGACAAGAACACTTTTGGGTTCCGAATTGACGGTGATTATTACCGGCCTATCCGAATCAATGAGAGAAGAAAGCCGGGGTCTGGCCTCGTTGATTCCGATAATTGTTTCCATTGTTAAACCCTCCGGAGTATATTAATGTTAAGCTTATTATAACCGGTAACGAATAGCTTAATCAATAAATTGTTGCCGCCCGGTTATTCCTGTTTCTTTTACCCCTTTTGATTAAATTAAAAAAAGGTTATAATATATGAAATTTATGGTGGTATTTTCGGAGGGGATGGATTTGTCCAAAGAGGTGCTGGTTACCGTGAAGGGTACCCAGACCAACGAGTTTGGCGAAAAGGACACCATAGAACTTGTCACCAGGGGAAATTATTATTACAAAAACAATTCCTATTATATCGTATATAATGAAAGCCGGCTCTCCGGCCTGGAAGGGACCACCACTTCCCTCAAGGCCGAGCCCGACCGGGTGACCCTGAACAGGATGGGAGCGGCGGAAATGAAACAGATTTTCCAGGAAGGGGTTCACAACCAGGGTATGTACGTCACCTCCTGCGGAAGCCTGGAAATGAGGGTGCTTCCCCGGAAGGTAAAGGTGCTCCTGGATCACTCCGGAGGCAGTATAGACCTTGGCTACGATATAGAAATGGGCAGTAAGAAACTGGGCTACAATGAGCTGAGCATCACCGTCAAAGAACTGTAACCGCCGGAAAAGCGGATAAAGGGCTTCCGGGAGGAACTCCCGGGGGCATATTTTTTGAGCAGGAGGTTTTTAGTGTGAGCGGTTTGGTTGACCAGATTCGTTCGGGACTGGCGGATTCCCTGAAAAAAGCGCTGTCATCCGCGGGTGAAAAAGGAACTTTGCCTGAAGTGGAGACTCCGGCCTTTGTGGTGGAGGTTCCCCGGGAAAAAGAAAACGGGGATTTTGCCTCCAACCTTGCCATGCTGCTGGCCAAGCCGGCCCGCACGGCTCCCCGCAGGGCGGCCGAAGCCCTGGTGGCGGAGCTGGATCTTTCGGGCCTGCCGGTGGAAAAAGTGGAAATAGCCGGTCCCGGTTTTATTAATTTTTATCTGAGCTCCAACTGGGTCCTGGCGGCCCTGCCGGGCATCGTCAAAAAAGGAGAGGCTTACGGCCGGGTGAACATCGGCGGAGGCAAAAAGGTGCAGGTGGAGTTTGTCAGCGCCAATCCCACCGGGCTTTTACACATGGGCAACGCCAGGGGTGCCGCCCTGGGGGACAGCATATCCTCGCTGCTGGACTATGCGGGGTTCGAAGTCAGCCGGGAATTTTACATTAATGACGCCGGAAATCAGATAGAGCACTTCGGACGCTCCTTGGAGGCCCGTTATTTGCAACTGTTGGGCAGACAGGCCCAGGTGCCGGAGGAAGGCTACCACGGTGAGGACATAATGGAAACCATGCGGGGTTTTGTGGAAAAATACGGCGACAGGTATCTGGATACGGCCAGTCCCGCCCGCAGGGAGATTATGGTCAAATATGCCCTGGCGGAAAAGCTGGGGGCAATTAAAAAATCCCTGGGGGAATTCGGCGTAAATTACGATGTCTGGTTTTCCGAGCAGTCCCTGCACGACTCCGGCAAGGTGACGGAAGCCATAGAGCGGCTGAAAGAGAGCGGCTATCTTTATGAATACGAGGACGCCCTCTGGTTTAAAGCCCGGGAGTTCGGAGTAGAAAAGGATGAGGTGGTGGTGAGGAGCAACGGCATCCCCACCTATTTTGCCGCCGATATTGCCTATCACATGAATAAATTCCAGCGCGGCTTCCAGTGGGTAATCAATATCTGGGGCGCCGACCACCACGGCCACGTGCCCCGGATGAAGGGCGCCGTCAAGGCCCTGGGATATGACCCGGACGCCCTCCAGGTTATCATAATGCAGCTGGTGCGCCTTTACAAAAGCGGGGAAATCGTGCGCATGAGCAAGCGCACGGGACAGTTTGTAACCCTGGAGGAACTGATGGAGGAAGTGGGCAGGGATGCCGCCCGCTACTTCTTTGTAATGCGCAGCGCCGACAGCCACCTGGACTTTGACCTGGACCTGGCCAAGGCGCAGTCCAACGACAACCCGGTTTACTACGTGCAGTACGCCCACGCCAGGATTTGCAGCATTATGAAACAGCTGGAGGAGCAGGGCGGGACCATGCCGGACCCGGAAAAGGCCGGGCTGTCCCTGTTAAGGGAGGAGGCTGAGCTGGCGCTGGCCCGCAGGCTGGCGGATCTTCCCGACGAGGTGGCTTCCTGCGCCCGGGATCTGGCCCCGCACCGGCTGGCCCGTTACGTTCACGAGATAGCCGGGCTGTTCCACAGCTTTTACAACGCCCACAGGGTAATTACCGGGGACGCCGCCCTTACCGGGGCAAGACTGGTGCTGGTGGCGGCCACCCGGGTGGTGCTGGCCAACTGCCTGAATATACTGGGTGTGTCCGCTCCCGAAAGAATGTAGCATATTTTCATCCTTTGCCGGCGCCGGATTGGCGGGCTGGGGGTTTTATGTAAATTTTAAAAGAATTTAAAACAGGTTGGGGGAATTCTGCTTTGAAGGATGTTATATTTGCCACTTTAACCGGATTCCTGATTGGAATGCTGTTTATCCGGATGAAGCTGCCCCTTCCGGCTCCACCCACCCTGGCCGGAGTGATGGGCATCGTGGGCATGTTCGCGGGGTACCTGGTGGCTGTTCGGCTGGGCTGGGGTAAATAAAGAAAAGTGTGACCGGCCTTTTGTAACAATTTGTCTTTTGACCGGTTTACTCCACGCTTCTTGACAGTTAAACGCGCCGAATATAAAATAGGATAGATTGCCACGGGCATTCTTTAACTAAATACAGGAGGCTGGCTATGGCCAAGTTTATATTTGTGACAGGCGGAGTTGTATCATCTTTGGGCAAGGGCATAACTGCCGCTTCCCTGGGACGTTTGCTAAAAAGCCGAGGTTTAAAAGTTTCCATACAGAAATTGGACCCCTATATAAACGTGGACCCCGGGACCATGAGCCCCTACCAGCACGGGGAGGTTTTCGTGACGGATGACGGTGCTGAAACGGACCTGGATCTGGGCCACTACGAGCGTTTTATAGATATCAATCTCAGCAAGAGCAGCAATGTGACCACGGGCGGAATTTACGACTCCGTGATCAGCAAGGAGCGCCGGGGGGACTACCTGGGCGCCACGGTGCAGGTGATTCCCCATATCACCAATGAAATCAAGGACCGGATTCAGCGTGTGGCGCTGGAATCGGATACCGACGTGGTTATCACGGAAATAGGCGGCACCGTGGGCGACATTGAATCCCTTCCCTTTTTGGAGGCCATACGCCAGCTCAGGGCGGACCTGGGCAAGGGCAATGTTCTCTACATCCACGTAACACTGGTTCCCTACCTGAAAGTTGCCAACGAACTAAAAACCAAGCCCACCCAGCACAGTGTCAAGGAACTGCGCAGCATAGGCATCCAGCCGGATGTCATCGTCTGCCGTACGGAAAGGCGTTTCTCCAGGGAACTGGCGGAAAAGATAGCCCTTTTCTGTGACACCGACAAGGACGCGGTAATCCAGGCGGTGGACGCCTCATCCATTTACGAGGTGCCCCTGATGCTGGAGGAAGAGGGCATGGATAAAAAGGTGATAGACATGTTGGGGCTGCGGTGCCTGGAGCCGGACATGCAGGAATGGAAAGACATGGTGAGCCGGATGAAAAACCTCACCGGCACCGTGACCATAGGGCTGGTGGGTAAATACGTATCCCTTCCGGACGCTTATTTCAGCGTTTCCGAGGCGCTTCGCCACGCCGGGCTTGGTCACGGCTCGGCGGTTCAAATCCGCTGGATAAACTCCGAGGAACTGGAAAAGACCCCGGTGGAAGAATTTCTCCATGATGTGGACGGCGTACTGGTGCCGGGAGGTTTCGGCGACAGGGGCATAGAGGGCAAAATAAACGCCATTCATTACGCCAGGGAAAACAAAATCCCCTTCCTGGGGATATGCCTGGGCATGCAACTGGCGGTGGTTGAGTTTTCCCGGGTAATACTGGGCTGGAACGACGCCAATAGCTCCGAATTCAACCAGTCAACTTCCTATCCCGTAATAGACCTTCTGCCCGAGCAAAAGGAACTGGACAAAATGGGAGGAACCATGCGGCTGGGCCGGTACCCCTGCAGGCTTGAGCAGGGCACCCTGGCGTACAGGGCGTACGGCGCGGAGGAAATATATGAAAGGCACAGGCACCGTTACGAATTAAACAATGATTTCCGGGAGCGGCTGGCTGAAAAGGGTATGATCTTCAGCGGCACTTTCCCCGGCAGGCAGCTGGTGGAAGTAATTGAGCTGCCCAATCACCCCTGGTTTGTGGCCACCCAGTTCCACCCGGAATTCAAATCCAGGCCCAACCGCCCCCATCCCCTGTTCCGCGACTTCATCGGGGCGTCCATAGAGTATGGCAAAACAAAGGGATAAAACGTTATTGAGGACATTCCCATTCCCTCAACCTTATTTTCCCCGGCAGAGTTAAATTTTGCCGGGGTTTATGTTTTTTTTATATTTTATCAAGGTTTTTTCATGTCAACAGGGAACTAATACCGTTAGGAGCACCGGTGGAAATATTTTCAGCCGGCCGGGGAAGAGCCTGCTGAAAATTTGCACCTTATTTCCGGCTGCGCCGGGAAGGAAACAGCTTTTGGGATGACTCCCGGGAGCTGACTTGATGCATACTAACCTTGTTAAGGCAAATCCGGTCATGCTTTTTTAATTTTACTAAAGGGTGGTGCGCGGGTGAAAAGAAAGATTATCGGCGGGGCGGTACTGGGGCTGGCGTTGGTTTCCCTGCTTGTGGCCGCGGTGGTTAAATCCGGAGACGGCAGTGCTTTGAAGCCCCGGTCCTATTCCGGCGGTCATGAAGTGGTGGGTATTATTGATATAAGCGGCACCATTACGGGGGGCGGCTCCCAGGGTTTTTTGAGCGAGGGGATGGGGGCCGACCAGGTAATGATTCAACTGAGGCAGGCGGCGCAAGACCCGGCTGTTAAAGCGGTGGTGCTCCGGCTGAACAGTCCGGGGGGGAGCGTGGCGGCCACCCAGGAGATTACCACGGAGGTAAACCGGCTGAAAAAGAAGGGGAAAAAAGTGGTGGTCTCCATGGGTGACGTGGCGGCTTCCGGGGCGTATTGGATAGCTTCCTCAGCCGATGTCATCGTGGCCAACCCCGGCACCATAACCGGCAGCATCGGGGTGAGAATGGACAGCACCGATCTGAGGGGCCTTTACGACAAACTGGGGATTCAAAACCGCACCTTTAAAAGCGGTCCGTACAAGGATATGGGCTCCTCCGACCGGGAGATGACTCCCGAGGAAAAGAAGCTGTTCCAGGACATGGTGAATGATATGTACGTACAGTTTGTGAACATTGTTGCCGGGGGCAGGAAAATGAGCGCCGATGAGGTAAAAAAGCTGGCCGACGGCAGAATATTTACCGGCAGCCAGGCCAAGGACCTGGGGCTGGTGGACGAACTGGGCAACTTCTATGACGCCGTCCGCCTGGCGGGAGAAATGTCCGGGCTGGGACCGGACCCCGAAATTACCACCTTTGGCGCCAAAGGATTCTGGCGGGAGATTATGGGCGCCGCCAGGGGCGCCTCACCCGGCCTGGCCGTGCCGGCCATCAACGAAATACCGCCCGCCTTCTGGCTGGTGATGTAAAAATTTTGGAGGTTAAATGCCGTGGACGAGAATAAAAGAGAGCAGGAGTGGACGGGCGGGGAACCTGAAGGAACAGCCGGAGAAGAAGTTGTAAAGGCAACTGAAGAAAATGCGGAGAAATCCGATGATGCCCATATAGACGGGATTGCCCGTGAATACGGCCCAAATGAAGATAGCGGGGAAATTACGGCCCGGGAACCCGGGGAGAAGAATTTCTTCGAGATGATTTACGGGGTGCTTTTCGATCCGGTGGAAACCTTTCGCCGGGTGGCTGCCGCTCCGCCCCTGGGCAGGGTTCTGCTGGTATACGCTTTGGTCAGTGTGCTGGGAGCATTGATGGGATATTACTTCTCTTCAAGGGTGCTTCAGGCGGACATGTACCGCGGAGCGGGCATATTCTCCGGCGCCATGGGCACTATACTGCCCCTGATAATATTCGGCGGGCTGCTTGTTACCTTTGTAAAGTGGTTTGTCTACAGCGGGCTGCTGCATCTGGTGGCGGAACTCTTCGGCGGCAGCGGCCGGGCCGTGGGGGTGCTGGCTGTTACCGGCCTGGCGTCGCTTCCCGCTTTATTGTTCATCCCCTTTGAACTGCTGCTGCTCCTGGCGGCGGGGGAAGGACCAGCGGCCACCATAGTCAGCGGTTTGTTCAGCCTGGGGTCCGCGGTATGGGGTTTTGTGCTGGTGGTGCTGGGTATAAGGGAAGTACACGGCATTACCACAGGCAGGGCGCTGGCGGTTGCGCTAACTCCCGCCCTGGCTCTGATAGCTCTTTCAATACTCTTTATACTGGGGATTGTTCTGCTGGTTACAGCCATGGCGCCACTGATTGAAGGCAGCTTTTAAGGAATATCTCCCCAAGTAGTGATACGGTTTAATTTTATGGTATTTTATGGAGTTGAATTAGAGGAATTATAAAGCCTTTGTTGAAATGATTCTGGCAATAAACTTTTTTATATGGAACTGGGGGGTGGATCCCGTGGTGGCCGGGGGGTATAAATTGCTTGTGGTTGATGATCAGTCGGGGGTGCGAAGGCTTTTATACGAGACTTTTATTGATGAGGGCTATGAGGTTGACACGGCTTCAGGGGGAATTGAGGCGCTGAAAAAAATATCGGCCCAACCACCCGATTTGATTTTGCTGGATATAAAAATGCCGGTGATGAACGGTCTTGCTACCCTGAGGGAAATCAGGAAAGCTTTTCCCGAGCTGACGGTGGTTATGATGACGGCCTACGGTGAGCTTGACATGTTAAAAGATGCTAAAAGTCTTAATGCCAAGCACTATCTTATTAAACCCTTCGATCTTGATGAAGTCCGCTATCTTGTGAAAGGACTTTTAAAGGAGTCGGGCGAGGGGAAAAAACTTCAGGAGATAATCTAACTTTTCCGGCGGGGAGTCCCCCCAACTTTAGCCTTCCTTATCCGCGAAGGGAGGGGGGGTTCACACAAACGTTATTATCCCCTGATGAAAGGACTTTTAATATCCGCGGCGAATTATTTACCATAAGTGCCGGAGGACAACTTTAACAAATTTCTTCCAGCCGGACCGGGGAATGTTGAAAAAGTATATCAGAGCCGTTCAAAAACAGGCATGGCGCTTAAAGGAGAAGACGTACGGCAAAGCGTACCGGTGGTTTGCGGGAACCGGAGGGCGGCTTCTCGGGTAAAGTGCCGGGCGAAAGTTTTGGGAACGGACTCCCAGGAGGTGTGAAAATGCCTGTAAGTACCGTTACCGTACTGGCCATGCGCTGCCCGGAATGTGGCAGGATGGAATTTCATAAAATTTCTCGTTTTGCGGTGGTGAGGGATAACGCGTATAAGGTGTTCTGCGCCTGCGGAGCACTTAAAATGGTCATTCACGCCAGGAGTTACGCCAAGTACAACGTGACCATATCCTGCGTTTTTTGTGGGGGAAGTCACACCAGGGCTTTTTCCGGCAAACACCTTTGGTCCGGCAGGGTTATTGAGCTTTTGTGCGCCGATACCGGGCTGGGTTTGGCTCATATCGGCCAGGCGGACCTGGTTCGCAGGGCGGCGGCGGAAAAAGTCGACGGTCTGGATGACTTGATCAACGAATTCGGGGGAGACGGGTATTTTCACAACAGCACCGTTATGAACGATGTTTTGAAGTGCCTGCACGGCATAGCCGAAAAGGGAATGCTTTACTGCCAGTGCGGGGATCACCAGATTGGTGTGGAAATTTTCCCTGACCGGCTGGAATTGCACTGTAAAAACTGCGGTGGAGTTAATATTATATACGCCGAAACCGAAGAAGATTTAAACGTAATCAGGCAGGTGGACGAGATCGAGCTGGCAAAGAACGGCTTTGAATACCTGGACAGCTTGGCCAGCACCGGGAAAATAAAAAAGTCAAGACCCAAACACCATAATAAAACATAAACCTGCCCGCCTTGCGGCATAATACCGGCAGGCTTATGATAAACTGCGGACAAATATACATAAAATTGCGAAGGGAGGTATCCCGGTGGAGGTGCCCCTCAATCGTAACGGCAGTGCCGTGGGATATGACATTTGAGTAAAGACGTTAAAGGCCCGTAAATGGTTGAGTCCGTCACCAGGTCCCATGCGGGGCCGGCCCGGGCTTTTGTTTTTTTCCGGGTTGCCGGGTAATTTACAAATGACGTTTGTTCCGGTTGATTTCTTACTTAAAGAGGCCATGAAAGGCAATTATGCCGTGGGGGCCTTTAACTGCAACAACATGGAGATTGTGCAGGCCATTGTCAGAGCCGCCGAGGAGGAGAATGCCCCGGTAATTATGCAGGCCAGCCAGGGGGCCATTAAATATGCCGGAATAGGTTTTATCACCGCCATGGCCCGGGAAGCCGCCGCCAATGCGAAAGTTCCGGTGGCCCTGCACCTGGACCACGGCACCAGTTTCGACCAGGTGATGCAGTGCCTGCGCAATGGTTTCAGCGGGGTTATGATAGACGGCTCAAAACATCCCCTGGAAGAAAACATCGCCCTGACCCGCCAGGTTATTGCAGCCGCCCGCCCCATTGGGGTTTCGGTGGAGGCGGAACTGGGGAAAATAGGCGGGACGGAAGATGATATAACGGTTTCCGAACGGGAGGCCATGTTTACCGACCCTGCCGAGGCGAAATATTTTGTGGAGCAAACCGGGGTGGATTCTCTGGCCGTGGCCATCGGCACGGCCCACGGACAGTACAAGGGTGAGCCCAAACTGGACTTCGAGCGGCTTAAAAAAATCGTCTCCATGGTGGACATCCCCATCGTGCTGCACGGTTCCTCGGGAGTCCCCGGAGAGGCCGTCCAGGAGGCCATAGCCCTTGGAGTTCGCAAGGTGAATATAGACACCAACATACGGGAAGCCTTTGTGGCCGCTTGCCGCAAAGTGCTGGACACTGATTCCCGGGAAATAGACCCCAGGAAAGTTCTGGGTCCGGCCAGGGAAGCCGCGGTGGAGGTAATCAGGGAGAAAATCAGAATTTTCGGTAGCTCGGGCAAAGCATAGGAGGTGTTTGTTATTAAGATATTCATCGATACCGCCAACATCGAGGAGATTAAAGCCGCCTACGAACTGGGAGTCATCAGCGGGGTAACAACCAACCCATCCCTTATAGCCAAGGAAGGCCGGGATTTTGCACAGGTGGTGAAGGAAATCACCGCCATTGTGGACGGGCCGGTGAGCGCCGAGGCGGTTAGCGTCAACGCCCCGGAAATGATTAAAGAGGCCAGGCAGCTTGCGGCCATTCACCCCAACGTGGTGGTTAAATTGCCCATGACCGGGGAAGGGCTTAAAGCTGTAAAAACACTGTCCGCGGAAGGGATAAAAACCAATGTGACCCTTGTTTTCTCCGCCAATCAGGCCTTGCTGGCCGCGCTGGCCGGGGCCACCTATGTCAGCCCTTTTGTGGGGCGGCTGGATGATGTGGGCCAGGAGGGGATGGAGCTTGTCCAGGACATAATGACAATTTATGAAAACTACGGCTTTGCCACCGAGGTTATCGCAGCCAGCATCCGCAACCCCCTGCACGTGACCCAGGCCGCCCTTTACGGGGCCGATATCGCCACCATTCCTTACAGTGTCATTATGCAGATGCAAAAACATCCGTTAACAGATAAGGGAATTGAAAAATTCCTGGCCGACTGGGAAAAGGTGCCCAAATAAAACTGTGTTAAAAAACGCCGTCAGTCCGCTATTGCAGACACTTGACGGCGTTTTTTAATAAGAGTATACTTAAATAGCTTCAGGAGTATAATTTTTTAAAATTAAGCCACCTCATTAATTTCCTCGTAGCATCTGCAATATATTTTAATAGCCCCTTTTCCGGCTCCACACTAAATACAACTTTTAATCTTGGAGGAGACGGTGATTTCTCAATTAATTCAAAGGTTTCGGGAACATTATAACAAGGTGCTGGAACTACCCGGCTCACCGAAGAAGATTGCCGCGGGCGCTGCCATGGGCATAGCGCTGGATTTTTTGCCCGTGCCGGTGATTAGTATCCCTTTGTCCTTTATCCTGGCCAAGCTGTTGCGGATAAACGCGGTGGCGGCGGTGGTTACCGTGGTTCTGTTTAAAGTGGCGGTACCTTTTTTCTTCGCCTTTAATTACATGGTAGGCCGGCTGATAATCAATGACATATCGTCTTCGGCCACGCAGGCCCAATATCATCTGTCAGGGCTCGGGACCTGGATAGTCTGGGTCAAACATCTGGGATACCCCTTCCTGCTGGGTGCGGTGATTAATGCCGCGCTGGCCGGAACTGTGGCTTATTTTCTGGTGCACAACCTGCTAATGTGCCGCCGCAAGAGGAAAATTGCCCCGCTAAAGCTGCCCCGGCCCGGGAAAATCCGCTAGGAGGCCGTTGAAAAAGTCCATCTGCTGCGTTGCGGCTGCGGCCTCAATGCTCAACGTACTATGAGTACGTTTCCGCTTGAGGCCTTGCCGCGCCTTGCATCTGGAGCTTTTTGAACGGCCTCGGGCGGTAGTTTATCAACATGTTTATTGCTTTTTTAATGTGTTTTTCAATACTCTCTTAGGGGGGCCATTTCCAAAAACATTCTGCCCGGTTTTTACCTTCCGCGCAAACCCGGTTTTAACTCCCTTTTGGATGCTTTAAATCTATGTAATCCTTTCACATTTATCCCTTAATTTTTTGCTTTCAGAATTTTCGGCAGAAACCGGGACGTGAGCTGCCGGAACAACCCGTCAAATTTACACAAATTTAAAATCTCCCGGCAAAACTCATTAAAAATTACAAACACGAAATAAAATATTTTGAAAGGCAGGCTCAAAGAAGTTGGCGCAAAATGATCTGGAAAACAAAACACTGCAGGAATTGTATAAAATGGCCAGGGAGTTGGAGCTTACCGGTTATTCAAGGCTGCGCAAGAAAGAATTGATTTTTGAAATCAGCAAGGCAATGACCGAGAAAAACGGATTGCTGATGGCCAGTGGCATTCTGGAAATCCTTCCGGATGGTTACGGGTTTTTAAGGCCCTTTAGCTATTTGCCCAGCAATGATGATATATACGTTTCCGCCTCCCAGATAAGACGTTTTGACCTGAGGACCGGCGACCGGGTAACCGGCCAGGTGCGGGGGCCCAAGGATAACGAAAAATATTTCGCGCTCCTGAGGGTGGAGAGGGTTAACAACTTTAACCCGGAACAGTCCGGCGAGCGCCTGCACTTTGACGGACTTACCCCCTTGTACCCCCAGGAGCGGCTGCGCCTGGAGAGGGACCCGTCCAACTATTCCACCCGCCTTATCGACCTCATCGCGCCCATCGGCAAGGGGCAGCGGGGTCTGATTGTCTCCCCCCCAAAGGCCGGCAAAACGGTATTAATCAAAGAAATTGCCCACAGCATCACCCAAAACCACCCGGAGGTGCACCTGATGGTGCTGCTCATTGACGAGCGCCCGGAGGAAGTTACCGACATAGAGCGCTCCGTGGCCGGGGAAGTGGTCAGTTCCACCTTTGACGAGCCCCCGGAAAACCATGTCAAGGCCGCGGACATGGTGCTGGAAAGGGCCAAGCGGGTGGTGGAGCATAAAAGGGATGTGGTCATACTCATGGACAGCATAACCCGGCTGGCCCGGGCCCACAACCTGGTGGTGGCGCCCAGCGGCAGGACCCTGAGCGGTGGTGTGGACCCGGCCTCCCTGCACAGGCCCAAGAGATTCTTTGGGGCCGCCCGGAACGTGGAGGAGGGAGGAAGCCTGACGATTCTGGCCACCGCCCTTATTGAAACCGGCAGCCGCATGGATGACGTTATTTTCGAGGAGTTTAAGGGCACCGGCAACATGGAGCTGATACTGGACCGCAAACTGTCGGAACGCAGGATTTTCCCCGCCATAGATGTGGTTCGCTCGGGCACCCGGAAAGAGGAGCTGCTCCTGAGCAAGGAAGAACTGGATTGGATGTGGAACTACCGTAAAGTGGTTGCCGGAATGGCCCAGGCGGAGGCCATTGAAATGCTTTTGGAGCGCATGAGAAAAACCAAGACCAATGAAGAGCTGATGTCAAGCTTCCGGGCTCCCAGGCGGACCATTATCAACCCTTCCCCCAACCTGCCGGACCAGATAACCAGAAGATAATCCACATGTATAAAAAATAACTGAAAAGGAAATAATTTATATAAACGGCATCCTTAAGGGATGCCTGCTTTATTTTGCCTGCAGCCGTCGGGTAACCGGTGGCTGAGTGTTTTATCCCGCTAGCAGCCTGTGAGACCCCGTCCTTGAAGGCTGGGGATAAACAGGCTGTAAAGCTCAAAACACAAAATCAGGGGACGCGCCCTCACTTTAAAGGTTAGGGGACACACCACCATTTAAGGGTTAGGGGACATACTTCCATCTAAGGGTTAGGGGGACATACCTCCATCTAAAGGTCAGGGGACACACCTCCATCTGGAGCATAGTTTTAAGGGTCAGAGGAATGTTCCCAATGTATATAGTTTTAAGGGTCGGAGGAATGTCCCCAATGCATATGGTTTTAAGGGTTGGAGGAATGTCCCCAACGTGTATGGTTCTAAGGGCCGGAGGAATGTCCCCAACGTATATGGCTTTTCGGGCCGGGGGAATGTCCCCAAAGTATGCACCAGTGGTTCGAAAGTGGAATGCGCCCTTTCGGGCCAGGGCTTACTTATATGGAGAGGAAGGAAAATGTTTAACAGAAAAAAAGCGCTTTCAGTGATTATATTGGTGAGCCTGCTGGCTTTATCGCCGGTGCTGACCGCCGGGGCCGGCCCCGAAATCCGGTACATGGGGGACAAAACCGGGGATGCGTCCCCGGCCGGCGAAAGAAACGTATACACCGACGCCGGGGCTTCCGCGCCTTCGGAGCCTGCGATAGGTTTATATCCGGTTCGTTCCGGGGATACCCTGTCCTCCATAGCGGGAAGATTCGGGGTGGACATGCGGGAGGTAGCCCGGTTAAATCAGCTTGGCAGCAATGATTATATCATTGCGGGGCAATTGCTTAAAATACCCTGCGAGGTTGTCACATACAGGGTCAAGGCGGGGGAAACCCTCTGGTCCATAAGCGAAAAATGCAGGATACCCCTGTGGCGGCTGACCAGGGCAAACAACCTGTCGGACGAGAATTTTGTGGCCGAGGGTCAGGAGCTGATCATACCCGCCTTTGCCGGGACGAATTCCCACACAAGGATTGCCCGTTCCGGCTTCGTGGCTGAAAAGATGCCCTGGCCCGTGGTGGGCTGGATCAGTTCCCCTTTCGGCATGAGGGATGGAAGGCCCCACGAGGGCATCGACATAGCGGCGGACCAGGGGGCGCCCATCAGGGCGGCCAGGCCGGGCCGGGTGGTTAGCGCGGAGCCCATGGGCACATACGGACTTGCGGTGATCATTGACCATGGCAATGGTATGAGTACCCTGTACGCCCACGCCTCCGTTCTGCTGGTAAAATCAGGCGACTGGGTGGAAGAGGGTCAGACCGTGGCCCTGGTGGGCAGCACCGGCCGGTCCACCGGCCCTCACCTGCACCTGGAAATCCGTATAGACGGCCAGCCCATGGACCCCCTGCTGTTCCTGCAAACCCGCTACGCCTGAGTCAAGGGGACGGTTCTTCTGACTCACTTGAATAAATTTTGCGCATTTGGTTTTTGCGTAAACATTGTTAAGGCTCAACAGGCAGTGAATATCCGCCGGTTGAGCCTTTTCCGCGCAAAACTTCCGATTGTCCCCTTTAATAACCGTCCCCTGACTCATCGAAGAACCGTCGAAGGAACGGTATAAGAAAAAAGGGGCCATATAAGCGCCGGCTGGCGGTAGCGCGGTCTATGGCCCTCCTAAAGCGTACACCCCAAGGTTAGCAATATAAAAGCCGATTGTCTATATTTATTGTCTAAATGTAGCAAAATCGCGCCTGATTTTGATTTTAGGTGCCAGGCACTTAACTTATTTGAAAGGCCAGTCAAAAGGATCGTCCCTGCGACTCATTTGAAGGGTGAGTCAAGAGAACCGTCCCCTTGACTCACTTGACTTGCTGAGGCTGTTGACAATATTTTGTCGGCGGCCTATTATATTTTTGCGTTTAATATTAATAATTCGAGGTTTATTATGTATCGTATGATTTATGCCGACTCCCGGGGATGTTTCTACGATCACCCCGGTTTACTGGCCCTGGGCCGTACCGGGGACATGTTCGTGGAGCCGGAGGATGGCGACATGGAGGAACTGCCGGAGGGGGCCACTCTGGTTATGATACCCGGCGGCCACCCGGCAGGGATGGATAGAAAGGGTAAATTTGTCCTAATGGAAAGGGACCGTTCCGGTGACCCTGTCTTTGCCGTGGGGGCGCTCCTGCCCCAGGGCTATACCCGCACCTTGCTGCCGGCATACCGCCGCAAAGGGTCGGATAAACCTCTTCCTTTATTTGGGTACGCGGCGGTGGCCTGGCGGCGGGGGAAGCCATATGTGGCGGCTCTCCGCACCGACGACCCGTACCGCTGGAACCCCAGGCATTACAATACTGCCCGGCTGCCGGAGCTGATCCGGGAAAAGCAAAAAGAGCACCCGGAAAACCGCATACTGAAACAGCTTGCCCATTGCTCCCTGGAGTACGGCTGCTTTACCGCCCAGAACATATTTTACCGGCGCTGGGAGGGGGGCGTCCCGGTTTCACCCACCTGCAACGCCCGCTGTATTGGCTGCATATCCCTGCAGCCCTCCCAGTGCTGCCCGTCGCCCCAGTCCAGGATAACTTTCAGCCCCACCCCCGGGGAGGTGGCGGATATAGCGGTACCCCACCTGTCCGGGACAAGGGACGCTATCATCAGTTTCGGACAGGGCTGCGAGGGTGAACCGTCACTGGCCCGGGAAACTGTTGTCGCAGCCATACAGCGGGTCAGAAGAGAGGTTTCCGCCGGCACCATCAACATGAACACCAACGCGGGGTATACGGAGGGAATCAGGGAAGCATGCCGGGCGGGGCTGGATTCCATCCGGGTAAGCATAATAAGCGGCCGGCAGGAGGTCTACAATGCCTATTACCGGCCCGGGGGGTACGTGCTGGACGATGTTTTTAATTCCATCGCCGCCGCCCGCTCCGCCGGGGTCCTGGTGTCGTTGAACCTGCTCCTCTTCCCCGGTCTCACCGACAGGGAGGAAGAAATGGACGCCCTGGAGACCATTATTCGCAAATACAATATAAATATGGTCCAGCTCAGAAATCTGAATATAGACCCCGATATGCTAACCGGCCTGATGCCCCCTGCAAAGGGAGAAATAATGGGCGTTCCGGAATTAATAAAGAGGTTCGGGCAAATTCCCGGACTTAAAGTGGGCAATTTTACCCACCCCGCGTCCCGTACCGATTAAGCTGTCGCAAAATGGGGATGTGCTTTTATCAAATTTCTTGCGGCAATGGAAACTCTATGCTATAATTATACGGTGTTATAACTGGCAGATATCACTGCTCCGGCGGTGAATCATATTGAATTCAAAATTATATCCCTTACATGAAAGAGGTGATCCCCGTGAAAGAAGGTATCCATCCCAAAGTTAACACGGCCAAGGTGAGCTGCGTATGCGGCGCAACCTTTGAAGCGCTTTCCACCAAAAAAGAACTAAAAGTAGAAATTTGCTCCAAATGCCACCCGTTCTACACCGGCTCCCAGAGAACGGTGGAGGTGGGCGGAAGGGCCGACCGCTTCCGCAAGAAATACGGCTTAAAATAAGGCAGTTAGCAGAGCTGGGGCTCTGCTATTTGTTTAATAAGGGGTTTTACAGTCATGTCAGAATTTCAATATGGCGGGCAGGCGGTTATTGAGGGCGTAATGATGCGCGGGCCGGCCACCCGGGCGGTGGCTGTGCGGCGTCCCGAAGGCGACATTGCCCTGGATGAAAAACCGGTGGGCTCTATAACCCAGCGCTATCCCTTTTTAAAATTGCCTTTAATCCGCGGGGTTGTGGCCCTGGTGGAATCTCTTGTTGTCGGCTTGGAGGCGCTTAGCTATTCCGCCAGCCAGGCCATGGGCGAGGAAGAGGAACTAAGCAAAACGGAAATAGTTCTTACCATGCTTTTCGCCTTCGGGCTGGCTATTGTGCTTTTCGTGGTGCTGCCCACCGGTGCGGCTCATCTAATGCAATCCTTTGTGAAGGGCAGCATTGCCCAAAACCTGGTGGAGGGTGTCATTCGCCTGCTGCTGTTTGTGGGTTATGTGGCGGTTATCGGCAGGCTGGCTGACATACGCAGGGTTTTTCAGTATCACGGGGCCGAGCACAAGGTAATTAACGCCTATGAAGCGGGGGAAGAGCTCACCGCGCCGGGCGTTCAGAAATACCCCACCTTTCACCCCAGGTGCGGCACCAGCTTCATTTTAATCGTACTGGTAATGAGTATATTCTTGTTTTCCTTGCTGGGTCATCAGGGCTTATTCTGGCGCATTGCCTCCAGGGTGATTTTGCTGCCGGTTCTGGCCGGGGTTTCTTATGAATTGCTGAAGTTGTCCGCCAGGTACGCGGACAACCTGCTCTGCCGTATAATGATTTCACCGGGGCGCTGGCTGCAGGGGCTTACCACCGGGGAACCGGACGACAGCCAGGTGGAGGTGGCCATAACCGCGTTTAACGCCGTGCGCAAGGAGAGCGAGGAAGACTACAATGTTAGATAAACTGGCCAGTATTGAGGAACGGTACCAGGAACTTGAAAAAATAATTGCGGACCCCGAGGTCATATCCGACCACGGCCGCTGGCAGCAGTACGTCAAAAGCCATTCTGATCTGTCCGAAGTGGTGGGAGTATACAGGGAATATAAAAATATACTGGGCGGTATCCGGGACGCCAGGGAAATGCTGGGGGAAAAGCCGGACCCGGAATTAAAGGAACTGCTGGATACAGAGCTGGAGGAACTGGCTGAAAAGAAAGAGGCCATGGAAACCAGGCTTAAAGTTCTTCTGCTGCCCAGGGACCCCAACGATGAAAAAAGCGTTCTGGTGGAGATAAGGGCCGGCACCGGCGGGGAGGAAGCAGCCCTGTTCGCCGCGGACCTTTTCAGGATGTACACCCGCTATGCCGAGCGGCAGAACTGGAAAACGGACATTATGAATACCAACTACACCGACATAGGCGGTTTCAAGGAAGTGGTATTCATGGTGGAGGGCAGGGGGGCGTACAGCCGCCTGAAGTTTGAAAGCGGCACCCACCGGGTGCAGAGGGTTCCCAGCACGGAGTCCGGCGGGCGCATTCATACTTCCGCCTCCACCGTGGCGGTGCTGCCCGAGGCGGAGGAAGTGGAGGTGGACATCAACCCCAACGATATACGAATCGATCTTTTTTGTTCCACCGGGCCGGGAGGCCAGTCCGTGAACACCACCCAGTCCGCCGTGAGGCTGACTCACATTCCCACGTGCATAGTGGTGTCCTGCCAGGATGAAAAGAGCCAGCATAAAAACAAGGACAAGGCCATGCGGGTTTTAAGAGCCAGGATTCTGGACAAATTACAGGAGGAGCAAAGGCAAAAAATTGCCAGTGAGCGCAAATCCCAGGTGGGCAGCGGCGACCGTAGCGAACGCATCCGCACCTACAATTTCCCCCAGAACAGGGTTACCGATCACCGTATAGGACTTACCTCCCACCGGCTCCCGGAGATATTGATGGGCTCCCTGGATGAAATCATCGACGCCCTGATCACCTCGGACCAGGCGGAGAGGCTTAAGAGTATAGAGCAATAATATTGACATATGTCGCGGGGGACGGGTCTGAGGCCCGTCCCCCGTTTAATTTTAATTAAAACAATTATATTGATAATGCTAACATCGTATGATACGGTAAAACTAAGTAAGGGAAGTAGGCTGAGTAAGACGGAAAGGGAGGGCGCTTATTATAATGGAAACCAGAATATCTTCCAAAGGTCAAATAACATTGCCCGTTGAAGTGCGGAAAAAGCTTGGGATAAAGACCGGCGATATATTAAGAGTCAGTGTTGATGAAGAAGGCGCCATCATTATAAGCGCCGAAAAGAAAAATGAAAATAAGTGTAATCCCCTTGAAGTGCTGAGCCAAACCGCGGGCGCCTGGAAGGATATGGAGGAAAGCGGAGAGGAATTTGTGCACCGTTTAAGGAACGAGGATGCCAAGAGACTGAAGGTGTTGGGAATTGAGTGATATATTGCTGGATACAAGTATCCTAATTGAGCACCTTCGTCAATATAACCCTTAATCTGCCTGAACAATAGGAGTGAACGGTTACGCAATTAAAGGAAGCGCTTAACAGGGCGGCCTTAATGTTAAAAGAAAAGGGAATGGACTCCCCCCGCCTGGACGCGGAGGTGCTGCTGGCCCACTGCCTGGGAATGGAGCGGGTGGGCCTTTATGTCAACAGCTATAAGGACTTGAACCCGGAAGCCGGTCAAAGGTATTTTTCCCTGGTGGAACGCAGGGGGCGGGGTGAGCCGGTGGCCTATATCACCGGCGTGAAGGAATTCATGGGGCTTGATTTTACCGTAACCCCCGATGTTCTGATACCCCGGCCGGAAACGGAGTTGCTGGTGGAGGCTGCCTTGGCCGCAATTGCGACAAGGGGACGGTTCTCCGTGTCGCATTTTTCCGGGAGCCGGGGAGAATTATTTCCCTCCCGTACATCCTTTGCTAATTGCGACAGAGAACCGTCCCCCTGTCGCATAGTGGACGTTGGCACGGGCAGCGGAGCCATAGCCGTAAGCCTGGCCGGCCGGCTGCCCGGGGCAAAAGTTTATGCCCTGGATATATCCCTGGAAGCCCTTTCCGTGGCCCGGGTTAACGCCCAAAGACACGGTGTGGCGGACAGGATAGTTTTTCTATGCGGGGATTTGCTTGGGCCGTTGCCCGGGGAAATCAGAGGGGCTGTGGATTTAATAGCCGCCAACCTTCCCTACGTGCCGTCCGGAGAAATACCCGGGCTCATGCCCGACGTAGGCCTGTACGAGCCGCATACCGCCCTGGACGGGGGACACGACGGGCTGGATTTCTACCGCCGGCTTATTCCCATGGCAGAAAGCTTTCTTCGTCCCGGGGGAACGCTGCTCATGGAGATAGCTCCCGGCCAGGGGGAAAAGTTAACTCAAACGGTGTTGCCGGGGGACGGTTCAGCCTGTGGCAATGGCGGCAAGGGCCCCTGGGAACTGTCGCCCTGCCGCACCCGGCAGGCCGGGATTTTGCTCGACCTGGCCGGCCGGGAAAGGCTTGTGGCCGCCAGTTTTGGCTAAATATTTTTCACGCCGTTCAGCACCGTAAAAAATCCTATGGTCATAATCAGGCAGGCGCTGGCCAGGGTCAGCCCCCTGCCCGTGCCGTCCCCGGGCAGTTTTTTCAGCAGGGAAGACGCCTTCACAAACACCAGGCCCACCGTCACCAGCGCTGCGGCGCCCCCTATGCCGAAGGCCAGCACCAGCCAGATGCCCTTGGCTATTTTTCCCGCGCTCAGTGACATTAGCAGAACCGCCAGCGCCCCGGGGCAGGGCATCAATCCGTTGCTGATTCCCACCAGCAGCGCGCTGGCCCTGGAAGAACCGGGCCGCAAGGTATTGCCATGATGGCAGCAGCCGCAGGGGGCCTTCTTCCGGAGCCTGCCCAGCATGCCAAAACCAATTATCACAATGAGAATTCCGGAAAACATTTTTAAATAGCCCTCGAACCGCTCCCCCGGAACCCCGTTTCCGGTGGAAACCGCCCCAACAACGTTGTCCAGCAGGAAGGCCAGGGTGATAACCACCAGGGTGTGGGTGGCAGCCGAGGCTATGCCCAGGGTCAGGGCATCCGAAATCCGTGAGCCTGAAACGGCCAGATAGGCTCCCATAACACTCTTTCCGTGTCCCGGCTCCAGGGCGTGCAGCGCTCCCAGACCCAGAGCCGATATCATTCCCCAGAATAAATCCACCGGAACACCCCCGGAAATAATAATTGCTTACAAGCTATGGTTATTCCCTCCCTTAATAAAAAATACTAAAAAAACGGCGCTATATTGTTGCCCGGGGGAAACCCGATATTTTAAAACCGGGCACGTTGTGTTAAACTACCCAACAGGAAAAGCATGGGGTAGTAATTTATGGAAAAGAATATACAAACAAAATATTGGGTTGTTGACGGTAAAGAACCCGATCCCGGGATTATTCGCCAGGCCGGTGAAATTATCCGAAACGGCGGCCTGGTGGCGTTTCCCACGGAAACCGTATACGGTCTGGGGGCCAGCGCCCTGGACGACAACGCCGTTGAAGGAATATTCAGGGCCAAGGGCAGGCCCCAGGACAATCCCCTGATAGTTCACGTGGCGGACATGGACAGGGTTTGGGAGCTTGTTTCCGGGGTTCCGGCCCGGGCCGCCGGGCTGATGGAAAAATTCTGGCCGGGCCCCCTGACGGTTATACTAAGGGACGGAGGGGTGGCGGCCAAAAAGGTTACCGCCGGGCTGGACACGCTGGCCCTGCGCATGCCGGATCATCCTGTGGCCCTGGCGCTGATCCGGGCTGCCGGTGTTCCGGTGGCCGCGCCCAGTGCCAACCTTTCCGGGCGCCCCAGCCCTACCACCGCGGAGCATGTCAGAAATGACCTTTCCGGGCGCCTTGACGCCATATTGGACGGCGGCCCGGCAGGGCTGGGAGTTGAATCCACGGTTGTTGATTTATCCGGGGAGACACCTGTATTGCTGCGACCCGGGGGAATCACCCCCGGGCAGATTGAGTCCGTTACCGGCAGAATACTGCTGGACCCGTCCCTGGAGCCGGGTGCCGTCATCCCGGGAAAACCGCGTTCTCCCGGGATGAAATACCGTCACTACGCTCCCGCCGCTCCTCTGGTGTTGGTGGAGGGCACACCGTCCCGGGTGACGGGGATAGTCAGGCAAATGTTGGAGGAAAACCTGCTCCGGGGCAAACGGGTAGGCGTCCTCTGCCGGGAGGAAAATGCCGGCCTGTACCCCGGGGCCGCCGTGGTCGGCGCCGGCGCCGGGGGCGAGCCCGGGGAAACAGCTTCTAAACTGTATGCGGCCCTCCGCCGCCTGGACCAACTGGGAGTGGATTTAATTCTGGCCGAGGGTGTCGAGCCCCGGGGGGTCGGGCTGGCCGTTGCCAACCGATTGCGCCGGGCCGCGGGAAAAATAATTAATACAGGACAGCTTCACGAATAGATATATAATGGGGACATTCCTTCGTGAGGTTGTAAATAAGCAGGGGATAGCTACCGGCCAAAGAAGGCGTATCCCCTGAACTTAAGGTGATAGCCGAAGAAGGTGTGTCCCCTGACCTTAGACGGGACATTCCTTCGTGAAGTTGTAAATAAGCAGGGGATAGATACCGGCCAAAGAAGGCGTTTCCCTGAACTTAAGGCGGTAGCCGAAGAAGGTGTGTCCCCTGACCTTAGACGGGACATTCCTTCGTGAGGTTGTAAATAACCGGGGGATTGATGAGTATTCCCCGATCTAATTTGGAACCCGGAGGACAATTAATGAGCATTACGACACTGCTTTTATTGGCTGTGGCCCTGGGAAGCGACGCCTTTTCCATGTGCCTGGCCATAGGCATTACCGGGGTTGGAAAACGCCAGATGTTTTTGATAAGCTTTACAGTGCTGATTTTTCACATTATCATGCCCCTGGCGGGATGGTATGTGGGAGAGTTGGCAGGGAGGTATATAGGCAACGCGGCAGCCATTGTCGGGGCATCCATTCTTATTTTCCTGGGTGTTAAAATGCTCCGGGACGTTATAAAAAAGGATCCTGAAAATGCGCCCAAAATAGCCCTGGTCAATACCTGGGGATTGCTGCTGCTGGCGGCCAGCGTAAGCATGGACGCTCTCAGCGTCGGTTTTACCCTTGGCACCCAGAAGGTCAACCTGATTATGGCCGCCGGGGTTTTCGGCCTGGTGGCGGGTTTGATGACCTTCGGGGGGCTGGGCCTGGGCCGCCTGCTGGGGCGTGTGGCAGGTGAGCGTGCCCAGCTGGCGGGCGGGTTAATACTTATCGGAATAGGCATTAAGCTGTTCTTTTAGGAATCATCATGGCCACGGGAGGGTTGCTTTTTGAAAATACTTTTTGTCTGTACCGGCAATACCTGCCGCAGCAGCATGGCTGAGGCTTTGGCCAAACACGAATTGTACAGGCGGGGTTTATCCGGCAGGGTGGAGGTGCTGTCCGCGGGAACCCTGACTATTACCGGACAGCCCGCGTCGAATCATGCGGTGGCGGTTATGAGGGAAATGGGAATCGATTTGAACGGCCACCGTTCCACCATGTTGAGCCGGGAGCTAATTGAAAGCGCCGGCCTGGTGCTCACCATGACCGCCCGGCACCGCATGGAGGCCTTAAGCCTTTGCCCGGAAGCGGAGTCCAGGATTCACACCCTGGCGGTTTACGCCGGGGGCGGCGCAGACGTTCCGGACCCCTTCGGGGGCGGCCTGGAAATTTACCACCGCTGCGCGGACTACCTGAAAAGAATGATTGCGTTGGCCGTGGACAGGCTGTTGCGTGAAGAGCTGCAGGATTTTCGCTCCTGAATCCTCACCCGGCGCCTGGGGCCCGCCGGCCGGGGCCGCGAAATTATGCCCGGCGGTTTCGCGCCTTCCGGCTCCGCCTGCGGCGCCATAGTTGTTTTTAGCCGGGCCTCGGGCTGACTGCCGGTTGCCTCCGCCATTCAACCTTTCCGCATCCACATAGCGTCAGGCCGATTCCCGGCTGCCCCTGCCCGCAAATTTTAGTTTAATATAAAGGGATATGCTAATTGTTGTAGAAAATGTATCTAATACTTTGAATAATAACATCGGGAAGGATGGATGTTCCTTTGCAGGTGGCTATTGCCAGTGACCACGGCGGTTTTAAATTGAAAGGTGAAATTATTGCTTTTTTAAAGAAAATGAACATTGAATGCACCGACCTGGGCACTTATTCGGAGGAATCGGTGGATTATCCCGATTTTGCCCTTCCGGTGGCCGAGGCTGTCCGCTCCGGGAAGTACACCCGGGGTATAATAATCTGCGGCACGGGCATTGGAGTTTGCATAGCAGCCAACAAGGTTCCGGGAATTAGGGCGGCTCTGTGTCACGACGCCTTTTCCGCCAGGGCCTCCAGGGAACATAATGACGCCAACGTGCTTACAATGGGAGAGAGGGTGCTGGGCGTGGGCCCGGCCCTGGAAATAGTCAAAATCTGGCTGGAAACGGAGTTCCAGGGCGGCAGGCACTCCCGCAGGCTGGAAAAAATCAGCCGGATTGAGGACAAATATTGCTCGAAATAAATCATAAAATGCAAGCTATAAGCAGGAGGAAACCCCAAATGAGTTTAATGCGCACCCTTGCCGAGACCGACCCCGAAATATCCAGGGCAATTGAACTGGAGCTGGAAAGACAGCGCGGTACCCTTGAGTTGATCGCCTCGGAAAACATTGTCAGCCGGGCGGTTATGGAAGCCCAGGGTTCGGTCCTTACCAATAAATATGCCGAGGGTTACGTTGGCAGGCGTTACTACGGCGGCTGCCACTGCGTGGATATCGCCGAGGAACTGGCCATTAAAAGGGCAAAGGAGATTTTCGGGGCGGAGCATGCCAACGTGCAGCCTCATTCCGGGGCCCAGGCCAACATTTCCGTGTATTTCGCCCTGCTCCAGCCGGGGGACACCATCCTCGGCATGAACCTGGCTCACGGCGGACACCTTACCCACGGCAGCCCGCTGAACATGTCCGGTAAATATTTTAAAATAGCGGCTTACGGGGTGGAACAGGACACCGGCCGCATCGACTATCAAAAGTTGCGCGAAGCGGCGCTGCAGTGCGGGCCGAAAATGATTGTGGCCGGCGCCAGCGCCTATCCCAGGGAAATAGATTTTGCCGTAATGGGGGAAATAGCCCGGGAGGCGGGGGCCTACCTGATGGTGGATATGGCCCATATCGCCGGCCTGGTGGCTGCCGGCTTGCACAACAGCCCCATTCCCCATGCCGACGTGGTAACCACCACCACCCACAAAACCCTGCGCGGCCCCCGGGGCGGAATGATACTGTGCAGGGAAAAATACGCGGCGGCTATTGATAAGGCTGTTTTTCCCGGGATTCAGGGAGGCCCGCTGATGCACGTTATTGCCGCCAAGGCAGTAGCCTTTGCCGAAGCCCTTAAACCGGAATTTAAAGCATACCAACAGAAGATTGTTCAAAATGCCCTGGCGCTGGCGGAGGCTCTTAGCAGTTTCGGCTTCAGTCTGGTGAGCGGCGGAACGGACAACCATATGATGCTGGTGGACCTGCGCAGCAAGAACATTACCGGCCGGGACGCGGAAAAACTGCTGGATCAGGTGGGGATAACGGTCAACAAAAACGCCATACCCTTCGATCCCCAGCCCCCGGCGGTGGCCAGCGGCATCAGGGTCGGCACCCCGGCGGTTACCACCAGGGGCCTGAACCAGGAAGACATGCGAACAGTGGCGGAGATCATGGATCATGCTTTAAGCTTTGGCGGGGATGAGGGACATCTGCGCGAGGCTGCGGAAAAGGCCTCGGAGCTGTGCAAAAAATACCCCATATACTAATGCGCCCTTAAGTCGCCCTGCCACGGGGACGCTCGGCATGGCACGCCCTGCCATGGGGACGCTTCCCTTGCCAGGTTTTGGCATGGCATGAGGATGGC
This sequence comes from Desulfocucumis palustris, assembly GCF_002933875.1. Classification (GTDB taxonomy): domain Bacteria; phylum Bacillota; class Desulfotomaculia; order Desulfotomaculales; family Desulfocucumaceae; genus Desulfocucumis; species Desulfocucumis palustris. The sequence goes on along the minus strand of NZ_BFAV01000179.1, from coordinate 36,525 downwards.
ATGGGGACGCTTCGTTTGCCATGTTTTGACATGGAACTCCAGGAGCCGCTTTTAATTCATTCGACGAGTCGGAGAATCGTTCCTTGACTCGGGAAAGTCCGGGAGGTTGGATTATTTGACCCCGCGCCGTCCATCTTTTGATGAAACATATATGGATGTTGTGGAAACCATCGCCCGCCGCTCCACCTGCCTGCGTAAAAAGGTAGGGGCGGTTATTGTGGTGGACAATCGTATCATTTCTCACGGTTACAACGGTGTGGTCAGCGGTGAAACGCACTGCTGCGACACCGGCAGCTGCCTGAAGGACCTGGTCGGCAGGGAGGACTACAAGCCCTGCGTTCACGCGGAGCAAAACGCCATATGCCTTTGCGCCAAGAGGGGCCTGGCCGTTAAGGGCGGCACCATATACGTCAACGCCGACATCTGTGTTACCTGTGCCAAGCTGATAGTGACCTGCGAAATAAGCAGGGTGGTTGTGCGCCGGGACCATAAGGGTACCGGCGAGGGCATCGACTACCTGGAGCGCTACGGGGTGAAAGTGGACCTCTGGCCGCCGGAGCGTGAACCGGGCAGACAACAAAAGGATTAATTAAAAGATTATTCAATAACACCTAGGGGAAAAAATAAGTGTCTGAAAAAGCTGTGTTGTTTGACATAGGCTCCACCCTTATCGCGGGGCCGGACATATCCCCGGCCAAGCACATCAGCCGGCTGCTGGGGCTGCCGGACCGGGAAAAGGGCAGGGTGGCGGACCTGTTGATGTGCACGGACTTTACCTGCCACCGCCATGTATGCAGGGAATTGGCCGGTAAATTCACCGTGCCGGATGACCTGGAAAAGCATATGGAAAGTCTGTGGCGGGAGCAGGAAATATCGGCCGGGGAAATAGCCGGAGCTTCCCGGGCCGTGGGCTGGGTTAAGAGCCTCGGTTTTAAGGTGGGACTGGTTTCCGACATATGGGCCCCCTATCACCGGGCTTTTTTGCGGGCCTGCCCGGAAGCGGCGGCCATGGTGGATTATGCGGCACTGAGTTTCCGGGAAGGCATTAAAAAACCCTGCCGGGAAATATTCCTGCGGGCGCTGGATGGTTTGGGGGTAAGTCCCGAAAACGCCTGGATGGTGGGGGACACCTACGAAAACGACCTGGCCCCGGCCATGCGGCTGGGTATAAAAACCGTATGGGTTCTCTGCCGCCCGGAAAAGGAATACCCCGCCATGAGCGGCGTTCTCACCGGCAGCCTGAAAAGACCGGACATCATGATAAGTTCAATAGCCCAGCTGCCGGAAACCAATTTGGAGTGACTCACTTGTAAGAAAGGCGGGTAGCGGAATGAATATTGTCAGGGTAGAAAAACACGGCGTGGAAGAATTGATAAAAAGGCTTAAAAATGTCTCCATGCTTACGGATCCGGAGATATGCATATACAAGAACACCTTTATATCCCTGGAGAACATACACACAGACGAACTTTCTCCCCCCCAGTCCTACGTGCTCACCAGTGAACTGCTGAAGGTGCGCAGCCTGCGCTGGCAGCTGCAGAAGCACGGGGTGGATCTTTTCAATCTGAATGGTTACGCCAGTGTTTATCTGGAGGATTATCAGGAGCCTATCGACGTGATGCCCCCGGTGATAGAGGAATCGGTGGAGCGTGACGGCTCGGTGCACAACATAGTCTGTGACGGTATGCACAGGGTATACCTGGCCAGGCTGGAATGGGTCATACCCCAGGTAATATTTATTCGCGGGATTCCCAAGGAAATGCCCTATTACGCCTACCCCGTGCAGGGCGGCTGGAATGCCGTGGTGCTCAGGGAGGATCTTCCCGAGGGCTTTATTAAAAAGTGGCACAGGATTCCCGGCTACAAGACGCTGTATCGCAATTTCAACTCCGCCTTTGACAATGTAGGCGGCCCCCGGGGCCGGTTTAATAAGAAATAATGAGTCAAGAGAACCGTCCCCTTGACTCACGGTATTCTTTTGCCGGACGTGTCATATACTGTTAACGATTGCCCGGGTTATTGCTGTTCAGGAGATGTGATGATGAAAGTACTCGCTATATTCGGCACAAGGCCGGAGGCTATAAAAATGGCGCCCCTGGTGAAGGAGCTGGGACGCTACCCAGGGCAGATCAGCTGCCGGGTGGCGGTTACCGCCCAACACAGGGAGATGCTGGACCAGGTATTGAGATTATTTGAAATTGAGCCGGAACACGACCTGGGTATAATGCAGCCCGGGCAGTCTCTTTTCGATATCACCGGCCGGGCGCTGTCCGGCCTGGAAAAGGTGCTCAGGGAAGAACAACCTGACCTGGTTCTGGTGCACGGGGACACCACCACCACCTTCGTGGCCTCGCTGGCCTCGTATTATATGCAGATTCCGGTTGGCCACGTGGAAGCCGGCCTGCGCACCGGCAACAAATTTTCCCCCTTTCCCGAGGAGCTGAACCGCCGCCTCACAGGAGCGCTGGCGGATTTGCATTTCGCCCCCACCGCCCGGGCCAGGGAAAATCTTTTACTGGAGGGGGTTCGCCGGGAAAGCATTTTTGTCACCGGTAATACGGTGATAGACGCGCTGCTCGGCACCGTTTCCGGGGATTATGTGTTTACCCGCCCGGAATTGAAGGCCATTGACCACCGAAATTCCAGGATACTGCTGGTCACCACCCACCGCCGGGAAAATCTGGGCGAGCCCATGCGGCACATTTATCAGGCGCTGAGGGAAATAATAGAGTCGTACCCGGATGTCAGGATAGTTTTCCCGGTGCATAAGAACCCCGCCGTGCGCAGCGTGGTGGATTCCGTGCTGGGCGGCCTGGAGAGGGTGCACCTGACGGAGCCGCTGGATTACCAGCCCTTTGTCAACCTGATGCAGAAAAGCTATATTGTTCTCACCGATTCCGGGGGAATGCAGGAGGAGGCTCCTTCCCTGGGCAAGCCGGTGCTGGTTTTGCGCAACACCACCGAAAGGCCCGAGGCGGTGGACGCCGGCACGGTGCTGCTGGTGGGCACGGAGAGGGAGGCTGTGCTGCGGGAGACCCGCCGGCTGCTGGACGATAAAGATTACTACCGGGGCATGGCGGAGGCTGTGAATCCTTACGGTGACGGACACGCCTCCAGAAGAATCGCGGAATTCATACTTTATAAATATGGAATGACAAAAATCCCGCCGGTGGGCTTTGGCGGCTGAACCGTTCGCCGAGGAAAATTGTCTCTTCAGGGATAAAATTTTTTCATTCCCGCCAGAAAAAAGTCCGTTGGCTGTGGAGGAATAACGTAGTCTGTGTAGAACATATTCATCTGTAGAACTTGATTTTAACCTGTGCTTAATAAATCTGATATTAAAGAAACTTATTAATTATGAAAGAAAACGATTCCAAACCAAAAGGCGGCGGATTCCTGCAGGCCATATCAATAACCACCATCATAGGTGCGGAGATGGCCGTTACCGTAACCCTGGGGTTTTACGGCGGCGGGCTGCTGGACAAACAATTAGGCACCGGTCCCTGGATTATGGTGGCAGGAATACTGTTGGGGGTTGCCGCCGGCATCTGGGGTATAGTAAACACCCTCCAGCGCTTTTGGAAAGACAACTAGTAATTTGACCCCGGAGAAGTCATTTAAGAAGAATATTTCCATGTCTGACGTCCGACGACTGATGACCGATAAAGGAGGCAGCCCATGTTCGGCCCAATGACTGTTCCCGAACTGGATAATCATTTAAGGAACACCCTTAAGTATGCCGGTTTCATCATGATCGGACTCTGCCTGGCCTTAATTTTATACCCCGGCGACAGCCTCCTTTACGGCATGGTTATCGGCCTGGCCGTGGGTATTTTCAACTCCATCACCCTTACCAAAAGAATAAAAAAGCTTCCCGAGCTTCTTCCCGACGCCGCCAAAAAGCATATGAAGAGAGGCCTGACCATGCGTCTGGGCCTGATCATGATAGTGCTCTTTTTCCTGGTCAGCAAGCTGCCCTTTGTGAGCCTTTTCGGCGTGGGAGCGGGACTTTTGATACCCTCCTGCATTTCCATCATCCTGTCAATGATTGAGACCGTTACTCTATACCGCCAGTCCGGTGAATTTATAAGAAAGTATTACAGCGAATAATTGCGGTGCGGACAATCCGCGCCGGTTTTTGCCCGGCAGGGCGTAAATCCGTAAATAAATGTTTTATATAAAAATAAAATAATTTTTTTACGGAAAGGGGTGAGAAAAGAAGTATGAGAGGTTTAGAAGAAGTCCATGAGGATTTGGATTTTTGGGGTTTTCTTCATCTTGGGCACCACGGGGTGGTACCTACTCCCATAGGTGACGTTAACGTCAAAACACTGGTTATGACCTGGGTGATAATGATCCTTGCGGCGCTGTTTACAGTGGCTGCCACCAGGGCCATGAAGGTGAACAAGCCGGGCAAGCTGCAGTTGATGGTGGAGGAGATGTTCCTGTTCATACGCGGCCTGGTCTATGACAACATAGACTACAGAAAGGGCGCGGGAATGGTTTGTCTTCTTTTTACTCTTTTCCTGTTCCTCCTCTTCAGCAACCTGTGGGGACTGATACCTACCATGATGTCGCCCACGGCGGATATTAACACCACCCTGGGCATGGCGCTGATGGTTTTCCTGCTGGTACAGGTTATCGGCCTTAAGTACAAGGGTTTAAGCTACTTCAAGCACTTTTTGGAGCCGGTGCCGTTCTTCCTTCCCCTGACCATTATCGAGGAATTGTCCAAGCCCATCACGCTGGCTTTCCGTATTTACGGGAACATATACGCCGGTGAAGTGCTTATAGCCGTTCTGCTGGGTCTGTTCAGCCTGACGGTTACGCTTATGGGCGGCTTCCTGGCATCTGTCATCTGGCTGGCATTCAGTATCTTTGTAGGCTTTATCCAGGCATTCATCTTTACCATGCTTACCATTGCCTATATCAGCCAGCAAACAGCGGAACACCACTAATTATTCGTATAAATAGTGTTTGTTCGAATCTCGAAATTCGAACACCGATTTTCGAGAAGTGCCACCATCTAAAGAATTTAGATTTTACGAAGGGAGGGGAAATGTATGGATAATGCAGGTGCTGCAATGATCGGCACTGCTCTGGCAGTGGGTCTGGCTTCCATCGGCGCTGGTATCGGTGACGGTCTCGTAACCGGTAGAACCGTTGAAGGTATCGCACGCCAGCCGGAACTGAGAGGTAACCTGATGGTTACTATGTTCATCTCCGTCGGTCTGATCGAAGCTCTTCCTATTATCGCTGTTGTTATAGCATTCATTCTCATGGGTAAAATTGGCTAGTAACTCGTTTGACATCTCGCAAAGAGGTGGCTTGGTCAAATGGTAGCGGGTTTTGTCACGGTTTTGCCAGGGCCCGCTACCGCAATCCTTTTTCTGAATAGTAAAGCGAGGCGTAACAGGCTACTGTCGCTTCTAAACGGTTTTACCGTATAGAGGGGGATTGAAACTTTCTCCACAGGCAAGGAAGGAGGGGTAGAGAAGCCTCATGGAAGCAGTTATTAGTGCGTTAGGTTTAAACGCGACACTGGTGGCACAAATTTTTAACTTTATAGTTCTTTTAATCTTTCTTCGGGTTGTGGTTTACAAGCCAATCGTCAACGTTCTGGAGCAAAGGCAAAAAGCCATTGCCGACAACGTAACCGCAGCCGAAAATGAAAGAAAAGAGGCCGAGGCGCTGCGCCAAAGCTATCTTGCGGAAATGCAGAAGAGCAAGGAAGAAGCCCAGGCTATTATTCAACAGGCCACCAAAGCCGGCGAAGCTCAGGCCCAGCAGATTTTAGAGGCTGCCAAGGCTGAGTCCGCGCGGATTAAAGATTCCGCTCTGGCTGAGATAGAGCGGGAGAAGGAGAAAGCGGTTGCAGAATTGCGCGAGCAGGTGGTTACACTTTCCATACTGGTCGCCAACAAAGTGGTCAGCAAAAAGATTACAGACGATGTCCAGCACGATATGGTGCGGGAATTTATTAAAGAGGCAGGGGATCTGCCATGTTAAGGGGAGCAGTAGGCGGGCGCTATGCCGAGGCATTATATGAATTGGCCAAGCGCGATGATAAAGTGGATGTGGTTGAGCAGGAACTTAAAGCAATCGACCAGATGATCAAGGATGACAAGGATCTCCAGAAGATACTCTATCATCCCAGGATAACCGCCGAAGAGAAGAAAGACCTTTTAAAGGAGCTTTTTGCAGGCAAAATATCCGAGGTCACCTTTGAGTTTCTTAAACTGCTGGTGGAGCGCCAGCGGGAGCAGTTCCTTTCCGATATAGTGGATTATTTTGTCGACAAGGCCAATGCCGACCGCAATATCACCGCTGCCGGGATAGCCTCGGCAGTGGAGCTTAACAACAAGGAAAAGGCGGATCTTGAGGCCATGCTCGGCAAGATAACCGGTAAAAAAGTCGTTACTGACTTTTCTGTGGATCCCTCACTTATCGGCGGCGTGGTGGTGCGTATCGGTGACCGGGTTATCGACGGCAGCATCCGTACCCGTCTGGCCGCTATGAGGGAACATTTGAGGTTAATAAGTTAGTTAACCAAAGTTTAACGGATAGGGGTGAGCCAGAAGCATGAATTTGCGTCCTGAAGAGATCAGTACTATTATCAGGCAGCAGATAGATAAATATAAAGCGCAAATCGAAATGGCGGACGTGGGCACCGTTATCCAGGTAGGTGACGGTATTGCCCGGGTCTATGGCCTGGAGAAATGCATGTCTATGGAACTTATAGAGTTCCCCGCACCCGGCCCCGGCGAGGAGCCGACCCTGGGTATGGCGCTGAACCTGGAAGAAGACAATATCGGTTGCGTTTTGATGGGTGCCTACACTCATATTAAAGAGGGCGACACCGTCAAGCGTACTGGCCGGATTATTTCCGTGCCCGTAGGCGACGCCTTGCTGGGCCGCGTGGTTAGCCCCCTGGGCCGTCCATTGGATGGTAAGGGAGCCATTGTCACTGACAAATTCCGTCCCGTTGAGCGTATCGCCCCGGGCGTTATGAAACGTAAGCCCGTTCACCAGCCCCTGCAGACCGGTTTGAAATCCATCGACGCCATGATTCCCATCGGCCGCGGCCAGCGGGAATTAATCCTCGGTGACCGCCAGACCGGTAAAACCGCCATTGGTATTGATGCCATCATCAACCAAAAAGGTAAAGACGTTATTTGTATCTACGTGGCGGTGGGTCAGAAGCAGTCCACCGTGGCCAACGTGGTGCAAAGATTAACCGATACCGGCTCCATGGATTACACCATCGTGGTGTCGGCTACGGCTTCCGACCCCGCTCCCCTGCTCTTTGTGGCTCCCTTCGCCGGCGCCGCCATGGGCGAGGAGTTCATGCACCAGGGCAAACACGTGCTCATCGTTTACGATGACCTGTCCAAGCAGGCTGCCGCTTACCGCGAGCTTTCACTGCTGTTGAGGCGTCCTCCCGGACGTGAAGCTTATCCCGGTGACGTATTTAACCTGCACTCCCGGCTCCTGGAGCGTGCCTGCAAGCTGTCCGACGCTGAAGGCGCGGGCTCCATGACCGCTCTGCCGGTTATTGAAACCCAGGCCGGTGACGTTTCGGCCTATATCCCAACTAACGTTATTTCCATCACCGACGGTCAGATTTTCCTGGAGCCCGACCTGTTCTACGCCGGTCAGCGTCCCGCCGTTAACGTGGGTATTTCCGTTTCCCGGGTGGGTGGCGCGGCCCAGATTAAAGGTATGAAACAGGTGGCCGGCGGTCTGCGCATTGACCTGGCCCAGTACCGTGAGCTGGCGGCATTCGCGCAGTTTGGTTCCGACCTGGACAAAGCTACCCAGGCACGTCTTACCAGAGGCGAGCGCATGATGGAACTCCTGAAGCAGGGACAGTACGTGCCCATGTCCGTTGAGGACCAGGTTATGTCTTTATATACCGCCTCCAAGGGCTTCCTTGACGACATTGCGGTAGACAAAGTGCTGAAATTTGAATCGGATTTCCTGAAATTCATGAAGGCCAACAAGCCCGAGATAGGCAAAGCCATTGCTGATTCCGGAGAAATTGGCAAGGACACGGAAGAAAAGCTTAAGGCCGCTATCAAGGAATTCAAGGACATGTTTGCAAAGTAATTTTGCCTGTTATACCGTTATTTAACGGCGAGGTGGTGAGAAAATAAATGGCGAATATACGAGACCTGAGGCGCCGTATAAAGAGTATTAAAAATATCCAGCAGATCACCAAGGCCATGAAAGCCGTATCGGCTGGTAGAATGCGCCGGGCCCAGGATTCGGTTGTCGCTGCCAGGCCTTATGCCAAAAGGCTGATTGATGTTCTTGGCCGTGTAGGCTCGGCCACCAGGGGCGTTAAGCATCCCCTGCTGGAAGTACGTGAACCTAACAGTGTGGCTATCGTGGTTATCACCGCCGACCGTGGCCTGTGTGGCGGTTTCAACGCCAACGTCATCCGCAAGGCGATGCAGGAGTTGAAAGAACATCCGAACGCAAGCCTGGTTTGTATCGGGCGCAAGGGTCGCGATTTTTTCCGCAAGCGCGGTTACAACATCGTACAGCAATACGTGGGGCTGGGTGAAGCAGTTAGCGCCGGCCAGGCCAAGGAAATAGGGGATTACATTATTCAAAAATACTCCTCAGGTGAATTTGACGTCGTATACGTGGTATATAGCGAGTTTGTCAACGTGCTGGTGCAAAAACCGCTTTCAGTGAAACTGCTGCCTGCTGAGCCTCCCAAGGCCGAAGCAGGGGATGATAAAAAACTGGTGGAATACATCTATGAGCCTTCGGCAGAGGAAGTAATGAGCGCGCTGCTGCCCAAATATGTTGTCAACACCGTATTCCAGGGCATGCTGGAATCCAAGGCCGGTTTTTACAGCGCACAGATGACAGCGATGGACAATGCCACCAAGAATGCTTCGGAAATGATTACCAAGCTTACCCTGACCATGAACCGTATTCGTCAGGATGCCATCACCAAGGAGATTTCCGAAATTGTGGGTGGCGCCGCAGCACTGGAGTAATGATTGAAGGCGAAGGAGGTAGGAATTAGCTAATGAGCGTTGGTCATATAGTTCAGGTCATCGGCGTTGTGGTGGACGTTCGTTTTCCACCCGGCGAAGTACCTGAGATTTATAACGCCTTGAAGGTGTCCAGACCCGACCAGGAGCCGCTGACCCTGGAAGTGGCCCTGCACCTGGGCAACAACAGTGTTCGTACCGTTGCCATGTCCGCCACCGACGGTCTGGTGCGGGGCATGGAAGTCGCTGATACCGGAAAACCCATCACCGTTCCCGTTGGTAAGTCTGTTCTGGGCCGCCTGGTGGACGTGCTTGGCGAACCCATTGACATGACTGGTGAAATAAAGGGCGAAAGCACTTATCCCATTCACCGTCCTGCTCCCCCGCTGGTGGAGCAGTCCACCAAAGACGAGCAGTTGGAAACCGGCATTAAGGTTATCGACTTGCTGGTACCCTTTCTTAAAGGGGGTAAGGTGGGCATGTTTGGCGGCGCCGGCGTGGGCAAGACCGTTATTGTGCAAGAGCTGATCAACAACATCGCCAAGCAGCACGGCGGTATCTCAGTGTTCGCCGGTGTGGGCGAGCGTACCCGCGAGGGTAACGACCTTTATCGTGAAATGTCCGAGTCAGGCGTTCTGGACAAAATCACCATGGTGTTCGGCCAGATGAACGAACCGCCGGGAGCCCGTCTCCGGGTGGTGCTCACAGGCTTGTGCATGGCAGAGTATTTCCGTGATGAGCTTGGTTCAGATACCCTGCTGTTTATTGACAACATCTTCCGTTTCACTCAGGCTGGTTCCGAGGTGTCCGCGCTGTTGGGCCGGATGCCCAGCGCCGTGGGTTATCAGCCTACCCTGGCCACTGAAATGGGCCAGATGCAGGAGCGGATTACATCCACCAAGAAGGGTTCGGTTACCTCCGTGCAGGCCGTTTACGTGCCTGCCGACGACCTGACCGACCCGGCTCCGGCTACCACCTTTGCCCACTTGGACGGCACCGTGGTGCTTTCCCGTCAGATTTCCGACTTGGGCATCTATCCGGCGGTGGACCCGCTGGACTCCAGTTCAAGGATTCTTGACCCCAACGTGGTTGGCGAAGAGCACTATAAGGTAGCCCGGGGCGTGCAGACAGTTCTGCAGCGCTACAAGGAATTACAGGACATCATCGCCATTCTGGGTATGGAAGAACTTTCCGACGAGGATAAACTTACCGTGGCCAGGGCCAGAAAATTACAGAAGTACCTGTCTCAGCCCTTTTTCGTGGCTGAAAACTTCACCGGCAGGTCCGGAAAATACATGTCGCTCAAGGAAACAATTCGCGGTTTCAGTGAAATCCTTGAAGGCAAGCATGATAACCTGCCCGAAGATGCCTTCTATATGGTGGGTGTCATCGAAGAAGCGGTGGAGAAAGGAAAACAGCTGGCAGAGGGAAGTGTATAAGACATGGCGGAAAAAAATCAACGCCTGGAAGTTGTCACTCCCGAGAGAAAAGTATACAGCGAAGACGTGCGCTTCGTAGTGGTCCCCGGCGTGGTTGGGGAACTGGGTATCCTGCCTGATCACGCTCCCCTCATGAGCGGCCTGAAAATCGGCGTAATGAAGGTTCAGCAGGAAGGCAAAACCTTCAAAATGGCTGTTAGCGGAGGATTTGTGGAAGTGCGCAGCAGCAGGGTCACCGTGCTGGCCGACTCCGCGGAGCGCGCGGAGCAGATTGACCGCTCCAGGGCCGAGGCTGCCAAGGCCAGGGCCGAGCAGCGCCTGGCCACAAAATCAGCCGACGTGGACGTACTGCGGGCTGAAATAGCACTGCAACGCGCCCTGAACAGGCTAAAGGCACTGCAGTAAGCAACTTAAAGAAATCAGTATAAAAAGCCGGTATGTTCAAGCATACCGGCTTTTGACTTAATAACACGGGGACGGTTCCAATGTTATGCAACATTAACACAGCTCTTCCCAATGCTTTAAACAATTTATCACGGCTTTTGTTACTTGGCTTTAACAATATTGTACGTGGAAATCCCCAGTATACGGGCAAGCTGCCTGTAGGTTGTTCCTTCAATGGCTTTAACATCACGCAATAGATTGTTGCGCGCTTCCTTTGACATGCTTTGTATGTTTTGAATTTGTTGGCACTGCATTAATCGTAAAATTTCTTCCCGCACTTGTTCATCTGTTTTTCGCTGAATCTCCTCATGTTCGAGGCATTTATCGGAGTTTGCCTCTTCCATGTATTTCATAAATTTTGATACGGCAGCATTTCTGTCAGCTGAGAATATACCAAGGATTAAAGCAGTTTCAGTAAGATTCGAAGGGTATTCCTGCATACCGTAATAGGCGCCACAGCTACTCCATTTCCATGATTCAGGTTTATTAACAAGATATGCCCTTGTGGGATTAAGGTGAATATATCTGATAACCGTTAATAGATATGCATCGTCATTCACACATTCACTTCTGTATCGATCCTGAAATACATAACCTCTGCGTTTATACTTCCAGTTATACCATCTGGCATACCTGGTTCCTATTTTCTTCATAACTGCTCCGAGACCCTTTTCATCTTCTTTTACAAGCAAGTGCAAATGGTTTCCCATAAGACAATAGCCATAAATCTCTATACTTTTCTCAAGTTTTTCACGATAAAGAGTTTCTAAATATTTTAGTCTATCTTTATCATCGTTAAAGATTTCCTGCCCGTTTATCCCCCTGGACATTACATGGTAAATTCCAGTGCGACTTTTTTCCCGGGCCTGTCGCGGCATGATAAAACCCCCTGCAATTTTCCATAATATATCACAATATAGTAAATAATGACAACAAAACATTTCAATGTTATTCAAAAAAAATACCTCAAAGGGTTGATAACGAATGATAACACGGGGACGGTTCTGGTGTTATGGTTTTCCATAACACCAGAACCGTCCCCGTGTTATCTGTTATCTATGTTTTTGGTAATAAAAGTTTTAATCCATGCATAATCTGTCAACACTAAAAATAAGTGTCCCTGTTTGAAAGGAGACCTTATTATTGGACAGGCTTGTAATTACAGGCGGAAATAGATTATACGGCAGGGTAAAAGTCAGCCCGGCGAAAAACGCGGTGCTGCCGGTGATAGCGGCCACGCTGCTGGCCAAAACCCCCTGCTTTCTGGAAGAGGTCCCGGCCCTGGCAGACGTGGAAACTATCTGTTCAGTTATTGAATACCTGGGAGCCAGGGTGAAAAAAGAGGGCCAGGGATTAAAAATACATGTTCCGGAGATCGGCCAGACCGAGGCGCCCTACGATTTTGTGCGCAGGATGAGGGCTTCCTTTCTGGTGATGGGGCCGCTTCTGGCCAGAAGCGGCAGGGCCAGGATAGCCCTGCCCGGGGGGTGCGCCATAGGCAGCAGGCCGATAGACTTGCACCTTAAGGGGTTTTGCCTTCTGGGGGCGGAAATAATTCAGGGCCACGGATATATTGAGGCCAGGGCCAAAAAGTTAAGCGGCTCAAGGATATACCTGGACTTTCCCAGCGTAGGGGCCACGGAAAACCTGATCATGGCCGCCTCAATGGCCAGGGGCAGGACGGTGATAGAGAACGCCGCCGAGGAGCCGGAGGTGGTGGACCTGGCAAACTTTTTAAACGCCATGGGGGCCAGGGTCAAGGGCGCGGGAACAAAGGTAGTCAGGATAGACGGGGTGGATGAGCTGCGGGGCGCCATATACAATGTGATTCCGGATCGCATTGAGGCCGGCACCTTCATGATAGCCGCCGCCATCAGCGGCGGGGACATAACCGTGGAAAACGTCATCTGCGATCACATAACCCCGGTGCTGGCGAAACTCCAGGAGGCCGGGGTGTACGTGGAGAGGGGGGAAACCACCGCCAGGGTGGCCGCTCCGGACATTATTAGGCCGGCTGATATTAAAACAATGCCTTACCCCGGTTTCCCCACGGATATGCAGCCCCAATTCATGACACTGATGTCGGTGTCCAAGGGAGGGGCCAGCATCATTACAGAAACAGTTTTTGAAAATCGCTTCATGCATGTGAACGAACTGAAAAGAATGGGGGCAAAGGTCAAAGTCATCGGGCGCACCGCCATTGTGCAGGGGGTGAAACATCTCACCGGGGCCAGGGTCAAGGCCCCGGACCTGAGAGCCGGGGCCGCGCTGGTGCTGGCGGGCCTGGCCGCCAGGGGGGAAACCGAGGTGTCCAATATATACCACATTGACCGGGGCTATGAATCCTTTGTGGATAAAATAAAATCCCTGGGGGCTGGAATAAACAGGATCGAAGACGCATAAACATAGGACAAGCGCCCTTTTTAAGGGAAAGGATATTTTTATGTTTAAAAAAACCATTATTATTTCCATAGCACTGCTGCTATTGCTGATACTGGGAATACCCGCGGCCATAAACTGGTTCAGCCCGGCCAGGATCAGCCAGTCCGGCACCCAGGTCAGCCTTTACCTGCACCGGGAAAACAGGGTGGTGAACATTCCCCTGGAGGAGTACCTGGTGGGAGTGGTGGCGGCGGAAATGCCGGCGGCTTTTCCCATGGAGGCTCTTAAAGCCCAGGCCGTGGCGGCCCGGACCTATGTGCTGAAACGCATGGGGCCGGGGGAACTGAGCAATCCGGTGCACCCGGGGGCGGTGGCCTGCGACGACCCCAGGCACTTCCAGGCCTGGATATCCGCCCAGGAAATGAAAAAACGCTGGGGTACCCTGGGTTACTACGAATATTACCTGAAAATCAGCAGCGCAGTGAAAGCCACCGGGGGCGAGGTCATAACCTACCAGGGGTCGCTTATAGACCCGGTTTACCATTCCTCCTGCGGTGGAGCCGGCACGGAAAACGCGGTGGACGTATGGCGCTTTGACATTCCCTACCTGAAAGCCGTGGCCTGCCCCTATGACGCCGATCCCGAGCCTGAAAGAACAGTGTTTATCGGCGCCGGTGATGTTCTAAAGGCGCTGCGGCTGGAAAAAGAAGCTGTTCCCGTTTCCACCGGAGGCTACAAACTGCCTGAAATAGAAATAATTGAGAAAACACAAACCGGCAGGCCCAAAACTTTAAAAGTTAACGGCGAAAATATTTCGGCCTCCACCTTCAGGGATTACCTGGGACTGCGTTCCACCAATTTCAAACTCACAGAGGAAAACGGCGGGCTGAAAGTGGAGACCCTGGGCTACGGCCACGCCGTGGGAATGTGCCAGTACGGGGCCAAGGGCATGGCCCTGAAGGGCAAGGACTACCGGGAGATAATCAGGCATTACTATACCGGGGCGGACATAATAAAACAGTAGCCCCGGGCGAAAGGCCAATAATGCCCGGAAGCCGCGCCGGCCTTAATTTCCTTTAAATACCGCTTTATCAAAGGCGGTATTTGCTTTTCACCGGGGTATTTATCCCGAAGCCCGGCATATACATTTTAGTAGTTATTGACGGGGAGGGAAAAGCCGATGACCAGTTATAACCCGGTATGCTCGCTGAATCCTCCTTCAGGACCGCCAAGAAGGGGGTAAGCCGATGCAGGAATATATACAAAAACGCGTGCTGGATATCTGCGCGTATATCCTGGATACACAATCCACGGTGCGGCAGGCCGCACAGGTGTTTAACGTCAGTAAAAGCACCGTACACAAAGATATGACGGAGCGGCTGCCATCTTTGAATAAGGAACTGGCCCGGGATGTTAAAAATGTTCTTGAGCATAACAAGGCGGAGCGTCACCTGCGGGGCGGCGAAGCCACCAGAAAAAAATACAAAGAATTGGCTTAATGAAAAATTTAGACAAAGGATTTTCCCTTAATTTGTAGAATATTTCCACCAAATGTCTTTATGCGCGGTTCGAGTTGCCACGCCCTACTTTAATCGTACGGCACGGTTCGGACTGCTGACAGAGGAAGGGAAAGGGGAAAATCTTTTATGTTTACCACGGATATAGGTGTTGACCTCGGTACTGCGAATGTACTGGTATACGTCAAGGGAAGGGGCATAGTGCTGAGGGAACCCTCGGTGGTGGCCATCAATAAAGATAACGGCAAGGTTATAGCGGTGGGGGCGGAAGCCCGCAGAATGCTGGGACGGACCCCGGGCAATATTGTTGCCATAAGGCCTTTAAAGGAAGGGGTCATAGCCGATTACGACGTTACGGAGAAAATGCTGCGTTATTTTATAACCAAATCCGGTTTAAGGAAATTTTTAAGCCGTCCCAGGATAATGGTGTGCATACCCTCCGGCGTGACCGGGGTGGAGGAAAGGGCCGTGCGCCAGGCCGCCATACAGGCGGGGGCAAAGGCCGCGTATGTCATAGAGGAGCCGCTGGCCGCCGCCCTTGGGGCCGGACTGGACATATCCGAGCCCTCCGGCACCATGGTGGTGGACATAGGCGGCGGCACCACCGATGTGGCCGTACTTTCCCTGGGCGGCATAGTAACCAGCAAATCGCTAAGGGTGGGCGGGGACAAGTTTGACGAGGCCATAGTCCGCTACGTCCGCAGGGAATTCAGCATGGCCGTGGGTGAGCGAACCGGAGAAGAAATAAAAATTGAAATAGGCACCGCCTACCCCAACGGCTCCTCCATAAAAACCTATGAAATAAAAGGCCGGGACCTGCTCTCGGGCCTACCCCGGGCGGTTAACATCACCAGCAACCTGGTGCACGACGCCATCAAGGAAACCCTGGAGTCGGTGGTGGGAGCGGTTAAGGAAGTGCTGGAGCGCACCCCTCCGGAACTGGCCGCGGATATAGTTAACAAGGGGATAGTCATGACCGGAGGGGGCGCCCTACTCCAGGGACTGGACAGGCTGATCAGCCACGAAACCGGCCTGGCGGTGAACCTGGCGGAGGATCCTCTCTCCTGCGTGGCCATGGGCACCGGGCGCGCCCTGGGAATGATCAACATACTGGCCAATTCCAAGGAAGCGACCCGGTCAATTAAAGGATATCACAAAAAACTTTCCTCCATAGGCGGTTAACAGCCGCTTTTTGCAGCAGGGCAGTTTAATAGGTTTGCTTTCTCCTGTTCAAAAGCCGGGAATCCCCCGGCTTTTTGTTTTTAAAAATCTAAGCAAAAGGCAATTGCCGGGCAGAAAATGAAAGATAAGTTAAGATTTATCATAATTAATTCATTTTTTGGGGGTTGTGGAAAAACAGGGGCTGTATTACTTTTAATACTGACCAGTCAGTATAAAGAGGTGTGATAATTATGTCTATTAAGAACAAGAAAAATATTTATGCCAACCTGCTGCTGCTGCTTTTCCTCGCAATAACGCCCCTTTCCGGGTGCGCCGGCAAGGTGGACGCAAATGGCTTGCCCACCGGAACAGTTGAGAATAAAGAGGTGGACGTAAACAGTAAAATCCCCGGCAGGGTGGTGGAAGTAACTGTCGCGGAGGGCCACAGGGTAAAGCCGGGCCAGGTGCTGGCCCGGCTGGACACCGCCGATTTGGAGGCAAAAGAAAAAGAACTGATTGCCCAGGTCAGCGCCGCCAAGGCGCAGCTGGAGCAGGCCAGGACAACGGTAAGGCTGCAGGAGGGCTTAAGCCAGGCGGCGGTGAAACAGGCCGAGGCAACCCTTGAAAAAGCCGGCTCCGAGGCCGGCATTCTGGAAGAAACCAGGGGGCGGCTGGAAAAGCTGTACCAGGAAAAGGCCGTATCGGAGCAGCAGTATGATGAGGCCAAGGCAAGGTCCGACGCCGCCCGGGCCGCCGTGGGGCAGGCGGAGGCCGCCTTGCTGACCGCCCGGGCAAACAGGCTGCAGGTGGATGCCGGAAACGACGCCGTTAACATGGCTGCGGCCAAATACGAACAGGCAAAGGCGGCGCTGGAGGAAGTCCGGGTGAGCCTGGACGAGTCGGTTATTAAAAGCCCCATTGAAGGCACGGTATCGGAAATAATCGTGGAAAAGGGCGAGCTGGTGTCAGTTGGGATGCCCCTGATGACCATATCCGATTTTGGCGACAACTGGGTCAACGTAAAGGCAAGCCAGGAAATTGTACAGGATCTAAAAGTCAAACAAAAGTCGGCCCTGACCCTGGGCCAGCATAAATACACCGGGGAAATAATTGAAATATCCCAAAAGCCCAATTTTGCCACCCACCGGAGCACCAACGACCGTGGAGAGAAAGACGTAATCACCTACAATGTGAAAATAAAGGTGAACGACCCCCGCCTTTTGCCGGGAATGGAACTGTCGGTAAGTTTTAATTAAGGTGGGGAGATAAAAGTGATAAAAAACATCGCGTATATTTGTAAAAGAGAATTAAAATACATTTCCGGCGACAAAAAGCTGCTGTTCATCATATTCGCCTTTCCCCTGCTGGGGCTAACCCTGTTCAACATTATGTACGGCGAGCACATTGTACTGCATATCAAAACAGCGGTGTGGGATCAAAGCAACACCTCCGCCAGCCGGTCGGTAATCCGGGCCTTTGAGGACTCCGACCGTTTTAACGTGGTGGCCGCCGCGGACAGCGAGGCGCAGCTGAAAAAAATGATAGAGTCCAGGGAGGTACAGGCGGCGGTGGTTATTCCCCCTGATTTCAGCAGGGAAATAAAGAAAGGAAAATCAACAAAGGTACTGGTTATCGTTAACGGAACCAACATGCTTTACAGCAACGCGGTGCTGAGTTCCGCCAACGAAATAGTGGGCACCATATCCGGCGGGGCCGCGGTGGCGGCCCTGGAAGGAAAGGGGCTGCTTCCGGAGTCAGCCTACCACACGGCCCAACCGGTGGAGTACGCCCTGCGCATATGGTATAATCCCACCTTTAACTACGCCAACTTTTTAATTCTGGGGCTTTTGGCGACGGCGGTGCAGCAGGTCACCCTGCTTTACATCGCGGTGGCCATTGTCCGGGAGAAAACATCGGGGGCGGTCAGGGAATTGCTGGACCGGGGGATATCCCCCCTTGAGCTGGTGGCGGGAAAGGTTCTGACATACCTGGCAGCGAATCTGGCCAGTTTGAATATGGTGCTGGCCATTTGTGTATTTGTATTTAAAATACCCTTTAACGGCAGCATATTAAATCTGTTAATCCTGGAGCTTTTATTCATCGGGGCTATACTGGCCGTCGGAATATTCCTGTCGGTGGTTTCCAAAACAGAGCTTGAGGCCACCCAGTACTCCATGCTGGTTGCCCTGCCGTCGTTTCTTTTTTCCGGCTACACCTGGCCCGTCGATTCCATGCCCGGAATAATTAAAGCCATATCGGCCATATTGCCGCTGACCTATTTTTGCTCCAATCTCAGGGATATAGCGCTGATGAATATCGGACTGGGCGTGATGAAGGGGGATATATTGACCCTGGCCTTGATGAACGCGGTATTTTTGCCCCTGGGCATTTTACTTTTCCGCCGGCAGTGCCGTTAATAAACCGGTTAACCGGCGGTATCCCTCCATCCGCCACAGGCGCCCGGGGGACGCGCCTTTCCCGGAGTAATGAAAAAATTGCAAATAACCTTCGGCTCAAAGCAGGAGGTTTATTTACTCCGGTAGAATGTGTCATTAGCGTATTCCTTGAAAAATTTATCCAAAAGCAATATTTTGTGCAACATTTTCCGGGTTTAATTCGTCCTAATTTTAGGAGGCGTATTAGCCAAAAAAAAATTTTAGGAGATGATGGTTTAAAGTGAAAAAAATTGCATTGCTCCTGGCCTTGTGCATGGTTTTCATCGCCGGGGCCGCTGAAGCAACGGTGGGCACCAAACAGCTAAAGGCTTCATATGAAAATTTAAAAATTACCGTGGACGGCATGCCTATAACCTATCAGCCAAACCAGGAGCCATTCATTATCGACGGGAGCACCTTTTTATCGATCAGGGCAGTGGCTGAGGCCCTGGGCTGCACGGTTACCTGGGTTGCCCCCACCAAAACCGTAATGGTTTCGAACAACTTCAAGCAGCAGGCCTTACAAAAGGATCAGGAGATAGCAAAACTTAAAAGTCAGATCACCCAGAAGGACCAGGAGATTCAGACCCTGAAGACCCAGGTGGCCAATCTGCAGGATGATGACGAGGACGACGATTATTATTACGATGATGATGATGATGAAGATTTAAGCGACCTTGAAGACGACCTTAATGACGATTACGATAAAATTGGAAGAGTATCCGTGGACTCCATCGAGCTCAGCGGTGACGAAGACGACGTGGATGTGGAAATAGAGGTGGACCTGGGGGACGACGAGGATGAATGGGCGGATTTAAGCGACTCGCAAATTAGAAGCTTTATTAACAGCATTGTGAACGACATACAGGATGAATTTTCCGACGATACCGAAGTGAGCGGCAAAATAATAGACAGCGACAGTGACGATACCCTGGTGAAGTTTAGTAAAGAAGGGGATGACTCCCTGGAGGTGGACTACAGGGACGAGGACTACCGGGGAAATTCGGACTCGGATTCGGACGGCGATGACGTCTGTGACGATTTGATAGGTAATAGCTACAGGGTGGGTAACATTGATTTTAACGTGTCCGACGCCCACTACTACTCCAGCAGCGACCACGCGGTAATAGCACTGGACGCTGAGGACGACGACGCCTCCGACCTCTGGGAGGAGCTTAGCAGCAGCACCATAAGAAGCGGTGCTGAAGACGTATACGATGATATAGTCGAGGAATTTGAAGATGAAGATGTGGATATTGAAGAGATCACCCTCAGTTTTTATGACGAGCATACCAGTTTGCTGGATACCTTTGATTTCAATTGATTTCCGGATTAAACAGAAATGAGTGGATAAAATAAAGATATTTAAAATTTCTGAAACTCATGCTAAAATGAATAGAAATTCATTTAAGGATGACTGCAATGAGCAAGGGAACGGACTTTTTAAACAAAGACCGGGAAAAATTTAAAATCGCCGTTGATATATTCTCTTCCAAGGGGTACCACTCCACCACCATGGACGAAGTGGCCCAGGCAATGGGTGTGGCCAAGGGAACCATATACTATCACTTTAAAAATAAGGATGAATTATATCTTTGCACCACCCAGTTGGGAATCAGCATACTTGAAATAATGGCCAGGGAAGCAATCGGTCAGCACACCGATTCCAGGGAAAAAATTGTCGCGCTGATTGAAAGCTACCTTCTGTTCATGCATGATTATGCGGGGATTGCCTATATATTCCTCAGGGAGTTGTTCGGGGATCATAATCGCAGGGATTTTTTCAGGGAGGCCACCAAGAGCTACCAAAAATTAATTCAGAACGTATTGGAGGAAGGGCAAAGGGCCGGGGCATTTGCCGGGGACCTCAATGCTGAAATATGCGCCTCGTCAATTTTCGGCATGATTTTCACCGTGGCCATCCATTACCTGCAGGTTTACGGAGAGCTTTCCATGGATGTGGTAAAAGACAATATTTGCAAATTAATTTTTCATGGTTTGCTGGAGGTTTAGCATTACCCTAAATAGAATAATAATAAAAAACCACTCCTGATACCAAAACATCGGGAGTGGTTTTTATTTGAAATAAAAATCTGATTAAGTGACAATCAGCACGGTTATTCGGCGTCCCAGACAATGAAACCATCCTTGTCTATAGTGTAGGAAGGAAAGAAATTGCCGCTAATTACCTTGGCCTGCTGATTTTCCAACACCACAAATCCATCGGCGTCCATTTTGTAAGCGGGCTGGGAACCCGGGGCAGCCGGTTCAGTCTTCTGGTTTTTCCAAACCACGAAGCCATCCGGGTCGATGGCATAGGTGGATTGGGTTACAGGGTTCACCGTGTTCACGCTTTGGGGTTCGTCCCATACCACGAAACCGTCACTGTCAATATGATAGGCGCTCGGTGCCGCCATGGCGGCGCCGGACGAAACAAAAACCAGGGCGGCCGTGGCCAGGGCAATAACTTTCTTCTTCATTAATTGTTCCCTCCTTGGAGAAGTTTGTAGACTGACCAGTCAGTATATATAATATAAATCATGTTACTGGATTAGTAAAATAGCAAATATGGTTATATATGCGCAAAAATATCATTTATGACTGATTTTCATGATATTGCATGGCGCCGTAAAGTAATCTGACCGGTCAGTACAAATAGATGGCGATTTCCGTAAATTTTACTAAATAAAAACTGCAACAATTTCCCCCTTCCAATCGTCTTATATTTAGAGTGCTGTATGATTAAAAATGGAATATAAAGATGCAGGTGAAATGATGTTTTTACATAACAGAGCGGGAAAGAAATGGGCACTGGCGATGGCCGCCTTGTTAATCCTGGCCGGGTTGAAATTTTATATTGTTGATACCGGGAACAGCGGCACGCCGCCGGCTCACCGGGCAGGCGGAGAAAACCGTTCAAATGCGGAAAAAGCGGAAAAAGCGGGGGAAGCGCCGCAAAGCGGCGGTGACTCCGGGTTTGTGGAAATAAATGTTTCAGTTAAAGATGAAAAGGAAAAATTAATAATAAAGCAAATGGTGGACTCCTCCGGCGGCGAAGTTATAAAGGGCTTCGATGAAAAGGGCACCACTCTCAGGGTAAAGGTGTCTGAACAGATGGCCGACCAGCTTAAGGCTAATTCCTCTGTAATTAACACTGAAACATTTGTGCAGCCGGAATTTTTGAATGACAGGAGCTCCGGGATCATAGGCGCCCGGACGGTTCAGACACCCGGGTATGTCTTGCCCGGCGGTCTAAAAGGAGCGGGCCAGGTGGTGGCTGTGGCGGACAGCGGGCTGGATACCGGTGATGATAAATCCGGCATACATCCGGATTTTATGTTTGAAAAGGGAAAAGAGCCAAAAATAGTGGCCCTGAAGTCCCTGTCCGGAAATTTGCTTCCCTCGGACCCCATCGGTCACGGCACGCACGTGGCAGGCACCGTGCTGGGCACCGGGGCGGCGTCGGACGGTAAGTACCGGGGGGTGGCGCCGGAGGCCCGGCTTTATTTCCAGTCGATACTTAACGTAAAGGACCAGGCGGATCCTCCCGCCAACCTCAATGAGCTTTTTGCCCCGGCCTATGCGGCGGGAGCGCGTATTCATGTGAACAGCTGGGGCACACCGGTCAACCAGTATACCGCGGCCTCTTCGCAAATAGATGATTTTACCAGGAAACACCCGGATTTTCTGGCGCTGTTCGGGTCCGGAAACGGAGGACCGGGTCATGGCGGGCAGGGTACCGTGGTGGCCGAGGCAAACAGTAAAAATGCCCTGTCCGTGGGGGCGTCGGAGAATCCCCGGCCCGGTTTTGGTTCCGATTCTGACGATGTCGCTGATATCGCCTCCTTCAGCAGCCGCGGCCCCGCCGCGGACGGAAGGATCAAGCCCGAGCTGGTGGCCCCGGGAACCGAAATCATATCCACCCGCTCCAGCCTGGCCCCCACCAACTTTTTATTGAACCATTTTTACACCAGGATGGACGGCACCAGCTCCTCGGCGGCCCTGGCGGCCGGGGCGGCCACCCTGCTGAGGGAATACTTTAAATCCGTCGGCCCGGACAGCTCCCCCTCCTCCGCCTTGCTTAAGGCGGTTTTGATAAACGGCGCCCGCAGCATCGGGAACGGGACCAGGGCGGAGGGCTTCGGAATGCTGGATGTGCAGGGGACGGTTTTATCCCTCCAGGGCCGCTCGGTTATCTGCAGGGATGACCGGAAGGGGCTGGAAGAAAACAAAACAGCCCAGTACAGCTATAATGTCACCGACTCAACCAGGCCTTTGAAAATTACCCTGTCCTGGTGCGATCCGCCCCAGGCTCCCGGAGCTTCCGGGAAGACCCTGGTAAACGACCTGGATTTGACCGTTACCGGCCCGGACGGCAGGGTATTCTATGGAAACGACTTCGGCGGCCAGGGGAAAAGGGATAGTGTGAATAACACCGAGCAGGTCCGCATTGACCGGCCGCGGCCCGGAAAATACGTGGTCGAGGTGCGCGGGGCGGCGGTGGG
Organism: Desulfocucumis palustris; assembly: GCF_002933875.1. Classification (GTDB taxonomy): domain Bacteria; phylum Bacillota; class Desulfotomaculia; order Desulfotomaculales; family Desulfocucumaceae; genus Desulfocucumis; species Desulfocucumis palustris. Next base: position 13,631 of record NZ_BFAV01000179.1, on the reverse strand, counting down.
GGTTGACGCTGTTACGTCCAGCCCCGGCGTGAATCAGGACTTTGCCGTGGCATTCGGCCAGCCGCCGGCCAGGGGAATAATTGCGTCCATTAATAAAAGCGGCCAGATTAAACTTGCGGGGGGAGGTGTATTGACTCCCCTCCCCGGGGCCGATATACACCTGTCCAGGGACGGCATAGAACCGGAGGGTGATCCCGCCGGCTTCCGGCTGGCCGCGGGATCGGATATATATTATTTCCCCTCTGAAAATGGCGTAAAGGATATATATGTATCCTATGTCACGGCTTTTTCAGGCTCGGTCAAGGGCGCTGAAAGCGACGGGCGGAAAATGCTGCTGGAGCTTCGCCCGGAGTATTCCGAGGGCGGGTACAATATCTCCCCGTCTCCCGAAGTAACAATAAATGTTAACGGCTCAAGGGCGAAGCTGATTAATGAAATACTCCCCGGCTCCGACGTGGTGGGGGTTATCAATCCCCTGACGGGATATATGTGGAGCGCGGACGCCACCTACCAGGTGGTTACCGGCAAAGTGGCCGGGCCGGGAGCCGAAGCCGGGGAAATTACCCTGGAAAGCGGAGAGACTTACCGCTTGAGCAGGCAGGCCGGAATAAATGTTGAAAACAAGTGGGAGGCCTATGGTCCGGAAGACGAAGCCTTCTCCTTCAGCAGTCTTAAAAAATTGGAGTGCGTGAAACCCGGGAGCAAGGTCTTGATGGTAATCTCCCCCCGCACCAGGGAAGTGGGCACCCTGAACGCCGAAAACAAAATGATTTCCGGCAGGGTGGCCAGAATAACCAGGTTCGGAGTGGCGACCCTGGAAAGCGGGCTGCAATTTAAACTCCCCGACAGTGCACTGGTGTTTAAAAACGGTGGACAGTCCTCTCCGGGAGCGGTAAAATCCGGCGACTGGATTGAAGGGGTCTGCAGTGATTCCGGAATCACGGAAAACGGCCTGAATGTGGTGGAAAGGCTATGGGCTTATTCCGGGGTGGTTTACGGCATGGCGGGCAATATTCTGCCGGACCCGGGCATTATACTGCTAAAGCGGGAAGAAGGGAAAACGGATAGTTACCGGACGGCTAAAAATGCAGCCTGCTTTGTGGAAGGTTTGCCGTCCGGGCTTGACGCCGTGGAGTCCGGCTATTATTTGAGGGCGCTCCTGAACGGAAACGGCGAGGTGATCAGGCTGGACGCGGTGGAGCCTGTTAATGAGGAAATCACCATCAGCCTGCTGGCGGAGGACAATGGCTCCACCACAATCAGGACGGCCGACGGTAAAAGCTACGTACTGGAAAGGGACGCGGAAATATATAAAGAGGGTGTAATGGTGGCCCCCGGGGACCTGGCTCCCGGAGAAAAAGCTAAAATTACCCTGCTGCCGGACTCTTCGGACGGTCTTGATAAGGTAATAATGGTGGAGTCCCGGCCCGGGCCGGGAGTTAATCCTCCCCCGCTGGAATTTATACTGGAGCCGGACTCCGGCGAAGGGAAAACATTGCTTAGAGGAAAAACCGCCGGGAATATGGTTTATTATTGTATTGACGGCGGGTCCTGGAACAGCGCGGCCGTTACGGGAGGAGTATTCGCCGCCGGCCTGGATTTGCCGGTCCCGGGAAAGCATAAAATAGTGCTGGGCTCGGTCAATAGGGCCACCGGGGGAATAAATGTGATGACCCGGGATTTTTACGGCTTTGAAGCCGGTTACCCCAAGGACGGTTTCCAGGGCCACTGGGCGGAGAACTATATAACCGCGGTGCTGGGAGCCGGATTGATGAAACCGGACTCCGGGGGAAAATTCAGCCCGTCGGCGCCGGTTGCCGCCGGGGATTTCTATGAGGCCCTGTACGCATTGACCGGGGTGCCCGTGGAGGAATTCGAAGTAAGGGGCGGCACAGGGGCCGCGGTTACCAGACTGGACGCCGTGACGGCCCTGTGGAGAGCCGCCGCCGCCAGGGGCATTGGCCGGAATTACAGCGCATCCGCCCCGCCGCCCTTTGGGGACTGGGACGATATACCCGGGTCCAGGCGGGACGAGGTGGCATGGTGTTATAATTCCGGGATTGTGGCCGGCACTTCCGCGGGAAAACTTGAGCCGGGCCGCTATTTGACCCGGGCTGAGGCGGCGGTGATGATATGGCGGCTGTCAGGGCTGATTTACGAATAAAACCCACCTTTTCAGGTGGGTTTTCCTTTTTCCGTAGTATTTATACCGTCTCACTTATAATTTTATCGCTATGGTTGAGATCCTGGCGCGTTGCTCCAAATCCTCCATCTGATCAATCAGGCTGTTTTGCCTGTTTGCCAGCTGGTTCTGTTTTTCCATGTCTCCGGCGGAGGCCTCGTATTCCTCCCGGACCTTTTCCAGCTCCGTCTGGACAACCTTATATTGACTTTCTATGCTTTCCACCGTGGTGTCACTGCCCTTTACAATGCCGCCGGCGGACAACAGTCCCTTAAGATCCTCGTAAAGAGCGTTATAGGAGGCTGTGGGGACATTTATCGTTACCACTCCGCCGCTGTCTTTAAAGCTGCCCGCCAGAGCGGCGTTGTACCCGGCCGCCGTTAATTTTATCTTTTGATCCAATGAATCGTAATTTCTCCAGTTATCCGTCAGCTGAAAGTATCCGGAATAGCTTTTCTTGTCAACACTTAAAAATGCTTTGCCGGTATAGTCCTTCAAAGCTATCGCCCCTGTCGCGGTTTGCTGCGGAGCGTTATCCGTTTGCCGCGGAGTCCCCGGTTTCTCAGGACTGGTAACCGCCGTACCCTGGTTTTTAATCCCTGGTTTATCCCCGGGCTGGTTATCGGTGGCAGAACCCCCGGCGGTGCCGTCAGGTTCCTTCTCCGTTACTTCCTTTACTTCCTTATCAGGCGGTATGTGCTCCGTTATGGCCGGCTTATTTTCAATTAGGGCGGTATTCAGCGGGGCATTGTCCACATTGCCGGCCAGCCAGGCCCAGGAGGCCCCTGCCACCAGCAGCGCCGACGCGGCAGCCGCGGCGCCCCATCCCTTGAATCCCTTCCAGCCTTTACCGGTTGCAACAGGCGTCTTAACCGGCAAACTCTCCCGGAAAGCGCCTTCCTCTCTCAGCCGCCCTAGCACATTGCTCCGGAGATCCTCCGGGGCCTGTATTTCGGCCTGCCAGGCTGACAATACGGCGCTTCGGACAAACCGGAGTTCCTCCAGGGCGGACGCGCACTCCCCGCAGCAGCCCAGGTGCTGCCGCAGCTTGCTCTGTTCTTCCCGGGGCAGTTCGCCGTCAAAGTATGCGGTTAATTCATCATATGAGTATCCGCATTTCATAATTGTTTAACCTTCTTTCTGATATCCGCATCCTTTTGGGATTCCTTGTCCGGTTTTACTCCCAGTTTCAGCAGCTGCTCCTTCAGGTGCAGCCGCGCCCTGTTCAGCCTGGATTTCACCGTTCCCGGCGACCAGCCCAGCCCCCGGGCTATCTCCTCGTAGGAATAACCGTGCAATTCTCTTAATACCAGCACCGTGCGCTGTTCCTGGTTAAGAGTGTCGATGGCCGTCCAGATCAGCTTTCTTTCCTCTCCGGCCTCGATCAACTGTTCCGGATTGCTTTTCTCATCCGCCGGAGTCCTGTCAATCTCGCCCTCCTCCGTGTGGATGGGAGCGTTTAAGGAAATGGTCTGTTTATTCTTTCTCTTTCTCAGCTCGTTGGCCCAGAGATTATGGATAATTCTGTAAAGCCAGGTGGTAAAGGCCGACTGTCCCCTGAACCCGGGCAACGCCCCGTACAAACGGATAAAGGTTTCCTGGGCCAGGTCCTTGGCATCCTCAGAGTTGCCGGTAAGCTGAAAGCATATGGTGTAAACCCTGTTCTGGTAAATCTGGATCAGCTCGCTGAAGGCGGCCTCGCTTCCCTGCCTGCAGCGCTCTATCAACACATCCGTCTTCAAATCACCCATTAGGCACTCTCCCATAGTACCCCGTGCCTTACCCGGGTACATATTAGACACTTATTAAATAAGAAAAGTTCCGCGTTATTTTTTATTCATTAAATATAGACGTTTTTCCTGCAGGGAACGCCAGGGAAAAAGAAGGTGGATTTTTAAAAATTATATTTTGTTTGTCCGGAACTTTTCGCGAACATCATGTGTCTAAAGAAATGTGAACCATAAGACACCATATCAAGTATGCTAATCCACACCAGCCAGATGTCTGAATAACATGGCCGGTTTTCCACCCCTAGAAAATTTTCGGGTAATTGGGAGGAAAACATGGAAGAGTGTTGAATAGCATAAGAATGCTTGCCTGTGGTGGATTGTTACGCGCGGTAAGTATTTTGCTTTAAAAGATCCTGAAAAGGAGGTGAGGTTCGGGTAGAGGAATCTAACCGTCCCTGCCTGCTGATTGCTTAACTGATTAATCCGCAGGTAAAAAGTCAAAATCAAACATAATTAAAGGAGGAAAAACCAATCGTGAAGAGAAGCAAGTTTCTTGCACTCCTGCTGACCTTCGCCCTGCTGGGCACTCTGCTTCTGCCCACCGCGGGCTTTGCCGCAGGACTTACCTCGAACTATGTGGACAGAGAAGTAAACGTAGGCGATAAGGAATCGGAAGCAACCTTCGGTTCCCTGTACATTAAAGAATCCGAAGATTTCCCCAACGCTTTTTCCGAAGATGAAACCGATCCTTCCGTAATCACCATTACCCTGGTGGACGGAGTGGAATTCCCGAGTGACGTAGTGGATGATGAAGACGCCGAAGCCATTTTCGGCAACAGCTCTCCTACCCTGGATTACGTTATCCAGAGCATCACCGACACCTCGGTAACCGTGGAAGTATACTCCACTGAAGCCGACAAAGAGAAAGAAAAATTACAGGTTGACTTCGACAACCTGGAAATCGATTCCGACTTCTCCGGCGCTGTTGAAGTCAGGGTGGACTCCCTGGACAACGCCATCACCTCCGGCGAGTATGTAATCGGTAACGTGCTCGGCTCCGAGTGCACCGCCACCGTTGTTAACAAGAAAACCGTTGCAGTGGGCGACACCGGCGTTAAACTGGGTACCATCCGCATAACTGAAAACGCCAAGGGCGCCATGGTTGACGGCAGTGAAATCGTTATCACCCTGCCCGACGACTATGAATGGAATGAAGACAACGACACCGACGGCCCCGTCATTCTCGGCGGCTCACTGGCCAGCGCTTACGAAGACGACTATGATATTGACGATGAAGAAATCACACTGTACTTTAGCGAATCAGGCCTGGACTACAGGGGAATCCTGGACATCACCCCCGTCGTTGACATTCCCTACGATGCCGAACCCGGCGACTGCGAAGTTGAAGTTGAGGGCGACGGCGACCTGGATATGAACTCTGTGGACCTGGTGCTGGCCAAAGTTGAAGACTTCGGCAACGAAGTTTCCATCGAAAAGGTTAAAGAATTCTTTGCCGGTCAGTATGACAAAGAACTGGCTGAAATCACCGTGGAACAAAATACCGAGGACAGCATCAATTCCGGCCGCTACATCGTAGCCGAACTGTCCTCCAACGCCAAGTTCATCTATGACAGGGAAGATATTGACGAAGACGATTCCAAGCTGAAGCTCGGTGACTTCCCTTGCACCGAAATAAGCGACAACAAGATTGTATGGAAGACTACCGACGATGTGGAAGATGATACCGAGTTTTCCATTGACAAACTGCGTATTGCCCTGAACCTCAGCCAGCCTGGCGATGTAACCATGAAGTTCTCCGGTTCCGCCGGTGTTGAAGGCGAACTGGTTGTGGCCAAGTCCCTGGCTCCCGTAACCGCGACTGTTGAGAATGCCACCGAGGTTAAAATCGGTGTTCAGGCTCAAACCGTTGGCGACGTCATTATTAAGGAAGCCGGCGCCGAAGCCATTGACGAGGACGGCCCCAAAACCCTGCTGCTGAAAGCTCCGGACGGCGTAAGCTTTGCTTCCCGCCCCACTGCTGAAGTTATCGAAGGCGACCTGAAACTGGACAACAGCAACCTGGTGAAATTCAGAGACGACAATGGCGACGGAATGTATGACGTTGTACTGGTTGAAACCGACAAGGTTTCCAAGAACGCCAGCGCCGTTAAGTTCAGCAACATTAAACTGAACGTGGACCGCAGCTATCCCGAAGGTCCTCTGACCCTTAGAGTTGGCGGATCCGCCATAGTGGATGCCGACGCCGCCGATATGTTCAACTCCAGCTGGGCCGCTTCCGTGGCTGCCGCCACTGTAGTGACTCCGGCTCCGGATCAGGAAAACGGCAGCGCAATGTTCCTGGTAGGCAACAACTTCTACAACCTGAACGGTCAAATGAAGATGATGGATGTTGCTCCGTACATCAAGAATGGCCGCACCTACGTGCCCGTTCGCTACCTGGCCTATGTATGCGGTCTGAAAGATGAAAACATTGGTTGGGATGAAGCCAGTCAAACCGTAACCCTGACCAAGGGTGACACAGTTGTGACTATGATGGTAGGCAGCACCACTCTTACCGCCGGCGAAACCACAACCACCATGGACGTAGCTCCTGAAGTAGTTAACGGCCGCACCATGCTGCCGGCCAGATACGTAGCCGAAGCTTTCGGCGGTACCGTAACCTGGAATGCAGATACAAATGCAGTTGGTATCGAGTTTTAAGGTTAAACTCTTAAAAGAAAAAGCCCAGCTCCAATTGGGACTGGGCTTTTTCCCCTTAAATCGGGGTGATTTGAATTGAAACAAAATAAATTAATTGTTCTGGCTGTGGCGTTGCTTCTACTGCTGGCCGCCGCGATTCCCGCCTGGGCTGGGGAAGAGGAAGTGGAAACTGCAAGCGTTCAGCTGTCCCTGGAAGACGCCGTCAGCAAAGCCCTTAACAACAGCAAATATTTGAGCAGCCTGGAAAAAGAAGTTGATCTGCAGGACGAGCTTATGGACCAGGCCATGACCAACGTTTATTACACCCCCGTGGACAGAAACTACGGCCAGGCCCAGAAATCCGCGTTCATGAGCTATTACAACCAGGATATGAGCCTGAAAAGAGCAAAGAAGAACCTGGAAAACGAAAAACTGCAGCTGGTTGTAGACACCAGAAAGGCATATTTTGACGTGCTGACCGGCAACAAAAGCATTGCCGCCAAAGAGAAAGCTATCAGCGTGGACGAATTGAAGCTGAAGCAGGCCAAGGCGAAGTTGGCCGTGGGCATGGCCACCGATAGCGATATTAAGACCGCCGAGGCGCAGCTGGCCTCCGACAAGGCTTCCCTGGAGGAAGCGAAGGCCGCCCTGGATACGGCCTATACCCAGTTAATCACTTATACCGGTCTTGAAGAGGGAACCAGGCCGGTGCTGACCAGTGATATTGAGGTAGAATTTAAACCCATCGACGATGTGGAAAGAACGGCCAGGGTGGCCGCCGACGGTTCCTACGAGCTGTGGTCCGCGGAGGAGGCAGCCAGATTGGCTGATACCATGAAAATATTTCAGACGTATATTGATGTCGGGGAATATAATAAGGACATAGCCAACCTCACGGCTGAATCCACCGAGGAAAACATTCGCCTTCAGCTCCGGGATATGTGCAACAGCATTAACACGCTATTGGAAAAGCGCAACCAGCTTTTGGTCCAGAAGGACCAATTGGAGGAATCCTGCCGGGTGCTGCAGCTACAGTACGATTTGGGCATGACCACAAAGGATGCCCTGGAATCCGCCCAGGCCAGCCTGGTCGGAGTAGACGCCAGCATATCGGAGCTTTCGGCGCAATATGCCACGTCCATGGATACTTTGGACAAATACATGGGTAAAATAAAAATCGAAAAGGATTAACCCGTGAAATAATAAAAAAGGGGAAGCGGCTATTAACCGCTTCCCCTTCCCTTTTTCCATTGCATTCAATTTAGGGGTTGCACAGCTTGCAGGGTTCAAACCCGGCCTCTTTGGCGTCCCAGGAGTACTTAAAAGTAATTTTTCTTTCGTCGGGTATATTCTGGATTAGCGGGCAACCGGGAGTATGATAAACATTCGTTTCTATATCGCCTATAAATTTACTGGGCGCTGTGATTTGCTGCTTATTTTCCTCCAATTGATTTTTTGTTCCCACAGAATAATTCTTTCCGTCCGTGGTGATCACTATGTCCCCGTCCACATCCGTGCGGTATACTTTTACCTTCGCGTCGCTGAGCAACTCCAGGGTTTTATCTCCCGGGTCCCTGTGCACATTGTTGCCTACACTTATCACGGCTGTCTTCGGAGCAATTTTGGCAAGAAGTTCACTGGACAGTGTTCCATCGTCACCGTGGGCGGGCACCAGCAGCACATCGGCATAATTGCCCTTGGACATATCCGACAGCCCTTCCAGATCCTTCAGTGCCGCGTTTCCGGTAAAGAGGAACCGGATATTGCCCACTGTTAACCTGCATATTACAGTGGCGTTGTCGGTAATGCTCACATAGCGTTTGTAGGAAAGAATGTCCAATGCGGCATTGCCGAAGCGCAGGCGCTGGCCGTCGGCGGTTTCCCAGGTGGTGCTTCTGGTGGAGGCCATGTACTTGTACTTCTCGTAATCCTTTGTGGGCATCACCTGGCCGGTGTCAATAATCTTTTTGGCGGTTATTTTGCTCAGGACATCGTCCACATTGCCCATGTAATCGCTGGTAGGGCTGGAAACCACCAGCAGATCCAGTTCATCCACACCGTTTTTCTCCAGGTAGTTGATTATTTTGCGGCTTTCCCTCAGGTCCTCGTCGTACCCCGCGTCTATCAGTATGTTGGACCCGTCCGCAAGCTTCAGGTAGACGGCGTTGGCATAGCCTGAATCAATGATGTGAACTTCCGTCACCTGGTCCGGGGGCAGTTCCTCCAGCACCGGCTCAGGCTCCACCGGAGACTTTATAATCACCGTGTTTTGCGGGGCGTCCCACACCACCGAGGCGCCAAAGGCCTCGCCGATAAAACGCAGGGGCACAAGGGTTCTTCCATTGACCGTTTTGGGAGCGGCATTCAGTGTGACCTTTTCGCCGTTGACAAAAGCGTCTTTTTGTCCCAGGGTCAGTGTTACCGTTACGGCGTCCCGGGCAGCCGTGATTTTTTGCTCCGCCTCGTTCCAGGATACCGTCGCCCCCATGGACTCGAATATTTTTCTCAAAGGTACCAGAGTGGTTCCATTTTCAATTGTAGGTTCTGTGTCAAACTGAAGCAGGTTGCCGTCCAGCACTACCCTGGGACCGGCAAAGGCAGGGGCTGCCAAGGCCAGCAACAAGGCCGCCAGTAAAAAAATCCTCAGCAGTCTGAACAAAATCCATCACCTCCATAAAAATATCCAAACGCTACATTTATACTATCATGGGAGATGTTGAGTAGCAATACGGGTTGAGCAAATGCGCTCCTATTTAAGGCATTTATGCACATATAAAAATAAAATGCATATTTTCTTTTAAAAGATCCAAAAATCAGGTAAAATAGATTTTATCCAATTGACTATTAAAGAAAATATTGGGAGGGGTAAACTGTATGAAAAGAACCTTGCCGGTGTTTATGGCGGGTATATTGGCCGGGGCTCTTCTGTTCGGCGGCATCATGGCGGCGGCGTCGGACGGGAGCAAAAACATACCGGTGGAGTATAGCGGCATTAAGATAATAGTTAATGGAAAGCTGCTGTCATCCCAGTTGGAGCCCTTTACATACGACGACAAGGTATTTGTGCCGCTGCGCTCCGTGGCAGAGGCGCTGCAGCAGCAGGTGGGCTGGGAGGACAACACCGTGATTATAACCGGCGGCAACGCGCCCAGGAGCCTTTCCCTGCAAGACCTGTTCATGCCCTCCTGCTATGGTTTGAAGATAAGTGAAAACTCCAAAATGCTGGTGGACGAAAAGGAATATAACAAGGGATTTTACGTGATCCCCACCAACAAGGATAAAGCCGAGTGCAAATTCACCACATCCTTTAGCGGCCTGAAGAAAATCACCGGCACCCTGGCCCTGGACGACGAAAGTAAGAATAAAGGACTCACCACCCTTACTATATTTATAGATGGCAAGAAGTCGCAGAAAATTGAGATCGGACCCGGCCCCGCCGTTCCGCTTGAAATCGACGCCACCGGCGCCAACGATATCACCTTTCAGGTTGAAAACGCCGTGGACATGAAAATAGATTTTATAGATATGAAGCTGAATTATTAATTTTTTGTAAATTATTTGTAACCAAACGACAGAACCCTTGATTTTAAAGGCTTTTTGGCATTGTCCGATCGACAAAAAAATTTAAAAAATGCAGGGAAAGCTTGGAGGACAATCCAAAATACTGTTGAATATATTAGTTGATTGATGTGGTACCAACCAACCTACAACCCAACCACATTATGGTTACCAAGAGCCTTAAATTAATTCCTTTAAGGGGGTGATCTGTGCGTAACCCAAATTTACACAGGAGGTGAGAGGTGATCTAGGTGGCTAATGCATATGGCCGTCCTAAAGCGTACGTATCCTTTCAGGTACGGATATCACCTGAATTAAAGGAACGACTCGCACGCAGATCATTCGAAACCGGGGTAAGCCAGGCGGCTATCGTCATAGCTTCACTTGAGCACTACCTGGAAACCGGTCTAACGCCGAAGAAGGAGCAGGAGGAGGATATGGCCGGCTCCGGCGGTGGAGAGGCGGAAGAAGAAGTGTTGTAGCCATGGGATAGGATCACCTGTGCCGGTTTGTATGAAGGAAAATGGCTTTTCAAGCGATTAAAAGGAGGTATTAGCGAGTAGATGCTAACTAAAAAATCAGCTGGCATGAAAAAACTGAGCATTTTATTGGTACTGGCAATGGTCATGACCGTCCTGCTGCCGGTTATCCCGGCCAATGCCGCGACCAAGGCTTCACTGGACGACGTTTCAGTGGAATATGATACCCAAGCCAATGTATTTATCGCCATTCCCGAGTGGAAGTCCAATGAAGGCGACTCGATATCCTATAAGTGGTATGTTAGAGACGAAGACGGCAAATACGTCATTAAAGACAAAAAGTATTATACGGATAAAGAAGAACTGTCCGTTGAGGATGAAGGACTGGAAACCGGCACCTACACAGTAAAAGTGTATGCCAAGTCCAAGAACACCAAGTACTCTTCCTGGGAAGAGTTTGATGTGAACGGCGAAGGCGGCGGCGAAGAGCCCGGGGATGTAACGGTAACCGCTAATGACGTTACTGTCGAAGTCGGCGCCACTGTTAATGCAGATGTGACTGCAACCCCCGCAGATGCTGCTCTGAGCTACGCTGTGGCCGATGAAACCATCGCAACTGTTGACGCTGAAGGCATCATCACCGGCGTTGCGGAAGGCGAAACCGATGTTACTGTAACAGCCACTAAAGGTGAAGAGAGTGTTACTGATACCTTCAAGGTTACTGTTAGCGGAATTGTCCAGCCTCTCCAGATTGCAAGCGATGCTACTACTACTACTGTTGGTGGCACTGTTCAATTCACTGCCAAGCAGGGCGACACTGTAGTGGATGGTGTTGAATGGTCCATTAACGATGAAACAAAAGGCGTTATCAACTCAGCTGGTAAGTTCGTAGCAGCTGCTGCTGGTACAGTAGTTGTAACTGCCCAAAAAGGCAGCGAAACCGCGACTTTTGAATTGGTTATCGTTGGTGCTGCAACAAATATCAAACTCTCAGCTGAAAAAACCACAGTCGAAGCTAATGGCGAATCTAAATTATCTGTTAATGGTGCTGTTGTAGACGCTAACGGAAATACCATCACAAATTTCAGCGGTGCTATGACCTTTAACTACATCAATACCACTACCAACTTGCCAGTAACCCCTGTAGGTTCACAAATGGTTGACCCCGTTACTGGGCTAACAGCAGTTGCTGCTGCTGCAGTAACTGTTCCTGTAACCAACGGTGTTGCTACCATCGAAGTTAAATCCACTATGGTTGCTGGCGTAACTGACAATCTGAAAGCCATCTCTGTAACTGCCCAAGGTCAGTCTACTCCTGTAAGAGTAAATGGTATTAACATTTCTTCTAATGTTCAGTCCATTTCTACCGTTGCTACTAGTGCAACTGGTCTAAAACTTATTGCTCCTGCTGCTGTATCTATAAACCAAGCGACTGCTGCAACTGTTACTGCTGTAGCAGTAGACCAAGCTGGTCAAGTGATGAAAGCTGGTACCTATCCAGTAACCTTTACAGTGTCTGGACCTGCGACCGTCGTGGGCGGGACATCTGCTACAACTTTTACCGATTTATTTGTCGGTAACGGGACAATTATAAATACTACCGCACAAGTAAATATTACCTCACTGCAGGGTCAAGCCGGTACAATTACTGTAACTGCAGAGAGTGCGGGCTTAACACCTGCAACTGTTACTATTGCTGCTACCCAGGCTGGTTCACCTACAGATCTGAACCTTGATGTTAAGAAGAGCACTTGGGTTCAAGGTGCCAACACTGCAACTACTATAGCCAGTATTGATGCTCAAGTGGTAGATGCTAGCGGCACCCCTGTGAATCTTCAGCGTTTAGGTGTAGTTGGTAATGGTAATGTTAATGTTAATGTTACCAAAGCTGGCAGGGCTGCTACCTACTTAACTGTTGGTACAATTTCAACTGCTGGAGTTCTTACTGCTGTGGGCTCACCTAACGCTAGTGGCGATGTCACTGTTCCTATGGATGCAACTGGCAAAGTAACATTAGCCATTTACGATTTAAGTGCTGTTGCTGTTACTAACAATCACGCAGGCGATTATACTGTAGCAGTTAGCGTGATTCCAAGCACTGGGAATAACTATTCAATCCCAGCTAAAACTGCAACAGTTACCCAAAGCGCAGGTGCATTAGCCAATATAGCTTGCGCAATTCCTGAAAATGCTCTGAACGTATCAACTGCATCAACTGCAAGCGATGTAGTGTTCCAACTGATTGACGCGTATGGTAATGCTGTTAAACAATCTGGTGTTACTGTAAACCTGTATCCAACTGATAATGGTGCTGCTAACACTGGTGTGGCTACCTTAAATGGTCAAGCTGGAGTTACAGTTGGGCAACCACTGCAACTGCTGACTGATGCCCAAGGTCAGGTAAAAGTAACCTTTGCTCCTCAATCATACGTAGGTGATGACTATGTGGTGAATGCTGCTGTACCTGCACAAGCCGGTATTGCTCCGATTGGAGCTCAAGCATCTCCTATAATTACTGTTGTTGGTACTCTGCCTGCTTCCTTGAAAGTAGAATTTAAGGATGCTCTTAACAATGTAGTATCTATGATTACCTCTAATGCTGCATTAACATTAAATGTTACTGCAAGAGATCAGTATAACAATGCTGTAACCACTGCAACTGACAAGGTTCAGATAACTCTGCCTGCCGGTTTAAGTGGTGGAGCTACTGCTCCTGCAGGTACTACTATGAAGAGTGGTACTACTTGGAAGCAATATGGTGAAAACATTGTTGAAATTAACCTTGTTGCAGGTGTTGCTACTGTAACTGTAGTACCCGCAACTGCTGGTGCTGCAACAACAACTGTAACTGACCTTACTGCTGCAGGTGTAACTGGTGCCGCAAGTATTACCGTGCTAACTGGTGCTGTAGCTGGTGTCCATCCCTTCTACAATGGTGCACCCATTAGTACTACCAACAAACTTGCAGTAAGTGCTAACGTA
>NZ_BFAV01000178.1 GCF_002933875.1 Desulfocucumis palustris | reverse complement strand
GCACCCAGAACGGGCCTTTCCAGTTCCAGACGCTTGGCATATTTTTCTTCCGGTGTAAGTCCAGACAACTCTTCTTCGATTTTAAAAAGCCGGTTGCAGTAATCCCGGCCGATTTCCGCATTCGTTGGCGGAGCACCTTTCGCTCGATTCTCCGGGACCGCCTCCACGAACTTGCGGCGCAGGTGGGCCCAGCAGCCGCAACGGACGACATTCTCTAGTCTGTTATATCCAGAGTATCCATCACTGTGCAGGAATCCCCTGAATCCCTCCAGATATTCGGAAGCATTTACGCCGCTTCTGGAAGTTCTGTAGTCATACAAGATGATGGGCTCCTTCCCGTCGTCCCCGGTACGGTACAGCCACATGTAGGACTTGGACTGCGGCTTCCTGCCTTCCTCCTTCAATATCTGGACCGGCGTCTCGTCACAATGGAGGACATCCCGCTTCAGAAGCTGTTCCCGGAGATATCCGGTAATGGGATACAGGTAATCCTCTGAACAACGGATGATCCAGTTAGCCATCGTCGCCCTTGAAAGGGCAAAGCCAAGTTGTTCCCAGTCCTTTTCCTGGCGGTAGAGCGGCACGGCATTCACATACTTCTGGTACATGACATTTGCCACCGTGCTGGGCGATGCCAGGGAATGATGCATCAGGGAAGATGGTGTCAGCGCTTTTTCTATATAAGGTGTATCCGTATGCTTGCATCGGAGACACTCATAGGACATCCTGACATACCGGATAATTTGTAGTTTTGCGGGAATGTATTCCAGTTCCTCACGGACGGTCTCTTTACCAATAGGCCTGAGCGTGGTTCCGCAGTTGCTGCAGTACAGATCCTCTTCCGGAATCTCACACAGGATTTCCTTGACAGGGAGATCCTTGAGGAGTTCCTCTCGTTTCGTCCTGGGGTTCCGCCTCTTATAGCCGTTTACGTCCTTTACGACTGGTTCAGGGACATGAGGATTCGCTTCTGACTCAGCCTCATTGAACAGGTTGAGCTGTCCACTGATTTCCTCTCGCGGTGTTTTTTCGCTGGAACTACCGAACTTCCCCTTGCGGAGAAGGAGCACCATCTCGGTAAGGTTGCTTACCTGCTGTTCCAGGGTCTTTATAGTATTTTCCAGCTGATGAATATAGGTGTCCCTCGAATCCATGAACAGCTTGTCTCCCAACGGTTTTAATGGTTTTATTATACCATAAAAATGGGCAAAAAGCCAGTAGATACAGCACTTTCAGCCGTTTTGGCATCAGCAGAAGGAACCCGGTTTCACTAGTTTTATGGCTTTTGGCTGATCTATTTCCAGACCTTCCATTAGCCACTTGAACTCCTGCCATGTAAGAGGCCTCACCTTATCAGCGGACCTGGGCCATTTAAAGTTACCGTTTTCGAGACGTTTATAAATAAGTATAAATCCGTCCCCTTCCCAGAGCAGGGCTTTGATACGGTCCCGGCGTCTGCCACAGAACAGGTAGAGACTGGGAGCAAAAGGGTCCATGCCGAAAGTTTCCTGAACAAGGGCAGCCAGTCCGTCAATAGATTTGCGCATATCCGTATAACCGCAGGCAATGTAGATTTCTTTTGCAACCGTAATGTCGCCTAACATAGGGCTTTCAAGGCCAGTATGACGGATACAAGGGTTTTCTGGGATGTTCCTTCTCTAACCTCAACAGTTGCAGAAGGGAGATGAATGATGACGGCTGCATCGGTTCCCGCCGTTCCTGTTTCCACTCGGAGTTTTGCAAACTCCACAGGTTTTTGGTTTTCCGTCTGCACAGCCGGAAGTTGCTTTGCACATGCTTCCCGGCGGATTCGTTTCAGCCAATAGTAGTAGGCGGATTCTTTTATATCATTCTGTTGGCACCAGGATTTCACAGACATCCCACTGGCCTGGCATTCCTTTATCAACGGCATCCAATGTTCCATACGGAAATGGATTTTAACCCGAGTTAATTCATCCATTGCGATACCTCCGCTATAGTGTTTCAGAGTACTAGAAAAACTTGAAAAACTCTAACTTGAATAACTCTGAAAATGTTTGAAGTTTATTATCGCATGGATCAGATTATTATATAAGGCACTC
>NZ_BFAV01000177.1 GCF_002933875.1 Desulfocucumis palustris | reverse complement strand
CCGCGCCTTGCATCTGGAGCTTTTTGAACGGCCTCGGGCGGTAGTTTAGCAACATGTTTATTGTTTTTTCAATGTGTTTTTCAACACTCTCCTAGCTATTGGAACGTTGTCTTAGCCTGTTCATATCCTTCAATGGAGGCCACTTGAATATCCGGGCCATTTTTGAGTAAATCCATTTTGATTCCTTGGTAAACAACGGGCCTATAATTGCCAGTATCAGAACATAAAGAGCCGCAAAGGGCTGCAGTATCGGCAACAGGCCTCCGGCTTTAGCCAGGTTGGCCATGATAATTGAAAATTCTCCACGGGATATGATGGTCAGTCCCACATTGGTGGATGCCCTGTGGGAGTATCCTGACTTACGGCCTGCCACCAACCCGGAAATGAAATTGCCGGCTATTGTTATTGCGACGGCCCCAAGAGCGGGCCAGAAGGCCCCGCTGAGAGCCAGGGGGTCAATACTCAGTCCAAAACTGAAGAAAAACAATGCTCCAAAAAAGTCCCGGAAAGGCACCACCAGGTGCTCGATGCGTTCGAAATGTTCGGTTTCAGCCAGCACAAGGCCCACCAGCAAAGCCCCGATTGCCTCAGCCACGTGGATGGTTTCAGAGAATCCCGCCACCATAAACAGCATGGCAAATAATACCATCATAAACACTTCATCGGAGGGGATATCCAGCAGCCGGTTTATTTGATTGAGCAATCTGCGTCCCAAAAATATAAATCCAACAATAAACCCCAGTGACAATAAGGCGGATTGTATGACATTGATTGTGGAAGCTGTCCCGGTTAAGACCAGACCGGAAACTACGGAAAGGTAGATGGCCACGAAAACATCCTGGAACATCATCAGGCCCAGAATAAGCTCGGTTTCGGGTCTGACCGACCTTTTTAAATCGGAAATAAGTTTGGCCACTATGGCGCTGGATGAAATTGTGGTGATACCGGCTGCCACCAGAACTTCAGTCAATGGCCATCCCAGCGCCAGCGGAAAAACGACTCCCGCTGTAAAGTTGATAGCCATGTATATGATTCCGCCGAAGAATATGGAGCGGCCTGCTTTTATCAGCCGGCCCACGGAAAACTCCAGTCCCAGGTAAAAGAGTAAAAAGAGTACACCTAAACGCCCCATGAAATTAATTAGCGGGGTACTTTCGATAAAACGGAAGTCAAACATTCCAATATGAGGCGCCTGGGGTCCCATAGCCATTCCGGCTATAATCAATATCGGCACAATGGAAAAACGCAAACGGGAGGCCAGCAATCCAGCCGCTGCAATAACTCCGAGGGCAAGCCCGACTTCAAAAAGGAGATATTCACCCGTCAACATTATATACTCCCATTTTGAATAAGCTTTTTACAAGCCTTAACTTGCTCTCTTTCGCCAAGGACAACCAGGGTCGCTCCTTCTTTGATTTCCTGCTCGGGCCCCGGATTTATTATTTTAGCCTGGTTGCGTTTGACTATTGCTATTATGGCTGCGCCTGTTTTCTTGCGTATATGCAGTTCGCCGATGGTTTTGCCAATTGCTTTTAAGCCGGGCTCTATTTTGTACCATTCAATAACCATATCATCAAAGGCGACATCAACCGATTCCATAGCCTTGGGCATATACACCATTCCGCCCAAAATAGCTCCCACCCGGCGTGCTTCGGAATCATCAAGGGTCACCATTGAAATACTTTCTTCAGGGTCATCGTTGAAAAAATGGTGCATCTCCCGCCTCCCGTCATCATGCACGACTATCACCAATTTGTCCCCGCTGCGGGTATTAATTTGAAATTTTCTGCCTATTCCCGGAAGATCGGACTCGCGAATCAAGGGCATGTTGGCGCCACCTCTCATAAAAAAAATACAACGGCTTGTCTTAATTTAAAAATGTCTCCATTAATCTACTGGAGCCTTTATTTTTTTCGTTAGCCTTTCCATTCTATCATATTAATTACATTTCGAAAATTGTTGCGGGCTAAAAGAATGATTAAATGAATTTCAGGTGGTTTGGAGCAGCCCGTAATATTTAGAATACCCGGGGAACAAGGGCTTCAATGTGTTTTATACCAGGATACTCAGACTGCCGATAGAAAATTAATTTTCCATATTCCATTTTATGGCTCATAAAAATATTTAATAGGTAATATATAAAAACTAAATTTTTTCTATTAGACTTATGCATAACCTTTTTATACAATCATATGGGTAAATAGGGAAAAGGGGGAGATGATAGAGAATTAAAAGAAGTAAAACTATAATACTATTGTCTCACTGTATTCTTAATTCAAATTCAAAGGTTGAGGGCTTAAGTAATTCTCCGGGAATAATTTCAGAAGTAATGAACTTGCTGATGGAGAAGCAGATTGGTATTATACAACTGCCCTGTCCCGAGATGGTGGTTTATGGTATTAAAAGGTGGGGGCACGTAAGGGAACAATTTGATACGCTTTTTTTTAGGGAAAAATGCCAGGACATTATAAAACCAATAACATATCAATTATTGGATTACGTAAAGAATGGATACAAAGTCATCGGTATAATTGGTGTTGACGGAAGTCCCAGCTGTGGAGTAAATTTGACATGTTCAGGTGATTGGGGTGGAGAGTTTTTAGGTAATATTGATGTTTTAAATAAAGTTACTCAACTTTCGCAGGTCGAAAGTTGAAGCCGGCCCTTTAAAAATGCGGGCAGACAGGAAATAAAATCGTTGACGAGTCCTTGTAAAGCACAGTCT
>NZ_BFAV01000176.1 GCF_002933875.1 Desulfocucumis palustris | reverse complement strand
TGCTCGGGAGGAATTTTTGACACATAAAATGCATTATTGGTAAACAATTGCTGTCCTCATCTGATTACCCAAAATAAAGTTGAGAGATTTACTGTGTTAAGATATAATGTCATAGAGAAAATCCCATTTTATGGGAGGTGCTAATAGATAGAACGCACAAGGGGACAGTTCTTTTGTGTTGCATAAACCTCGCAACGATTCTTGAATTGAATTCATTC
>NZ_BFAV01000175.1 GCF_002933875.1 Desulfocucumis palustris | reverse complement strand
ATGGCATAGAATGATCCCCCTAACGTTAATTTCGTTAAGAGAATCGTATACCCTGCTAGATATTATTGCAACTATAATTTGGAATCACTCTACTAGCCGCTGATACTGAACATGAAAGAATGTTAAAAGATTTTTAGACAGTATATTGACAATCGAAAGCAAAAAGTGTCATACTCTTCATTAGACAATATAATGTCCAATGAAAGGGGATACATCATATGGATATAGCACGGGATTTATTCTTCGCACAGCAAGCTCTTGTGACATTGTTTTCCGTGACCAACAAACTGCAAATGCAGGGCGACAAATATTTACAAGATTTAACGCTCCGTCAAATGTTGGCAGTACCTGCCATTATCCATGCGCCGGACGGAAACGCAACAATCAATCATATTGCGCGGAAACTGGGGACCACCAAGCAAAGCGCGAAACAGATCGTTGATGCTATGGAAAAAAAGAAGTACCTATCCATTGCGCCAAATGAACGGGATAAACGCGCGGTCAATGTCACCATTACGTCAGAGGGAGAGCAGGCTTTCAGAGCGTGTTCAGAACGCGTAGATGAGTTTTTAGCGGATATCTTCCATGATTTTACGACGGAAGATTTAGAAACCCTGTGGACGCTTCTCCAAAAGCTGTATCGCTTCGATGGTATGGAGCAAGAAGGCTTTGAGGAACACATGAACTATAACGCAAGTGAAGCAGATAACATACTGCAATATCATCAAAATTTTCTAAAGAGGAGAACCAATAACCATGGGTAAAAACACAATACTTTCAAAAGATTTTATTCTCGTTGTGATAGGCCAGATTATTTCTATATTTGGCAATCAAATATTAAGGTATGCGCTTCCGCTTTACCTGCTCAATCAAACAGGCTCAGCTGTTTTATTTGGAATAATTTTGGCAGTATCTTTTATTCCAATGATTTTACTGTTCCCGATAGGAGGAATCATTGCCGACCGTGTCAACAAGAGGAACATCATGGTAGTTTTAGATTTTGGCACAGCCATACTCATTTTCTTGTTTTATTTGTTGGCCGGGAGAATAGATATTGTCCCGCTTATGGCAATTACAATGATCCTGTTGTATGGCATACAGGGCGCTTATCAGCCAGCGGTTAAGGCAAGCGTGCCTGTTCTGGTGGAATCGGGACATATCATGAAGGCAAACTCGGTTGTTGATATGGTTAACTCTATGTCCAGTATGGCAGGGCCGGTAATCGGAGGTCTTCTGTTTTCTATTTTGGGATTAACACCTGTTTTATATGTAAGTATCGGCTGTTTTTTCGCGGCTGCGGTAATGGAGATTTTTATCTGCATTCCATTTGAAAAGAGGAAAACAACCGGAAATATCTTTGTTACCGGCCTTGGCGACCTTAAAGAAAGTTTCAGCTTTATGTTCGGAGGGCGGCCTGTCATCTGGAAAATATCTTTAATATTTGCTTCTTCTAATTTATTGCTGACTTCGTTGATTACGATTGCGCTTCCGGTTATCATTACCCGGCATTTGGGTTTTGCTCCGGATACCGCCAATCGGTTATATGGATATGCGCAAGGCGTAATTGCGGCAGGGGCCATCTTGGGTGGCTTGCTCGCCGGAGTATTATCCAACAGACTGAGGTCAAAGACAAGTCCCGTCCTTCTGATCGGGTGCTCTTTGTCCATACTCTTAGAAGGAATTGCGCTGCAAACGCTGAGCGCACCTATGGGAATCTATATCATCTTAATAGTTGGAGGTGGTCTGTTATTGACATTGCACACATTATTCCAAATTCAGATGATGACATATCTGCAACTTTTAACACCAAACGATTTAATCGGAAAAGTCATTTCATGCTTTATGTGCGTTGTTATGTGTACAATTCCTCTGGGACAGCTCGTTTATGGGTTTGTTTTTGAACATATAGGAAGTGACACATATCTTCCGTTTTATATAGCAGCATTGATAATGACAGGAATTAGTGTCTTTACCCGCCGTATTTTCTATGGGATTGACCATGAAACAGAAAAAACAAGAAAGCAGGTGACTAATGGTGCTTGAAGAAAAATGGATACTATGTCCTGTCTGTGTTAATAAAACCCGGCTTAGAATTCGAGAAGATACCGTCCTTGAAAATTCTCCTCTATTCTGCCCGAAATGCAAACAGGAAACCATCATTACAGTGCGACAATTTAATATATCAGTTATTAAAGAGCCAGACGCTAAGACGCAGAGCCGATAAATCGGTAGTCGCCATTTTAAAATTTGAGGGCATTCCCTCCCTCACCGAAAGTCAGCGTTGGAAGGCCAAAGGTTGGATCTGTTTTTTCGCTACCAGTACTTATCGCTAACAAAATGGCCCTGGGCCTGGGCTTCCTGGGGAGGCCGCAAATCCACCAGTATGACATCAACCCCGATGCGAACTATCCTGTCCCAGGGAACTACAATTTCATCCTCACGGCCAAAAAACCCCATGATCCTGCCTCCCTGTCCGGGCAGGATTATGGCGTTGATTTTACCCTCTTCCATGTTAATGTCTATATCCTTAATAGGCCCCAGCCGCCTGCCGTCATTTATGTTAATGACTTCCCTCATCCTGAGATCGGATATTTTAACCATGCGCAGGATTCCCCCCGGTATTTTGTTAATATTTTAACTGGTAGGTTAAATAACCTGCTGCCTGTCTATCTGCTGTTATATTTATATTGCGCTTACTTCCATTTTAGTTTCATATATTGCTTTACCATTAAAAAAATATATGGCCGGGACAGGCCCAATTAGCTAAAAAGCCTGCCCAGCCATTCCCGGGAGTCCGCGACCAGTTCCATAAACTTAAATTTAAATACCACCCTGGGTTGAATTTCCTCCTCATCCTCACTCCGGCCTGCTTTGGAGGGAACCGCTCCATCGCCAAAGCCGGCGGGCAAATCCGGCGACAGCGCAGGCAGGGCCGCTTTCCCCGGACTTCCGCCGCTATTCTCAAGGCCGCCTGATTCATTATCAGGCAAATTCCCGACAGCCGGCGCGCCATCCTCGGGGACTATGGAGGAAGGTTTTTTTTCGGCTGCGGCGTCCGGTATTTCCGACTGGCCGGTGAAGCACAGGGGAGGGAAAAGAACGCACCACCAATTGGCGCCCTTTCCTTCGCCGATTATCACCCGAACTGCCTGATAATTTCCGGCGGGAAGGGTAAGTTCCGCCGGAATACCTTCACGTTCTATCCGGTATGTTCTGTCCGGAAACCGGTAACTTCCCATGCATACCGTCACCGGGTAGCTGCAGCCTGATTGTAGCAGAACCCTCCTGGCCGCCGAGCTTATATCCCCGGCGTGCCGGCTCACCACCGCCCTGGCCTGCCCAGCGCTTTCAACACCCTCAAAATACGGGGTCATGGTACGGATAACCTCGTCCCTGACCATATATTTCAGGGCCTGGTCCAGGGGACTGTTGCTGTGGGCAATTATATGAAGACGGATAAGATTGCCGCTCCTAAAGCCGTCCACGGTGCTGTTATACAAGTGCCAGCCCCAGAATGAAAATGCCGTTATTAATACTGCTATTAACGCGGCTATTGCTTTTTTGTTCATATATTCTACTCTCCCTCAAACACTAACTGTATAGTTAAAGTTTGGCCGCAATAACCTGGTTTTATACAATTTAACAGCATTTCCCCCGCAAACATCTGAAAAAGCATCAGCTATAGATGAAAAGTTGATTATTTAAAAGTTTCCCCCTGAAAATTAATTCGCCCTGGAATTCGCCCGGAGCAGACAGCAAAAACCCCGGATTTTCCATATCCGGGGTTAACTTCATTTTCACAAATATTTCCTCATATGGCTTAAAGCCGCCTTTTCCAGCCTGGACACCTGGGCCTGGGATATTCCAATCTCCTCGGCCACCTCCATCTGGGTTTTGCCTTCATAAAACCTTAAGGATAGTATATGCTTCTCCCGGTCGCTTAATTTTCGCAGGGCGTCACGTATGGCTATACCTTCCAGCCAGCTGTAATCATGATTTTTTTCATCGCTGATTTGATCCATCACAAATATTGGATCTCCCCCATCGTGATAAATGGGCTCAAAAAGTGAAATGGGCTCCTGAATGGCGTCCAGGGCAAACACAATTTCTTCCCGGGGCATGTTCAGTTCTCCGGCTATTTCATTAATCGAAGGTTCCCGGGAATATTTATTTACCAGCGAGTCCCGCACCTGCAACGCCTTGTACGCCACATCCCTTAAAGAGCGGCTAACCCTGATGGGGTTGTTGTCCCTGAGATAACGCCTTATTTCACCGATAATCATGGGAACCGCATAGGTGGAAAATTTAACATTCTGGGACAGGTCGAAATTGTCTATGGCTTTCATCAGCCCTATACAGCCCACCTGAAAAAGGTCGTCAACATACTCTCCCCGGTTGGTAAAACGTTGTATCACGCTGAGCACCAGACGCAGGTTTCCGTTAATAAGCTGGCTCCGGGCGCTTATATCGCCTTTATGCATGGCTTCAAAGAGGGCGCGCATCTGTGCCCCGGTCAGTACCGGGAGCTTTGAAGTATTAACACCGCAGATTTCCACCTTGTTGACCAACATGGATGACTCCCACCCTCTTTTTACTGTTTGCACCGACTTCAATTTCATTATTACCTTCACCCGGTGGGTTTATACATTTTATAAAAGCAAAAAACCCCGCCGGGTTCTCCGCTTCCGGCAGGGTTAATTATTAAAAGCCCCAGGATAAGCCTTTATTCCATCCTGTGCATCTCCTTTTTCAGTCTTTTTATTATTCTTTTTTCCAGCCTTGATATATATGACTGGGAGATACCCAGCAAGTCCGCCACTTCCTTTTGGGTCTTCTCCGCCCCGTTGTTCAGCCCGAATCTGAGTTCCATTATTTTCCTTTCTCTTCCGGTTAATTTTTGCAGGGCCAGATAAAGAAGCTTTCTGTCCACCTCGTCTTCAATTAATTTGTAAATCACATCGTTCTCCGTCCCCAACACATCGGACAGCAGCAGCTCATTGCCGTCCCAGTCGATGTTCAGCGGCTCGTCGAAGGAAACCTCCGTACGGGTTTTGTTGTTCCTTCTCAGGTACATCAATATCTCATTTTCAATGCAGCGGGAGGCGTATGTGGCCAATTTTATTTTTTTTGCCGGGTCGAAGGTGTTCACGGCTTTAATAAGGCCTATTGTGCCTATGGACACCAGATCCTCAATGCCCACTCCGGTATTTTCAAATTTCCTGGCGATGTAAACCACCAGCCGCAGATTTCTTTCGATCAAAACGCTGCGCACCGCCCCGTCGCCGGCTTCCAGCCTGTTGATCAGAAAAGATTCCTCATCGGTGGAAAGAGGCGGCGGAAGCGCCTCGCTGCTTCCCACATAATATACCTCGGGGTATTCGCCCAGCCACTGCATAACCCGCACCACCGTAAGGCGGAAAAACAATTTAATCTGCCAGATAGCAGGCAATGATCCACCACCTCCCTTTCTAAATATATAAGTGCGCCTTGGGTTCTGAAGGGGTTATTCCCCTACCGGACATACGTTGGGGACATTCCTCACCCCATAGTCATATACATTGGGGACATTCCTCCGACCCGAAAACCATATTGATTGGGGACATTCCTCTGACCCGAAAGCCATATTCATTGGGGACATTCCTCTGACCCGAAAGCCATGCTCCAAAGAGAGGTGTGTCCCCTAACCTTAGATAGAGGTGTGTCCCCTAACCTTAGATAGAGG
>NZ_BFAV01000174.1 GCF_002933875.1 Desulfocucumis palustris | reverse complement strand
TATATCGCTGGAAATACAAAATAGATGATTTTTCTATTGTATAATGTTTATGACAATCAATCCATTGATATGTTATTACGGAAACGCTATACTAGTGACCTAGGCAGTCATCCAATACTTACAGTTATCGTCATTTTGTTATTCGACAATAATATATAATTTCCTTCGACGGCAATAAAAAAATAATAACTCAACTTTCGGTGCGGCCAAGCATGGGTTGTGAAGTTTAGCAGGTGGAAATCCTGCTTGGAAAGGTCAGCAATATGCGAAGACTTTTTCCACTTAAGCACTAAGCTTGCAGGTGAAATATTGCAAAAATTTATCAGCTATTAAGTTAAACTTGCAATAGTTGGTGATTTTTCAATGTACAGGCTCACCCAGAAATATTATTCCTAAGATGGCCACACCAACTGCACCTATTCCTGTCCAGACAGCGTAAGCAGTTCCGATTGGCAAGGTTTTAGTAGCGTTTGCTAAAAAATAAAAACTTAATGTCATTCCGGAAATAGTTAGAATAGATGGTGTTATACGAGTAAAGCCATTGGTTTCTTTTAAGGAAATTGCCCAGATTACCTCAAACAATGCAGCAATGAATAAATAGAGCCAAGCCATATTGATGTTCCTTTCTGTTGAAAAAATAAAAAACCCGGGGGATATTAATTTAATATCCTCCCGGGCTTTTGTCCCTCCGTGAACACGATTATCCGTGGTGTTTCTCTCGGACCAGTCCGATTGTTTAATCGCGGAACCCTAGAAACAATAACAATATTTTATTACACTCAGTCTACGGCTAATGTGTCCAGTTGTCAACAGGCTATTTATTGGGTAACTCAGATTACTTTCAAAGTAAAGTAAGAACGTGTCTTACCAAAATCACTACAAGGTCTGGTTGAATATATTTTACTCTATTGCTATTTGGAGTTTAATATAGTATCATTGACTTATCGCTAAGAACAGGAGGTACGGAGAGATGTGTAAAACTGAATTAATCTTAGTTAACCACAAATTAAATATAGAAATTCAGGAGAAGGCACATCTTTATTGCTGACTGTTTTTACTCTTATACTACAAATTCAGTAAGAAACAAAAGCGAGGATGTTCTCCTCGTTTTTTTGTGCCCTTCTCCGCAGATCAATCAGAAAAGGAGATAGGGCGATTTGAGTGTGATATTTGAGGGATTATACAAGAGTTACCATGATAAGATGGTATTTGCAAACATTAGCGGTATAATAAGTGCTGGTGAGAAAATTGGTTTTATTGGCAGTAATGGAATAGGTAAAACAACACTTTCCAGAATTTTGGCTGGTATGGAGCCCCCTGATAAGGGGAGTATTGAGTGCATTCCACATAATGCACTAATAGTGTATTTGCAACAATACCCGAATTTTAGCCCAGGTGCTTCCGTGTACGAAGAATTGTATGAAACGGTCAGCAATAATTTGAATGGGTATGAACCAATTGATACGATTGTAAAAAAATCTTTACAACAAATAGAAATCCATGAATCTTTATGGGATCAGAAAGCAACAAGTTTAAGCGGCGGCGAAAAAACTAAACTCATGCTCTGCAAAGTCCTTACACAGGATTTTGACTTGTTGATACTTGATGAACCTACGAATCATTTAGATATAGATAGTGCAGCGTCATTGGAAAAAATCATCAAGCGAATCAAACAATCGGTTCTTGTCATTTCGCATAACAGATACCTATTGGACCGTGTGGCAGATCGGATATGGGAATTAACTGCCACTGGCTTAAATACCTATAAAGGAAATTATTCAGCGTATAAACTACAAAAAGAAAATGAATTAAAGCATATCGCTAGAGAGTATGAGAAGCAACAATCACGAATTAAGCAACTGAACCAGGCTATACGCCGGAGAAGGAATTGGCTGGCAAGCGCTCAAAAAAACTCTGACTATAAAAATGCTGCCAAAACACAGGCCAGTGCAATTAAGGCAAAAGGAAAAGAGCTTGCCCGATTACTAAATAATAAAATAGAAAAGCCGCGACAATTCCCGGTCCCCGCATTCGACTTGATAAATGAATTTCCTGCCCAGAGTAATAAATTATCCCCTGTTATTATACGCGCGAACCAATTATACAAGGCCTATGGGGGTAATGTCGTGTTACAAGATCTGTTCTTTACGATTGGCAGGAATGAAAAAGTAGCCCTAATGGGTGAAAACGGCGCGGGTAAAACCACGCTCTTAAAAATACTCTGTGGTCTTGACCAGGATTTTCAAGGTCAATTATCTTTTGACCCGACCCTTAAAATAGGCTACTTTTCTCAAGGATTTGAAGAGCTTAATGCCGATAAAAATATCCTTGATTACGTTATGACTTCAAATAAATCAATAGAAGATATTCGAACCCTTCTTGCTTGCCTGCTTTTTAGGAAAAACGATGTTTTTAAAAAGATTAAAGGGTTGAGCATGGGAGAAAAAAGCCGGGTGGCATTTGCCAGGCTGATTTTATCAGGCGCAAACTTTCTTGTTTTAGACGAACCTACCAACTATTTAGATATTACTGCTAAGGAAAAAATCGAAGACGTCATGGAGCAATATGCGGGCGGCATTCTATTCGTCTCACACGATATTTATTTTGTACAGAGGATTGCTACCAAAATTTTGCTACTTGAGCACGGCTCGCTGAAATGTTATGAAGGAAATTATGATTATTACCTTCGAAAGAAAAAAATTGAATGCACACTAAACAACGACCAATTGGATTTTATAATAATTCGCAACCGTATCCTGCAACTCGAATGTGACTTGGCGTTCATTGGTGGGAAATTGAATGATAGGTTAAGTGAGGAAGAGAAGAAAAGTCTCAATGAGGAGTATATAAGAAAATCGCAAGAACTGAAGGCGTTAAGGCAACTTGTGTGATTCACATGTTAATTTATTTTATATTTAGTGTATAATATGTTTAAAATGTTTAGCATCTCTAACTATCGGGTAGGTTAATTTAATAAAAAGGTTTATATTAACTGACTGACACTATTTTAGTCTTTTTGAGGAGATGGGGTAAGATGAAAACAGAAAAAGATAAGATGTTGAACGGTGAGATATATTATCCAAATGACCAAGAATTACTAAATGAACGAAAAAAAGCACGAAGACTAACCAGATTATATAATCAAACATTAGAAACGGATGAAGTTAAACGGACTGAACTATTAAAAGAACTGTTCGGTTCAACTGGAGATAATATATACATAGAGCCGACTTTGCATTGTGATTATGGCTATAACCTTCATATTGGTGAAAACTTTTATGCCAACTTTGATTGTGTATTCGTGGATGTATGTGAAATTAGAATAGGTGATAACTGTTTCATTGGTCCAGGCGTTCACATATATACAGCTACACATCCACAAAATCCCTTTGAAAGAGCAACAGGGGCTGAATACGGAAGACCAGTAAATATCGGTAATAATGTATGGATTGGCGGGAAAGCCGTTATAAACCCTGGAGTTAAAATAGGGAATAATGTGGTTGTTGCTTCTGGAGCAGTGGTGATAAAGAGCGTACCTGATAATGTAGTTGTAGGCGGAAATCCCGCAAAAATAATTAAACAAGTCGAGGCATAATGCTGTTTCATTTATCGCCTTAATGTGCTAACGTTAAGCAATATTTAAATAAATTATATTTGCTGCATATTTCAAATAAAATGTGCAGCATTTTGCTAATGTAAACCGTTAGTGCAATGGATTAGCCTTTTCTTGGAGCTTTACTTGATATAAGACGGTTAAGTCCAATTAATAAACAAGTTACACTAATTGTCCATAAAACACCTGAAGTTCCTATGCTCAACGATGCATTTTCCGAACCCATAGGATTATTGTGTTCAAAAGTATTTATTGCTTCAATAAGTTTGTATCCTGCAAAGGCAAAAAAAACAGTATGTCCGATGAACCAGCCGAATGTTTCTTTACTGAATCTATTATGGAGCCAAATAAAAATCAAGGAAATTAATTCAAGTCCCATCACTGTTGCAAATCCCCAATTCAATAGTCCGTATACTTCGGCCTCTAGATACATTATACCACCTCCGTTATTAGACGTTTGACACCCTATTATAGTTTCCTGCTTTTTATTATTGATTGCGAACAATACTGCCCTTTAGTTGAAAAACCTTCTACTGTGAATTTCAAAGATTTTATAAATGTGAGGAGTTTTTTATGTTGACCAATTTTGAAAAAGCTATGGAATTAACCGGCAGGAGTGCGCATGCGGAGGGTTTGAGGGAAATCGAGTTCCCTATGACATTCATATTCTGCTTTTATACGCAATAAGGAACTGCCACAGTAAAATGATGGAAAACCCGCGTTAAGACATTTATAGAATGAAAAAACCGATTTTCCCCATGATAAGGATAATCGGCTTTTTAACATAATATTTTTCGAATTATATAGATGCCCAGGAAAATTAAAAAAATGGTATATAGGCTTTGGGGCATACTATAACAATAGTATAACTCACAAAAAAGAAAAAGTCTATTCTTTTTTGGGGATTTCCATTATATTTTTAATGCTGGCTTCCAAGCAAAATAAAATTTGGGAGGTTTTAATGTGGAAAAAGTAAAAATCAAAAATTATCCTATGGTAAGTCCTGCTCCAACTGTCCTTGTCGGAGCCAATGTAAATGGCAAGCCTAACTATGCCACCGTTGGGGCATTTGGTTACGTGTGTCTGGAACCAGTGTTTTACATCTCATTAAAAAGCACTCATCATACAACTATTGGGGTTAAGGAAAATGGATATTTTAGTATCAATGTACCCTCGGCAGATATGGTTCAAAAAACAGATTATTGCGGTATAGTATCGGGAAAAACAACAGACAAGTCAATTGTGTTTACTCCGTTTTATGATGAACTTGAAAAAGCTCCCATGATTAGCGAATGCCCGTTGAATTTTCTCTGTAAGATTGTTCAAAGCATTCCTATTTGCGGCTTTGAAGTGTTCTTTGGGGAGATAGTTTCTACATACCTAAATAAGCAATGCTTGACAGACGACAAGGCTGACCCACTAAAAATCAATCCGATGATTATGATGGGCACCAGTTACTTTGACTTAGGTCAGGCTGTGGGGAATGTGTTTAAAGAAGGTGTACAATATAAGAAATCACAAAATATATAATAAACAAATAATGTCAGTAACCACGCCATTTAGTCATCGGCAATGTCTACGGTAATAAAGAGTTGCTTACCGCATAGTTGAAATATTATGGGATTTTGGAGGGTTATAAAGTTCTTATATATACCGGTGATGGTGACATGGTGCAATTGGTCAATGATAATATAAC
Source organism: Desulfocucumis palustris (assembly GCF_002933875.1). Taxonomy (GTDB): domain Bacteria; phylum Bacillota; class Desulfotomaculia; order Desulfotomaculales; family Desulfocucumaceae; genus Desulfocucumis; species Desulfocucumis palustris. Next base: position 1,186 of record NZ_BFAV01000174.1, on the reverse strand, counting down.
CGTTTTGCTGAAGAAGTTTCAAGCCTTTTTGTAAGACTTTAGTTTTTTAGCAACAGTATTGCTGAGCATATCGACATATTTCGACATATCCTCCATAATAGTTTTTATAAACCTATAATGGAGGGATTGTATGCTTAATTTGGAAAAATTGTCCTTTGGGTATATGGAATACTGCCAATATCAAAAAAATTTAAATCATAAAACGCTCAAAGCCTATAATATCGATTTGAAACAATTTATTGATTTTATCTACAATTATAATGGCGAACTAAGCAGAGTAAGCCTCTCAGATTATATAACTTTCCTGCATAAAACATATAAACCCAGAAGTATTAAAAGAAAAATTGCAAGTGTAAAAGCATTTTTAAACTATCTAGAATATGAAGCTATTATAGAAGAAAATCCCTTTATGAAAATAAGATTGAAAATAAAAGAGCCATTAACCTTACCGAAAACCATTCCGATTAAAACGATCCAGTTAATATTTTCCACCGCATACCAGAAACTGTCACAACAAAAAAACACCTCTTTATATCAGTACAGCACTGTTCTTCGTGATATTGCCGTATTAGAATTATTATTTGCAACAGGTATCCGGGTCTCAGAGCTTTGTTCTTTGATGAGCAGAGATGTTGATTTGCTTGAAGGTACTATAAAAATATACGGAAAAGGTTCAAAGGAGCGGATTGTTCAAATTGGCAATCAGCAGGTTCTCACTTCACTTAGCAACTATAAAAATGCTTTTAAGGATGAAATACTAAATGCGGGATATTTTTTCATAAATCGTCTACAACGCCGCTTGTCAGAACAATCTGTTCGAATAATGATTAATAAATATGTTGAAATAGCAGGATTGTCAAATCATATAACACCACACATGTTTCGTCATTCTTTTGCCACGTTACTTTTGGAAGAGGATGTGGATATCAGATTTATACAGAAACTTTTGGGGCATAGCTCAATTATTACAACGCAGATATATACTCACGTAGCATCAAATAAACAGAGAGATATCCTGACATCAAAGCATCCACGCAATAGAATTATGGTTTAGCTTTTACTTGTCTGTAATATTTAACAAAAACTTCCAATTCATCAGTGATGGCGAATTGGAAGTTTTTTATTGGAATTATATGCCAGTATTTGCAGCAATCACCGTTTCGAATGCAGGATAATTTGTAATTAT
>NZ_BFAV01000173.1 GCF_002933875.1 Desulfocucumis palustris | reverse complement strand
GCCGCGCCTTGCATCTGGAGCTTTTTGAACGGCCTCGGGCGGTAGTTTATCAACACGTTTATTGCTTTTTCAATGTGTTTTTCAACACTCTCCTAGGGTCCGGCAGGTTTGGCCGGCGGGTGAACCCCCTGATTTCCCGGAAAAAAGGGAGGATGGATATGTTTCCATACATGATCGGAGGCGGAAGTGAGGGCGCGTACAGCAGGACATTTGCTTTCACGGTAAAGGACTTTGCCCGGAAGGACCCCGGGGATATGGCAAAAAATAGCGGGGCTGCCTATGATCCGGCAAAAAACACTATAACCTTGCCCAGCATGGGGCAGTACATAGAGGTAAAGCATCCCCTGGGGGACGTGTGCTTTGCCGACACCGGGCACCAGCCGGTTTGGGCCTGGCGGCTGATTGTGCTCAACCACCTCTGCCGGGCCAGCGGGGAGGCCGTTGCGGGGAGGCCCGTTTCGTACAGGGAGCTGGAAAACGGCAATGTTTTTTACCCGGCCTTTCTGAGGGAGAGCATCAACCCGCTGGCTGAAAAATTATCCCGGGAGTCCCCGGAAAATATCAACAAAGCCTGCCTGGAACTGGGGGGCAAACTATTAAATCTGGCCGATGTAAGTTCGGTATTCGAGTTTTTGCCCAAATTTCCGGTAACGGTTAAAATCTGGCTGAAGGATGAGGAAATGGAGGGGTCGGCAAATATACTCTTTGACGCCTCGGCCAACGGCTATCTCCACACGGAGGATGTGGCCGCGGCCGGGAACCTGGTGTCCTATTTCCTTATAAAGCAGTATAGATTAATGTTCGGGGTTTAATTTTATACGGGAGGCGCATGGTCATGAAGGTTTTGTACAACCGCAGTTTGTTCTGTACCGTTAAAAAGCTTCACACGGGGGATATACTGGCGGAAACTTCTCTGGTGGGCACGGATTGCGAGGCTGTGGCAGGGATCAGGGCCGATTTGAAAACTTATCATGTTAAATGGGCCGGCTGGGAAATATTCCGTTCCCCCGGGGGCGCCCTTGATGGCAGAGGGGAAGTTGACGGGATTGTGGGCAAGGAGGCCTATTTTAATATCGGCGGAGAATTGCGCAAAGAACTGGGAGACGTTTTTGGGGGGGTGCCCGGAGAACTTCTGTCGGAGTGCGTCAGAGGGCTGATTCAGGCGGAAACATTCATCCAGGTGGAAAGGGGCTATCCCACCCCCCAGTCTTATGATGCGTACTGGAAGGAGTTTTACAAGGATTCCTGCCGTTATTACAGTAACCTGGACAGGATAAGCGAAGAATGGCACGATTACGTCGGGGATGCCGCCAGAAGGGGCAATCTGTACAACAAAAACAAATGCTGTACGGTTTATCTCCGCAGCGACGGAGGTTACACCTCAGCCGGAACCTTTATGGATTCTTTTCACGAAATGGGGGTGGTCCTCCATCTTAGCCCGGATGGAATTGCCATTGACTGTGCGGGGAATTTTCTGCGGGCCCCTGACCGGGTATGCTTTGAGAACGCGGAGCACTTACCCCGCCTGATGGGCAAGAAAGTACCGGGTTTAAGCAAAAAGGATATAGCGGCCACGGCCGGTGGGCCGCAAGGCTGTGTTCACCTGGTTGATATTCTGTATGACCTGGCCGGGTCGGCGGCCGTAGTTTTTTCCGGGGTGTAAAGCCTGTTGAAAAGCATATATATAAAGATTTTTATAGCCATCACAGGATTTTTCACCGGCGCCGTGCTGATCGGGCTGTTCCTGGCCTATAATTATTACCTGCAGCTTACCCGGCAATATGATATAGAGGATTACACCTATACCGCCACGGGAAAGAGCTATATATACTCCTCCGGAGGCGGGCTCATATCGGAACTGTACGACTATAACAGAGTTTATGTCTCCCTGGATAAAATATCGGAGCCAATGAAAGATGCCATCGTAGCCATCGAGGACCATAGATTTTATGAGCATTTCGGCGTGGACCTGAGCGGTCTGGCCAGGGCTTTGTGGATAAATTACCGCAGCGGGGAAACCCTGCAGGGAGGTAGCACCTTAACCCAGCAGCTGGTCAGGAACCTTTTTTTGAGCAGTGAGAAGACGGTGGGCAGAAAAATCAACGAGATAATGCTGGCAGTCGCCTTTGAGAAAAGGTTTTCCAAAGAGCAGATACTGGAAATGTATCTCAATGAGGTTTATTTCGGAAACGGGTGTTACGGAGTGGAAGCGGCCGCCCGGAGGTATTTCAATAAAACCGCGGCGGAGCTTGATGTAAATGAGGCTTCCATACTGGCGGCAATTCCCAGGTCCCCCAGTTACTATGATCCCGAGACTAATCCGGAGGCCCTGTACATCCGGCGTGGCGACGTGCTGGACAGAATGGAGGAACTGGGCTACATATCCCATGAAGATAAAATAAGTATCAGAGCCGCAAGGCCCGATATCGCCGTGGCCGGGCATCATTTGGATTCATACCGTTTTCCCTATTTTACCACCGAGGTTGTCCGTCAACTGGTGGATATGTATGGCCGGGAAAAGGTTTATCGCGGGGGGCTTAAAATTTATACCACGGTTGACTGGCAGATTCAAAGCCAGGCGGAGATGGTGGCTTTGGAGAGTGTTCAGGGCTTTAAGGCCAGGAAAATAAACGCCACCAACCTGGCTATAGTTTCAGTGTATCCGTACAGCGGGGCGGTGGCCGCCCTGGTGGGAGGGGTGGATTTTAGCAGGGACCAGAACAACATAGCCCTTATTCCCCGGCAGCCGGGCTCGGCCATAAAGCCTCTTCACTATGCCGCGGCCATGGAGACCGGCCTGGTGGGCCCGTATTCCCTGCTTAATGCCGGCTCAAAGCATTTCGGCAAATATTTTGTTGAGGGTTCCGCCGGTGGAAGGGTAACGGTTCGGGACGCCATAAAATACTCCGTAAACGTTCCCGCGGTTGAAGTGGTGAACATGCTGGGTCCGGAAAAGGCCATTGAAAATCTCAAAGCTCTGGGAGTGACCACCGTGGCTGCTGAAGACGCCAATCTGGCCCTGGCGCTGGGGGGGATGACCCACGGCATAAAGCCTCTGGAACTGGCGGCAGCTTATGTTCCCTTCGCCTCGGGGGGAGTGTATTGCAAACCATATCTGATTGAACGGGTGGAGGATATGTCGGGCAAGATTTTATTCCGGCATGAGCCGTCGCCCAGGAGGATTTATTCGGAAAAGGTCGCGGGGTATATGAACGCCATACTGACCCAGGTGATAACCGGCGGAACCGGCACCAGGGCCCGGATACCCGGCGGGGCCGCGGGCAAAACCGGAACCACGGACAAAAGCAGGTGCGTATGGTTTGTTGGTTACAATAATGCGCTGGTAACGGCGGTATGGGCGGGTAATACCGACAACACCCCCATCGGCGGGTATGACGGCGGCCGTCTGGCCGCCCCGGTCTGGGGCAAATACATGACCGGGCTTATTGAAAAGGGGTTCATTAAGGCCGGGGGAGTTAACTCAAGCCTTCCGGAAGCCGCTATTCCTGCGGTTAAAGCAACCGGCTCCGGGAAAAAACAGGATAAGCAGGAGGGCGCAGGGGATAAAAGGGATAAAGAGGGAACACGGGAAAAGGATGATAAAGTACCGGCCGGGAAGCCCTCAGAGGATACTCCCTCAGAGGATACCCGGTCAGAGCATGCCCCGGCGGAGGAGGCTCCGGCGGGGGCCGGGGATAATATGCCGGCACCCCAATCAGCTGATTAATCTTATTGTCAGGGGGTAATGGTAATACTCTCCCCGGCTGGCGCACATGCTGGCGTTTATTATGAAAACTATTTGCAGTATCACCAGCACGGCCAGCAGGGCAAAGCCGATGAGAATCAGGCAGAGCAAACCGCTTATAAAGGCGTAGATAATGAAAGAAATATTAAAATTTAAGGCTTCTTTGCCGTGCTGGTTGACAAAGGGCGATTCATCCCTTTTAATAAGCCACAGCACCAGGGGAACGATAATATTGCCGAAAGGTATTATGTATCCTGCAAAACCTCCGAGGTGACAGAATATGGCCCAATTTTTTTCCTGCGAGGCGTATGTCAACACCATCAACTCCTTCTAAGGAAAGGGGACACACTTCCGGCCCGTCTGTGCCCCGTTCTTTTAATCAAATCCGGGAAGGAATGTCCCCATCCCCATTCTTTTAATAAAGTACTGGAAGGAAAATATCCTAAAATTAATATTTCTACCCGGGGATTATTTATCCTTTATGCTGAAAACAAACGAATTGTTAATAATTTTATAAAAAATAAAAACCAAATATATAAATCAGGTACATTTATTGTGGAAAAATGTTAATATGTAATGGATTTGGCGATCACAACAAGGTGTGGAGTGATGACTGGCATATGGCTTTAATGCTGAGGGCTGCCCTGGGGCAGATGGAAGTGGCGCCCGGAAGACCGGATATTAATACAAAAACAATGCTGGAAATGATGGAGGCTGCCAGGCAGCGCAAGGCCCACATGATTATCTTTCCGGAAATGGCCATCCCCGGCTACCTGCTGGGAGACACCTGGGAACAACCGGGATTTTTACGGGATTGTGAAAATTATGGACGTGCCGTAATTGAGGCGTCCAGGGGCATATGCGTGCTTTTCGGCAATGTTGCCGTGGACTGGAGCAAAACCGGGGATGACGGCAGAGTACGCAAATATAACGCTTTTTTTGTGGCCGGGAACGGCCGTCTCCACGGAGAAGACAATTTTCCCTACCCCTTCCGGATTAAAACCCTGCATCCCAATTACAGGTTGTTTGACGATACCAGGCATTTTTACAGCCTCCGCAAGCTGGCCCTGGAATTGGGGAAAAGGGTTGATGAACTGCTGCAGCCGGTGAACCTGGAAATCGCCGGGGAGAAAATATCTCTGGGCTGCATATTATGCGAGGATGGCTGGAGCGATGATTATTCCGTAAAGCCCATCCAGGAAATATGCTCCAACGGTCCGGTGGACCTTCTGGTTAATATTTCCAGTTCTCCTTTCACCCTGGGTAAAAACAACAAACGCAACCGGGTCTTCGCCGGGCAGGCCGGAAAGACCGGAGTGCCCCTGGTTTATGTCAACAATGTGGGTATCCAGAACAACGGCAAAACGGTTTACACCTTCGACGGCTTCAGTACCGTGTACAGCGGCAAAGGGGAGGTATTGCACCACTGCGCTCCCTTCAGACAGGCCCTGGAAGTGGTTGAAATAAACCTCTTCCGGGACGGCGACTGTTCACCCGGGGTGATGCCGCCGGACGACCGGGGCGCGGCCAGCATTTACCAGGCCGTTTCCTACGGGACCGAAAGGTTTTTGCGCTCCACCGGAATAGAAAGGGTGGTTGTGGGCCTTTCCGGGGGGATTGATTCCGCGGTGGGGGCCGCCCTTTACACCAGGGTGCTGGGCCCCGGCAATGTGCTGCTGGTAAACATGCCCAGCAAATTCAATTCCCTGACCACCAGGAACCTGTCCATGAAACTGGCAGGCAATCTGGACTGCCTTTATACCGTCATGCCCATCCAGGAATCGGTGGACTATACCGTGGAACAGCTCAGCCGGACCCCCGTGACGGACCTGCGGGGCGGGAAGGAATTTAATCTTACAATAGCTCCGCTGGTGATGGAAAACATCCAGGCCCGGGATCGCTCGGCCAGGGTGCTGGCCGGAATCGCCGCCGCCTTTGGGGGCGGTTTCACCTGCAACGCCAACAAAAGCGAAATGACCGTGGGGTATACCACCCTTTACGGGGACCTGGCCGGCTTTTTCGCCTGCCTGGCGGATTTATGGAAGCACCAGGTATACCAGTTGGCGGAATATCTGAACGAACAGGTATTTCAAAGGGAGGTTATACCCCGGGGGATAATCGATATAGTTCCCAGCGCGGAATTATCCTTTGACCAGGCTGTGGACCAGGGTAAAGGGGATCCCATAATTTATCCCTATCACGACTACCTGTTCCGGGCCTTTATGGAGCACTGGAACCGGGCCACGCCGGAAGACATACTGAAATGGTACGCCGAAGGCCTGCTGGAAGAAAAAATAGGCTGTAAACCGGGTTTGGTAAAGAGTATTTTTGCCGGACCGGCAGAATTTATCGCGGACCTGGAGCGCTGGTGGAGACAATATACCGGCATGGGAGTGGCTAAGAGGATACAGGCTCCGCCGGTTCTGGCCGTTAGCCGGAGGGCCTACGGCTTCGACCACAGGGAGGCGCAAAACGGTGTTTACTATACATCGGAATATGTCAGATTAAAAAGCAGCCTGCTGGGAGACTGACGCCCTTTGGGAAGCGAGAAGAGAGATGCTGGTAGTGAGTAGTTTTAAAGGAATTCGCCAAAGCGAATTCCTTTTGCATGTTTTACATTTCGCATCTCCGGCTGCTCACCTCTCACCGGGCCGTTTAAGGCGGTTTCAGTTATATGTTTTTGCCCAGGACATAACCTGCGAATTTTATATATTCGGTAATGGTGAACATAATGCTTTTGTTGTTAGACCACCAGCGGTCCGGATCAAATCTGGGCTCTCTGGCGGAGCAGTAGGTGAGGTTTACGCCGCTGTTTTTAAAAACCCTTTGAAAGATAAACCTGGAACGCTGCATGTGGTAATTGGAGGTTACCACTATGGCGGATTTGAATCCCCTTTGCAGTATAATTTCCTTGCTGAAGGCCGCGTTGTCGTAAGTGCTTTCGGAGCGCGCCTCCGGTATGAGGGCCTCCCGGGGCACTCCCAGTTCCTCGGCGTGCTCCGCCATAACCTCCGCCTGGGTGATACTGTGATAAAGCTCTCCCCCGGAAACTATCATGTATGGGGCGTAACCCGCCTTGTAAAGGGCGGCGGCCCGCTCCACCCTTTCCCCGCTGTCCCCTCCCAGCACAATAACCACGTCGGATTTGACCGGCTTCTGGTCCAGCACCAGCAGCTTTCCGGCAAAGACCACAAACAGGAACAGTGCTGATATCAGCAGTGCTGCCGCCGGTATAAATATTTTATGCCTGTTAAATTTCATATAACCATCCTGATATCCGGGCTTTCCATTGCCCGGGCGATATCTATAAAACTTCAAGAACACTTCCGGAAATCCTTTTTTAAACGGTTACCGGCGAATAATAAACCTCCACCTGAAGGTTCGTTGCCCGGTGGAGGTTTAGTGGCCGGTTATATCCGGTAACGCCTGTCACCTGCGCATAAGCTCCCTGGGGATGTAGGTGGAAATGTCCGGCCAGAGCACGAACAGTATCAGTGCCGCCACTAAAATCAGTATAAACGGCCAGACGCCCTTTATCACTTCCTCCAGCTTTTCCCTGGCCATGGCGCTTACCACGAACAGGTTCAGGCCCACCGGCGGGGTGATCATTGCCAGTTCCATATTTACCGTCATAACCACTGCAAACTGCACTATGTCTATGTTCAGGTGGTAGATTATGGGCAGCAGCAGGGGCAGCGTGATCAGGGTAATGGACACCGCCTCCAGGAATGTCCCCATTACAAAGAACATAATATTTGTGGCGAAGAAAAAGGCGTATTTGTTCAGGTTGCTGTCCGCTATCCACTCCGCCACCTGCTGGGGTACCTGCTTGGCGGTGAGGAACAGGGAAAATACCATGGCCGCGGATATGATCAGGTAAATCATGGAGGAAATATTGATGGACTCCCTGAGTATCTCCCTGACATTGGAAAGCTTCATCTCCCGGTAAATAAATATTGAAACAACCAGGGTGTAGAATACCGACAGCACCGCCGCCTCGGTGGGGGTAACCACCCCGGCGTATATGCTGCCCAGTATGAAGAAGGGCAGGAATGCCCCGGGCAGGGCCTTGATACTGCTTTTCCAGCGCTCCTCCCAGCTGGCCCTGGGGGCCCTGCCGAAATTGTTTTTCAGGGCGTAAATTACCGCGCTCACTATAAGGATGGAGGCCAGCAATATGCCGGGCAGCAAACCGCCCATAAAAAGATCCCCGATGGAAACCTCGGCGGTGACGCCGAAAACCACCATGGTAACGCTGGGGGGGATCAGTATGCCCAGGGTTCCCGCCGCCGCGATAAGGCCCATGGCGTAACGTTTGGGGTAGCCCCCCTCAATAAGGGCCGGCAGCATTATTGCCCCGATGGCGGCCGCGGTGGCCGGACTGGAACCGGAAATGGCCGCGAAAATGGAGCAGGCGGCTATGGTGACCACCGCCAGTCCCCCTGGTAAATGACCAAACCAGGCCCTTAAGGCGGCTATGAGATATTTGGAAATACCTCCGTAGGACATTACCACCCCGGCGAACACGAAGGAGGGGATGGCCAGCAGGGGAGGGGAGAGCAGCGAGGCAAACATCCTCTGGGCCATCATGTAAAGGGTAAAATCCGTGGTGGTGGCCAGCAGCACCAGTGCCGCTATGGCAAGGCTTATGGCTATGGGGACATTGACCAGGAAAAGACCTACGAAAATAAGAAACAGTACGGCGGTTTCCATTTAGTGGTGTCCCCCTTCCCGTTCAATTTTAAGCCAGCCTTTTCCTCCGTCCTTTAGCAGGAGGTAGATTTTTTCAAGGAAACGTATGCTGAACAGTATCCCGCTGATGGGCATGATCAGGTTTACTATCCACAGGGGAAACTGGCTGTCAGCGGATCTTTGCCCCGAGATGATATAGTTTGTCACCAGTTGATAGCCGAAATAGGTATAAAAAAGTGTGAAGGCCAGTCCAAGGCAGTTGGCGAAAATACTCATTATTCTTCTTGCTTTTATACTCAGGGTCTGGTAAAGAATATCGACTTTGATATGGTGGTTGTGCTTTAAGGCAACCCCCATTCCCGCCAGTATTCCCCATACCACGAAATAAACCGAGAACTCATCCAAAATGGATTGGGGGCGACCCCAGAAATATCTCAGAATAACATTAATAAAAATGAGGGTAAGGCCAATAAAAAGCATTATTCCGGCAAAATACTCTTCCACGGCGTCGTATATCTCTCTAATTTTGTTCAGCCTCAACAGCTCCCTTCCCCGCCGGGTGATTTCAAAAACGGGACGGGTTTTGACAACAACCCGTCCCGTCAAGTTCAGTTATCAATTAAGCTATTTGCTGTTTCTGGCGGCTTCGATATAGTCCTTGCCGATGGCCTCGGTATATTTGTCGTATACCGGCTGAAGCGCTTTAATGAATGCCTGGCGGTCTTCCTCGGTCAGGGTGTAGATTTCCATTTTGCCGCTGTTTTTGAGGGTTTCAAAGCTCTTGGCGTTCAGTTCGTCGGCCATTTGTCTTTCAAGCTGGGAAGCCGTATTCATGGCGTCGGTGAAGAGTTTCTTCTGCTCGTCGTTCAGGCTGTTCCAGAAGGTGGTGTTGGTGAGTACCACGTAATCCAGCCTGCCGTGGGCGGAAATGGTCATATATTTCTGCACCTCGGCGTATTTCTGGGTGTCTATGTTGTTGAAGGTGTTTTCCTGGCCGTCCACGGTTTTATTGTTAAGCGCCTGGTACACTTCACCGAAGGCAATGGTCTGGGAGCCCGCCCCCAGCGATTTGAACTGTTCATCCAGAACTCCGCCGCTCTGGGTGCGGAATTTCAGCCCTTTAAAATCCTCCGGCTTTTTCAGGGGCTTTTTGGAGTTGGTGAAATGCTTGGAGCCGTTGGGCCACCAGCCCAGTCCCAGCATCCCCTGGGGTTCCAGGGAATTCATCAGTTCCTGCCCCTTGGGTCCGTCATAGAAATTGTACGCGGCCTGGTCGCTGGCAAACAGGAAAGGCATATCCACCAGTTGGAAGGCGGGCACAAATCCCACCAGTTTGGTTACCGAGGGGGCGATGAGCTGCACGTTGTTGGCCTTGAGGGCCTCCAGCTCTTCCTTGTCGCCGTAAAGCTGGGAAGATGGGAATAACTGAACTTCAAACTGTCCGGACTTTTCCAGTTCCTCTTTAAATTTAATGGCGGCCTGTCCTTTGGGGGTGGTTTCAGCCACAACGTGGGAGAATTTTACGGTTATTTTTTTCGCGCTGTCGCCTGAGGGAGCCTTTTCCCCGCCGCCACCGCCGCCGCAACCGGTCAGCGCCGCCGCCATAACAACAGCCAGCAGAATCAATAGCGGTTTGTTTCTAAAAATTTTCATACGTCAACCTCCTCCAAAACAATAATATTATTAGGGAAAGTTTTCTTTTTTCACCTCCTCGGTCATTGTTTAAGGTCATTATCTGACCAGTCGTCCAATTCATCAACCAGCCGGGGGCCCACAATACCAGGCAGTTTAATATATAGCTCCCTTAATGAATTTTTCCATTCCTCCCGCTCGCCGGGGGTCTGCATATGAATGTCGACTTTTCCGGATTCCCGGATGGCTTTCATGTCCCGCTGGTTGATTATTTCGGCCTGCCGGGTTTCCCAAGGGGTTACCTCCTTCATTACTTCACCCAGGGCGGTCCGAATATCCGGGGGCAGTTCCTGCCAGAATTTTTTATCCATCATCACCACATAACCCATGAAGGCATGATTGCTCACGGTAAGGTAGGGCTGGCTTTCATAAAATTTCTGGGAGGAGATGTTGGACATGGTGTTTTCCTGGCCGTCCACCGCGTGGGAGGACAGGGCTCCATACACCTCGTGAAAGCTCATTTGAATGGGAATTGCCCCCATGCACCGGAACTGCTCTTTTAATACGGTGCTGTTCATCATCACCCGGAAGGTTAAATCCTTAAAGTCCGAAGGGTGAACCAGGGGGCGGATGCGGTTGGAAATTTGTTTAAAACCGTTGTCCCAGAAGGCCAGGGGATATATGCCCCCCTGCTCCAGGTCCCCGTACAGGGCTTTTCCTGTTTCTCCCCGCATGGCCAGGTGCACGTGGTTACTGTCTTTGAATATGTACGGAACATCAAAAATCTGCCAGCGGGGAAAGAGATCTCCCAGTTTTGACGTGGAAGGGGCGATGATATGAACCGAACCATTGCGCAGGGCCGTCATTTCCTCTCCATCCGAGTAAAGGGTGGAGTTGGGGAATACCTGGACCTCAACCCTGCCGCCGGTTCTTTTTTCCAGTAATTCCGCAAATTTTCTGGCCGCCAGCCCTTTGGGCGTGTCCTCGGCAACCACATGGGAAAATTTCAGTACAATTTTTTCACCCGGTTTTACCTGCTCGTTGTCCACCACCCTGCTTTTGCAGCCGCATAACAGGAAAAGGGAAACAAATACACACAACAGTTTCAACAAGGTTATTTTGGGCATTTTATTACCGCCTGATAATTTGAGAATATTACAATCGGCTAAGAATTGGGGAAATTCCAATAATTCAGACTAATCAGATCATTATAATGTTATCCCATCCGGTATGCCCCGGGCAATATTATGGTTATAATGTTGATTTTGTTCATTTTGGTCACAATAATTTGTATTTTTTTAACGGTCTGCCCACCGAACCATACTGCAAGTCCACGGCAGCCCTGCCCGTGGAGTCTAAAAATTCCAGGTATCTCCTGGCCGTTACCCTGGCCAGGCCCAGCCCTTCCGCTACCTCTTCCGCGGACATGGCCTGCCGGTTTTTTATCAGGTACAGCAGTACCTGTTTCATGGTGAGATCATTTAGGCCCTTGGGCATTTCCTCCGGGGAGGATTCCCCCGTCGGGGCCTGCCTGCCGGCCTTTAGCATGTCGATTTGGTCCTGGCTGAGTGATTGCATACTGTTCAGCCTGTCGCGCATGCCCGCGTAATTCTCCAGGGACAGTTTCAGCCGCTGTAATTTAAATGGTTTTACTATATAATCCACCGCCCCGTATCTGAAGGCGTTCTCCACGGACTCCGAGTCGTGCGCCGCTGTTATCAGTATGGCGTCGCTGGGAATTTGCAGCCTTCTCATCTCACGCAACAACATCAGGCCGCTCTGATCCGGGAGAAAAACATCAATCAAGGCCAGTTCCGGTTTCAGGGATAAGGTTTTATCCAGGCCCTCACTGGCCGTGCCGGCTATGCCGGCCACCCGGAAGCCCGAAACGGAGTTCACAAAATCCCTGTTTATACCCGCCACCATGGGATCATCTTCAATTATTACAACATTAATCATTTTTTTTCACCTCAGCGGAAAGGGGACACACCTTCCTGGATTAGTATAAAGTCCGTACTTCCATAACAAGTTCAATTGTTGGTTGAATTACATACTTCTTATTATCGATCGGGAAGAAATGTTCCCAACGTATGTCAGGGGACACACCTTCCTGGATTAGTATAAAGTCCGTAACTTCTTAACAGGCTCAAAGGTTGGATGAATTACATACTTTTTGTTGTTTACCGGGAAGGAATGTCCCCAACTGGTACAGCGGTTAAATTGAATAGGGAATGGTTATTTCAATCCTGGTGCCTTTTTCGGGAGGACAGTTAACCGAGATGGCGCCTCCGGCAGCCTCAACGTGCGCCCTGACCATGTAGAGCCCCAGTCCGTGTCCGTCTTCCCCCTTGGTGCTGAAGCCCTTCTCAAATATTTTTTCCCTTATATTTTCCGGGATTCCCGGGCCGGAATCCTGCACTATTATTTTAAACGTATCGTTTTTTTCTGAAATGTGCAGGTAAATATTTTTATCGCCCTGCGGGCATTTTTGCAACGCTTCCAGGGAATTTTCCAGCAGGTTGCCCAGTATTACCACCAGCGCGTTGCTGTCGGTTTTTTCCGGAAGGCGCGCCAGCCCGGAATCTTTGTGGATGACCAGCTCGGCTCCGATTTCTTTGGCCCTGCCGTATTTGCCCAGCAACAGGCCTGCAACACTGGGGTCTTTAATTCTATTGTTAAGAAAAACTGTGATGTTTTGCTGCTCCTCGGTTATATCAAAAACATAATCCATTGCTTTCTGATATTGCCGCAGCTGAATTAATCCGGCAATGGTGTGGAGCCTGTTCAGGTGCTCGTGATTTTGAACCCTCAAGGCCTCCACAAATGCCTTCACCCCTGTCAGTTCTTCGGCCAGGCGGTGGATTTCCGTACGGTCCCTGAAGGTTGCCACGGCCCCCGCCACCTGTCCGTTAACCCTCACAGGCACGCGGCTGGTTATAATTATTGTTTCGTTGATAACCCTTTCCTGGTTGTATTCCGGCTCGCCGGTTTCCACCACCCTGGTCAGGGCGCTGTCCTTAATAACCTCCCTGATGGGTTTGCCTACCTGCTCTTTTCCGATGTTAATCAATCTTTTGGCGGCATCGTTGGCCACGGTGATGGTGCCCTTTTTATCAATGGCCAGAATGCCTTCCCCCATGGCCTGGAATATTGCCGTCCTTTCCTCCAGTAACCGGGCAATCTCCTCGGGCTCCAGTCTGAACATGGCGTTTTTAATTCTCCCGGCCAGAAAAACCGAGCCCATTAAACCAATGCAGCAGCAGGTGAGCAGTATAAAATAAATTTCAAAACGGATATGGTGAAGTATGTTTATGAAGGTGGGTGTCAGTACTCCCACCACCACCACACCCACCTGTCTGCTGCCCTGGTCCACTTTAACCGGGACGAAAGCTCTCACCGAGGGGCCCAATACCCCCAGCCCCAGGGATATGTTCTCCCTGTCCGAAAGGGACGGGGCCAGGTCTTCCCCGCTGAAAGGCTTTCCGATGCGTTCCGCCACCGGGTGGGAATACCGGATGCCTTTCATATCCACCACCACTATGTATTCCACCCCTGTGGCCACCCTGGTCTTTTCGGCTATGGGCTGAATTATTTCCCAGCCGTCCTTTTGTTCAATATTTTGCTGGATGACCGTCATCTGGGCCAGGGTTCTGGCAATGGCCAGCGCCCTTTTACCCATTTCATCCTCCATGATGCCCGCGACCCTGTTGACCATCACAGTTCCGCCCAGCAGCCCGATCACCAGCACCAGGGAAAAGGACAGCAGGGTGATTTTGGTGCTGAGCTTTAAATTATTCCCGGCCATAAAAAAGCCATCCTAAAATAATTTTAATTTTTTTATAATTTCTACAATTATAAGGGATTCCCTTTAAAACCCCGGGTGGTAGGTTTTAGGATTGATTCCGGCACGGTAAAAACCCGCGGTACAGGCGGGCATTTGCCACGGTCCGGCGGGTTGGAAGGCTGGTCCCGGCTATTCCCGGGAATCTTTTTTTAATATTGTCGCCTTTATGTACAGGCTTATTTTCTCATTGATAATCACCAGGTGAGTTTTTATGCGGTATTTATTGCCCTCCGCCTGGAGGATCCGATCATCCACTATCCTGGGTATGAGCAGGCCGTCTATGCTGTTCACATCCTGCCCCACCAGGGGGCTCAGCCATTCTTTTATTTTTTTATTGGCCTCCAGCTGCAGGCTCAACTGGTCGTATTCGGTGAGTCCTTCCATGGAATCCGCCGACAGGTACGCTTCCACGGTTGTTATAACCCTGGTGTTTTTCTGCCTGAAGGCGTCATTTAATTTTTGAAGCTGGTATTCCCTTTCCGCCAGTTGATCCTGGAGGTTTTTATTGGCCATGGTGAGATAATCCACCTGATCTCCAATGACCATATTGGCGGCCCCGGACCCCATTAAAATACCAATTAGCAACAATGACAGGTATCTGACCATTCCGGGGATCAATCGTAACTACCCCCGCAGACTGCCAGTATCAGGTAGTAGCCGGCCTGGGTTCCCGCCAGGGCGCTGATGATATACAATACCTGTTTTACCACCGCCCTTACCTCGCCGTTGAATAAACCGCTCTCGAACACCTCGAAGGTGGAGAAGGTTCCCCCGATGGCCGCGGCAATGGCCCATATTTTCATGTCCCTGGCCAGTTTCAGCATAACCGCCATGGGCGGCTCCTTTACCAGCAGCGCCGCGACGCTTCCAATCATCACCGCCCCCAGCATGATGCCCAGGGCGGTAAAGAATATTAAAATGATTTTGTTTTCAAAGGTATCCATATTGTTCACCCCGTTGAATCAAAAAGGACAACCTTATAATCAATATTGCCGGGCAAGCAAAATTAGAACAGCGGCGGCCGGCTTTTCAGGCGGGACGGGGGCCGAATAAAAGGCGGCCGGGAATCACAGAATAATGACGAATAAGTGTTAAATATTGAAAGGATGGTGACGGCTTTGTTTAAACACGACAAAAATCTACTGGAAATGGTAAGGGTGGAAAGGCCCAATCCGACTTATGCCGCCATGCTGACCGAGCAGCTGGGCGGTCCCCACGGCGAGCTGAAGGCGGCCATGCAGTACATTTCCCAGAGTTTCAGGATAAAAGACCCGATGATCAAGGATCTGTTTATGGATATAGCCTCGGAAGAACTCGGCCATATGGAAATGGTGGCTACGGCGGTCAATCTGCTTAACGGCCACGAGGTGGACGCCCAGTCCGTGCAGTCGGGGCATATAGAGAGCCACGTGGTCACGGGCTTGAATCCTTACCTGTCCAGCGCGTCCGGCGCGCCGTGGACCGCGGCCTATGTGGATGTCACCGGCGATCTGCCCGCGGATCTTCTTTCCAACATAGCTGCGGAGCAGAGGGCCAAGGTTGTTTACGAGTATCTCCACAGGCAGATTAATGACAGGCATGTCAGGCGAATGATAGATTTCCTTCTGAACAGGGAAGAGGCTCACAACACACTGTTCCGGGAGGCGTTCACCAAAGTTCAAAATACCGGCTCCAACATGGACTGGGGAGTGGATAAGGACGCCAGGCTATATTTCAACCTTTCCAAACCAGGCAAATATTTCGATCTTTCCAGTCCGCAGGCTCCGTCTTTTCAGAACCCGGATCAGACCTCACCGCAGAACTAAAGGCCAAGCCCCCCTTCACATCAGGGGGGTTGTTTTCCTTATTCCCCACCCCAGCCCTCCTCCCCGATAAGCGGGACAAACTGTACCAGGCCTATATTCTCCCGGCTGCATCCACCGTCTTTGTGTTTACGGATTCTCAGCAGTTCCTGGCAGCCCCTGTCTCCCACCGGTATTACCAGTATACCGTCCGGCTTCAGCTGCTTTAACAGGGCTTCCGGAGCCCAGGGGGCTCCGGCGGATACCAGTATGCTGTCAAAGGGCGCCTCATCGGCCCAGCCCTTTGTTCCGTCTCCTGTTTTAACCCGGATATTGTGGTATCCCAGGGTGTTGAGCCTGGCCCGGGCCTCATCCGCCAGAATATTATGCCGCTCAACGGTGTATACCCTGGATACAATCCGGGAGAGAACCGCCGCGGCGTAGCCCGACCCTGTTCCTATTTCCAATACCCGGTGCCGGGCTTCCGGCTCAAGGGCTTCAGCCATAAATGCCACAATGTAAGGCTGACTGATGGTCTGCCCCTGGCCGATGGGCAGCGGTCTGTCCTCATAGGCGCGGGCCTGTAGTTTTTCCGGCAGGAAATAATGGCGGGGAACGGTTAGCATGGCTTCCAGCACGTTTTTGTCTTTTATGCCCCGGGGCAATATTTGCCTGTTCACCATTTCCCGGCGCTCATCCTGGCGGTCCCGGGGTTTTACCGGATAATAGGGCATTGTGCAGCCTCCTGTTCTCTAATGGTCCTAGGAGGCCGTTGAAAAAGTCCATTTGCTGCGTTGCGGCTGCGGCCTCAATGCTCGACGTACTATGAGTACGCCTCCGCTTGAGGCCTTGCCGCGCCTTGCATCTGGAGCTTTTTGAACGG
>NZ_BFAV01000172.1 GCF_002933875.1 Desulfocucumis palustris | reverse complement strand
CGTATGTCAGGGGACACACCTCTAATGAAAGCCCGACTTTTGGGGTGAGGAATGTCCCCAACGTATGTCAGGGGACACACCTCTAATGAAAGCCCGGCTTTTGGGGTGAGGAATGTCCCCAACGTATGTCAGGGGACATTCCTCTAATGCAAACCCGGCTTTGGGGCGGGGAATGTCCCCAACTAAAATATAATATTTTTTTTGCTCCCGGTCAATGTGAACGGATATGTGTCCGGGGAAGGATTTAAAAGGGAGGATTTTAAGGGGGCGGGGAAGAATTAAAAGTTTCCACGGCGTCTATAATTTTACCAATGGCATAATGGAGGTGTTTATACTTGGATTTTAAAGAGATACAAAAAATATTGCCGCACCGTTACCCTTTTCTGCTGGTGGACAGGATGCTGGAAGTGGAGCCCGGCAAAAAGGCGGTGGGAATTAAAAACGTAAGCGGTAACGAGCCCTTTTTTCAGGGGCATTTTCCGGATTATCCGGTGATGCCGGGGGTGCTTATAATTGAGGCCATGGCCCAGGTGGGGGCGGTGGCCCTGCTGTCGTCACCGGGAATGGAGGGCAAAATCGGGCTAATGGCCGGAATTGACGGAGCCAGGTTCCGCAGGCAGGTGCTGCCCGGAGATCAGCTGCGGATAGAAGTGGAAATACTTAAACTGCGCGGCCCCATCGGCAGGGGCAAGGCCGTTGCCACCGTGGAGGGCCAGGCGGCTGCCGAGGCGGAGCTTTTATTCGCGGTTACGGATAAATAAATAATCGGTGTTATTGCTGAATATAAATGTTCAAATAACACGGAATGCTGCGAATTATACAGATATTTTGCGATAACTTGTCCCATTGTCCTTTTATGGCCGTCGAAGGATGTTTTTTTGAGGTTTGTAATTCTAATTAATTGAATGGTAAAATAACATAGGTCTTGTCTATTTTTCTGCTATTCTTTTGATTTTAGAATATTTCTTTTTATGAAAGCGGGGATATTTGTTGTTTTATCCCATAATGTCCCTTCTGGCGGCTTTTGCTGTGGCCTTATTAATTACCCCCTGGGTTAGAAAAAAGGCCTTTGACTGGGGTGCCGTGGATCATCCCGACCAGCGCAAGGTGCATAGCAAGTTGATGCCCCGGCTGGGCGGACTGGCGGTATATCTGGCCTTTGTGCCCGCCATGCTGATGGTTCAGCCCTTTAACAAATTCACGGCGGGCCTGCTTGTCGGCATTACCATAATTATCTTGCTGGGTATAGCCGACGATATAAAAGGCATCTCCCCCTGGGTGAAGCTGTCGGGACAGATTGTCGCGGCCGCGGCGGTTATTCCCTTTGGCATAAAAGTGGATTTTTTTACCAACCCCTTTAACGGTGATATAATAAATCTCGGCATTTGGGCTGTTCCGGTTACAATTTTCTGGCTGATAGCCGTGACCAACGCCATAAACCTTATAGACGGCCTGGACGGGCTTGCCGCCGGCGTGTCGGGAATAGCCGCCCTTACCATGGCGGCCGTGGCCTGGACCCAGTTCAGCGTGCTGGGGCTTGCCGGCCAAAGCGAGAGTATACTGCTGCCCCTGATTCTGGCAGCTTCCATACTGGGTTTCTTGAAGCACAACTACCATCCGGCCACCATTTTCCTGGGAGATTCAGGCTCAATGCTGCTGGGTTTCAGCCTGGGGGCTTTTTCCGTGGTGAGTTTGACCAAAAGCTTTACCGCGGTATCCGTAATACTTCCCCTGGTGATACTGGGTATACCCCTGCTGGATACAATCTGCGCCATATTAAGGCGTTATCAAAAACACAAGCCCATTTTCCAGCCGGACCGGGAGCACCTGCACCACCAGCTTATGGCTCTGGGGTTCACTCACGCCCAGGCGGTTCTGGTTATTTACGGAATAAGCCTGGTTATGGGTGTCAGCGCCGTGGTGTTGAACATTATCTCCACGGACCAGGCGGCGGTGCTGCTGTTGATGCTTTCAGCCCTGGTGCTGATTGGGGCCAATAAAATAGGGGTTTTGGGAAACCGGGCGGCTAAAGAGACCGCAATCAACAAAAAAGCCCAAGAACGCTCCTAACAGGCCGTTGCTAAAACAGACTTGCCGGCCGGTATTGGTTGAATACATTTGAGGACATATACGCTGGCTCCATTATACGCTTGGAATATTATACGCTGGAGACATTATATGTTGGGGACATTATACGTTGGGGACATTCCTCTGAAAGAGGTGTGTCCCCTTACCTTTTTATAGAGGTGTGTCCCCTTACCTTTTTTAGAGGTATATCCCCTTTCCTTTTAGGGATGTGTCCCCGGAGGTGCACTCCTTACCTTTATCCCCGGGAAAATCCGGTGCTGCCGGCGCCGCATTTTCCCGGGGGCTTGCTATTGGCGGTTTAAAAAACGCGGACCGTTTTGATTATTCCAACTGAATCCAATACTGTTGAATGATAAGTATTACGACGCGGTTATGATAAAAAATAATACCCATATGTTAATTACTATTTATGTAAACCGATATATAATATTACCAGGAGGTGATCTGATGAGGATTAAAAAGGCTGTTATACCTGCTGCGGGATTGGGAGTGCGGTTTTTGCCCGCCACCAAGGCCCAGCCCAAGGAAATGTTGCCAATTGTGGATAAGCCCACCATACAGTATATAATCGAAGAAGCGGTGGCCTCCGGTATAGAAGATATACTTATTGTTACAGGCAGACACAAAAAATCTATTGAAGATCACTTTGACAAATTCCCCAGTTTGGAAGCACATCTTAAAAGGAAGGGAAAAGAGGATTTGCTGGACCTGGTCATGGGCATCGGAGAAATGGCGGACATTTGTTACGTGCGCCAGAAAGAGCCACTGGGTCTGGGTCATGCGGTGTACTGCGCCAGGAAATTCGTTGGGAACGAGCCCTTTGCGGTTTTACTGGGAGACGATATAGTAAAAAGCGATACCCCTTGTCTACAACAGCTGATTAATCTGTACGGGGAAACCGGCGCTTCTGTAATAGGGGCGCAGGAGGTGCCCCCGGAGGATGTAAGCAAATACGGTATTTTGGATGCGGAGGAAATTAATAAGGGCGTATATAGAATAAGGGATCTGGTGGAGAAGCCGGCTCCGGGGGAAGCCCCCTCCAGGCTGGCCATTATGGGCAGGTACATAATAACCCCGGCGGTATTTGATATACTGTCCAACATTGAGCCAGGCGCCGGGGGGGAGATACAGCTTACCGACGCGCTGAGGGTGCTTTGCCGGCAGGAGCCCATGTACGGCCTGTTGTTTGACGGGCGTCGCTATGATGTGGGAGACAAGCTGGGTTATCTTAAAGCCATGGTGGAATTCGCCCTGGACCGCCCGGACCTTTCCCGGGAATTTGCGGAATACCTGAGGGAGCTGGTTGGTGAAAATATTGCCAGGCAGCCGGATGCGTTATATAATCTTTAAAACAAGGCGGGCTGTGACGGCCCGCCATTTTAACGCATGTTGACCGGGGGTATTTGACGTGAGAGTAATGGTAACCGGCGGGGCGGGGTTTATCGGGTCGCATATTGTGGACGCTCTGGCGCTGCGGGGTGACCAGGTTTCGGTGCTGGACGACCTCAGCACCGGCAGGCTTGGAAATATAAAACATCCCGTTAATTTTTACCGGGGGGATATAAGGGACCCGGAATTTGTGACGGACGCGGTGGTAAAGGAAAAGCCCGGGGTTATTTTCCACCAGGCGGCCCAGGCTGATGTTCAGCGCTCCATTAAATCCCCGGCCCTGGACGCGCAGATTAATATTACCGGAATTATAAATCTTTTGGAGTCAGCCAGGCTTAGCGGCGCGGCCAAAGTGGTGTACGCTTCCTCCGCGGCGGTTTACGGCATTCCCCGCCGCCTTCCGGTGGATGAGAACCATCCCGTGTCTCTTCTTTCCGGTTACGGAATATCAAAATACACGGCCGAGCATTACCTGTCCGTGTACAGGTCGCTGTACGGGCTGGACTATACCGTGCTGCGCTACGCCAATGTCTATGGGCCCAGGCAGGACGCCGGCGGCGAGGGGGGCGTGGTGGCTATTTTCCTGGACAGGATTTTGAAAGGGGAGGCCCCCGTTATATTCGGTGATGGCGAGCAGACCAGGGATTTCATATATGTAAAGGATGTGGTGGCCGCGAATCTGGCCGCCGCGGAAAGGGGCGGGGGCATGGTGATGAACGTAAGCACCGGGCAGGCAGCCACGGTAAACAGGTTATCCGCTCTGATTGCCCAACTGTGGGGCAGGGATGTAAAACCCGAATATCGTCCCCCCAGACCGGGGGATATAAAGGACAGCCGCCTGGACAATTCCCTGGCGGGCAGGATTCTGGAATGGATTCCCGGCTATGATCTGAGGGCGGGTTTAAGGGAAACCATGGAACTGTGGAATAAATAGCTTTGCTTATTTTTTGACGGTTACGGTTTGCTTTTTGACATCCCCGGCGGGACACCTGTTTTCTTCACGGATTTCCGCCAGATATTCCTGGTACATTTTTTTCCGGTTGTTTAAAATTTTTTTAATTTCGGATGCTTCCATGTATCCATACTCCCTGAAAATAATTTACAACTGGTTAATATTATTGACAGTAATATGCAATTATAACCGTTAACCAAAACTCCACCCCCCGCATATTATGTTGCCTGAAGGGGTGAGTCGAATATGATGAAAGTTACCGACCTGACCCGCAGGGATATAATCAACCTTACGGACGGCGCCAAACTTGGCGCCATAAAAGACATGCACATTGATCCGTCCACAGGCACCATAAAAGCCTTCGTGCTGCAGGGACCCAAAAAATACGGGGTGCTCAGCGCCGGCAGGGATGTGGTGGTGCCCTGGGAAAAGATTAAAAAAATAGGCGTTGACGCCGTTTTGGTGGAACTGGACACATTCCACAATTTAAATTACCAGGGCGGGCCGTAAAGCCCCCGGCTTAATCCCATTGCCGGTATATGATATTTGACAGAAGAAGGCCTATTTGCTAGAATATTTTTGGCATTCAAACCAGAATTTGTCCCATGCCGGGCAAGACCCGGGAGGGGCTGTTTAAATTGGGAACATACCTTTCCTGAAATTGAGTCCCCTTTCATAAATTGGGGACTTTCCTTTGTGGGTATTATTATGGTAAAAGTTTGCTGTAAGGTGTGGGCCCATTTCTTAATTGAAGGAGGGATTTTATGGCCAGGAGGTTGTTTACTTCGGAGTCGGTGACGGAGGGGCACCCCGATAAAATAGCTGACCAGATTTCCGATTCCATTCTGGATGAGATAATTGGACAGGACCCCAATGCCAGGGTTGCCTGCGAGACGCTGGTTACCACCGGCCTTGTGCTGGTGGCGGGGGAAATTACCACCCAGTGTTATGTTGACATACCCCGGGTGGTCCGGGAGACGGTTAGAGAAATTGGTTACACCAGGGCCAAATACGGCTTTGACTGCGATACCTGCGCGGTAATGACATCCATTGACGAGCAGTCCCCGGATATCGCCATGGGCGTGGATAAAGCGCTGGAGGCCAAAGAGGGCCGGATGACCGATGAGGAGATAGAGGCCATCGGCGCCGGGGACCAGGGAATGATGTTCGGTTATGCCACCAACGATACCAGGGAGCTGATGCCGCTGCCCATAGCCCTGGCCCACAGGCTGGCGCGCCGGCTTTCCGTGGTCAGGAAAACCAGGGAGTTGCCCTACTTAAGGCCGGACGGCAAGGTTCAGGTTACCGTGGAGTACGAAGATCACAGGCCCGTGAGGCTGGACACAATAGTGGTTTCCTCCCAGCATTCCTCCAGGGTGGATTTAAAAACCATCCGGGAGGATATCATCGAAAAGGTTATAAAACCGGTGGCTCCCAGGGAATTGCTTGATTCCACCACCCGCTTTTTCATCAATCCCACCGGCCGGTTTGTTATAGGGGGACCCCAGGGGGATACGGGGCTCACCGGGCGCAAAATAATTGTAGACACCTATGGAGGCATGGCCCGTCACGGCGGCGGGGCATTTTCCGGCAAGGATCCCACCAAGGTGGACCGTTCCGCCAGCTATGCCGCCCGTTATGTGGCTAAAAATATTGTGGCCGCCGGACTGGCGGACCGCTGCGAGGTCCAGCTGGCCTACGCCATCGGGGTGGCCAGCCCTGTGTCGGTAATGGCGGAGACCTTCGGCACCGGAAAACTGCCGGAGGAAGAGATAGTCGGGCTAATTAACAATAATTTTGATTTAAGGCCCGCCGGCATCATAAAAATGCTGGATTTGCGCCGGCCCATTTATAAACGCACCGCCGCCTACGGCCATTTCGGCCGCACCGATGTGGACCTGCCCTGGGAAAGAACGGATAAGGCCGATTTGTTAAAAAAACAATCCGGTGTGTAAGAGGGGATTGTTTAGAATCATATATTCCATAAATAATTTCTAAATTATTGAAAATATGGAATCACCGCCTGTAAGAAAATTACTGGCCAGGTGATGCGGAACAAAAATCACCTCCGGTTTGCTTCAAACATACAATGGTAGCAACCGGGGGTGTTGCTTTATGCTGGCTGTGCTTTATCTTTTGCTGGGAACCTGGTTCCTGTGGGTGGTGACCGGTATTTTCCGGGAAGAAGCCTGCCCGGAAAAAAGAAAAGTATTAATTATTTTAGGGAGCCACGACGGCTCGGTGGAATTTTTGCTCCGCAGCCTTTACCGCTGTCCGGGGATAAACCGCACCTGTTACCGGTTCCAGGTGCAGGACGATTCCCCGGACCGGACCGGCAGGATTATTGATACATACCGCCGTTACAGGGAAAATATTACTCTGACGGCGCCGGGCAGCGGTGTGGGGCCTCCGGTGGATAGCCACGGGCGCTGGCAAACCGTCCGGGATTGTAGCCAGACTGTTTATGATCTCAGGGGGTTTTCCAATAAACAGTTAATTAATCTTGCTCTGGCTGGAAAATTATGCTGAAAAGGAAAAAACCTCCCCTTGTCGAAAATTAAGGCTGGGGGAGGTTTAAGTCTTTATGAAATCCGGACGGGGTTTTTTGCATATATTGTATGTCTGGCTGGTAATATTATCCGGCTATTGGTTGCTTTTTTACTATTTTTCCGCGGTTGACCTGGATAAAATCACAGAATATCTGCTGATGATCGGGCTGGGTATTTTGTCCGAATGGCTGGTGGTCTCCTTTCCCCTGGGAAGGCTTTCCGGGGGATTTTCCATTGTGATGGCCTGTATGCTTATTTACGGGCCGGAGACCTGCGCCTGGATCGGCGCCCTGGCTTACCTGATTGCCAGGGGGGTGGCCAACCGGGGTGATCCGCTGCCCACCACCCTGTTCAATTCTTCTCAGCAGGTGCTGGCGGTAATGGGAGCGTCCTACCTTTGCTCCCTCCTGCCCCTGGTTAAACTCCAGGCTTCGTCCCAGGAGCGCCTTGATTTGACGTACGGCGCCGGGATGGCAGCCTTTGTGCTTTTTTATTTTGTCATCAATCACGGGCTGGTTTATATATACGCATACCCCCGGAAGCCCAGGCAGAGGGCCATGCCGTGGCAGGACGCCCTTCGCTGGGACGGGCTTACTTATTTAATAACCGCGCCCTTCGGGATAATTATGGCTTTGCTGTATTTCCGGATGGGAATGGCCACCGCGGTGCTGCTCTTTGTACCGCTGTTGGTGGTGCAGTTTGTGCTGCGCATGTATGTCCATGTGGAGCTGGCAAACCGGGAATTGCGGGCCATGTATGAAATATCCAGGAGGCTCGGCGGCAAGCTGGTGGCGAAGGAAATACCCGGGCTGCTTTTGCAGGAGGCCAGAAGGGCGATGTCCTTTCACTGCGGGGTGGTCTATCTGCAGTCGGATAATCCCGGAGTATACAAGGCGGAGGCCGTTTACGGCCAGTTCTCCAAGCAAATGAAAAAAACCGTGGTATATGCCGGCGAAAGCTTTTTCGGTTTCGTGGTGACCAACAGGGAGCCGGAAATAATATACGATTCAAGGGCGGATTTCAGGGTTAAGGGAGACCCCGGGATGCCCCAGGTGTACCGCTCAATGGTTCTGGTGCCGCTGACGGCCGAAGGGAGCGTGGTTGGGCTGCTGGTTCTGGGGGAAAAAAGGCCCATGGCCTACGGGGAGCATCATCTCCAAACCCTGGCGGTAATTGTGGGGGTTCTCTCCGTTGCCCTCAATAACAGCCTGCTGGAGAGAAGGATCGATTATCTTGAAAAAATAGACACCCAGACCGGTTTATACAACCGCGGTTGTTTTTATCAACTGTGTCTGGATTATTTCGGGGATGAGCCCGGCAAACCGGAAACCGGGGCGCTGGTTATTACCGGTGTGGATTACATGGATCAGCTGAACAGACGCTACGGCTACAGGGCCGGGGACTGGGTGCTGCAGAAAGTCGCCCGCGTCATTCACGAAATGAAACCGGAGGGAAGCCAGGCGGGCCGTTATGGCGGCGACCAATTTATTCTGCTGCTGCCCGGAATGAATGAGGAAGAGGCCTTTGTCCTGGCGGAGGATATCAGGCAGGCGGTGGGCGAAAGCCGTCTCCCGGAGGGTTTGCCTGGGAATATACGGATAAGCTGCGGGGTGGCGGTTTTCCCCGGGGACGGAGACAACACCGATAAACTGCTGGAATTATGTGAAAAAAGCCTTCACAGGGCCAAACGCACGGGCAAGGACAGGGTAGTGTGCGCCTCCCAGCTGTAAAATCGGAAGGTGAGAGGTTGGAAGTGAGTATCTCTGTATCCCCACTTCTCATTTCTTACTTCCGGCTCTCATCTCTCAAGCTAAACGGTTTTAGTCCGATCCCCGGATATTTGGCCGGGCAGGCCTGCTGCCAAAGGTGGTGGCTTGAAAGTGCTGTTAAAAAGACTGGCGCTGGACTTACTTGATTTGATTTTTCCTCCCCGGGAGGTATGCCCCTTTTGCGGCTGCCGCAGTCCGGAAGGGAAGGTGTGCGGGGCCTGTCACCGGCGGATGAGGTCCTATTTGAAGGAACCTCACTGTTTAATCTGCGGCAGGTTTTTTAACGGCGGGGGAGACACCCTTTGCAGGGACTGCCGGGAGTCCTCCAGGCCCTTTAAGCTGGTAAGGGCGGCGGGGCCATACGAGGGGATCATAAAGGAAGCGGTACGTAAAATAAAATATCAAAATAAAAGGTGGCTGGCCCGGAACCTGGCCCTTTACATGATTGCCGCCGCCGGTAATGACTCCCGGTACAACCGGGCCGGCGCCGTGGTTCCCGTGCCCATGTGGCCGGGTCGCCAGCGGGACAGGGGCTTTAACCAGGCGGAACTGCTGGCCGGGGAAGTTGCTTGCGGCCTTGGGCTGCCAATTATCCGTCCGGTTCAAAAGATAAGGGAAACACCGGCCCAGACCGGGCTAGACAGGGCGCAGAGGTTAAACAACCTCAGGGGCACCTTTGAGGTCACGGATAAAACCGGGGTAAGGGGCAAGGTTATCCTGCTGGTGGATGACGTTGTGACAACGGCGGCCACCATGGAAGCTGTGGCCGCGGCTTTGTCCCAAGGCGGCGCTTCACTGGTGCTGGGTCTGGCAGCCGCGGCGGGCAGGACCCTGGTTTGATTTTTCACAATTTCACACAACTTTATCATATTTGTGACAAAAATTTTACATTCAATTTGATTACCCACAAAATGAAACCTTGCGGGGGCGGTTATTAACAGACTTATCCACATTACCCACAGCAAATTGCTCCACAAGCGGGGTTTCAACAGGTATTTTTCGACATGCCGGATTACCGTTATATGCTGTCGTATTGACTATGTACAGGTATTCATGGAAAGACTTGACACGTTAATTTTATTGTGCTACCATACGTGTACGGCTTCATAAGCCGGGATAAAGATTAGGAGGAATGTAGTTAATGCAAGGCAAGGTAAAATGGTTTAGTGCTGAAAAGGGTTATGGATTTATTGAAAGGGAGGACGGCGGGGACGTATTCGTGCACTTCTCTGCTATCCAGGATGACGGCTTTAAAACCTTAAATGAAGGACAGAGGGTTGAATTCGATATAGTCGATGGTGCCAGAGGTCCTCAGGCTTCCAATGTGACAAAGTTATAAGGCCAATCAACCCCAGTCTGTAAAAAGGCTGGGGTTTTTTATTAAGGTAAGAGGCATACTTCCCTTGTGTTATGCACTTTGAATTTTTTTCACATACTATTGGTTATATTCTGATTGCCTTTCCTCCAGCCCGGAGGATGTAGTGGTATATATACTAGGACCCGAAAGGAGTTGTTGCCCCATGAAGGTACAGGTACGGGGGAGAAACATGGAGGTTACCGTCGCTCTAAAAGATTATGTGGAAAAGCGTCTGGGTAAGTTGGACAAGTACATGGAAAATCTTGGCGAGGCGCAGGTAACCATGAGTGTGGAAAAGGAAACCCACCGCATCGAAGTTACCATTCCCATTAATGGCATGATTCTAAGGGGCGAGGAATCCACAGGCGATATGTACGCATCCATTGACCAGGTTGTAGAAAAACTGGAAAAACAGGTGGAAAGGTACAAGGGCCGCATACTAAGGCGGGTTGGCAAACCCACCGGAGAGCACAGGCCCCCTGTATTGGCAGGTGACGATAGCGACGGTCCGGAAGTGGTGCGGACCAAAAAGTTTGCTTTCAAACCCATGGCCGTGGAGGAGGCGGTGCTGCAGATGAACCTGCTGGGCCATAGCTTCTTTGTGTTTTCAAATGCCGATACCGAACAGGTTAATGTGGTATATAAACGTAAAGACGGAAATTACGGATTGATTGAGCCGACATTTTAGCGAATGAAGGGGTGCGGCCCCCGGACCGCTGCTGCGGTTTCGGGGGCCTTTAATTGTGCCTCTTGCAACATTCGGGGCTTAGTGTTACAATTTTGATGTAATTTTTTAGGATACAGGGGGAGCGAGGCCCCCTTTTCATTATTATGAATGATATTATTGGGTGGACATACCTTCCCGGAATTGTACGGGATTGATGAACTTCAGGCAGCCGGGAAGATACGCCCCCTTTCCTTATATACTTGGAGGTGATGGAATTGCTTGGTTTTCTGCGCAACCTGCTGGATGATAATGCTCGGATAGTGAAGAAGATGCAACGGGTGGTGGACGAAATCAACGGACTGGAGAGTTCCGTGACGCCGCTGTCCGATGCCGACCTGCGGGCAAAAACCGCATATTTAAAGGATAAGCTTGATAATGGAGCCGGCACCGACGATATATTGCCGGAGGCCTTCGCGGTGGTCCGGGAGGCCAGCAAAAGAGTGCTGGGCATGCGCCATTTCGATGTGCAGCTGATGGGAGGTATTGTGCTGCACCAGGGACGTATCGCCGAGATGAAAACCGGTGAAGGTAAGACCCTGGTGGCTACCCTTCCGGTTTATCTTAACGCGCTCACCGGCCGGGGAGTGCACGTCATTACGGTAAACGACTATCTGGCCCGCCGGGACAGCGACTGGATGGGTCAGATATACAGATTTCTGGGACTGTCGGTGGGACTCATCGTCCATGGCCTGGAGTGGGATGAGAGGCGCAACTCTTACTGGAGCGACGTTACTTACGGCACCAACAACGAATTTGGTTTCGACTACCTCCGGGACAATATGGCCACCCATCCGGACCAGCTGGTGCAGCGGGAGCTGCATTACGCCATCGTGGACGAGGTGGACAGCATTCTGGTGGACGAGGCCAGGACGCCGCTTATTATTTCCGGGCAGGCGGACAAAGCCACGGATTTGTACTATACCTTTGCCAAGGTCATCCCAAGGTTGTCCGGGGAAGTGGACTATACGGTGGATGAAAAGGCTCACACTGTGGCCATTACCGAGGAGGGCGTGGCCAAGGTGGAAAAAATGCTGGGGGTTGAAAACCTCTATGACGACACCAACATAGAGCTGACCCACCACATGAACCAGGCCCTTAAAGCCCATGCCCTTATGAAAAGGGACCGGGATTATGTTGTAAAGGACGGCCAGGTAATAATAGTCGACGAATTCACCGGCAGGCTGATGTTCGGACGGCGGTACAGCGACGGCCTGCATCAGTCCATTGAGGCCAAGGAAGGGGTGCGCATTGAAAGAGAGTCCCAGACCCTGGCCACCATTACCTTCCAGAATTATTTCCGTATGTACGAAAAGCTGGCCGGCATGACCGGCACGGCGGCGACGGAGGAAGACGAATTCAGGAAAATATACAACCTTGACGTGGTGGTCATTCCCACCCATAAACCCATGGTCCGCAAGGATATGCCCGACGTGGTCTACAAAACCGAGGCTGCCAAATTCCGGGCCGTGGTGGATGAGATCCAGCAGCGTCACGCCACCGGGCAGCCGGTTCTGGTGGGCACCATTTCCATCGAGAAATCGGAAGTGCTCAGTTCCATGTTGAAGCGCCAGGGCATTTCCCATCAGGTGCTCAACGCCAAGTATCATGACAAGGAAGCCGAGATTATCGCCCAGGCGGGGCGTTTGGGGGCGGTCACCATCGCCACCAACATGGCCGGCCGGGGTACCGACATACTGCTGGGAGGCAATCCCGAATTCCTTTCCCAGGCGGAGCTGCGCAAACTGGATTTAGAAGCGGCCGGGGATACGGAGCTGGAAGCGACGGAGCGGTCTCTTCTGGAAAAATACAGAAATGCCACCGGAGAGGAACGCAATAATGTGGGCGGGCAGGGAGGCCTGCATATAATAGGCACCGAGCGCCACGAGAGCAGGCGCATAGACAACCAGCTGCGGGGCCGCTCGGGACGTCAGGGTGACCCGGGCTCCAGCCAGTTTTACAGCTCCCTGGAGGATGATCTGATGAGACTCTTCGGCTCGGACAATATCGCCGGGCTGATGGAGAGACTGGGCATAGAGGAAGACATGCCCATTGAGCACGGCCTTATCAGCAAATCCATTGAAACAGCCCAGAAAAGGGTGGAAAACCGCAACTTTGACATCCGTAAACACGTGCTTCAATATGACGACGTGATGAACCAGCAGCGGGAGCTGATTTACCGCCAGCGCCGCCAGGTGCTGACCGGGGAGAATCTAAAAGATGTAATCAGGCAAATGATCGAGGATTCGGTATCCCGGTCTGTGGACACCTACTGTCCGGACGGGGTTCACCAGGAGGAATGGGACCTGGAAGGGCTGTTGAATCACGCCGAACAGATTTTTCTGCCGAATCACCAATTGCAGGCCTCCGAACTGGAGGAAACCGGCCGGGACGATATAAAGGAATTATTAACCAATGCCTCCCTGGCCGCATACGACGCCAGGGAGGAAGAACTGGGGCCGGAAAACATGCGGGAGCTGGAGCGGGTACTGATGCTCCGGATCGTGGACGAGAAGTGGATGGATCACCTGGACACCATGGATCAGCTCCGGGAAGGCATAGGCTTAAGGGCTTACGGACAGAAGGATCCGCTTATCGAGTATAAATTCGAGAGCTATGAGATGTTTCAGAATATGATTTCCACCATTCAGGAAGACACGGTGCGTTATCTTTTCCGGGTTAATCTGGTGCGGGAGGCCAAGCCGGCCCAGCAGCGCAAAACGGTGGAAAACCGTTACGCCGAGGAAGGCCCGAAAAAGCCGGTAAAGAACGAAAGCAAGGTGGGCCGTAACGACCCCTGCCCCTGCGGCAGCGGAAAGAAGTACAAAAAGTGCTGCGGCACCCCCCAGTAATTAATTTGCATAAATTGGGGACATTCCTTCACGAATATTAATTATAAAGGATTTAACTTTCCCATCTTGACTTGTTAAAAGGTAAAGAGTAAAAATAATCAGAGAAGATGAGTCCCCATACCTTGTTAGGAGTGATTTAAATGTTTGCCGAACTGGACAAGGAAATTGAAACCCTGGGTAAAAGAGTTGAAGATTTGAGGGTTTCTCTTTGACATCGCTAAAAAGGAAGATGAAATAAAAAACCTTGAGCAAGCCATGATGGCTCCGGTATTTTGGGATGACCAGGAAAAATCGCAGCAGGTCACCCAGAGTTTGTCGGCCCTTAAAGAAAGGGTGGCCTCCTTCACCTCCTTATATGCCGCCTTTGAAGATTTACAGGTTATGCTGGAATTGGGGGAGGAGGAGGACGACCAATCCCTGGCCGAGGACTTGCTTAAAGACATTCGGGAATTCAAAAAACGGCTGGAAGATATGGAATTGCAGGTGCTGCTCAGCGGGCCCTATGACCGGGGCAACGCCATTCTTGCACTGCATGCCGGGGCGGGGGGCACCGAAGCCCAGGATTGGGTGGAAATGCTGCTCAGGATGTATACCCGGTGGGCGGAGGACCATGGCTACAAAACGACCATGGCGGATTTGCTGCCCGGGGACGAGGCCGGTGTTAAAAGCGCCACACTGATTGTCAGCGGGCCTAATGCCTTTGGTTACCTGCGCCCGGAAAAGGGGGTGCACAGGCTGGTGCGGATATCCCCCTTCGACGCCGCCGGCAGAAGGCACACCTCCTTTGCCTCGGTGGATGTGCTGCCCGAGGTGCAGGACAATATTGACGTGGATATCGATCCGGAAGATCTAAAAATTGACACCTATCGCTCCGGCGGGGCAGGCGGTCAACATGTCAACAAAACCGACTCCGCCGTTCGCATTACCCACCTGCCCACGGGAATAGTGGTTCAGTGCCAGAGTGAACGGTCCCAAATATCGAACAGGAATACGGCTATGAAACTGTTAAAGGCCAGGCTGCTGGATCGGGAAATGAAGAAAAAAGAAGAGGAGTTGGCTGCCATGCGGGGGGAGCAGATGGATATCGCCTGGGGCAGCCAGATACGATCTTATGTTTTTCACCCCTATAGCCTGGTGAAGGACCATCGCACCGGGGTGGAAATGGGAAATGTAAACGGGGTAATGGACGGGGACATCGACCAGTTCATCTCGGCCTATCTCAGGGAAACAGCCAGGGGTAAATATAAGTAAGCCGGACGGGGTCTTACAGACTGCTGACCGGGTAAAAAAGGAACAGGCGGCTTTTTATAGGTAAAAGCAGCCTGTTTTTTTCGCCTTTTAAGGAATATCGTCAGGCAAAATGCCAAAGGTAATTACCGACAAAATTAGAGGATAATTTTGCTGAATACAGAATATTTAAATGTTGTGCCAACTTTTTCATATTTTTCTCCGCCCTGGTTATTATATAGTTGAAAAAACATGGGGTATGGAATAATATGCTGGGCATTGTTTTTGAGTTTATCGGGGTCAGCGCGGGGGTCATCCTTACCGCCCTGGGATTGGACATGTTTTTAATTCCCAATAAAATTGCCGCCGGCGGGGTAAGCGGCATCGCCACGGTGCTCCATTACGTGGCCGGGGCGCCGGTGGGTATGACCATGCTGGCGCTGAACGTACCGCTTTTTTTAATGGGTATATACAGGCTGGGACTTAAGTTCGGTTTTCGCTCCCTGTACGGTACCATCAGCCTGTCCATCCTGGTGGATATTCTTTCTTCCCACCTGCCTGTTCTCACCAGGGAGCCGATGCTGGCCAGCGTTTTCGGCGGGGTGCTGACAGGTCTTGGACTGGGACTCACCTTTCGTTTCCGGGGAACAACCGGGGGGACGGATCTTGCGGCGGCCATTTTGCGCACATATACCGGCGCCAATGTGGGACAGTTGTTATTCATGGTGGACGCCATGGTGGTGCTGGCCGCGGGGATTGCTTTCAATTCCTGGGAGCTGGCCATGTATGCCCTGATAACCATTTTTGTAACGTCCTGGCTAATTGACCTGGTGCAGGAGGGTATGAGCTACGCCAAGGCCTTTTTTATCATTTCCGACAGATCCGACGCCATAGGCCAGTCGGTGCTGCAACAGCTGGACCGGGGCGCCACGGCCCTAAAGGGGCGAGGGATGTATACCGGCGACGAAAAGGATGTTTTGCTTGTGGTGGTCAACCGGTCCCAGGTTACATTGCTGAAAGATCTGGTTTACCGGCTGGACCCCAAGGCTTTTGTCATATTGGCCGACGTGCACCAGGTGCTGGGGGAGGGTTTTAAGCCCCTGGTTAAAACGCCGCGCTAGGAGAGTGTTGAAAAACACATTGAAAAAGCTGTAAATTAATAAATAAAAACTGGGAGGAAGTAAAATGCAACCCTACACTGTGGAGGAACTGGAATCAAAAGCGAAGCACATCAGAAGGAAGATTGTTGAGATGGTGGCGGCGGCTGGCTCCGGGCACCCCGGGGGTTCCCTCTCCGCGGCGGACATAGTTACCGCCCTGTATTACAATGTAATGCGCATAGATCCGGCAAAGCCCGGCTGGCCGGACCGGGACCGTTTCGTGCTTTCCAAGGGGCACGCGGCGCCGGTGCTGTATGCCGCACTGGCCGGGAGGGGCTATTTCCCCGAGGAGGATTTGCTCTCCCTGCGCAAGCTTGGCAGCCCGTTGCAGGGGCACCCCGACATGAAGAAACTTCCCGGGGTGGAAATGTCCACCGGGTCACTGGGACAGGGGCTCTCGGCTGCCAACGGCATGGCCCTGGCGGCCAGGCTGGACGGCAGGGATTACAGGCTGTATGTTTTGCTTGGGGACGGGGAATCCCAGGAGGGACAAGTCTGGGAGGCGGCCATGGCCGCGGCCCACTACAAGCTGGACAATGTAACGGCTTTTCTGGATCACAACCGCCTGCAGATTGACGGGTGTATTGAGGACGTTATGTGTCCCGAACCGCTGCCGGACAAATGGCGGGCCTTCGGCTGGGACGTACAGGTAATCAACGGTCACAGCATCAAAGAGATACTGGCCGCGGTGGCAAAGGCCGGGGAGGTAAAAGGCAAGCCGCAGATGATCATAGCGGAAACCGTAAAGGGCAAAGGTGTGTCCTTCATGGAAAACCAGGCCGGCTGGCACGGGGTTGCCCCCAAGCCCGAGGAACTGAAAAGGGCGCTGGAGGAATTGGCATAGTCTTTATTAAATTGATGAAGAAAGGCAGGTGTTGAGTCAGGTAACGGTTCCGGGGTTAAGTCAAAGGGTCAGGAGTGAGTCAAGGGGACGGTTCCTGTGACTCACCCCTGACTTGAGGATCGTTGCTTGACTCGTAATATACATGGGAAAATTAATAGCTACCAGGGAGGCTTATGGAAAAGCCCTGGCGGAAATTGGCAGGGAAGACAGCCGGATAGTGGCGCTGGACGCCGACCTCACCAAGTCCACTAAAACCGCGGACTTCGGGAAGGTTTTTCCGGAGAGGCTGTTCAACATGGGTGTGGCCGAGCAGAATATGATGGGCACCGCCGCAGGCCTGGCCGCGGCGGGGAAAATACCCTTCGCCAGTTCCTTTGCCGTTTTCGCGGCGGGAAGGGCCTTCGAGCAAATAAGAAATTCAATTGCCTACACAAAACTTAATGTTAAAATTGCCGCCACTCACGCCGGGGTCACCGTGGGGGAGGACGGAGGTTCCCACCAGTCCGTGGAGGATATCGCCATAATGCGCAGCCTTCCCAACATGACCTTGTTCGTGCCCGCCGATGCGGCGGAAACAGCCGGCGCGGTAAGGGCCGCGGTAAAAATAAACGGCCCCGTGTATATTCGCCTGGGCCGCTCCGGGGTGCCGGACCTGCACGGGGAGGATTTTGTGTTTGAACCCGGCCGGGCGGTGCAGATGCGGGATGGCGGCGATGTTACCGTGGTGGCTGCCGGAATAATGGTGGCCGCGGCGTTGGAGGCGGCGCAAAACCTGGCCGCGGAAGGCATAAACGCCAGGGTGCTGAACGTCCACACCATCAAGCCTATTGACGTTGAGGCTCTGGTTAAGGCGGCAAAGGAAACCGGGGCGGTGGTAACCGCCGAGGAGCACAGCATTATAGGCGGCCTGGGCGGGGCTGTAGCCGAGGTGCTGGGTGAGAATTGTCCCGTCCCCATTAAGCGGGTAGGCCTGCCGGATGTGTTCGGGGAATCCGGAGACCCCAAGGCGCTGCTGGAGAAGTTTAACCTGACCCCGGCGGGAATTGCCGGCGCGGTTAAAGCGGTGTTAAAGTTGAAGAAATAGTAACTGAAAGCTTCCAGGTTGAGCACCAGGTTGTTTGACAAATGTAAAAAAATAAGTTTCAGGTAAAAAAGGCGTCCGAGAACCCTTAAATTTTTTGAGTTCCCAGGCGCCTATTTGTTTCCAAATGCAATTTGCAACAGCCCCTTGTTACCGGGGGGGGGGCTTTGGTTATGGCACGGGGCTATTTATCGGTAACTTTCAATGTGGTTATTTCCCCGTCTTCCAGAGTAAGCTTCACCTCCCAGCCGGTCTCCAGATCATCCAGTTCATCCAGCTTGTTTTTGGTGTCCACCGTATCTTTAAAGCTGCATTTTCTGTCGACATCCAGTCTGAATTTTGCGCCGTTGGACTGTTTAATGGTGATGCGGTCATTATTCTCATCTATGCTGTATATTGTTCCTTCCACGGTAATGTCGTCGGTGTCGTTGGTAACTTCAATTTCTGTGGCCTCATCGTCGTCCAGTTCAATCCTCACTTCAGCACCGATCATTATTTCGTCTTCGTCTATGTCGTCCCCATCTTTTGTAATGTCTGTGTCATCGGTAATTTTATAGGTTTTAGTGCTGCCGTTGACTTTAACGGTGATCTTTGTGCTGGAGCCCAGCTTAAGGTTGGTTACGGTACCTTCTACTTCGTCGTCGGAATTTCCGTCGTCGTCCACCACTTTGATCCTGGTGGCCTCGGAGTCATCCAGGGTGATTTCCACGGTCCAGCCCTTTCTTATATCTCCCAAATCACTGACGCTGGTGGAGTTGGCGCTGTTTCTATAGGAGCAGTTTCTGTCCACATCCAGGCGGAATTGGTTTCCGCTGTCCTGCTCGATGGTTATCCTCTCGTTGGATTCATCGACTTTTACCACTTCGCCTTCAACCGTGATGTTCTCGTCCTCGGTTATTTCAATTTCAATGGCTTCCTTAGCAATATATCTGATTCTGGCTTCGGCTCCGATCATTATATCTTCCAGATCGATATCGTCGCCATCCCTGGTCATTGCCGTATCGTCGGTAATATCAAAGGTTTTCTCGCCGCCGTCCTCATCCTCCAGGGTGATTCCCGGGGAGGAGTCGGTGTCCAGTTCCGTTATAACGCCTTCCACTCTGGCCGCCGATGAATTGATAATTATTTCCAGCGCCTTGCCCTGGTATGATATTACCTTTACCGTGTCGCCGGTCTTCGGAGCGGCCCCGCTGACAATGGTTTCGCCGCTCTTCAGGGTGTAGGTGTAGCTGCCGCTGCCGGTGGAAATTTTCAATGAGCCGGAGCTTATTGTCTGCACGGTTCCCTGGTTGGAAACCGTGGGCAGTATCTGGATGTACGATACCTGGCTGCTATTTATCTGGGCTGTTATGTACTTGCCCGCGGTTACCGCCGAAAGGGAGGAGGTGTCGGTGCTGTCCTTAACCACCAGGTTCGGGGCCAGTGTATAATTTTTGCCGCTGTTTTTTCCGTCGGCAATGGTGATGCTGGTGCCGGCCGCCCCGGGTGTGGATGTTACCCTGCCCGTTACCGTTGTGTCAAATACCGGGCTGGTGGCCGGCGGGGCGGCGGAGGATACCTCCAGGTATTGAATTGCCTCGCTGCCCTTCAGGGCCACCACAATGGGGGTTCCGTATTTTATGTCCTCCAGGGTGGCGGCGGAGCTATTTTTGAACAAAGCCGGCTTTTCGGAGAGAGTTTTTTGCAATACGGTGCCGTCGGCTTTTTTGAACACCAGCAGTCCGGTGGCGGCGTCGAAGCTTACCACTGTCCCGCCAATCAGCCGGTCGGCTCCAAATTTAAACCAGCCGTCCTGGGCCAGCTTGGCCATCAGGGCCGCCATCTGCCCCCTCTTCATAACCTGGTTGGGGCCGAACTGGTTGCCGCCCAGACCGGTCATTATATTTTTTTCCGTTACGGCCGCCACGTAAGGTTTATACAGCTCCAGTATGGAATTGTTGTCCGAATAGGTTAATTTTGCGGGGTCGCCTTTAATATTCAGGGCCACCGCCACCAGGGTGGCCACTTCCGCCCGGGTGATGGCATCCCGGTATTTCAGCGAAGGCACGTACTCCTTGCTTAAAAGTCCTTTCTGGGCGGCCAGCACCAGATAGCCCTCGCCCCAGGTCATCCCCGGGGGCATGGTAATTCCGCTGCCCTGGGCTTTTGTTTGCAGCGCCTGGTCTTCCAGGCCCATGGCCCTGATGATCACTGAAATGGCTTCCAGGCGGCTCATCTGGCCTTCCGGTTTGAAGTAACCCCCCGGATACCCCGACATCAACCCTATGGCTGAAGCCTTTTCCACCACCTGCAGGGCCCAGTGCCCCGTGGTGTCATTGTATGTTTTGCCCGGTGTAACGGCGGCCCCGGCACTCAGCGGGGTCATAATCACGGATACCGCAAACGCAGCGGAAATCCCGGCGGTAATATATTTTTTAATCAATTAACACCCTCCTTATGTTTCTATTTAATTATTGACGATGGTAACCCCCAAAAAGTTCCAGCTTCGATTTTCTTTTTGTATTAATTTTTAGTTCGTCAATTTAGGTTAAATTCCCTTTTCTATTAACTTTTTGGAAAGGACTTTTTGCCGTAAATGTCGAAATGCTTCGGAGTGCGGAGTAAAGCAGGCATAACAAGAGGTGTAAAATGATCCAACTTTATAATGTTTCAAAAATATACAGCAACGGGGTTAAGGCTTTAAACGATGTAACCCTGCATGTGCGTAAAGGGGAATTTGTATTTCTGGTGGGACCCAGCGGGGCTGGAAAATCCAGCCTGATTAAAATAGTTTTCCGGGAAGAACTGCCCTCCCGGGGACAGGCCCTTTTTAGCGGCAAAAACATAGCCAGGTTAAAGGGGCGGGAAATACCGCATTTGCGCAGGAAAATAGGCATGGTTTTTCAGGACTTCCGGCTGCTGCCCCAAAAAACGGCTTATGAGAACGTGGCCTTTGCCATGCAGGTGGTGGGGGCGGGCAAACGGGCCATCAGAAACAGGGTTCCCGAGGTGCTGGCCCAGGTGGGTCTGGAGGAGAAGACCGGGATGATGCCGGCCCAGCTTTCCGGCGGGGAGCAGCAGAGGGTGTGCATAGCCAGGGCCATAGTAAACAATCCCGTGATGATTATTGCCGACGAGCCCACGGGCAATCTTGACCCTGACACTTCCTGGGAGCTGATGAATCTTTTCAATGAAATAAACAGCAAGGGAACCACCATAGTGATGGCCACCCACGCCAGGGAAATTGTTGATACCATGAAAAAAAGGGTTCTCTCCATGACAGCGGGGCGGATTACCCGGGACGAGGAAGGCGGGGTCTACAGCAATGAGTCTTAACACACTGGGGTATTACTGGCGGGAGGCTTTTTTATCCATTTTCCGCAACGGCTGGCTCTCCCTGGCCTCGGTGGGGACTGTTACAATTTCCTTGTTGATATTGGGCATATCCGTGCTGCTGGTGATGAATGCCCAGGCTTTTACCAAAAGCCTGGAATCAGGGGTTGAAATAAGGGTTTTTCTGGAAAATGGAGCCACCAGGGAAGAAATCAGGGATATGGAAAAGGAATTGAAAAAAACCCCCGGGGTGGCCACGGTGGAATTTGTCTCCAGGGACGAGGCCCTGGAGGAAATGAGGGAAAATCTGGGGGACCGCAAGGATATACTGGAGGGGCTGGAAGAGGACAACCCCCTGCCCGACGCCTTTAAAATCAAGGCCGAAAAGGCCAATGACGTCCCTGCCCTGGCTTCGCAAATGGAAAAGCTGGAAAAAGTTGACCAGGTTAATTACGGCCGGGGCATAGTGGAGAAACTGCTGGCGGTGATTAAATGGGTCCGCCTGGCCGGTGGCGGCTTGATGGTGATTTTGGGCGTGGCGGCGCTGCTGCTGATATCCACCACCATTCGCCTTTCCCTTTTCGCCCGGCGCAGGGAAATCGGCATTATGAAATTCCTGGGGGCCACCAACTGGTTCGTGCGCTTTCCCTTTCTGCTGGAGGGGATGATTCTGGGCTTTGTTGGGGCCGCCATAGCGTCCTCAGTGGTTTACCTGGGGTATGTGTCGCTGGTCAACCGGCTGGATGAAGTCCTTCCCTTCGTAACCCTGGTAACCGACCGCCAGATATTGTTGACCGTGACCGGCGGGCTGATGGGTATTGGAATTGTTGTGGGGGCGCTGGGAAGCGCGTTTTCCGTGAGGAAATATATTCAGGTGTGATATGGTGTTACCGGAATTCCTTCCTGTGAAACATGCGGGGGAGGGAATGTACCATAAGTAGATACGGAGGGGTTACCCTTGAACGACAGCGGTTTTCGCAGGAAAATTGCCTTGCTTTTAACCGGGGTATTCGCAGTGACGGCCCTTTGGACGGGGGTTGCCGGAGGCGCCAGCCTGGAGCAGACCCTTCAGGACACCAGGAACAAGCTTAAACAAAAGCAGCAGGAAATAAATAATTCCAAAAAAGAGGTTCGCAGTTATGCCTCCCAGGTGGAAACCCTGAATGACTCCATTTATGCCAGGGAAAAGCAGATTGACCAGTTGAACGGCAATCTGCGGGCGGCCCAGACCGGGCTGAGGCAGGCGGAGGATAATCTAAAGGAAGCCCGGGAAAAACTGGAGGAAAGCAAAGAAGTTTTAAATCAGCGGGTGCGGGGAATGTACCTGGCCGGGAATGTGAGCTACCTGGAGATATTGCTGGATTCCAACGACTTCGGGGATTTTGTCAACAGGCTTGATTTATTGAAAAGGGTGGTAAACCGGGACGCCGGAATAGTTAAAAAGGTGAACGAGGAAAAGAAGCGGGTGGAAGAGGAAAAAAACCGCTATGAGAAGAGTATGCAGCTGATTTCCTCCCTGATCGTCCAGCAGCAAAAAGCTAAGGATGAGCTGGAGGCCAAACAGGCGGAAAAAAGACAGCTTTTGGGCCAGGCCAAAAATGACCTGGACCGTTTTGAGCAGGAGGCCGACGCGCTGGAGGCCAAGGAGCAGGCTATAATCCGGGAGATTGTAAATAGGGAGCAGAAGAACACCCCCGCCAAGGGCACCGGGGCTTTTACCTGGCCGGTGCCGGGGCATACCGGTATTTCCTCGCCCTTCGGCAGCAGGATGCACCCGATATTAAAATACGTCCGCAAGCACGAGGGTATAGATATCCCCGCGCCCAACGGCACCAAGGTGGTGGCCGCCCAGAACGGCACGGTGATAAATGTGGGCACCATGAGCGGTTACGGCAAGGTGATTATTATAGATCACGGCGCCGGGCTGACAACCCTTTACGCCCACCTGATGTCCCAATCGGTTTCCAAGGGCCAGGAGGTAGTGAAGGGCCAGGCCATCGGCAAAGTGGACACCACAGGGATGTCCACCGGCCCGCACCTGCATTTCGGAGTGTATAAAAGCGGCACCGCGGTGAATCCCACCGGGTACCTGTAAGTTTCAAACCCGGCCACAGGGGCGCTTCCATATTGTTGTAATTAACCTCTGCCTGGTGTAGTATAATAAGATATGGGGACACACCTTCTTATGTTTATCAAAAGCCTTATTTATAACAGGTTTCGCAAAAAACCAGGTATCCCTTAATTTTGCTGGTTTCGTGAAGGAATGTCCCCAGGGTGCCGGAGTTGCCATTTGTTGAGCCGCGGGAGCGACCCGCAGGCGGAAAGGTGGAAGTTTTTTGTATTACGGCAGAGGCGGTTATTATGGAAAGAGAGGCCGGTGGCTTACCGGCCTTGCTGCAGTTTTTCTGGGTATTATTTTTTTCTCGGGCTGGCTTTTGGTGCACAATTTTAAACATTTTGGGAATCTATTTCAGGTGATATCCCTGGTGCGCAGCCAGTACCTGTACGAAACGGAATCCACTCTGCTGGTGGACGGCGCCATTAAAGGAATCGTGGACGCCCTGGGCGATCCTTATTCAGTGTATCTTGAGCCCAAGACATATACGCAACTCCAGGACCAGATAAGAGGCACCTTCGGCGGATTGGGAATTCTGGTGGGTATAAAGGATGATTTTCTGACCGTGGCCCGCACTTACAGCGGAACTCCGGCGCATAAGGCCGGAATAATCACCGGCGACATTATTACCAGGATAGGCGACCGGGACGCCAAGGGCATTGATCTTGACACCGCGGTTCAGTTAATGCG
Source organism: Desulfocucumis palustris (assembly GCF_002933875.1). Taxonomy (GTDB): domain Bacteria; phylum Bacillota; class Desulfotomaculia; order Desulfotomaculales; family Desulfocucumaceae; genus Desulfocucumis; species Desulfocucumis palustris. The sequence goes on along the minus strand of NZ_BFAV01000172.1, from coordinate 79,667 downwards.
CGGCCCGGTGGGCACTAAAGTCAATCTTACCCTGCTGCGCCCGGGAGAGAAGGAGCCCTTTACGGTACCCTTGACCCGGGAGGAAATAAGCGTTCCCACGGTGGAGGGAAAGCTTCTTCCGGATAACCTCGGTTACATTGTAATTTCCCAGTTTTCGGAGAAAACCCCGGATGAATTGCAAAAACTGCTGGGGGATTTAAAAAAGCAGGGGCTAAAGGGCATCTTGCTGGATCTCCGGGACAATCCCGGGGGGGAACTGCAATCGGTGGTGAAGGTATCCGGCAATTTTATACCCAGGGGACCGGCGGTCTATATTGAATACCGGGGCGGCAGGACCGAGATGCTGCCTGCCGGGGGGAACAATCTGGAGCTGCCCCTGGTGGTGCTGGTGAACGGGGGAAGCGCCAGCGCCGCGGAAATACTGGCCGGGGCCATAAAGGACACGGGTTCCGGAACCCTGGTGGGCCAGAAGACCTTCGGCAAGGGTGTGGTGCAGACGGTTTTTGAGCTGGATAACGGGGCCGGGGTCAAACTTACCACAGCCCGCTATCTCACCCCGGGAAAACATGATATAAATAAAAAGGGTATTGTACCGGATGTTACCGTATCCCGGGGAGAAAAACCCGGTACGCCGGACGAACAGTTCAACAGGGGCCTGGAAGTGCTGAAAAGCAAGGTTGGAGGCAAGGCCGCCTGACTTTTCAGGGAGTTGACATGGCAGGGAGATCGGGGCTATAATTTAATAATTCTTTCTATAAAACCGGGAGGTGGTTTTCGATGTGTGAAGCCAACGCTTACCTGCGTCAGTCGGGAAAGGATGAATTGCTGCTGGAAATGGTGGATAAGGTGCTGCCCCACGAGGACGGCCTGGTGCTTGAGGATATTTTCGGCCGCCGCAAGATAATCAAAGCCAAAATCGCCGAGCTTGCCCTGGTGGACCACAAGATTATACTGGAGAAGGAAGATAATTAACGTTCGTAAAAGGGCTAACCGCCCTTTTTTTGTTATAAAAATATTAATTGCAGACAATCATAATTTAGACTCGCCGGGCGCGCTTTCGGCAGGTGGTGTTGTGGAAGGGGTTGAAGGAAAGGATTGGGTATTCTTCGCTTTGTAAGTTCCAGTGAATTGAAAATAACGGAATACAGGGAGCTGCTGCAGCCGGTGGAATTTGCCCCCCTGCAGCTGATAATCCGGGAGACCTTCAGCGACGATCCCCGGGATGTGGTCAGGGAAAAGGTTTTAAAAGCTTATGAGACCAAGCGGGCGCCTCTTTTTGTGGACCATACCGGGCTGTTTATAGATGAACTGGGGGGGATACCAGGCCCTTTTACCCAGCTTTTCTGGAAGCGCATGAATGTGGATGGTTTGTTGAGCCTGATCCATTGCAAGGACAGTCGCGGTGCCCTGGTCAGGACCACCATAGGCTATTGCGACGGCAGGCAGATACATTATTTTGAAGGGGAAGTCCGGGGTACCATAGCCCGGGAGCCGGCGGGCTGCGTATCCACCTGGATGTGTCTGTTTATTCCCGACGGATTCGACATTACCATGGCCGAGATGACCAGGGAACAGAAAAACGCCTTTTCCCACCGCAGGCTGGCCGCGGATAAATTTAAACAATATTTGACTAACCCGGCAGGGGGTGTTCCTCCTGTACGATAAATCCTACGACAAAATAGTGGACGAACTGGCCCAGGAAATAAAGGACAAAAAGATAATACCCTTTATCGGAGCGGGAATGTCCAAAAATTTAGGCCTGCCGGGCTGGGAGTCGATGATTGAGCTGGTGGCCCAGGATTTGGAGATTGATCCCGACATTCTAGGCTGCCACGGGGACTACCTGCAAATTTGCGAGTACCATATAATTAAAAACGGGGGCAGCAAAAACAGGATCAGCAAGCTCATAGACAGAAGCCTGCGCTCCGTTGAGGTGGATATAGGTTCCTCACTGGTTCACCGGTACCTGGTGGGAATGCATTTTCCTCTGATTTATACAACAAACTTTGACGAACTGATAGAAACGGCCTTTCGCCATCACAGGGTGCCGTACTGCCGCATCGCCACCCTTGATGATATAATTTGCGCCGGGGAAAATGTCACCCAGATTGTAAAATTTCACGGAACCCTGGACCACGACGAAACATTGATTATTAGCGAAACGGATTATCACAACCGGCTGGACATGGAGGGCGCCCTGGACATTAAACTGCGCTCCGACCTGCTGGGCAAGACCGTTTTATTTTTGGGATACAGCTTCAGGGATCTGGATATCAGGTACATGTGGAGCAAACTCTTTAAAGTGATGAAAACCAACTGCAAGGCTTACATGGTGACAGTGAAGCCGAATTTTGTTTTCGACGCGGTATACGGCAGAAAGGGCATGAAAATAATCTGCCTGGACTCGGACAACTACAAGGAGGACTTCACCAGGTTTATGGAGGAGCTTTACAACAGGGTAAAATAGATCGCCTTATTGGGGGCATTTCTTAATGAAATTATGGAATTAATAAAAGGCAAGGAGTGTTGGTATGGACCTGTCCGCCATAGACGACTTCAAAATCCTTGAGCAAGCAGTTCGTCAGTGCGACAATTGCCATTTAAGGAAAGGCTGCCGGGGCGTTGTTTTCGGGGAGGGCAATCCGGAAGCCAGGATAGTGTTTTGCGGTGAAGGTCCCGGCGGTGAAGAGGACCGCCTGGGGCGGCCCTTCGTGGGCCCGGCGGGACAACTGCTGGATAAAATGCTGGCTGCCTGCGGTTTCGAAAGGTTTAAGCACGTGTACATATTAAATACAATAAAATGCCGCCCACCGGGCAACAGAACTCCCACGGAGCAGGAGCGGGCGGCCTGCCGGCCCAATCTTGACGCCCAGTTAAGGCTGATCCGGCCAGTTATCATGGTGCTGCTGGGCGCCTGCGCCCTGCAGGAGCTTGTCAGTTCCAGCGGCAGGATAACCAGGGACCGCGGGAGATGGGTGCAAAAGGACGGCGTCCACATCATGCCCACCTACCACCCCGCCGCCCTTTTGCGCAACCCTTCCCTTAAAAGGGACGCCTGGGAGGATTTGAAACAGGTGGTTGCCAGATATCGTCAGTTGGTTGATAAGGATCACTATTCACCACATTGTTAATTTATTTCTATGGATTTGCGGCAGCGCTGTTTTTCAGCGCATTCCTGCCGGGCGGCGGCAGCGGCGATTTCGTCCGGCCAGGCTTTAAGACCCTCGCGCCTGGCCTTGGCCAGCAATGCCATGTATTGCCTTTCCGCCGCATTCAGTTTGAAAACCACGTAGTCCACCATTTCCTGATCGCACATATCAAATTCCTTTTTAGCGTACTGCCAGGCGTGACGGCATTCTTCCACCATATAGAGGAGATCGGTTACCGGCTTCTGGGGAATAAATATCATGGATGCGACCTGGCGAAATATTTTTTCCATATATTTCATTTCAACACCTCCAGTTAAATCTATGCCGCATGACGGGCGTTCAGAAGCGCCCGTTAAATATTTGCCCGGGTAATTAAGCATAATAAAAATTATCAGTAATCAATTTGGGGGTGTTTAATGATGGTGCTCCCGTTAAGAACAATTATCACAGGGCTTCTTTTTTCGTGTATAACGACCGTAGGACTTGCCGGGTGCGGCGGCAGGGGGGGGCCGGAGAGTAAGCCGCTGTCTCCGCCAACGAAGATTGCCGTCTGTGTGGCGGATATGGAAAGGGACGGAAACAAAATAATAAAAAAAGTGATGGAGGAAAGAAAGAAAAAAGAGAAGCTTGATATAACCTGGCTTGATGCCGGAAATGACCCCCTGCGGCAAGCCGGCCAACTGGAAAAGCTGGCCGGGCAGAAGGTTAAGGCCGTGGTTTTGCAGCCGGTGGACCCCCAGGACGGAGCCCGGCTTCTCCGGAGCCTGGTGGAAAAAAATATTAAAGTGGTGGCCCTGGAAACTTTGCCCGTGGACGCCCCGGTGGAGGCCTATATTGCCTCCGACCACGTCCTGGCGGGACGCCTGATGGCGGAATACGTGATAAACGCGGTGCGAAAAAGAAACGGGCTTCCAGTGGCCCCTGGAGAGCCCGGCACAGCCGGTGAAACAGAAAACCGGCAAACCCAGTCAGGCCAGGGCGCCGCCCCGGGAGGCGGCCAGGGGCAGCAGCAGGGCCAGTCCCGGCAGCAGAATCAAAGCCAGCAGCAGGGAGCCGGAGGCGGGCAGCAGACGGGAGGCCAGCAGGCCGCAGGCGCCGGCGCTGTGCCTCCGGAAGCGCAGCTTCGGGGCAGGCAGGCGGCCAACGTGGTTCTTCTGGCCGGCGATCCGGGCGATTCGGCCTCCCGGGAAATAGCGGCCGCAGCCAGGGCGGTGCTGGCGGACAGCCAGTGGGCCCGGGTTGTGGCGGAATATAATCATTTCAGGGGAGACCCGGCCCAGGTGCCCTTTAACCTGCAGCAGGCCCTGGCGGCAAACAAAAACGGGATAGACGCGGTGATAGCGACGGACAGCCGTCTGGCGCTGTCGGCGGTGGATGTGTTGAAGGCGGCGGGGTTGAACAACAGTGTGCTTACCGTGGGTGTGGGGGCCGATAAAAAAGCCTCTGATGCCCTGGCTGCCGGGGAGCATGACGCTGAAGTCGACACCAGGCCGGATCTGCTGGGACAGTATGCCCTGGACGCGGCGGTGGGCCTGGCCAAAGACGATCGCTGGCAATATGACGGGCAGTCCACCAGCGGAAGCTATTCCGTGCCCTCCCGCATAACCCCGGTACGCCTGGTGCAGCCTCAAAATATATATCTGCTGAAGCAGCGCTGGGCCGGCATAAAGGATACGGGCAAGGAAAAACAGGACGGCGGCGGGCAGGGAGGCGGCGGCTCTTCCGGCGGCTCCGGAAGCGGAGAACAGCAGGCCTCCCAGGGTGACCGGCAGGGGCAGCAAGGTCAACAGGGCCAGAAAACCATGCTGAAGATAACCACCATGGACGGCAAAACGGTGGAAGTGCAGATTAACGGACAGGTAAAGAAGATAGAAGCCACGGACGGAGGTCAGGGCCAGCAGGGCCAGGGAGGGCAGGAGCAGCAGGAAGGCGGCCAGGGGGGACAGTAAAAAAATTAAACGCCCGGAAAATCGGGCGTTTAATTTTTTGAAAGTATGGGCTTTGCTAAATAGCCTTGGGGAGATCGGCCCGGGCTTTGGGAGACCGCCGGAGGAGTCGCTTTATTTCTTTTTGGTGGTAATTTTAATTTCCAGGGGTATTTCGTCGTCTATTTCGTCTGGAAACGGATCGAGGTAAGTGATTTCCACCTTGTCGTTCGGCAGAATGTCGCTCCGGGGGTTGCCGTCCAGATCCACAATTCTTGCCAGATCCCAGTGGTTTAGCCACCCCGGCTTGTTTTTAGACACTTTGGATTTTAGATATAATGTCCCGTCTCCGGCTTTTACAACGGTGTCCGATTTGGTCTTGGTATCCAGCAGGGTTATCTTTTTAACCTGTCCCCCGTCGACTTCTATATCCACAAAGGAATCGTTTTTCAGGTTTTTAACGTTCTGGGACGCTTTTTTGCCGTCAATAACCAGGTCCCAGGCCAGGGGCAGCATATGATCCCTGCAAAATAAATCATTTATAATCAAATAATTGGTGTTGCCCAGCACAATTGATTTTATCGACCCTCTAATTTTCTCCGGGTTTGCCGCGGTGGTGCTTTTCTCCAGCAGGTTTATCCAGCCCACAGTTTTTTTGCTGTCCAGTATTATCTCGGAACGATATCCGGCCGACAGGGAAACGGGCCATGCCGTTCCGTCCTTGTAGCACAACACTCTTCCGGACAATTTATACTTTTTGGAACCGGACAGGGTAACCAGCTCCAGTTCCCGGGTTTTCCCGGTGGTGGCAATCTTTGCGATGCGCCCTGTAAACTGCTGCCCATTACTGATTTTTATCCATCCCAGGTCGATCAGCCGGCTTATGATTGATACCAGTTCGGCCCGGGTGACGGTGCCGTAAGGGGCAAATGTGCCGTCCTGGTACACGGCCATAATTCCCGCGTCCACAACCGCCTGGAGCAATGGGAGATCCTCGGCCGGTATCAGGTAGCCGTCCGTGAATGCCGGGGATGGGGTTGTGTTTGGGCTTTCCGCAGTCAGGGAGGAGGCGTTCAGCGGCGGCGTCAGGTATAGCGTCCTGGCCAGAATTTTGGCCAGGTCCAGCCGTGTCACGGGTTTTTCGGGAGCAAAAGCTTCCTGGGCCTGGTCGGGAACAAAGCCTTTTTCCACTGCCAGCTCAAAGTACCGCCTTCCCCAGGCGGGGATGTTCATATTTTTAGCGGCGGCCGCCGGTTTTACGGTTTTTTTCCCGGCGGCGGAGCTATTCACCGGGGCGGGGGTAAAACCCGCGGCCTTCATGGTAAGGGCCAGGGCTTCCAGTTTGTTTGCCGCCTGGTCCGGATACATCTCTTGGCCTCTGAAAAGGCCCAGCCAGCCCAGGGTTGCCAGCCGGGTGATCCGGCTTTGCGCCCAATGGTTTTGTAAATCGGTATATATGGGCGTGCTGCTTGCGGTGGCCGCCATGGCGGGAGAAAACCGGCACAGCAGAAGGGTCGGTATAATTAATGCCAGCATGGCGATTTGGGATATCATTTTTTTATTAGATAACATTTGTCTCACCTTTCCGGTAGTCCGGCTCCTCATCCTTTATTTTATAGAGGTTGCCCTTATCCGTTACAACATAAAGCACCCCGCCGGCAGCCACCCGGGGCCTGCCCACAACCTTGCCCTCCAGTTTCAGGTCCCAGATCAGTCTGTTTTGGGGATTGAGAGCCAGCAGCCGTTCGTCGTCCGTTCCCAGGTAAATCCTCCTTTTGGTTTCATCCACCACCGGCGGTGTTTTTGCTTCCAGGAGCTTTTGCCGCCAGACTTCCTTCCCGTTGTCCATATCAACGGCATACAGGTATTCCGCGGCCCGGAAATAAATATTGCCGTGTTCTGAAACGGTGGGAGCCGTCAGTTCCTCAAAGGGCGCGGAAAAAATCCATTTTGGCTTGCCTTTGCCGTCCTTTTCAAAAAGGTAAACTTTACCCTTGGTGCGCAGGTCTATTTTGCCGGGGTTGGACGAAACATAGAGGCTGCCGTCCGGTAAGGCTGTCAGGCCGGCGCTTTTAATAGTTCCCAGCCGGTAACGCCATTTGATTTCACCCTCGCTGGTTGCCGCCGCCAGTGTATAACCGCTCTTTTTTTCTCCATATACCACGTACAGATAATCGGCGCCGGCGGCGCAGGCTATTATTTCCCTTTTGGTGTCCGCCCAGGGCCGGTTGATTTCGGTGCTGTCCCAGGCTGTCTTCCACTTGTAATTTCCCTGCTCGTCAATGGCATAAAGAGCCGAGGGCAGGGGCAGGTACAGCAGGCCCGGGGGGCCGGAAGAAATAATGGATGTGGCTTTGTTAACCCCCTGAACCTTGAAGTTCCAGCCCATATTCCCGTTGGGCTTGATCTCCTGGACGGAATTATCTCCGGGTAAAAAAACCGAGCCATTACCGCCCAATACCGGGCGGGAGTCCTTTGAGCCGCCGGGGCAGCTAAATTCCAACACCTTTTTGCCGTTTGCGTCCACCATGAACAGTTTATTTCCCGAGGGGACGCACAACAGTCCGCCGGGGCTGACCAGCAGTTCGGAGGAAGGCTTATTTAACCCGGTAACCTTCCAGATAATGCTGACGTCTTTTCCGTAACACGGCTGCGGATTAAATTGCATAACGGCCATAAATATAAATATTAAAGATATAAAAATTTTTGGCATGTCAGAGCCACCTCTTTGATTCCGGGGTATATATTTCATTATTCACCATATTTTGCATCATTTCCTTGTTACCGGAGGCTTAATTTAAGGTTAAAATCGGCGTGAACAATGTTACAATATATGGTAGCATTGTTGTATGGTTTTGTCCGGGGACATTTCCGCCGGAAAAAAGTTATTAGTGTTGTTTTAGATAGCCCGGGAGGGTGTTTTGATATGAGCTTGGAGATAAGCCATTTTGATAAGGAAATAATAAAAAATTTGCTGTTGCAGAGGGTTTCACCCTATCTTATTATTGTTTTTGGCTCATATGCCAAAGGAAACGCCGGTGTTTACAGCGATGTCGATATCGCGTTTTTAAGTGATGAAGAACACGGCGATTATTTCGTTTTCATGACCGCCCAGGAATTGGCCGGCCTTTTAGGCAGGGAAGTGGACCTGGTAGATTTAAAAAAAGCCTCGACGGTTTTTCAGGCCCAGGTTGTGGGCAAGGGAACCGTAGTGCACTCCACTGATGAAAAGAAAAGAATGCTGTTTTGCCTGACCGTGCTGAAAAAATACGCAAAATTAAACGAGGAGCGGCGCTGTATTCTGGAAAAGCTGGCTGAAAGGGGGAGCATATATGGTTGACGATATTACCATTAATAAATCCCGCACCATTGAGCGATGTTTACGGAGAATTAACGAAGAATACCGCAATAATCCCGAGAATCTGGCGAATATAACCAGACAGGATTCCATAATACTTAATATACAAAGGGCCTGCGAGGCGGCCATAGACGTTGCAATGCACATTGTGTCCGAGCGGAGGCTGGGAATCCCCCAAAGCAGCCGGGAGGTTTTTGATATAATCTGCCAGGCCGGCCTGCTGGACGGGGAAATGGCCCACAGGTTAAAGGCCATGGTGGGTTTTCGCAATATAGCCGTTCACGATTACCAGAAGATAAATCTGAATATTGTCAAGGAAATTATTGAGCACCATCTTGATGATTTGACAAAGTTCGTGGAAGCGGTGCTGAAAATATAACATTGGTTTATAAAATATTCGGGGAAGATGCTTTTGGGGCGTCTTCTTTTTGTTCGGAGGCAACAGGCGGATTAAAGGGGCTTTATGAAATAGAATATATGTTTGCCTTGGTTGCCTCTTCTGGTATAATTAATAGTGTTGCAATTAATTTTTACAAAGGTCTGCTATGCTAAAGAAACGCGGGTGATTACAATGCCGGAATTTAAATTGAGTTCCGATTTCCTTCCCCAGGGCGACCAGCCGAAGGCCATAAACCAGCTGGTGGACGGGCTGGGAAAGGGATATAGATACCAAACCCTGCTGGGAGTTACCGGCAGCGGCAAAACATACACCATGGCCCAGGTGATACAGCGGGCGCAGCGTCCCGCCCTGGTGCTGGCGCCTAATAAAACCCTGGCCGCCCAGCTTTGCTCCGAGTTCAAGGAGTTCTTTCCGGAAAATGCCGTGGAGTATTTCGTCAGCTATTACGATTATTATCAGCCGGAAGCCTATATTCCCCATACGGACACCTACATTGAGAAGGATTCCTCAATAAACGAGGAAATCGATAAACTGCGCCACTCCGCCACCATGGCCCTTTTTGAGCGCCGGGACGTTGTTATCGTGGCCAGTGTTTCCTGCATTTACGGGCTGGGTGACCCCGAGGAATACAGCAGCCTGCTTCTTTCCCTGCGCAAGGGGGGCATGTACGACCGGGACGCCGTGCTGCGCAAGCTGGTGGACATACAGTACAGCCGCAACGATATTAATTTTACCCGGGGGACCTTCCGGGTGCTGGGGGATGTTCTGGAGATATTCCCGGTGGCTGCGGCGGAAAAAGCTATCAGGGTGGATTTTTTCGGGGACGAGGTGGAGCGCATTATGGAGTTTGACGTGCTCACCGGCGAAGTGCTGGGGGAACGCCGCCATGTGGCGATATTTCCGGCCAGCCACTATGCCGTTTCCCATGACAGGATGAGGAGCGCCGTTGATACCATAACCACTGAGCTGGAGGAGCGGCTCCGGGAGCTGCGCGCCCGGGAAAAACTGCTGGAGGCCCAGAGGCTGGAGCAGCGAACCAATTACGATATTGAAATGATGCAGGAGATGGGCTATTGCAACGGCATAGAAAATTATTCCCGCCACCTTACCGGCAGGGCTCCCGGGGATCCGCCCTACACCCTGCTTGATTTCTTTCCCAAGGACTTTATTATGTTTATCGACGAATCCCACTGGGCGGTGAGCCAGGTGGGGGGAATGTACGAGGGGGACCGGTCCCGCAAAAGTTCGCTGGTGGAGCACGGCTTTCGCCTCCCCTCCGCCTTCGACAACCGTCCCCTGAAATTCAACGAGTTTGAGCAAAAGCTGAACCAGGTGATATTTGTATCCGCCACCCCCGGCGATTATGAGAAGAAGAACAGCGTCCAGGTGGTGGAACAGATTATCCGGCCCACCGGGCTGGTGGACCCGGAGATCTCCGTGCGTCCCACCCGGGGGCAGATTGACGATTTGTATGCCGAGATCAAACTCAGGGCGGCCAAAGGCCAGAGGGTGCTGGTGACCACCCTGACCAAAAAGATGGCGGAGGATTTAACGGATTATTTCAAGGAAATGGGCGTCAAGGTACGCTACCTGCACTCGGATATCAATACCATAGAGCGCATGGAAATACTCAGGGATCTGCGCCTGGGGGTGTTTGATGTGCTGGTGGGCATCAACCTGCTCCGGGAGGGCCTGGACCTGCCGGAGGTGAGCCTGGTGGCTATACTGGACGCGGACAAGGAAGGCTACCTGCGTTCCGAGCGCTCCCTGATCCAGACCATAGGGAGGGCGGCCCGCAACGTGGAGGGTAAGGTGATCATGTACGCGGACCGGATTACCGGCTCCATGTCCCGGGCTATTGGCGAGACCGATCGCCGGCGCAAGCTCCAGGTGGAATTCAACCGGAGGCACGGCATAACACCCAGAACGGTGATCAAAGCTGTGCGGGACGTTATCGAAGGCACCAGGGTGGCGGAGGAAAAAGCGGCCTACCTGCCCAGCACCAAAAAGGGCAGGATGACCAAAAAAGAGCTTAAGACCGCCATAGCCAAACTGGAGAAGGAAATGAGGGAGGCGGCCAGGCTTTTGGAGTTCGAACGGGCTGCCGAGCTGCGGGACATTTTGATAGAACTGAGGCTGGAGCTTAAGGGTAAGGACAGCAGGCTGCTCCCCCGGGACAGCGACGCGGGCTGATGTATATCGACAATTGCTGAACCCCGCGGGTGTGTTAAAAACTGTTTTATTGAACCAGTGGTTATAATAATGGCATAAAATTACTGTCATGGTTATTTAATACTGAAAAAAAGTTCCCGATCCGGTTAAAAACTGTCGACAGGCCTCCTTAAAGGTGACAGCGGCAGACATTATAACCCCCTTGCCGGTACAGCACTCCTTTTATATATTAGGGAAAGACGTTCAAGACAGGAAAGGGGAGTTATATGATTTACGATACCACCAAACTCACCAGCCAGGGAGAATTGGCGCTGACCAAGGACATCATGGACGTGCTGAAACTGGATCAGAACACGGGGCTTGTAATCTACCTGGAAGACAACCAAATAGTATTAAAAAAAGTCAGCAGGGCCAGTCACCAGAATTTTGGCAAACCCACCTGCGGTTAAGTCTACGGGCCTGGGTTTGCATGCCGATAATATAGAATAACAAACCCGGAGGCTTTTACATGCTTGACAAAATAGTGGTTAAGGGCGCCCGCGCCCACAACCTGAAAAATATTGACGTGGTAATTCCCAGGGACAAGCTGGTGGTAATCACCGGCCTGTCCGGATCGGGCAAATCGTCCCTGGCCTTTGACACCATATATGCCGAGGGGCAGCGGCGCTACGTGGAGTCCCTGTCCTCATACGCCAGGCAGTTTCTGGGACAAATGGACAAACCCGATGTGGACTACATCGAGGGACTCTCCCCGGCAATTTCCATCGACCAGAAAACCACGTCCCACAACCCCCGCTCCACCGTGGGAACTGTTACTGAAATTTACGACTATCTCCGCCTGCTCTTCGCCCGGGCCGGCCGGCCGGGTTGCCCCGGCTGCGGCAAGCCCATAACCCGGCAAACGGTTCAGCAGATGGTGGATCGCCTGGCTGAGCTTCCCGAAGGCACCAGGCTCCAGATTATGGCCCCGGTGGCCCGGGGCAAAAAGGGCGAGTTCGTGAAACTTTTTGAGGAGGTTCGCAAGAGCGGCTTCAGCCGGGTCCGGGTGGACGGCGAGGTAAGGGATCTGTCCGAGGAAATAAAACTGGACAAAAACAAAAAGCACACCATAGAAATAGTTGTGGACCGTATAATTGTCAGGCCCGGTTCCGAAAGAAGGCTGGCGGATTCCCTGGAAACGGCCCTAAAGCACGCCGCCGGACTGGCCGTGGCATCGGTGGCGGAAGGGGAAGAAATCATATTCAGCGAGAATTTTGCCTGCCCGGATTGCGGCATCAGCCTGCCGGAAATCGCCCCCCGGCTTTTCTCCTTTAACAATCCTTTCGGGGCCTGTCCCACCTGCACCGGCCTGGGGGTCAACAAGGAAATTGACCCGGAACTGCTTATACCGGACAGGAGAAAATCCATTGCCGGCGGGGCCATCGAGGGCTGGATGAAAAGCAGCAACGCCTATTCCTTTTTTGAGGCGGTGGCTGAGAAATACGGCTTCAGCCTGGATGTGCCGGTATCGGAAATGGACGCTGCAAACCTGAATAGAATACTTTACGGCACCGGCGGTGAGAAGATTCATGTTATATTCGGGGACGGCTACGGCCGGGCACATGATTACAACATGCCCTTCGAGGGTGTGGTGAACAACCTGTCCCGCCGCTACCGGGAGACAAATTCCGAATACATGCGCAATGAAATAGAGCAGTACATGAGCGCCAGGCCATGCCCCGACTGTAAGGGCGCCAGACTGCGCCCGGAGGCGCTGGCCGTGCGGGTGGGCGAAATGAACATCACCGGGGTGACCCGCATGCCGGTGGCGGAGGCTCTCTCCTTTTTCCAGGGGCTGGACCTGACCGAAAGGGAGCGGCTGATCGCCAGGCAAATATTGAAGGAAATAAATGAAAGGCTGGGTTTTCTGGTCAATGTGGGACTGGATTATCTGACCCTGGACCGGGCCGCCGGAACCCTGTCCGGGGGGGAGGCCCAGCGTATACGCCTGGCCACCCAGATAGGCAGCGGCCTGATGGGGGTGCTGTATATACTGGACGAGCCCAGCATAGGGCTGCACCAGAGGGATAACCGCAGGCTGCTGAACACCCTGATGCGGCTGCGGGATTTGGGCAACACCCTGATTGTGGTGGAGCACGACGAGGACACCATCCGGCTGGCGGACCACGTTGTGGATATAGGCCCGGGGGCGGGCGAGCACGGCGGCTGGGTGGTGGCCCAGGGAACCGTGGATGAAATAATGGAAGTTCCGGAATCCGTCACCGGCCAATACTTAAGCGGCAAAAAATCCATACCGGTGCCGGCCCTGCGCCGGAAGCCCAACGGAAAGGCTCTGGAGGTCAGGGGAGCCGCGGAGAACAACCTTAAAAACATTGATGTTGAATTTCCCCTCAATGTATTTATTTGCGTAACGGGGGTTTCAGGCTCGGGAAAAAGCACCCTGGTGAACGAGGTGCTTTATAAAAAACTGGCCGGGGAATTAAACAGGTCCAGAATCAAACCCGGGGCCTGCCGGGAAGTCAGGGGCCTGGAAAACCTGGACAAGGTGATAGAGGTGGACCAGTCCCCCATAGGCCGTACCCCCCGCTCAAACCCCGCCACCTATACCGGGGTGTTCAATGATATCAGGGAGCTTTTTTCTCAGACCCCGGAGTCCCGGGTCAGGGGTTACAAGCCGGGCAGGTTCAGCTTCAACGTCAAGGGGGGGCGCTGCGAGGCCTGCCAGGGCGACGGCATAATCAAGATTGAAATGCATTTCCTGCCGGACGTATACGTTCCCTGCGAGGTTTGCAAAGGTTTGCGCTACAACCGGGAGACCCTGGAGGTAAGGTACAAGGGGAAAAATATCGCCGATGTGCTGAATATGACCGTGGAACAGGCGGTGGAGTTCTTCCGGCACATTCCTAAAATATACCGCAGGCTGCAGACGCTGCAGGACGTGGGCCTGGGCTACATCAGGCTGGGGCAGCCGGCCCCGGAACTTTCCGGCGGCGAGGCTCAGCGGGTAAAGCTGGCCACGGAATTGTCCCGCCGCTCCAACGGCAAGACGGTGTACATTCTGGATGAGCCCACCACCGGCCTGCACATGGCCGACATCGACCGCCTGCTCAAGGTGCTGCACCGGCTGGTGGACGCCGGGGATACGGTTATTGTCATCGAACACAACCTGGACGTGATAAAAACCGCTGATCACATCATCGACCTGGGTCCGGAGGGAGGACACAGGGGCGGCACGGTGGTGGCCTCAGGCACCCCCGAGGAAGTTGTCAGGGCACCCGGGTCGCATACCGGGCAATTCCTGCGCCAGGTGTTGGATACGGCCCCGGTTGAGGGTGGAACCTACGGCTGCTCCGACGGTGACGGCAGTGAAATCCGCCACTCCAAAGCACTCTAAAGTGCGACAGGGGACGGTTCTCGGTGTCGCATTCCGCAAACACGGGGACGGTTCTATAACAAAACACGGGGACGGTTCTATTGTTATGAGCCAAATAACACGTTAACAAGGGGACAATTCCTTTGTACATGTGTCAACCAATTGCGGGACACCGAAATAAACCCGTTTGTCTCACCTTTTGCTGTTCCCCTTTATATTTGGGATAGCCGGCGTCCCCTGCAGCATGCAAGCCGTCAAAGGAAATGTTCTGTTGATATATTGAAGGCCAATAATGCGACACTTGAGAACCGTCCCCTGTCGCACTCCGTGTTATATGCATAACAATAGAACCGTCCCCGTGTTATATGCGATAAGGAGGGTGAGGGTGTGACCCCGGAGGAGAAACTTAAATATTTGCCTGACAAGCCCGGGGTTTACCTTTTCCGCGACGCCGGGGGAATAATTATATATGTGGGCAAGGCCCTCTCCCTGAAAAACCGGGTGCGCTCGTACTTTCAGTCGGCCGCCGCCCTGTCCGTCAAGGTGAGATCCCTAATGTCCAGGGCCGCTGACTTTGAGTATATTGTCACCGACAGCGAGGTCGAGGCGCTGATACTGGAAGCCAACCTGATCAAGGAGCACCGGCCCCGCTATAATGTTTCTTTAAGAGATGACAAAAGCTACCCCTATATAAAAGTCACTCTGAATGAAGAATATCCCAGGGCGCACATCACCAGGCGGCTGGTTAAGGACGGGGGGCGCTATTACGGCCCCTACACCCGGGCCGGGGCGGTGCACGAGACCTTAAGCCTGCTGAAGAGGCTTTTCCCGCTGCGTTCCTGCAAACAAAAGGAGTTCGCCATAAAAAGCAGACCCTGCCTTAATTATCATATCAAACGGTGCACGGGTCCCTGCTGCGGAATGATAGAAAAGGAGAACTACCTTTCCATGGTGCGGGAGGTCTGTCTTTTCCTGGAGGGAAAGCAGGAAGAACTGGTCAAAAGGCTGACCCGCCGCATGGAGGACGCTTCTGAAAAATTGGAATTTGAGCGGGCGGCGGAAATCAGGGACCAGCTCAGATCCATAAAAGATATTTTGGAAAAGCAAAAGGTTATCTCCTCCGGCGCCGGGGATCAGGATGCCGTGGCCATGGCCCGGGGGGTGGACGACTGCTGCGTGATGGTTTTTTTTATCCGGAACGGAAAACTTTTGGGCAGGGAGCGGTTTATACTGAACGGCACCCAGGGGGACGGCAGGGCGGAGGTGCTGACCGCCTTTATAAAGCAGTATTACCACCGGGCCGACTTCATACCTTCTGAAATACTGGTTTCCGATCTGGAGCCCGGTGAAATGGAGGTTATATCCTCCTGGCTGGCGGGTAAAAAGGGCTCCAGGGTTCAAATTAAAATACCGGTCCGGGGTGAAAAGAAACAATTAATTGACATGGTTGCCAAAAACGCGCTGCTGGCCCTGGAAGAGGCGCAGCTTGAAAGGATCGCCCGGAGGGACGGCCAGGAGGAGCTGGCTTTGCTGGCCCGGGAACTGGGACTGGAGAAACCGCCCTACCGCATGGAGTGTTTTGACATATCAAACATCCAGGGCGCCGAAACGGTGGCTTCCATGGCGGTATTCCAGGAGGGCAAGCCTTCTTCCGACCAGTATAGAAGGTTTAAAATTAAGACGGTGCAGGGACCGGATGACTTTGCCTCCATGAAGGAGGTTATCCGGCGCAGGTTCAGCCGGGGCAGGGAAGAGAAGGAACTGATCGACACCGGCCAGCTTTCCAGCCGGCAGGCCAAATTCCACCGGATGCCCGACCTGGTCATCATAGACGGCGGCAAGGGGCAGCTTTCCGCTGCCCTGGAGGCCATGGAGGAATTGGGAATAGCGGGTATTCCCATATTCGGCCTGGCCAAGGAGGAGGAATTGCTTTTCGCCCCGGGCAGGCCTGAGCCCATACGGCTGCCCAGGGACTCCAGGGCTCTGTACCTGCTTCAGAGACTGCGGGACGAGGCGCACCGCTTTGCTGTTTCGTACCACCGGCAGCTCCGCACCAAAAGGAATTTAAAATCTTTGCTGGAGGAGATAGAAGGTATAGGGGAGGTCCGCCGCCGGGAACTGGCCAGGGCCTATCCTTCCATAGAGGCCATAGGCGGCGCCTCGGTGGAGGAGCTGGCGGCGGTCCCGGGGATGAACCGCAGGGCGGCGGAGGCCGTGGCCAGGTTTTTCTCCTTTTCTTATTCAGACAAAAACTGATATTATATAGGGAGAGCCTGTGAAAGCTTCGTGAACTGACCTCAGTGCACGGGGTTTTTATTTTTAATCGGCAAAAATTTTGACACCGGGGTGATATTTTTTGACGGATTATAAGATGATCGCAATGGATTTGGATGATACTCTGCTGGATAAACAGCTGCGCATAGGGGACGCCGACAGGGAGGCCATAGGCCGGGCCCAAAAGGCCGGGGTAAAGGTTGTGCTGGCCACCGGCAGGATGTACCGGGCAACTCTTCCTTACATTACGGAACTGGGGCTGGACACACCAGCCATATCCTACCAGGGGGCGCTGGTAAAAAAACCGGACAGCGGGGAAACATTAACCCATTACCCGGTGCCCGGGGATATGGCCATGAAAATAATCAGGGCGATTAAACCCTATGGCTACCACATCAATCTGTATAAGGACGATGATCTGCTGATCGCCGGAGAGTCCCCGGAAAGCCGCCTGTATGTGTCCGTTGCCGGGGTTAAACCCATAGAAGTGGGGGACCTGGAGGAGTTTCTGCTCAAAGAGCGGTTTGATCCCACCAAGGTGCTGGCGGTGGCCGAGGAAGAGCAGCTGGACGGAATTTCCCCGGAATTAAAATCCCTTTTCGGGGAAAAGCTGCATATTACCAAATCAAAGCCGCATTTTCTGGAGTTTTCCCACCCCCTGGCCAATAAGGGCCATGCCCTGGCAATGGTGGCTGAATATTACGGCATTTCCCGGGAGGAAATCATAGCCGTGGGCGACAGCTACAACGATCTGGAGATGCTGGATTATGCCGGCCTGGGGGTCGCGGTGGGCAATGCCAGGGATGAAATTAAGGACAGGGCGGATTATGTAACCCTGGCCAATACCGAGGGCGGTGTGGCTCATGTTATCCAGCGGTTTATTACCGGTTGACCCAAACCCTGTTGATGGAGTGGAGCCTTTGAATAAGTGCCTGGCCGCGGTTGACCTGGGGGGTACCAAAATATATACGGCCCTGGCGGACAGCCGGGGCAAGCTGCTGGCCGAAACCAGGGTCCCCACCAATCCCGGGGAAGGCATGGAGGCGGTAATCCGCCGCATAGCCGGGACGGTGGAGGAGGTTTATAATTCGGGCGGGGCCGGACGGGATATCTGCTGTTTGGGTATGGGGGTTCCCGGGCCCGTTGATCCGGAAACGGGAGTTCTCTATCAGGCTCCCAATCTGGGCTGGCGGGATGTGCACCTGAAAAAAATATTGCAAAAGCGGTTTGCTGTTCCCGTGCTGGTGGATAACGACGCCAACCTGGCGGCCCTGGGGGAGCACACCTTTGGGGCCGGGGCCGGTGAAAGGAACATGGTATATGTCACCGTGAGCACCGGTATCGGCGGGGGGCTCATTCTGGACGGCAAAATATATCACGGAGCTTCCGGCGGGGCCGGGGAAGTGGGGCATATGGTGGTGGAACCCATGGGGCCCCTTTGCGGCTGCGGAAAAAGGGGATGTCTGGAGGCACTGGCCTCGGGCACCGCCATGGCCGCAAGGGCCAGGGAGATGGCCGGCGCCGGGGCCGGCAGGGCGATACTGGCCGAGGCCGGGGGCAGGATTGAGGATATAGACGCCGGAGCCGTGGCGGCTGCCGCGGGCAGGGGGGACGAAGAGGCCCTGGAAATTCTTTGGGGGGCCGGCAGGGCCCTGGGCATGGGCCTGGCCAATGTGGTAAATTTGTTGAATCCCGGCCTGGTGGTGCTGGGGGGCGGGGCCATGAATGCGGGAAAGCCCCTGTGGGAAACTATGGAGGAGGAGCTTCGCAGCCGGGCAATGCCCGGCGCGCTGGAAAGGGTTAAAGTGGTTCCCGCCGCCCTGGGCAAGCGCTCCGGGTTGCTGGGAGCCGTGGCTCTGGCCATGGGCGGCCGGCCTCCGGGGGATTTTCCGCAGTAATGTTTATGAGTAGCTGTAAAGTTTAAAGATATTGTTTTAAGGAGGGTTTCAAGCTGTCCGAGTTAAGGTACGGCAAGGGAGACTGGCCGAATTTCGAGCAGGCTGTCCGGAAGGAGTGGCTGGTTACCAACGGTCTGGGAGGTTACGCCTCTTCAACCATAATCAACGCCAACACCCGCAAATACCATGGTTTGCTGGTGGCGTCCCTCAATCCGCCGGTGGAAAGGACGCTGCTGCTGGCCAAGCTTGACGAGCGCTTCGAGGCCGGGGGGCAGGTCTACAACCTGGCCACCAACCGTACGGAGCAAGGGGTTTCCGAATTCGGTTTTATACATCAGCAGATAATGACGGCGGACCCGGTACCCGGGTTTATCTACAGCTTTGCGGATGTTTTTATGGAAAAGCGGATTTTTATGCCGTACGGGAAAAATACCACCGTTATTTTATACCGTGTTAAAAACGGCTCCTCTCCGGCCACCCTGCGCCTGGTGCCGATGGTCAACTGCCGGGATTTTCACTGGACCGTCCGCCGGGGTCAGATAGCCTTTGAAACCAATGAAATACAAGGCGGCGTGGAGGTCAAGGTGACCCCCGGAGTTCCCCCGCTGAAAATTATATGCAGTGACGGCGGCTTTCTGCGGGGTGACGGCTGGTTTACCGGAATGTTCTATCCGGCGGAGGACCAGCGGGGGGAAAACCCGGTGGAGGACCATTACATACCGGGACATTTTACCGTTGGTTTAACCCCCGGTGAGGAAAGGTCGGTTACGGTTCTGGCCAGCATTGAGGACGGCGGCTTATTTTACAGTAATTTTGACGGCGGCGAATTGCTCCGGGTTGAGGAGGAAAGGCGGCAAGCCCTGACCCAAAAGGCAAATTGCCCGGACATGCTTTCCCGCTGCCTGACCCGGGCCGCGGACGCCTTTGTGGTTTGGCGCAAATCCACCGGGAAGAAAAGCGTAATAGCTGGATACCCCTGGTTTAACGACTGGGGCCGGGACACCATGATAGCCCTGCCCGGGCTCACCCTGGTTACCGGCCGTTACAGCGACGCCGCGGAGATACTGCTCACCTTTGCCCGCAATTGCAAGGACGGCCTGCTGCCCAACATGTTTCCGGACAGTGCGGGCCATGAACCGTTATATAACACGGTGGACGCTTCCCTCTGGTATTTCCATGCCGTTTATAAATACCTGCAATACACCGGGGACGAAAGTTTTATAATAGAAAATATCTATCCGGTATTAAAGGAAATCATACGGCGGCACATGGAAGGCACCCTGTTCAACATAAAAATGGACGATGACGGACTTATCCGGGCCGGCGGGCCGGAGAACCAGTTGACCTGGATGGATGCCAAGGTGGACCACTGGGTGGTCACCCCCAGGCACGGCAAACCGGTGGAAATATCGGCCCTGTGGTACAATGCCCTGATGGTAATGGAAAGGCTTTACAAGCTGGCGGGCGAGGAATTCCGGCTTAAAGGGCTGGCGGAAAAGGTCAGGGACAGTTTTGAAAGGGAGTTCTGGTATGAGCAGGGCGGCTATTACTACGATGTGGTTGGCCGGGAGGGACCCGACGACCATTTTCGTCCAAACCAGGTGCTGGCCATGGCCCTGCCCTTTTCGCCGGTTTCCCCGGACCGGGCCAGGAAGGTTTTAAGCCGGGTGTGGAAAGAGCTTTACGCTACTTACGGGCTGCGCAGCCTTTCCATTTATCATCCCGGGTATCGTGGGGTTTATCAGGGCGACCGGGTGAAAAGGGACGGCTCTTATCACCAGGGCACCACCTGGAGCTGGCTGATAGGCCCTTTTATTACCGCCTACCGCAAGGCTCACGGGTACCGGGAAAAAGACCGCCGGCAGGCGGAATTGTTCATCAGGCCCTTCCGGGATCATCTCCGGGATCACGGGGTGGGCTTTATCTCCGAAATATTCGACGGAAACGAGCCGGTGATACCCAGGGGCTGTATTGCCCAGGCCTGGGGTGTGGCCGAGGTGCTGCGGGCCTACGTGGAGGACGTGCTGGAATTGTCCGGGGACATTTCCGGGGGAAAACGCCGGGAAGAAAGGGATTTTACAACCCCGTCCGAACCGGTAGTAAGCGAGGAGTGAATGAACCGCCCCGCTATCGGTTGTACAGTGCTTGTCCCGGGGTATATCCCAAAACCCAATAGCAACTTTAAAAATAAATATGACCGGCTGGAAATTAGCCTGTTGGTCATAGCATACAAGGAGTGATTATTTTGAACGGGATAATGAGTGTTGATATCGGACACCTGCTGGGTGGCGACGGCGCCGGGGGATTTATTCCGGCAAATGAATTTAAGGGATACCCCCGAAAGTATGCCGGGGTGTTTGAGCAGTTTCAAACTTCATTAAAAGAGGGAAAATCCCCCCTGGCCCTTTCCCTGGCTGAGGAGGCCTCCATACCCGGCATTAAAGAGCTGGCCCAAAAAATAAAAACCAAATACCAAAACGTTCTGGTTCTGGGCATCGGCGGGTCCGCCCTGGGCGCCAGGGCGGTGCTGCAGTTCCTCAAAGGGCCCTTTTATAACATGGAGCGGCGGGATGAGCCCCGGCTGTTTATACTGGACAATCTTGACCCCCTGCTGGTGGCCAAACTGGAGAATATCATCGATATTAAAAAGACAGCCCTGATTTATACCAGCAAATCCGGCTCCACCCCGGAAACCGCGGCGCAGTTTATATATTTTTATAAAAAATACCGGGAGGCCGGCGGGGATGTAAAGGATATAGTGATAATCTGTGATAAAGCGGACAACGGCATCAACCATATCGCCCGGGACCTGGGGTGCCACCTGCTGCACATACCCGGGGATCTGCCCGGCAGGTACTCGGTTCTTTCCTCGGTGGGCTTTTTGCCCTCGGAAATTGCCGGGGTGGACAGCGCCAGGCTTATGGCGGGGGCCCGGGCGGTGCACGGGTCGATAATTGACAACCCGCCGGAGAATAACAGCCTGTTCGCCCTGGGAACATGCCTGTACGAACTGGCGCTAAAGGGAAAGTCCATCCATGTGCTTTTTAATTACAGCAGCTTTCTTTTTGAATTCGGGCTCTGGTTTGTGCAGCTCTGGGCGGAAAGCCTGGGCAAAAGGCTGTCCGGCAAGGGAGAGGCGGTTAACGCGGGGACCACTCCTTTAACCAGCCTGGGAGCCACGGACCAGCATTCAATTCTGCAGCTTTTCAAAGAGGGGCCGGCGGACAAAGTAATAGGTTTTGCCAGGGTTGAAGCCTTCTCCGGGGACATTCCCCTGACCGGGGAGTTTTCAAAGGAGAAGGAGTATTCCTATTTTGCCGGACATACCATGGCGGAGCAGTTGGCCATAGAGCAGCTGTCAACGGAGATGAGTCTGGTGGGGACTGGAACACCCTGCTACCGGATAACCGTTAAGGATATATCCCCGGAATCCCTGGGAGCGCTGTTTTATTTTTACGAGGCCCTGGTGGTGTTCACAGCCGGGCTCTGGGATATAAACCCCTATAATCAGCCGGGGGTGGAGGAAGGCAAAAACATAACCTACGCCCTGATGGGCAGGGAGGATTACGCCGGCAGGCGGGCTGAATACGAAAAGCAGGTGGAGAAATATAATAATGAGCGGATAGTGTTTGAAATATAACCATTGAAGCGGGAGATGACGTTAAGGCAAAATGCGACTATGGGCGGATTTCCATACCCACACGGTGAAAAGCGACGGCAGGGGAACCATCCGGGAAAATGTCCAGGCGGCGGCAAAATCGGGACTGAAGGCGGTGGGTATAACGGATCACGGCCCCCGGGGCATCGGCATCGGGGTTGAAAATCTTTCGGTGTACCGGGAATCCGCCGCTGAAGCCGGAAAGCTTGAAGAGGAATTTCAGATAAGGGTTTTAATCGGGGCGGAGGCCAATGTCACCGGTACCGACGGAAAACTGGACATACCCCCGGAGCTGGCCGGGAGGCTGGACCTGCTGGTGGCCGGACTCCATCCCTTCGTACTGCCGGATCGCGGGTCCGAAGCGCTGACCTGGCTATTGCCCAACCAGTTTGCCAGGGTGAGCAGATTTGCCAGGGAGCGGCTGCGAAGCGGCAACACCAAGGCGCAGGCTGAGGCTGTCCGCAAAAACCCGGTGGACATAGTGAGCCACCCCAATCTTATGCTGGCGGTGGATTTGGACGAGCTGGCCAGGGTTTGCGCCCGGTACGGCACGGCCATGGAAATTAATACCGGCCACAAATACGACAAGGAAGAAATTGTAACCGCGGCCCTGCGCCACGGGACTCCCATTTCCGTTAACAGTGACGCTCACACCCCGTCCGGGGTGGGCCGGCTGGGAGAAGGGGAAGCCCTGCTGGAGCGCCTTAATTTTCCAATGGAGCAGGTGTTTAATACCCGGAGTGATTTCCCGGCAGGGAAATTTCGCCGGGTATAGATTTTTTAGCAATGACAGTATAGAATTCAATATGGGAGGGGGATATATTGTCCATGCAGAGCTTAATTATTGTATCAGGCCTTTCCGGAGCCGGAAAGACCCAGGCCGTGCGCTGTCTTGAGGATATGGGCTATTTTTGCGTGGACAACATCCCGCCCGCGCTGATACCCAAATTTGCCGAACTTTGCGTGCAGTCCAAGGCTGAAATTAAAAAAATCGCCCTGGTGGTGGATGTCAGGGGCGGAGAATTTTTCGACTCCCTGTCCGAAGTTTTGGCTGAATTGGATCAATCGGATGTCAGGTATCATATATTGTTTTTGGAGGCTTCGGATGAAACCCTGATCAGGCGCTTTAAAGAATCCCGGCGGAGCCACCCTTTAAGTCCCGACGGCGAGGTGTTGCAGTGGGTGTTGAAAGAGAGGAAAAAACTCGAAGAGCTGCGGGGTTTGGCCCACAAAATAATTGACACCTCCACCATGAGCCCCGCCCAGCTAAAAGAGGAAATGAACAATTTGTACGGAGACAGCGCCGATACTTCCCGGCTTCGGGTCACGGTGGTGTCCTTTGGATACAAATACGGTATACCCATGGACAGCGACCTGGTTTTCGATGTCAGGTTTCTGCCCAACCCCCATTATGATCCGGTGCTGCGGCCGCTCACCGGGAACCATCCGGACGTCCAGAATTTTGTTTTAAGCACCCCCGGAGCCACCGGTTTTATGGATAAATTATTCGAACTGATTGAGTTTTTGCTCCCCCAGTATGTCAAGGAGGGAAAAACCACATTGATGATAGCCGTCGGCTGTACAGGAGGAAAACACCGCTCGGTTACCCTGGCCAACAAACTTACTGAATATCTCAAGAATAAAAGCTATAGAGTTAAAGTACGGCACAGGGACCTGGACCGGGACGCGGGGACCGGTAAGTAATGAATTTGTTTAAGTGGCTATATCCCGGCCTTCATGTGAAACGCTGGCTGTTTCTGGTGCTGGCCGGCACCGCGCTGACCCTGGGGGGCACCGTGCTGCTGGCAGGCTTGCTGATGCCTGTCACCAGAACCGAAATAATGGCCGGCGCCCGGGAGATACTTGGACCCCTGGCCGGCTGGCCCTGGGTGCTGGTATTTCCCCTTACCGGACTGGCGGCCGTACTGCTGGGGCTGCAAAGAACTTTTCGTTCCATTATCGCCGTGCTGGCTCCGGCGGGGGAGCAGCGGCTGGTGGATATTATTTACAGCAGGCGATATCTGCGCCGGGGGCCCAGAATTGTGGTAATCGGCGGCGGCTCCGGCCTGTCCGTGCTGTTGAGGGGTATTAAAGATTATACCAGCAACATTACCGCCATAGTTTCCGTGGCGGACGACGGAGGAAGCTCCGGCCGGCTGAGGGGTGATCTGGGTATCCTGCCCCCCGGGGATATCCGCAACTGCATGGTTGCCCTGGCCGATAAAGAATCCCTTATGGAAGCCCTGTTGCAATACCGGTTTACCACGGGTGAACTAAAGGGCCACAATCTGGGGAACCTATTGCTGGCCGCTTTGAATGAAGTGGCCGGCGGCTTTCATCAAGGGGTGCAGGGTATGAGCAGGGTATTGGCCATTCGGGGGCGGGTGCTGCCGGCCACCCTGGAGGATGTGAGGCTGGGCGCGGAATTTTCCGATGGGGCCGTAGTTTGGGGGGAGTCCAGCATTCCCGGGTACGGCAGGCGGATAGAGAGGGTTTTTCTGGACCCCGCGGACTGTTACCCTCTTCCGGAGGCACTGAAGGCCATTCACGAGGCGGATGCCGTCATACTCGGCCCCGGCAGCCTGTATACCAGCATAATTCCCAACCTGATGGTGCGGGGTATGGCCGATGCCCTGGCCCGTACCCGGGCTATAAAAATATATGTGTGCAATATAATGACCCAACCCGGAGAAACAGACGGTTATACCGCCAGTGAACACCTGGGGGCGATAGTGGCTCACTCCGGGGAGGTTGTGGACTATATGGCGGTGAACACGGAGGAAATACCGGCTTTCCTGAAAAACCGCTACAGCAAGGAAGGGGCCGTAAAAGTCCGGGTGGACCCCAGGGAAATAGAAAAACTGGGAGCAAAGGCCGTTACCGGAGAATTCCTGGCCGGCGGGGACATGGCAAGGCACAATCCGAAAAAGCTTGCGGAAACCATTATTAATCTTACCCTGGCCAATAAAAAGCCCCTGGAAAGAATGAGTCTGTTGCATGGCATGGGCAACGGCCAGGCAGACTGAAAGCCTGTAAAAAATGTTAATAAGCGCGGAGTAATTTAATCAAATGGCTAAAAAGATAATTGCTTTGCTGGTAATTACAGCCCTGTCCGTATATGTATTTTTTTACGCCGTGGGCTGCGCCAGGGACGATCTGGCGGAGTCCCTGGCCGATTACGCTTATACCGGCGACATTTCCCGGGAAGTTCCCGTATTAATGTATCACAAGGTCAACCCCGACCCCTTTGTGGGCGGATATGGCCTCAGGGTTACACCCAGGTCTTTCGACAGGCAGCTCCGGTTTCTGAAGAAAAAAGGCTTCCACTCCATTTCCCTTGTGGATTTGGCGGAGTACTTTAAACGGGGCAGGCCTCTTCCGAAAAAACCGGTGGTTATAACCTTTGACGACGGCTACCTGGATAATTACACCTATGCCTTTCCCATACTGAAAAAGTATGGAATGACCGCCACGGTTTTCGTGGTGGCCGACACCATCGGGGGAATCAATGATTTTGACTACAGGGCGGGGCGCCAGCCCCTGAATCACATGGCCGGATGGAAGGAATTGAGGGAAATGTCCTCCGGGGGAATAACCATAGGTTCCCACACCTTAAGCCACCCTCACCTGGCGGAGGTGGACCCGGACAGGGCCCGGAAGGAAATAGCCCGGAGCAAAATAAAACTGGAAAAGGGTCTGGGTAAAAAAGTGGATGTGTTCTGCTATCCTTATGGAAATTATAATCAAAGGGTGGTGGATATGGTGAGGGAAAGCGGCTACCTGGCGGCGGTTACCACAAAACAGGGTCTGGCCAGGGAAAGTGACGGCATTTATACCCTGAGAAGAATCCGGGTGCGGGGGGATTATACCCAGGGCAGATTTATATACGAGCTGAGCAAATGGCAGAGAACAGGGAAACCTTCCAAGGCCATCTAAACCGGGGAGTTCCGTGGCTGCGGGGTTGTGCCCAGGCCGGCCTGCCTTCAAGCAAGGAACGTTCCAAACCTATGTCCGTAATTTTTATTTTGGCCGGGAGAAGGGCAATACCGCTATTTTCCTGGGCTTATTTTTTGCATTGTGGTATAATATTTGCGAGGGAGAGAGGGGGATTTGAGGATTGTCCTTCTCCACGTTGACAAAAAATGAATTGGCCCGGGTGTTAAATGTAAACCGCTGCTGCAAAATAGCGGAACTGTCCGCCCTGGCCAAGCTGGACGGCAGCATCCAAATCAGCGACAAGCAGGTTTTATTGAAAATTGTTAATGAAAACGCTGCCGTGGCCAGGAAAATTTTTATTCTTCTCAGGGAGTTATTCGGTGTTCAAACGGAAGTGCAGGCTGAGAAAAAGATAAAGCTGCGTAAAAATAATGTTTACATGGTGCAGGTGCCGCCACAGCCCAAGACCCTGGAAATACTCGCAGCCCTGGGCCTTTTGAATAAAAGGGGAAATTTTCTGCAGGGCATTAAAAACCAGTTTATCCGCCGGGACTGCTGCCGCCGCTCCTACCTCAGGGGCGCCTTTCTGGGCGGTGGTTCGGTAAGCAACCCGGAGGGCACTTACCATTTAGAAATTATAACCACTAACGAGAGTCATGCCGCCGACCTGGCGGAGCTTATCAGAAAGTTCAAGCTGTCGGCCAAAATAAGCCGCCGGAAAAACTGGTTCGTGGTTTATTTGAAGGAAAGCGAGCAGATTGTTAATTTTTTGAGTATAATCGGAGCCCATACGGCCCTGCTGGAGTTTGAAAACACCCGTATTTACAAGGATATGCGCAACCAGGTCAACCGCCTGGTAAACTGTGAAACGGCAAATTTGAACAAAACCGTGGATGCCGCGGTGAGGCAGCTGGATAATATTAATCTGGTGGACAGGCACATGGGGCTGGGCAAACTGCCCCCGTCCCTTAAAGTGGTGGCGGAGGCCAGGCTGGCCCACCCGGACGTCAGCCTCAGGGAACTGGGGGACATGATGGAACCCCGGCTGGGCAAGTCCGGCATCAACCACAGGATGAGAAAAATAGAGGAAATTGCCGAAAAGTTCAGAATGAACCAACGGAGGACCCATAAATGACCGACCGGAGGCGGCTGAAGCACGTGCCTTCCCCGCCCGGCAAAAATTCACTGCACCTCTGGTGCAGCGCGGTTAATCCGCTCCGGGTGTGCTGGAATTTTGCCATCATAACATTATGCCGCTACCTGCCTTCGCTGCATTTGAAAAGATGGCTATATAAGAGCCTTGGAATGAAGGTTGGAAAGAATACCTCGGTGGGGCTGATGGCCATGATGGATGTTTTTTTCCCCCAGCTTATTTCCATCGGTGAGAACTCCGTGCTGGGTTATAACTGCACCATATTGTGCCACGAATTTTTAATCAGGGAGTATCGCACCGGGACGGTTAAGATAGGCAGGGAGGTAATGCTGGGCGCCAACAGCACCGTTCTGCCCGGAGTAAGCATAGGTGACGGCGCGGTGGTGGGGGCGGGCTCGCTGGTCAACCGGGATATTCCCCCCGGGGCGCTGGCGGCGGGAGTGCCCGCGAAGGTTGTCAGGGAAAACTATAACATTGCGGCGGATTGTATGGAAACCGTTGGCAAATAGGCTGAAAGCAACATAGTATAAGACAAGGAACATTATATCAATGAATCCCTTCGAGCTTTGGCGTGAACTTTGGAAAAATCCGTGGCAGAAGCGTTTTTTAATACCTTTGCTGGTTATAAATTTTTTCGGCTCCATTTACGGGTATTACTGGTACGGCGGGCAGCTTTCCGAAACCCCGCCGGCGGTATGGCCTCTTGTTCCGGACAGCCCGCTTTCCACCACGCTGTTCGCCCTTATGGCCGGTTTGTTTCTGCTGGGCCTCAGGAGCGGCGCCATTGGCGCCCTGGCGTGCGCCACCTGCATTAAATACGGGCTGTGGGCCGTGGTGCTGATTACCGATTACTGGCTTAGCGGTGGTGAAATTGCCCTTACAGAGGTGTTTCTCTGGCTTTCGCACCTGGGAATGGCCCTGGAGGGGTGGATATACCTGCGAACCCTCCGGGTTGCGCCGGTCCAGGGCGCGGGCGTCCTGGCCTGGATGATTTTGAATGACCTGGCGGATTACCGTTACCAGCTTCATCCCTATTTTTACATGTCCGGACAATTTGTCCTGGCGCTGTCAACAGCATTGATAATGACGGCCCTGACCGGCTTGCGGCTGCTCTTTCCCGCAAGGCTGAGAAGATAATTTAGCTGGGTAATGAAACATTTACCTTGCGAATATGCTGGTATCAGGCCAGGGAAGGCAGGAAATTTCGCTGTAAACAGAGAATTTATTATTTATTAAAATTTTTTTGACAATATTGAACGTTTTAAAATCAATTCGGAGGCTGCCCGGAATTTATGAAATGTGGCAGGCTTTCCGGGGGATTATCGAAGATCAAGGGGTGAAAGGCAATGCGCATGGGTTATGGTCTCAACATCGAACAAACGCAAAAATTAATCATGACCCCTGAACTGCGCCAGGCTATTACTGTTTTGCAGCTTTCCTCTCTGGAACTGGAATCCTACATTGAGCAGCAGCTTCAGGAAAACCCCCTGCTGGAGATCAACGAGGATCAGGACAAGGCTGAAACAGAGACCGTAGAAATGTCTGAAGCGGGGAAGGAAACTGAGCGTGATAAAGAATATGACATTGACTGGGAGAATTATTTCAACGACAGCGGCGATCCGGGCTATAACAAAGTGGAAAGAAATTCGGAGAAAAACCAGTACACCTATGAGAATTTCCTCAGCCTGGCCCCGACTCTGGTGGAACACCTTACTTTCCAGCTGAATTTATGCCTTTGTTCGGACAGGATCAGAAATATAGCGGAGTATCTGATTGGCAACCTGGATGAACACGGCTATCTGCAAACATCGCTGGAGGACGCGGCGGTTCAAATGGGCGCCACCAGATCCGAGGTGGAGGAGGCTTTAAAACTGGTTCAAACCTTCGACCCGTCGGGGGTGGGGGCAAGATCCCTGGAGGAATGCCTGTTGATACAGGTTGACCAGTTAGGCAATAAAGATTTGCTGCTCAGGCAGGTTATTCAGAACCACCTTATGGATCTGGCCAAGGGAAAGCTCAGCAGAATGGCCCAGACCCTTGGGGTTCCGGTGCAGGAAATCCAGCGGGTGGCTGATTATATTAAAACACTTGATCCCAAGCCCGGGAGGAATTTTACAAACTCCAACGAAACCCGTTATATTGTGCCGGAAATAGTGCTGGAAAAAGTGGGCGGGGAATACGTGATACTGGTGAATGACACGTCGGTGCCCCGTTTAACCATAAATTCCACCTACCGATCGGTATTGTCCCAGGATAAGGATACCGATTCCAAAACCCGCCGTTTTGTGGAGAGCAAGCTGAACGCCGCCGCCTGGCTGATTAAAAGCATTGAGCAAAGGCGCATGACCCTGTATAAAGTAGCCAGCTGCCTGGTTGAGCTGCAAAGGGATTTTCTGGATTACGGGGTGAAATATTTAAAACCGTTAAATCTCAAAAAGGTGGCCGACCTGGTGGGACTGCACGAGTCCACGGTCAGCCGGGCCACCTCCAATAAATATATACAGACTCCCCAGGGGGTGCTGGAGATGAAATATTTCTTCAGCTCCGGGCTGAGCAATTCTTCCGGCACCATGACCTCCGCCGAGAGCATTAAAAAAATGCTGCAGGAGATTGTGGCCTCGGAGGATTCCGCCAATCCCTTCAATGATCAGAAAATCGCCGAGATATTCAAGCAGCGGGGGATAAAAATATCCCGCCGCACCGTGGCCAAATACAGGGATGAATTGAATATAGCCCCCATCCGGAAAAGAAAACGGTATTAAAATTAAAAGGGAAGGCCTTTGGCGGATAGCGCAAGGGCCTTTTTTGCGCGGAAATATATGCCGTATTGAAGGAACTGTTTTTCCGGCGGCGAATCGAATAACATGATTAACATTTGGGTGAATTTAAAGCCGGTTTGGCGCATATTTGTACCGGCTGTCAAATATACATGATAGAATACCTTTTGAAGCAAAATAAAACTGGTTCCTGTTCCGATAAGTATTACCGGTGGTGACAGGCCGGTTTGTTTTTTAGCTTAAATTAAAGTATAAAATTGGAAATGATACCAATCGGAAGGGGTGTTGCAAATGCCCAAAAAAAGTTTAAGGGATATTGATGTGTCCGGTAAAAGGGTGCTGGTGAGAGTTGACTTTAACGTGCCGCTGGACCAGGGGGGCAATGTGGCCGACGATACCAGGATCAGGGCCGCCCTGCCCACCATTAAATATCTCACGGAGCACGGGGCCAGGGTAATACTGGCTTCTCATCTGGGAAGGCCCAAGGGTAAGGTGGATGACCGCTACAGATTGAACCCCGTGGCGGAGAAACTGCAGCAATTGCTGGACAACGAAGTGGTCAAGGTGGATGACTGTGTGGGCGACGAGCCCGCCAGGGCTATAGAAAGTATGCAGCCGGGCGATGTGCTTTTGCTTGAGAATGTCAGGTTCCATCCCGAAGAGGAAAAGAACGACCCCGGCTTTGCCGCCCGGTTGGCCAAGCTGGCGGATTTGTACGTAAACGACGCCTTCGGCGCCGCCCACAGGGCGCACGCTTCCACCGAGGGGGTGGCCCGGATAATACCCGGAGTGGCCGGTTTTCTTATGGAAAGAGAACTGGAAATGCTGGGGCGGGCCGTGTTCAACCCGGAAAGACCCTTTGTGGCCATTCTGGGAGGGGCCAAGGTTTCCGATAAAATAGGGGTAATCGGCAACCTGCTGGAGAAAGTGGATACCCTGATTATCGGGGGGGGCATGGCCAATACCTTCCTCCGGGCGAAGGGGTACGAAACCGGCAAATCTCTGCTGGAACCCGATAAGGCGGAGTTGGCCGGGGAGCTTATGGAAAAAGCGGCGGCAAAGGGCATAGAGATGCTTTTGCCGGTGGACCTGGTGGTTGCCCTGGCAGCGGACCCCGACGCCGAGCAGAAGGTTGTGCCGGCGGACGGGATTCCCGGCGACTGGATGGCCCTGGATATAGGCCCGGAGAGTATTGATTTGTTCGGCGGGGCCATCAGAAAGGCGAAAACTGTTGTATGGAACGGACCCATGGGGGTGTTCGAAATGGCTCCCTTTGCCAGGGGCACTTTTGAAGTGGCCCGGGCGCTGGCCGACAGCGGCGCTGTTACGGTGGTGGGCGGCGGGGATTCCGTCTCCGCGGTGAAAAAGGCCGGCCTGGCGGATAAAGTGTCCCATATTTCCACAGGCGGCGGGGCTTCACTGGAATTTCTGGAGGGTAAGCTGCTGCCCGGAGTGGCCGCCCTGCAGGACATGTAAAGGAGATAATTGCAAAGGCCGTTCAATATTGAGAGGCGGGAGGCGGGAAATGAGAAGTTGGAACAGGAAAACTCCCGACAGATGGAGCGGCTGTTATTAATATGAATGGGAGGCTGAAGTTACATTGCGTATGCCATTAATTGCAGGCAACTGGAAAATGTATAAAACAGTGCCGGAGACCGTTGAATTTATCAATGAGCTGAAAAAGCTGCTGGCCGGGGGGACAGGCGGTGTGGAAGTGGTTTTGTGCCCGCCCCACACCTCCCTGGGCGCCGCGGCCCAGGCCCTGGCCGGAAGTGATATCAATCTGGCGGCCCAGAATATGTACTGGGAAGAACAGGGAGCCTTTACCGGGGAGATTTCTCCCCCGATGCTCAGGGAGATTGGCTGCAAATATGTGATACTGGGGCACTCCGAGCGCAGGCAGTATTTCGGTGAAACAGACGAAACAGTGAACAAAAAAGTCAAAGCCGCCTTTAAGCACGGGCTGATACCCATAGTATGCGTGGGTGAAACCCTGGAGCAAAGGGAGTCCGGCGTAACCGAGAAGGTCATTGACACCCAGGTTAGGGGCGCCCTGGCGGGGCTTGACCGGACACAAACGGCAAGCCTGGTGATGGCCTATGAGCCGGTCTGGGCCATTGGAACCGGAAGGACGGCCTCCGATGACGACGCCCAGAAGGTCAACGGCTTGATCCGGGGACTGCTGGCGGAAGTGGCCGGCCGGGAGGCGGCGGAGAAAGTGCGCATTCAATACGGGGGCAGCGTTAAGCCGGAGAACACAGCCGGACTAATGGGCAAGCCGGATATCGACGGTGCCCTGGTGGGAGGCGCCAGCCTCAAGCCGGACAGCTTTGCGGGGATAATAAAGGCAGCTAGGTGACAGTAGAAATTTGGGAGTGAATCTGGTGAAAAGACTGAAGGGTCCCCTGGTGCTGATAATTGCGGACGGCTGGGGTCTGACGGATGAAAAAGAGGGCAATGCCGTTGCCTGCGCCAATACACCGAACATTTGCAAGTTCCTGTCCCTTTACCCGCATACCACCCTTGACGCCTCCGGAGAGGAAGTGGGGCTGCCCGGGGGGCAGATGGGCAATTCCGAGGTGGGACACTTGAATATTGGGGCGGGAAGAATTGTATACCAGGAGCTGACCCGTATCAGCAAGTCCATCAGGGACGGCGATTTCTACAATAATACGGTACTGACGGACGCGGTGAACAACGCTTTGAAAAACAACTCCGCCCTGCACCTGATGGGCCTGCTGTCCGACGGCGGGGTGCACAGTCACATCACCCATCTTTTTGCCCTGCTGGAAATGGCCAGGAAACGCCGCCTGGAAAAGGTTTATATTCACTGCTTCATGGATGGGCGGGATACTTCCCCCACCGGCGGGGTGGAATATGTGCGGCAGCTGGAAGATAAAATAAAAGAATTGGGCGTGGGCCGTATTGCCACTGTGATAGGCCGCTATTACGCCATGGACAGGGACAGGCGCTGGGAGAGGGTGCGGCAGGCTTACCGGGCCATGGTGCTGGGTGAGGGGCTGAAGGCCAAGTCGGCGCTGGCGGCGGTCCGGGACTCCTACGGCCGGGAGAAGACGGATGAGTTTATTCTGCCCACGGTGATTGAGGACGGCCCGGGAAATCCTCTGGCCACCGTAAGGGACGGCGACTCAATTATATTCTATAATTTCAGGCCGGACAGGGCCAGGGAAATAACCAGGGCCTTTGTGGACGGGGAGTTCGACGGTTTTGACCGGCCCGGGGACCGGCCCCGGGTGTTCTTCGTGTGCATGACCCAGTATGACAAAACCATTGAGGCCCCGGTGGCCTTCAGGCCCCAAAAAATAGTCAACACCCTGGGGGAAGTGCTGTCGGGCAAAAAAATTAAACAGCTGAGACTGGCGGAAACAGAAAAATACGCTCACGTTACTTTCTTTTTTAACGGCGGGGTGGAACCCCCCAATGAGGGAGAGGACCGCATACTGGTGCCCTCGCCAAAGGTTGCCACCTACGACCTGAAGCCGGAAATGAGCGCCCCGGAGGTTACCGGGGCCGCCCTGGAACAATTGGCCCAGGATAAATACAAGGTCATCATCATGAATTACGCCAACCCGGACATGGTGGGCCACACCGGCAACATGGAGGCGGCGGTCAAAGCCGTTGAAACGGTGGATTCCTCCCTGGGCAGGCTGGTGGAAACTGTGCTGGGCAGGGACGGGGTGGTTATTTTTACCGCCGACCACGGCAACGCCGAGCGCATGAAGGATGAAACCGGGGAGCCCTTCACGGCCCATACCGTGGATCCGGTTCCTTTCATATTAATTGGGAATGATGTGTCCGGCCTTAAACTCAGGAAAGGGCGGCTGGAGGATATAGCCCCCACCATGCTGGATTTGCTGGGAATTGACAAGCCCGGGGAAATGACCGGAGAAAGCCTGATAATAAAAGAATAGTTGCGGACACACCCCACCCCAAAGAGGCTCAATAGAGGAATGTCCCCTGACATACGTTGGTGACATTCCTCACCCTAATGAAAGCATTCATAGAGGTGTGTCCCCTTACATACGTTGGGGACATTCCTCAACCCTAAGGAAAGACATTCATAGAGGTGTGTCCCCTTACATACGTTGGGGACATTCCTCAACCCTAAGGAAAGACATTCATAGAGGTGTGTCCCCTTACATTAAAAGGAGGAATATATAATGTCAACAATTATCGCGGACGTATATGCCAGGGAGATACTGGACTCCCGGGGCAATCCCACCGTTGAGGTGGATGTGCTGCTGGAGGACGGCACCCTGGGCAGGGCGGCGGTTCCCTCCGGGGCATCCACCGGAGCCTACGAGGCGGTTGAGTTAAGGGACGGGGACTCCGGCCGTTACCTGGGCAAGGGAGTGGCAAAGGCCGTGGAGAACGTCAACAATATTATTGCCCCGGAGGTGCTGGGCTACGACTCCACCGAGCAGGTGGAGCTGGACAAAAGCCTGATTGAACTGGACGGCACTCCGAATAAGGGTAAGCTGGGGGCCAACGCCATACTGGGTGTTTCCCTGGCCGCGGCCAAGGCAGCCTCCAATGCCCTGGGCCTGCCCCTTTACCAGTACCTGGGCGGGGTAAACGCCAAACAGCTGCCGGTGCCCATGATGAACATTTTGAACGGCGGCAAGCACGCGGACAACAACGTGGATATCCAGGAGTTCATGGTTATGCCCGTGGGCGCCGGGAGTTTTGCCGAAGCCCTGCGCATGGGCGCCGAGGTGTTTCATGTTTTGAAAAAAGTGCTGAAGAAGAAAGGCCTCAATACCGCCGTGGGCGACGAGGGCGGCTTCGCCCCCAATCTGGGCTCCAATGAAGAGGCTCTGGCCGTTATAGTGGAGGCTGTTAAAGAAGCCGGCTATAAGCCCGGTGACGACATAGCCCTGGCCATAGACGCCGCGGCCACGGAAATGTTCAGGGACGGCGCTTACATACTGGAAGGAAAGCCCCGCTCCTCCACGGAAATGGTGGAATACTACGCGGCGCTGCTGGACAAATACCCCATACTTTCCATTGAGGACGGGCTGGCGGAGGATGACTGGGACGGGTGGAAGCTCTTCACTGAAAAAATGGGCAGGCGTATCCAGATAGTGGGGGACGACCTTTTTGTGACCAACACCGAGCGCCTGGCCAGGGGCATATCCGGAGGGGTGGCCAATTCCATCCTGATCAAGGTAAACCAGATAGGCACCCTTACCGAAACCCTGGACGCCATAGAAATGGCCAAGAGGGCGGGCTTCACCGCGGTGGTCAGCCACCGCTCCGGGGAGACCGAGGATGTTACCATAGCCGACCTGGTGGTGGCCACAAATGCCGGGCAAATTAAAACAGGCGCTCCCTCCAGGACCGACCGGGTGGCCAAGTACAACCAGCTGCTGCGCATTGAGGAGGAACTGGGCGAGGTGGCCCGTTACGGAGGTAGGCAAGCCCTTTACTGCCTGAGATAAATAATTGCTTTTAAGGCCTGTAAAAGGTTCGTCCGATTGTCATTTTTTGCTCCCCGTGCTATAATATTTTTCATATGAGATGTTGGAGGAGGTGAAGTTGTGTTAAAGGGCCTGGTAACCGCCCTTCATGTAATTATGTCCATAGCTCTTATTGCTTCAGTTTTACTGCAGTCTGGAAAAAGTGCCGGCTTGTCCGGGGCTATTGCCGGCGGCGCAGAAACTTTTTTCGGCAAGAAAAAAGGAATGGACGAGTTGCTGGGCAAGGTTACAATGGTTGTTGCAATATTGTTTGGGGTTACGTCTCTACTGTTGGGTTTGTGGTAATTCTCCGGTAACTAAAGAAAACTTTTAGGGGAAGAGGAGGGTAAAGTTAAAAGTGGAAAATATGACCTTAGCCTATTACGCTGCCGGCGCCGGCGCGATTGCGCTGCTGTTTGCCCTTTTTACAATGTCCCAGGTGCTTAAAGAAAGCATGGGCACGCCCAAGATGAAGCAGCTTTCCGAAGCGGTTCAAGAGGGCGCCATGGCGTACATGAACCGCCAGTATAAAACACTGGCTCCTTTCGCAATCGTAATTTTCGTATTATTGTGGGCCGCACAGTATTTTGTGCACCAGGCACCCGGCTCCCACCTGCCCGTGGGCCCGGCTTCCGCCATTTCATTCCTGGTGGGCGCCGTTTGTTCAGCCATCGCCGGTTATATCGGCATGAACAGTACAACCAAATCCAACGCCCGTACAGCCGAAGCCGCCCGCAGCAGCGGACTGGGCAAAGCCCTGCAGGTTTCCTTCCGGGCCGGCGCAGTTATGGGTCTTTCCGTGGCCGGTCTTGGACTTCTGGGTGTTTCCGTTCTTTTCATCATTTTCCAAAGCCCGCTGATTATCAACAGCTTCGCCTTCGGCGCCTCGGTTATCGCGTTCTTCGCCCGTGTTGGCGGCGGTATCTACACCAAGGCTGCTGACGTGGGCGCCGACCTGGTGGGTAAAGTTGAAGCAGGTATTCCTGAAGACGATCCCCGCAACCCCGCAACCATTGCCGACAACGTTGGTGACAACGTTGGTGACACCGCCGGTATGGGCGCCGACCTGTTTGAATCCTACGGCGCCACCACTATTGCCGCAATGCTCATCGGTAATACTCTGTTCGGTTTCCCGGGTGTTATCTTCCCGCTGCTGGTAGGCGCGGTGGGTATTATTTCAGCTATCATAGGTACATTTACCGTGCGCACCAGTGAGGGCGGCAACCCGCAGGCCGCTCTGAACGTTGGTCTGTGGAGCACCAACGTTCTTACCGCCGTCGGCACATTCTTCGTGGCCAAGGCTGTTTTCCCCTCGGAAGCCCATGTTATTATCAACGGTCAGGACACCGGCGTGGCTTTTGAGAACGTTTATATGGGTATCTTCCTGGCTGTTATGGCCGGTTTGATTGTTAACGTTCTGGTGGGTTATCTTACCGAGCACTACACCGCCGCGGGCAAAGGCCCTGTCAACAGGATCGCCGAGGCTTCCAAAACAGGTCCCGCCACCAACGTTATTCACGGTCTGGCTGTTGGTATGGAGTCGGTATTCTTCCCCATGCTGACCTTTGCCGCCGCTATTTTCATTTCCTACTGGGCAGTTTCCGCTTTTGCTCCTGAAGGACAGTCTTTACTGTGGTCCATTTACGGTATAGCCATGGCTGCCATGGGTATGCTTTCCACCGCGGGTATGGTTGTGGCCATGGACTCCTTCGGTCCCGTGGCTGACAACGCCGGTGGTATTGCCGAAATGGCCGAACTTCCCAAAGAAGTGCGTGAGAAAACCGACAAGCTGGACGCTGTGGGCAACACCACCGCCGCCATTGCCAAGGGCTTTGCCATCGGTTCCGCGGCCCTTACCGCTCTGGCCCTGTTCAGCGCTTATGTTGACGGTGTAAAACACAAATTTGCCGCTGTATTGCCCAACGGCGAGTTTGTTGTCAACCTTACCGAGCCTATCGTTCTGGTGGGTGTGTTTATCGGTGGTGCCATTCCTTTCCTGATTGGCGCCAGCACCATGCGCGCCGTGGGTGAAGCCGCATTCGGCATGGTGGAAGAAGTTCGCCGCCAGTTCCGCGAGATCCCCGGCATCATGGAAGGTACAGGCAAGCCTGACTACGCCCGTTGCGTGGACATTGCCACCCGCTCCGCCATCGCCAAGATGATCTTCCCCGGTGTTGTAGCCGTATCCGTTCCCATTTTGGTTGGTTTCCTTCTGGGAGCCAAGGCTCTGGCCGGCTTCCTGGGCGGACTTACCACCGTTGGTGTGCTGATGGCCCTGTTCCTGGCCAACGCCGGCGGCGCATGGGATAACGCCAAGAAATACATTGAAGGCGGCGCTTATGGCGGCAAGAAGAGCGAACCGCACAAGGCTGCCGTTATCGGTGACACCGTTGGTGACCCCTGCAAGGACACCTCCGGTCCTGCCATGAACCCGCTGATCAAGGTTGCCGGTACCATTTCCCTGATCCTTGGTCCGCTTCTTCTGAAACTGTAATAAACACTTGAAACTCAAAAAACAGCCGGGCGATTTCGCCCGGCTGTTTTTCTGCTAAGGGGGCACCCTGTCCTCACCTTTATCATTTATCGTGAAGAAATGTCCACAATGTATTACCTGGTCAATATATATACAATTCCTCCCAGGGACAATGTTGTGAATGCGGACAGCAGGATGCATATCCTGTTTAACAGTAAAACCTTTTGTTCCACTTCCGACACCCTGTTTTCCAATGTTTCAGCCGGGTTGACCAGCCTGGCCCTAATTGAGCTGGCCAGGGAGCCCACCTCTTTATTCAGTTTATCCGCTTCATTCATATTTGACATCGACTCCCGCCTGGTTAATGGCATCCCGAATGGCGGAAAGAATGAGCAGGGGTATTTGCTGCACGGCATGCTCCAGCAGTTCCAGGCGCGCCTTTATGGCGGCGAAATCATCTCTTTCCTGTTTTTGAAGGGCCTGCAAAAGGTCCAGCAAACGGCGGTTTTCGTCCAGCACCGGTTCCACCAGCTTCAATCTGGCTCCTTTCATGATATCCCTGGTCAGTTTTTGAATAACCTCGTCCTGCTGCCCGGTGGAGTTTGTATTTTTATCCACAGAAATACCTCCTTAATAAGGTTAGGGGACACACCTTCTTATGTTGGTTAAAAATCGCCGGTTACTAACAGCCCTCCGAAGGAATGTCCACATTAAATATCGTCTACGGCCTTTTTCAGCATGGAGAGCATTTTTATCAACTGGCGCTGACTATTTCTGGCGGTAATCGTTTCCACTTCCCGGATGATATCTCCAATAACCAGCGATTTTACTTCTTCCCCGGTCTTGCTGCCTATTTCCTTAATTATCTTTTTCAGCCTTTCATCTAGCAGCCTGGCGTTTTCCATAATTTATTCCCCCCCGGCATGTTGGACGTTTTAGACAAAGATTTTAGCTCCTCCAGATATTTTTTTATTTTTGCCGCATTCCTGGAGTCTCCGCTTCCGGTTCTTCCGGAAGAACAACGCTCTAACGCTTCCCCAAGCATGGAACCGAGTTGTTCTCCGGTTTCCCGGAGCATTCGCAGGTGACGGTCCTCAACGCCCCGGGCCAGCTGGCGGACCAGGCGGCTGAATCCCTCGTCCCCGCCCCGTAGAGCCTCAAGGGCCGATATCATGTATACCCGGGGATAGGGGAGAGGTTGTTTGCCGCTTTGGGCGGGCAATTTTATCCTGATAAAAAGGGAAGCCTTTTCTCTTTCCAGCTGATTCAAGGTGTCGGCGAAATTGATAACGTAATAGACCTCCGGCAGGCTGCTTTCAGGAGGATCCCTCACATCGGAGGCCAGATGTTTACCGTGAAGGAAGTGCAGCCTTATATCCGCCCGGTGTGAAAAGACAGGCTTTTTCACATCCCGGGGATTGTCCGGGGAATCCCAGCCGGGGGTGTCCACCAAATATGCTTTCCTCAGGGGCATGGACGGGTGGAAAACTTCCACATTTTCAATGATGAAGGAATAAGGAGGGGAGGTTATTTTAACATACCGCTCCCTCTGCCCGGGGTTATCCAGGTCGAAAACAAAGCGCAGGGGATTGCTGAGTGTCAGGCGAACCGCCATAAGCGGCGGATTTTCCCTGGACGGCGCCTTTTTGGATATGAATCCGGGCAGCAGGGAGGCTATTTTGCCTGCGGAACCGGCTTTTTTCTCCCTGCTTAATTGGGACAGGGTATCCTCCAGCGCAGCTGCCAATTCGTCCTTTGGAATGCGGTGAAAGCTTTTTTCCACCGCTATTTCCACATCCGCCACCACTGAAAAAAATTCCTTATCATTTATAAGGCTTTGCAGGGCCTTCATTTCCCTGGCGTCCGGCACGTATTTTCCGTCTTTTTTCCGCACGGGGTTAAATACCGGCTGCAAGAGTGAGCGGACCACCGCTTTTTTTTCAGAGCCGTAAGCGATGACAACAGTGCTGGAAGTGGTTGCCTTGTCTCCGGTGGGCAGGATGCTCTCCCCCAGCAGGGCATTAAGAAATGTGGTCTTTCCGGAAGAAAAGGTGCCCACCACCTCAATTACGCATTTCCGGTTATTGATTTTTTCAGCAAGGTCTTTCAGTCCCGGAGCGGGTATTATTTTGTTCAGGATACTGTCCCCGGCCATTTCTTTAATCAGTTGTTCCATTTTCAGCGGCTGCCCGGAATGTTTTCCCCGCTGCTTCAGGGCTGCTCCGGAAGGTACGTCCAATAGCACCAGACGCCTGGCGTTATCATTCAAAAGCCAGTGTATTCTGCCCCCGGCTCCGGGCAGGGATGATATCGCCTCCCGGGCCAGCAGGAGTTGCCGGGCATCCTGGTGCAAATCCCAGAATTGCCTCAGGAATTCCCCGTCGTCCTTGATGCCGGTGATTTTGCCAAGCCTCACCGGCAGGCTCCCGTCCATGCTCCGGAGCTGTTTTTCAATCTGTTTTAGCATCCTTCCGGCCATGGAGGTTTTTATGTACAGGGACAGTAATTCAATACTTTTGTGGTCTTTGGTGCTGATTAGCTGTACTCCGCTCCGGCCGGGAAGCAATTGCCGCAGGGAGGCGACGGTTTCCCGCAGGGTGGAGCCGTCGCTGAGCCCCGTGTTTGCGTTTATCCAGAAGGATATGTTTATATTGCCGGACTGTATGAGCTTTCTAATGCCGTTTAAATAACTGTGGATGGAGGAATCCATTCCCCTCTGGTGCAACAGGAAAATTATCTCCGCGGGGCTGCCGGCCACCAGTTTATCCAGCAGTCGGTCGGTTTCCGTGCTCAGGCCGGACCCGGGGGCGTCCACCAGGGAGCACCAGTTAAGAATATCCGCGGTATGTCTTATCTCTATACTTCCGGTGACCTTACCCGGGGCTTTCCGCCTGACTAAATCCGCAAGCTGTCTTTTGTCCATAATCCGCCGGGTCTTGCCCCTTAAATGGGCTTCCGCGTAAAAAGCGCTGCCCGCGGTCAGCCGGATGGGAATGAAAGTGCATGGTGAGGCGTCCACCGGGCATATTTCCGACTGAAGCAGGCCGTTTATCAGGGTGGATTTACCGCTATTCACCGGTCCCATAAAAATCACTTCCGGCAGCCGGATGTCGGACCAGAAGCGGCCCAGTTCCCGGGCCTGATTGATTAATTTATAAACGTCTTCCATAACAACCACTCCGGTATTAATTACTCCTAATGGAATATATTAGAATCACCGGAGTTTAATGAGTGTCATTTTTAAATAAAAAAACCGCCTGTGGGCGGGTTAACGGTCAGGGCGTATTTTTTTTTCTTTGGCCGCCAAAATCCTTATTTACAAACAATCTCAGGAAGGATTGCCTTAATTTAGTATTTCTCAAGAAAAAAATCCAGCTGTTTCAATACTTCGTCCATGGGCAGCGCCCGGGCTTCCCTTTCGGTGATGGGGCGTCCGAAGGTCAGTCCCTGTTCCTGCTGGTGCCCGCGATTTCTGCGGGGCAGCTGCCGGTTTTGGGAAAACCACTTTCTGGCCACCGAAAAGGGGGTGTGGAAGGAAAAACGGTGTTCGCCCCAGGCGATGTTGAATTCGAAGAGATCGTAGTAGCTGTTGTTTCTGGCGCAGCGGGGGCATCCTTCGCCGGACCTGGCCATTTCAGCGTAGCTAAGGCCCATGGACCTGGCCTTTGCCCGGCAGTTCTGGCAGAGGTTAATCTGCTGTAACCCTTCTACCTTAACGATTTCCAACTCCGGTTCTTCTATAAAATTTTGGGCCATGGATTTTAAAACTTTTTCCTTCAGGTCGTAGAGGTATTTCTGCCCGGCCTTGGCGTAGTGATTGAGGTGATACAGATAGTAGGATACCCTTAATAGATCGGCGGTTTTCTCCGGGGCGGGGTTCAGGGATGCCAGGAAACGTTCGCGGTCCTTCCTGACTTCCCAGGCGTTGGCCGATTCAAAGGCCCTTATCCTGCCGGAGCGGGCCGCGCCGAACCGGGCGTTTTCCCGGGTGGCCCAGTTAGCCAGTATCCTGGGCATTTCCCGGGTCAGGGATTCAACCTGCTCGGGACTATAGAGATTTACATCGCCATGCTTGAGTTTTTGCTTGCCCTGTATTTCCAGGTAGCCCTCATCGGTGAGCAGCCGGACTTTTGCCGGGGTTACGCCCAGGGTCGAGCAAACTTCGGCGGTGGTCAGCAAACGTTCCTGTTTACGCATTTGCATCAGTCTCCAGAGTCGAATATTCAGAGTCTATAACAGCTTGTTTAATCCCAATACTATTTCCAGCATGATCAGCAGCACTATGGCCAGTTCCATTATGGCGGACTGCTGGGTGACGATTTCATCGCTGAGCATGGAGTAGCTCTGCTGGATGATGGATATTTTTCTTTCAATGCTGTCCGCCCAGGCCCGGGTGCGGAATATATTCAGCGCCGAGCCGTATACCCTGGCGTAGAAAATATCCTCGGTAACCTTCAGGGAATTATGTATGCGCTCGGTGATTTCACTTACATCCGCCACCAGTTCCATCAATTCGTTCATAATTTTGCGGTATTGCCTGCGGCGTCCGTATTTCGGAACAGTACCCACATCCTCGATGGCCTGGTACATTTTCCTCATCTCGTCACTGAGCAGGTTGTCGTAGTAGCGCAGCTCCAGCAGCTGGGAGTTGGCGAATTCCAGCAGGTCCGGTATATCCGCGCTGCCCGAGGCGTCGTATACCAGGGCGGAGTCCCAGGTTATCACTGCCAGATCCTCCCTGCCGTAGACGAAGGAGTTGGCCGTCAGTTCCCGCCGGACCTGATCGCTTAAAGGCTCCGTTTCCGCCAGCAGCAGGGGGGCCGGGTCCCATTCGGGATTCCAATTGCGGAAGAAGTATATTATGTAATCCTCCACAAAGCCCGAAAGCACCGGCTTGAACATCGCGTCCTGAAGCGTGCGCTGGATCTGCGAAAGTTTATTTTCAAAAAGAGGCTCCATATCGTCTGTGTTGTACATATATACGGATAATTTATGGATATTATCATAGTCAAATTCAAGTGGCAGGGTAATCCTTAACACAATGCTTATTACACCCAGATCGAATATCCTGGCGGAGAAGGTTGCCTTAAAAGGCATTTGCAGGGCGGTTACCGTTTCTTCTCCAAGTTCTATGGTTACCGGGGGGTTTTTTATCTGAATGGATTTGGAGCGGACCCTGGAAAGTTTCATCCGGGAGGTGGATCCTGTTTGAGCCAGTATTTGTTCCACCCTTTCCAGGTTGATTTCTTCCGCCACATCAAATATTCTATACAGCCAGAAGGAATTTGCCATGATGCCACCGCCATAAATTAGAATTTCAAATATTGTAACAGCATTTGAGTTTACCGGCAAATTTTTATTCCCGGGGCAGGTCCCGCCAGGACGTGCCGCTTTACAGGCAACCTGCCGGAAACTCAGACGGGCCGGTCCAACGGGGCGGGCAAATTAATTTTAAAAATTCCGCCGCCGGATTCCTTTCTTTTCTTAAATATCTCCAATTTATGATTTAAAAAAGCCTCGGTTACCTCGAAATAATCGGACAGCTCCGAAGGTGAACTGATTTTCCCCGAATTTATTGCGCTGTTTAAATCAATATCGGGTATTAAATAATCCGTTGCCCAGCACATTGCCCGGTATTCATCCCGGCTGAGATTCATTTTATCCTGGTAACTTGGCTGGGCTATCAGTAGATTGGATTTTGCCGAGGTATAATAGTGACCTACTTCCTCGGCAAAAACGCAACGAAATTGCGGCCAGTTCCACTGCAGGGAATTGTCCAAAAGTATTATGGGCAGATTATACGCCCATACGTATAGTCCATTCAGTTTCGGGTCTTTTTTATGCAGATTTGTGTATCTTACTTCTATTCCTTCCTTTTCGGCAATTTCCCAGAGAGATTGAATTTTCTGATCCATATAATACCTCACCCATGTCAATAATTGTCGAATGGTTTGGAAACCATAAAAACTACCCTGGGGTAGTTTTTGTGGCAATTATTAAAACTGCTTTTCAATTTATTATTTCATTTGCTTTTTCTTTCCTCAAGAATTTTTACCACTTCTTCTTTAATCAATTCTCTAAGATCCGGCGACGCCTGCAGGAATTGCCGGGATTCGTGGCTTGCCGCAATCACGGCCCTATCCAGCTGCCGGTCCAAATTGGTGTCGGAAAAATTATTTTCCAAATACTTTACATCCTCCGGCTTTGAATTTCTCTGCTCCACCCGCAGCAGCCCGCTCAAAAAGTACTTTATTTTTAACCTTTGTTCCAGGGTCAAGGGCCGGCCTTCAATGTCAACCTCAGTATTTCCGTCTTCTAAAAGTTCCATAATATCAATTTTTGAATTGATGTTAATGTTCAAAAGGTGGTCGGCCGAAACCCCGTATAATTCTGAAAGACGTTTTAGCAGGGTGGTATCGGGGTCCCGTTCCCCCCGTTCGTAATTGGACAAAGCCGTGTTTGCGATGCCCAGTATTTGGGCCGCCTGT
The DNA here is from genome assembly GCF_002933875.1 of Desulfocucumis palustris. Classification (GTDB taxonomy): domain Bacteria; phylum Bacillota; class Desulfotomaculia; order Desulfotomaculales; family Desulfocucumaceae; genus Desulfocucumis; species Desulfocucumis palustris. The sequence goes on along the minus strand of NZ_BFAV01000172.1, from coordinate 35,153 downwards.
ATCTGGGTAAGGCCCCTTTTCATTCTGGCTTTTTTTAATCTATTCCCTAGATTCATTGCAATCAACCTCAAATATATTAATTTAAAATATTATACCACACATTTCACGTAATGATAAATAATTTCACATTTAGTAAAATTTTTATTGACACACCCCTGTTGGAAAATTATAATGATGATATGAATTTTACGTTACGTGTAATCCGGCTGTTTTGACACATGGCCATAATATAGCCGTGCCGCGGCTTGCGGCAAAAAAACACATCCCGTATACACGTAATGTGTAATTATTGCGAGGTGGTTCTTATTGGAGAGGGTCTCGGAACAATTAATTACGCAAATCAAAAAAAAATCAAAGGAAATTGACAAGCTCCAATACGGCGAGGTTATCCTGAAGGTTCAGGATAGCAGAGCGGTATGGGGCGAGATAAAGGAAGTTTGGAAGGCTGACTCGTATAAACGGGAGGCCCGGGATTAGACCCCGGGCCTTTTGTTTTTCTCCCGGCAACTAAAAATCAACTGCGCTGCTCGCGTCGGGGTGTGCCGGGGCGGGATGTGAACGGCGGCAGCGCGGTTTTTGATATGGCTTGATCATGGCCGCCGGGCGGCGGCAGGGCCTATAGTATGGCCGGGTATTTGAGGGATGTCCGGCCATACAAAATCTTTTTGAAATTAATACAGGGGTAGAGCCGATGAATAAATACGATCAGAAGTATTCACTGAACGTCAAGGCTAATGTTGAAAGGTGTAAATCTGACAGTGTATACATGGGCGAAGTATTGCTGGCCAATGAAAAGCTTATCTGGTACTCCATCCACAAATACGTGGGTAACCCCGAGCAGATGATTAAGAACTCCTGTCTGGACAAGGACGATATTCTGCAGGTGGGGCGCATCGGTCTGATTAAAGCTATAAATGCTTTTGATACGGAAAGGGGCACAAAATTTTCTTCCTTTTCGGTTATTGCCGTTGCAAGAGAGGTGAGATGCTTCATCCGGGATCACTATTGCCCCATCCGGCCCACCCGGGCGGCAAATGACCTTATCTTAAGGATTAAGAGGCTTGAGGATGATTTGGGCTATTTGCCCCGGCCCGGTAAAATTGCCGAGCTGTTGGGTGAAAGCCGGGAGAAAGTGACTAAAGCTCTTGGGATAGGTCAGTATATCAGGTCCCTGGATGAGCCGGTGGGGAATAAAAATTCCCGGGGTCAGTTGTCTGACGGACATATAACCCTGCTGGACATGCTGGAGGACAGTTATGATATTGAATTGGAAACTGTTGACCGGTTATACCTGGAGAGTGTTATTAAAAAGGTTAAAGAGCTGCTGGGTGAGAAAGAGGGCGCTATTTTCGGACTGAAGCTGCAGGGGTTAAATCAATCTGAAATAGCAAAGAAAATAAATGTCAGCAAGATGAAGGTCAGCCGGGTAATGAAAAAGATTATCGCCTTAATGGAAAAAAATGGGGAGCACCTGTAAGGGTGTTCTTTTTTTTCTTTTTAGTTCTACTCTAAAGCTGTAAATCATTATCGGTTACTTCCCGCGGGATTTTTACCGACTGGAGTGAGCGCTGTGAAAGAGCTGATAGATGAATATAAAAAATCATTGAGCCTGTTGCGCAGGAGCAATATATCGCCGATACACGGCAGGAGCATGATATCGGATACCCTGTGGGCGATAGAATACATGGAAACAGGGCGGGTGCCCGGCAAAAAGTGGAGCGTTGCCAGATGGAGCCGTGAAAAAAGGGAAGTGCCGGTGGACCCGTTTTTAATCTCACGCTTTCTGAAAAGCAGTGATTCCGTAAAATCCGCTCCGGACTGGATGGTACAGCTTCTGGAAAGGCTGCTGTCCTCCCTGTCCGCAAGGGAGAGAGAGGCCTTCAGGCTGGTCCGCGGACATTGCTACTCCTTTGCCCAGGCCGGGGAACTCATGGGCTGCAACAAGGGCAGCGTTCAGAATCTAGTGCGCCGTGCCGAGAAAAAAATCGCGCTTGTCGTACGAAAGCAAACAATAAGTGAGAGGGAGTCCTTAGGACAGGAGGTGTAGCACGTTAAATATAATGAGAGCGGCGATTGGTCAAAAATTAATTGATGTCATTCCGGAAATTGAAGGCAGAGTGCTTGAATTTCATACGGCAAATGCAAACACGGCAAAGCCCTATCTGGTTTTGAAACAGGGGGCGGACTCCAAGGAACTTCCCCGGGCGGATCTGTTTGGAAATAATGTGGATGCCGGAGTCCTTTCGGTCCGCATGGGACCGGATGTAACTCCCTGGGCCGGCTTTTTGAGAAACATTGAGATATGGCCATATGTTTCAGCCTCGGAGTCATTTCAAAATGTGGACAATCTGGTTGAAAAAATCACCGGGGCATTAGAAGGTCAGCAGCTTACGGCAAGCGGCGGAGATTGGTTCACCTGCCGCTACCTGGGCACCCTGGGCGGCGACTGCATAGATACCGGACTGGATGTAATATCCAGGGGCCTGAAATTCGTTGTTCTGGCGCTGCAGCCAGTACCGGGAACGGATAATGTGGAGAACGACCCCTGGCTGGAAGCCCTGTCCGGATGGACGGAGTCCCTGCTGGGCACGGGCTGGGCGGTTTACCGCAATCTTTGGCCGGTTAATTATAAAAACCCCGCGGTGCTCTGGCGTCTCTCCAAAGTTGAGACAAGGGAGAGGGCCCGGTATTTCTTCGAGGTGCAAAAAACCTTTACGGGGCATGTTTTAGGCGCCGGCATAAATGAGCAACAGTGGGCCGTTGTCATGATCGCCCGGCAATTGGGCGGCGCGATAAAAATTTTATTGGACGGCGCCGACAGACGGTATCTTACTGTTGGCCGCCCCAGGGTTGAATATGAGGCCGACGCCTTCAACACCGGTCAATTATCGGTAACCCTCAGGCAACTGGCAAGCAGAGCCGGGGATGAGGCTCCACTTATCTCAGCCGTACACAATAAGGGGACTATGTGAACCACCCCTCCCTTCGCTCTCGCTTCGCAAGTAAGGAAGGCTTGGAATGGGGACTTCCCGGCGGAACCCAAGGCTCACTTATATTTGATTTTAGCGGAGGTGATGAGTGTGAAATTCTCGTGTGGTATGGCACACCGCTTCTAAAAGCCGGAAATAAAATAATAAAGGAGAGGATTTGCTAATGGCGGGCGGAACATGGTCGGCAACTGAAATACCTGTGCTTCCGGGATTGTATCTGAATTTTGAGGCTGCCGCCCTGGCGGCTATACAGCCCGGCGCCAGGGGCGTGGTGGTGGCGCCGGTGAAGGCTCACTGGGGCCCGGTAAGGGAGTTCGTTGAGATAAACAGCGAAGCGGCGATAAATGATTATTTTTCCGCGGATCACACCGGAGGCTCCACGGCGGCAACAACCCTTAAATTGATTCTGCTGGGAGGGGCCGGTAAAGTTTTGGCCTACCGGCTGGCTGACGGCAGCGCGGCTAAAGCCGGTGTGACTTTAAAGGACGGGTCGGCCGCGGATGTCCTGGGAATAACGGCCAGGTATGAAGGCGCCAGGGGCAACAACTTTAAAATCACCGTCGGGGACAACCCCGCCGACGGCGTAAACAAACAGGATCTACAGCTTTTTGAGGGCTCCGTGTTACTCAGAACCTTTACCTTTAACAAAGGCGCCGGGGTGGTGGACAATGCGGTTGCCGCCATAAATAGCGACCCTGCAAACAAGTGGGTGAGGGCGGCCAAACTGGCCGGCGGCGACGGCACAATCGCCGGTGTGCCGGACCAGCCGCTCAGCGGCGGGAATTCCGGCATTGCTTCAATAGGAGCCGCGGAATACGCCGGCGCCCTTACGGCTTTTGAAACCCGGGATTTTAATCTGATCGCCCTGGACGGTGTTTATGATCCGGCCATACAAACATCCCTGGTATCCTGGGCCGGACGGATGAGGGAAGAAGGAAAAGGCATAATAGCGGTTCTCGGCGGACAGGCCTCCGACGACACTGCGCCCGAGGCGGTGGGCAAGGCCATAGCCAGAAGCGCCGGGTTTAACCATGAAGGGATTGTCAACGTCGGGACGGGCGCCATTCTGGATGGTGTTGCCTATTCCAGCGCGCAGCTTTCGGCCTATGTGGCCGGGCTTATAGCCGGCCAGAAACTCAGCGAGGCGACCACTTACGCGGCAACACCCTTTGATGACGTGACCAGACGGTGGACCCGCTCCGAGATGGAGCAGGCCGTTGCCGGGGGAGTTTTCCTGCTCTTCCATGACGGATTGCTGGTTAAGGCCTTGCGGGGGATGAATTCCCTGGTGACCCTTCGCCAGGGGCAAAACAATTCCTGGAAAAAGATCAGGACCATCAGGGTAATGGATGCTGTCAATACGGACCTGTTAAGGGCCGCCGAGGACAATTATATAGGCAAGGTCAACAACACCGAGGAAGGGCGCCTGGCCCTGATCGGGGCCTGTAAACAGTACATGCAGTCTCTGGCACAGGCCGGAATTATAGAAAATACCGGCTGGGATGTATATCTGGACCCGGATTATTACGGAACCGGGGCCGTCAATACCCCGGAGCCGGACCAGGTATATCTAAGGTGGGAGGCCAGGCTCACCGACGTTATGGAACAAATATTCGGCACTTTTATTGTGAAGTAGGAGGTGGCTTAATTGTCTTTGGATGCCGGCAGAACCATTCTGGGAACTTATGGTCAGGTTTTTATCGACGGCCAGTGGCAAACCAATTTTAACAGCCTTGTGGCCAATGTTGAAATGGACAAGAAGGAAATTCTTTTGTCCGGCGATGTCTGGAAGAGGTATAAGAAAGGTCCTCTAAAAGGCAGCGGCACCATGAGCGGCTTTAAAGTAACCAGCGGTATGCTGCAGCGGGGTTTCAGCAAGTTTGAAATTATCTCCAAGCTGGACGACCCCGAGGCATACGGCTTTGAAAGGATTAGACTGAAAAACGTGCTGGTGGACGGACTTCAGCTGGCTAGCTGGAAAGCCGGGGAACCCGTGACGGAGGAAGTTAAATTCACCTTTGAGGAATACGAGCTTCTGGATCCCATCGTGGCATAGGGGTGATTGGCATGGATATGGAAAAAATGACCGGCGAACAGATAATCAACAGGCTGCTGGAGGCCGATTCCCTTCCTGAAAAGACTGTTACCCTTCCCCGCCTGGGTATCCCGGTGACGTTGAGGGGATTGACCGGGAAACAGGTTTTCGGCATCCGGGAGCGCTGCACCCGGCGCAGGGAGCGCCGGGGCCAGGTAATCGAGCATATAGATGAAGAGGACTTTAACGTGGCCCTTATTGAAGCGGCGACGGTATCCCCGAACTGGGGGGACGGCAAGCTGCTGGCCAAGCATAAGGCTTCCGGGCCGGAGGAAATAATCAAACGGGTATTGCTGGCCGGGGAGCTTTCCGCCCTTGGGGAAACGGTTCTTGATTTAAGCGGCTTCAATATTTCTCTTGATGATGTAAAAAACTGATCAACTCCGGGGGGCTGCCGGGGGTGCTGCACTTTATGTGGGTGCGGCACCACCTGCTTCCCGGGGATTTCTGGAAGCTGCCCCGGGGGGAACAGCTTTTTCTTTTAGCCAGTACGGAGATTGAGCTGGAAGCCGGAGACGGGGCGCGGAAGGAGGGTTAGCGGCGTGTTTGATATTAATTATAAATTAGGCAGGACTTCAGGGGGGCCGGGGGATGAAGAGGCGGAGCGCAGAAAAAGGGCGGTTGAGCGTAATTTTAATAAGGCATTTTTCACCTCGCGGACTATCAATAATTTAAAAAAGTATAGTAACATAGGCGTCCCAAATGTAAATCGACATTTAATTATGAAAAGCCCTAATAGGGCGGCTGGCGGTTCGGGATACAAAGAGACAGAGCGCTGGAAAAAAGCTACAGAGAGCAGCATCAGTTTCCATTTAAAATTGGAAACTGATGCCATACCAACAAAAAATATGCTTACAAAACCTTTGCGATCCATTGCCGATTTGAATAAGAATAGTTATGTAGCAGGTCAGAGGATTAAGGATATATTATACGCGGTTGATCCTATTTATCCCATTAAAGAGCGGGTAATGATAAATAAGATCAATGAAATCAATAAGAATAAGCTGGGCTTTTCAAATAAGGCAATAATTGCTGAGCAAAAAAATAAATCCATCAGTGCGCACATAAAAAAACTGCTGGAAAAAGTTGCATTTAGCAGTGAAGATCTTATTGGCTCCAGCGAAGATTTGATAGATGGCATTGGTTCAACCGCAGAAATATTATCAGATGCAATGCCGATAAATATACATGAAGCGAACAGGCTGACATATATTGCTAAAAGGGCCGGGTATTTGGGAATTGGTTTAAGAATTCTTGAAGTGGGTAATATTCTTCGAAACAAAAAAGGGAAAGAAAGGAATTTAGAGTTAGCAAGACTATTAGTTACCACTGCCGGTAGTGGTATCGGCAGCACATTAGGGATGCTGGGAGGCGCTTTCGTTGGAGGCCCTGCAGGTGGCGCAGTTGGAAACTTTATAGGAGGGTTTGTGGGCGATGAATTATCAGGATGGGCTTTCGATAAATTTATTGAACTAACTCAAAACACCGGGGACCGCTTTCACAATTCATTACAAACCGGCAAGATGGCTGCTGCACGTTACAAAAATAACATTTTAGAACAAAATTTGCCCAACAACAGTTATGCCAATCCTGCCTCTCTTATGACCCAAAAAGCTATCCGCCCTTTACGAACTATTAATGATTTAAATGCGGATGTTTATATTTATAAGCGAGATTTATTTAATTCATTTAATAAAAACAACCGGTATAAGAATTTTCAATTGGAAACTATAAAAGGCATGAGCCGGAGAAAAAGCAATATTAAAGATATTGAGCTGATGTTACCCCCCATGGATGGTATATCCGGCGGTTTAACCAATAAATACAACAATAACAACCCGCGGATCAATCAAAAGGTTTCAGTAAACGTTACCGTTAACAGCCAGGCGGATGCCGCCGGTTTGGGCGATGAAATAGCCTTAAAAATTGCAAGGGAATTCCGCAAGGCATACCAAAACAGAAGCGGCGGCCTTGGTCCGGCCTATGCCTAGCCTCATTGGCCGCCGGCATTAAAAAGGGAGGTGAATCTCCTTGGATTTCATCTTATCGGACCCCGAGGGACCGGAATTACAGCTGCCGGTGAACCCGGAAGAAGTAACAATCCGGCGGGAAAAGCAATATGAAACGGTTGACATAATAAATCTCGGGGAAATTGACTTTCCCACCGGGGAGAAGGTAAAAGATATCACCTTCTCTTCTTTTTTTCCCATGGAATATGACCCGTCCTTTTGCCGTTATTCCGACCTGCCCGACCCCCAGCAGGCCATGAACCGGTTGACGGCATGGATGATAAGCCGCAAGCCCGTCAGGCTGAATATAACCGGAACCATTATAAACGTGCCGGTGTTGATATCCGCTCATACCAGCGTCTTCAAAGGCGGTTATCCCGGTGACGTTTATTACGACCTGACCTGCCGGACATGGCGTGAGATTAAGGTCAGGACCGCCGCGGAGGCGGCGGCTTCGCTTTCTTCCACGGGCGGGCTGAAAGCCCAAAGGCAAGATTTAAAACCGGTTGCCGGGGAATATAAGGTAAAGTCCGGGGACACCCTTTGGGCCATAGCGAAACTGAATTACGGTGACGGCTCAAGGTGGAAGGATATCTACTCAAACAATAAAAAGATAATCGGCCCCGACCCGGATTTGATTTACCCGGGAATGAAGCTGGTGATGCCCAAATGATTAATCCGGGAAGCGGCAAATACGAGGTGGTTCTGGACAACCGGTATTATCTCCGGGAGCTTGTGGAGAGCATAACCCTGGAAGAGTCCTTGGATGATATAGCCTATCACGCGGATATCAGACTGGTTGCAACCGCTGATTTTCCAGCCATAACCCCCGGGCAGGATATCCGGGTCTCCGGCCTGCCCTTTGGCGGCAACGTTATGCAATACCTGCTGCAGCCGGGCGTGGTGTGGGAGTGCTACAGCTCTTTCCGGGGACAAAAACACCTGAATGTGGGGGTTTACGACAAAACAATATACCTTTCCAGAAGTGAGGACGAGTATCTGTTCCCCGCAGGCCAAACCGCAACCCAGAGGCTTAAAAAATATGCCGGCGACTGGAATATCACCCTGGCTTCCGGGCTGGCCGACACAAAAACTCCGCTGGCCAAGGCGGTATACCGTGCCCAATCGGTTTATTCCATGATAAGGGCTGATTTGGCGGATACCGTTAAAAAGGGCGGGGAAATGTACCGGCCCCGGATGACTCCCAACGGGCTGGAATTATACAGAATTGGCGGCAATTCAACCATCTGGGCCCTTGAAACGGAACAAAACCTGGAAGAAATAAACCAGCGCCGGACCCTGGAGGGTGCAATCACCCAGGTAAAGGTTCTGGGCAATGCTCCCGAAGACAAGCGTTCCCCCGTACTGGCCCTGGTCAAGGGTGAGACGGAAAAACTGGGGACATTGCAGAAAGTTCTGATTGACAGCAAGATTACCAGTGCGGGCCAGGCCAAAACCGCGGGGCAAAAATTGCTTGCCGGGATTCAGGAAACGGTGACTGTCAGAGGTCTGGATGTCAACACAATCAGGGCCGGCGACAAAGTAAGCCTGAACGGCTGGGAATTGCTGGTCACCTCGGTAAAACACGAACTGGGCGGCCCCGGCCACATGAGCCTGGAACTGGCAGGCGCCGAATTGGTCAGGAGGCGGTATTTTAATGGATCCTTTTAAACAGATTGTTTCCCTGCTGGAAGCAAGGATCACGGATAAAGCCGGCCGGCCGGCATCAGGAATGCAATGCGAACTGGGAACCATCACCTCCGCGGGGCTGAAGCTGGATAACTTTAAACATGAAATAAAGGATTTCCTGATAGCAGATTGGCTGGTTAAAATACATCTTCCGGATTTTTTCCTGGTTGGAACCGCCACAAGTCCGGTGGACGGGCAGGGTAATCCCCTGCCGGGAGCCGGCACATCGGCCTTGACAAAATACAGTTTCAACGCCCGGGAATTTGAGGATGTGCGTCTGGAATTAAAGCAAGGATTAAAAACCGGCGACAGGGTACTGGTGGCACCGGTTAACGGCGGCCAGGATTTTGTCATATTAGCGAGGGTGATGCCAAATGCCTAACCTTTTCCCAACTGAGACAACAATTAATGCTCCTGAAATTAACCGGTTCAGCGAAGGCGAAGCGTTATTCGGGAGAAGCTGGCGCTTTGATTTCGGGGCGGGGGATTTTATTCTGACTCCCTCGGGCGGAGTGGCAACCGCGGAAGGTATTGAGGCTTACATGGAGTGGTGTCAAAAAACCCTGTTGACCCAGCGATACCGTTATCTGATATATAGCCGGAATTACGGCAGTGAGTACGAGGAGCTTGCGGGGCGCGGGTATTCAAGGGCAATTATTGAAAGTGAAGTTGAGCGCATGACCGGGGAGGCGCTGCTGGTTGACCCCAGGACAGCTGAGGTTAATAATTTCTCCTTTTCGTGGCGGGAAGACGCCCTGTATTTTACCTGCGACATCACCACTGTGCGGGGGGAGAAAACAACCATCGGGAGCGAGGTGAAATTAAGCTGATGTCGGAACTGCCTGATTTTCTGACAAATGAAAGTGAATATAACATTCTGAGCAGGATGCTGGACAGGGTGGCTGATGACATTGACAAATCCGAGGGCAGCTACATATATGACGCCCTGGCCGGCGTGTCCAACGAAATAGCGCAAATGAAAGCGGATATGGGGGAATATCTTAACCGGGGTTTTGCCGGCACCACCTTTGGCGAATACCTGGACGCCAGATGCGATGAGCACGGAATCAGCAGAAAGCCGGCGGTTAAGTCTGCCGGCCAGGTCAGATTCACCGGCGTGGCGGGAACCGTTATACCGGCCGGCACAACGGTAAGCACCGCGGCGGACCTGGTAACGAACACCGGGGCTGTGGAATTTGTAACCAAACAGGCGGCTGTTATTCCGGCTGAGGGATACGTGTTCGCTGACATTGAAGCGGCGGAGGCCGGCAAAACAGGCAACGTGGCGGCGGGTGCCGTCGGGTTGCTGGCAACCCCCGTCAACGGGGTATCCGCGGTAACAAACGAATCCCCGGTAACAGGGGGAGCGGATACGGAATCTGATGATGATTTAAGGGACAGGTTTTTAACCAGGGTTAGAACCCCGGGAACCAGCGGAAACAAGGCCGATTACATGCAATGGGCGCTGGAGGTCGCCGGAGTGGGGGCGGTCCAGGTGATACCCTTGTGGAACGGACCGGGCACCGTGAAGGTTGTTCTCCTGGACAGGGACAAACAGCCGGCCAGCCAGGCCATTGTGGACGCGGCGCAAGGGTATATTGACCCAAACCCGGGCATGGGGGAGGGAAAGGCGCCCATTGGGGCGGCGGTGACGGTAACGGCGGCCGCCATGGTGAACATTGATGTAACCGCCGTTGTTGTCCTTTCCGGCACCAGGACCCCGGCTGAAGTAAGGAGCCTTTTTGAAGCGGCACTCCAAGACTACCTGGAAAGCCTGGCCTTCTCCGGCGATCCTACGGTGCGCTATGTCAGGATCGGGTCTTTGCTGCTGGATACCGAGGGTGTGCAGGATTACAGCGACCTGCAGGTTAACGGGGGAACCGGAAACGTGGCGGTAATGTCCGGCCAGGTGGCCGTCATGGGGGCGGTGACGTTAAATTGAGCGCCGACATTCTAACCAGCCCCCGGGGCAAGGCCATGCTGGCCAATTGCCCCAAATATTATGAGACAAGCCGGGTGTTTAAATCCTATTTGCAGGCTGTTGGACCGGAACTGGACCAGTTTAAGCAAGGTGTAAAAGAGATTCTGGACCAGTGGTTTGCCAGGACAGCCAGTTGGGGACTGGACCGGTGGGAGGAGGAACTGGGCCTCGTAAACTACGTCGGCAAGCCCGACAAGCAGCGGCAGGACAGGATTGTATCCAAAATCCGGGGTGTGGGTATGGTAACAATTCAATTGGTAAAGGCCGCTTGTGAAGCATATGACGGCGGGGCCGTGGAGGTGACAGAGCAGCCGGAGCTTTATCAATTCACCGTTAAATTTGTGGACACATACGGAATTCCGCCCAACCTGGAAGACTTAAAAAACGCCATAGAGGACATTAAACCTGCTCACCTGGCGGTGAGTTATAATTTCCGCTATCTTTTATGGGATGATTTCGACGTCCAAAGTATTACCTGGGACCAATTAGATGCAAAGGTTCTGGCCTGGAATGACTTTGAGACAGGGGGATGGTTAAATGCCTGATATCACGCCAAGGCTTGGATTGAAAAAACCATTAGGGAATGAAGCTGTAAGCCGTGCAGCCTACAATGAAAACATTGATTTGATAGATCAAAACGCAGCGAAGGCTTCAGATTTTGCTGTGCATTTGGCCGAAAATATGTTTCATGGAAAGCTGTATTCCATAAACGATTTGAACGGTGTCATTGGCATAACGCTGCCCCTGGGGCTGACCGTTGACACATATGCCTCAAAAGGTATATGTACCAGGGCTATAACCACAAATGTCGACGTTACCGTGTTGACGGCCATAGCAAACAGCATTGGGGCGTTTATTCCGGTTAATGAACTGGGATACCACAAATACGCCTTTATAATGCGGGCAAAAACCAGTAACGCAGCGTCCACCACGGCTGTATTAAGGGCCGTAGTGAGCGCAAAGAACGCTGTCGGTAATTATATCACACTTGCAGACATTAGCTTTTTGGGTACAGATTTCAATAACGGCACCACTGATTACAGCTTCCTGTATGTTCCTTTTGAGTTAAAGTATGGGCTATCTGCCGGCATACTGTTGTTGCCGCTTGATTTAAAATTTGAGGTGACGGCCCGTGGTAGCCTTACCAATAACATAACCATATCTCTTGACATAATCGGACTATCCCCAGCGGTTCCGGCGTCCTATGCATAGGAGGTAAACATGATAACCCCTAAAAACGGCCTATATCTTACAGAAGCCGACTTCGAGCAGTGGCAGGACTATTTTTCAAAACTCATTATGACGGAAGAGGAAAGGGATAACATCCTGGAAGGATGCAGCTTAAACCCCGATCTCAAGGTAAAAAACATCACTTTTGTGGTCACGGAGAAATGTAATCTCGCTTGCAAATACTGCTACGAGGTCCATAAATCCAATAACGTAATGACAAAAGAGACTGCTAAAAGGGCGGTTGATTTTTTGTTCGACAAAAAGAAGGTGAACGGGTATTATTCTGAGATTGTTTCGCCGGGAGTTATCCTGGAATTCATAGGGGGGGAACCCCTGTTGGAAATTGACCTTATTGATTATATTGTTGAATACTTCAAATTCCGGGCGTTCGAATTTAATCACCCGTGGGCACTGAATTACATGATAAGCTTGACCACAAACGGTATCCTGTATGACACCGAGAAAGTGCAGCGGTTCCTGTGGCGCAACCCCGGGAAGGTAAGCGTGGGCCTCACCATTGACGGTAACAGGGAACTGCACGACGCCTGCCGTGTGTTCCCTGATGGCAGTGGCAGTTATGACATTGTGGAACGGGCTGCCCGGAAGTGGATACAGAACGAGGCCAGGCCGCAAACGAAGATCACCCTATCCCCGGATAATGTCCGGTACCTGCGGCCGGCGCTGGAAAACGTCTGGAGCCTGGGCATTGTCGGGGCGTTTACGAATTGCTGTTTTGAGGAAGGATGGACTCTTGAGCACGCCCGGATACTTTACCGTGAAATGGTTGGGTTGGCTGACTACCTGATTGACAACGAGCTTTACGGCAAGGTGTATACCAGCCTGTTTAACGAGGCAATCGGTAAGCCACTTACCGAAACACGCAACTGGTGCGGGGGAAACGGGCAGATGCTGGCGATTGGAACGGACGGGAAGTGTTTCCCCTGTATTCGGTTCATGGAATACTCCATGTCCACACCTGGACGCAAGGAGCAGTCTATCGGAGATATATGGCGCGGTCTTGACCGGAGAGAAGAAAACCCATGGCTCCGCAGGTTAAAAGAGATTGACATGATTAGCCAATCGGCTCAGAAATGCATTGACTGCCAAATTGCAGCCGGATGCAGCCTTTGCACCGGATATAATTATGATCGTTTTGGCGATCCCAACGTCCGGGCCACCTTCATCTGCGATATGCAACATGCCCGGGTTGCCGCAAATGTCTACTACTGGAACCGACTTTATAGGGACCTGGGACTTGACCAAAGTTTTGATGACAATGTGCCGGGGGAATTTATAAATCTACTACAAGGGAGGTGAGGTCTTGGCTTGCTACGGAAGTTGCTCTGGTTCCTGCTATACATCCTGTGGTACCTGTACCGGTTGCACGGCGATGTGTGCGGGATGCACAGATACATGTGTAACTCACTGCACTGGTGGTTGTGGTGCATGTTCTGGATGTGGTGGTCAATGTGCCTATGGTTGTAGTAGTTGCACAAATACTTGTGCCGGTACTTGCAGCGGCGGGTGTACGGGTTCCTGTATTGGCACATGCAGCGACACATGTTCTGGAACATGTGCAATACAATGCGCCAACGATTGCACGCTTGGATGCACAGGTTGTTCCGGCTGCGGTATTGGATGCGCTAGCACATGTCTTGGATTTTGCACCAATGTTTGCGCTACTGGGTGTTCCAATGATTGTACTGGTAATTGTACATCATGCACAGGCTGTTCAGGTAGTTGTGTTGGCGGTTGTTATACAGGTTGTTATACAAGCTGTTCGGGCACATGCTCAGGTAATTGTTCGGGTGGATGTACAGCTTGCACAGGAACATGCACAAGTCATTGTGATAACGCTTGCATGGCAGCAAACATGGCCCAGGCCATTGCAAACCTGGGGCTAAACATCAGGAATAGAGGATTTATCCTAAAGAATGACTTTCTGGAGTTAAAAACCGCCATCCGTAATGAGTTGACCAGGAGAAGCAAAACCAGGCCGGATGACGGCTATGTCGTGGAGCCGATGATTGGCGCACCGGTAAAGTTGGAGCATTTCAATAAGGTTGTTCTCGACATTAAGGCTGTGGATAGCACGAAAAACTTCCTGGTAAACCAGGGCCGGATCATTAGGATGAATGATATTATTGGTGCGATAACCTATATTCAGACCCTGGAAAATCAAATAACAGTTTCATAAAGGAGGAAAATAGCATGGCTACTCTTCAGGAACAGCAGGACATCCTTGTGGCAACTCTAAGTTTTTACAACAAACTTCTCAATTCTGACACCACAGTTACGACTGAAATCAAAACGCTGAATAGCACAGAATTACCCGATGACGGCAAGCAACAAATTTGCGGCACACTGCAGGATGCCATTAACAACGCAACTGCTGACAAGGTTTCTTTTCTACAAACCGTTATCAGTGGCCTTAACTTTATAGACACGGCGTATTATTTGGGAATTTTAAGCCTTACAATGCTTGACGTAACTGATTTGGCGACTTTGAAAAGCACTGTGCAGACCGAGCTTAACAAGGATGTATATGCCTTCAGCACAGACTACAACACTTTTGATTATTATAAAAGGCTTTCAATGTTGGCTATCTCGGCCCGGGACAGCGTACTGATTGAAAAGGCAATTATCAAGGTACAATCCCTGTCTTTGGGGGTGTAATTTATGTTGAATAATATTCTATCCCTTAAAAAGGGCGGTAAGCAGTGCTTCAATTTACCGGAAGAGTCGGTTAAAAAACTGCAGCTTATCGACCTGCAAAAAACTTCGCATGAGAACTTGTTTGCGTCCTACATGAACCGGACGAACGAAAAGGCCAATGAGTTAAGCTGGGAAGTGTTTATGCAGTCGTATACCAAGTTGCATGCTGATGAACTACGGGTTATTCATGAAGCTTTCATAGCCCTGTTGGGTGAGGAAGGTTTGCAAAAGGTAAAGGATTCCGGTATTAACTTTGGAATGAGTCCGAGACAGAAGTTGATGTTTTGGTGTGATTGACTTAAAATACGCACCAAATATTTAAGTCAGCAAAGAGACAACCCACTTAAATTAAGTCTATGTCATTTCCAAATTCACCCTTTGGGGATGATAAAAATAGTCATACGATTTAGCTGAGAGGTGGTTAATTGGACAACCTGTATAATCTTTTTACCAACATAATAAATAACCATGCCGCCCAGTTGGGCGGCATATTTTTAGGCGTTTTAACCTATCTGGTTGCTCCGACGGCAGCCTTTTACGCGCTTTGGATTGCGGTTGTCATCGACCTTTTAACCCGTTTGGTGGCATTGAGTGTCAAGTACGGCGGCTTTTGGCAGGCCACCAGGCAATCGCAAATATCCTCCAAAAAAATGTTTCACGGGACGGCCATAAAAATAGCGGCTTATTTTTTTATGACCGTGCTGGCCCACCAGTCCAAATATATAGTTGAAATCGAAGCCGTGCCTGTTCTTTTCAGTTCAATCATATACTGCCTGCTGTTTTTGGTGGAGGTGCACTCCATAATTGAAAATCTTATTGATGCGGGAGCTGAGGATCTGAAGCCTTTGCTTCTGCGTTTTAAAAGGGAAAAAACAAGGGTGATGCAGGGCGGCAAAGATACGCTTGACGATATTCAATATGACGGAGTAAAGAAGGATAAGCAAATTTCGGGTTGACAACCGGGGGAATAATTTGGTGGACAATCGCATAGTGATTCAGACGGCGAAAAAAAGATGAAGAGAGAGCCGCCGGGTTGGCAGCCCGGCTTCCAAGCCGGGGGATAAAAGGTATGGATTCTTAAACAAAGTCTTCCATTGAATTTTCCTTATACGGAAATAAAAAGCCGTGCGGGATTTATAAAATTTCCCTGTGAAAGCAAATAAAGTTATTGCATAAAAAAACCAAAATAGGTATAATAATTACAAATTTTTTATTACACTGTTTGACACCGGACCCAGCTTGACGTAAAGGCAGGGAAAGAACAGGGCGAAGGTGCAATGGTTCTGCTTCATGCGCCTGTGGACGGCATGGAGTGTGTAGACCGCAAGGCCCCCGTGGGAAAATGCTGACAGGAGCTGCCACGAGAAGGGCGAGGGCGGAGTATGCGTGCAGCCTGCAAGGTTTGCGCACATGCAAAACCGGCTGCAGAAGGGTCGGTTGCCATTTAATGAAAAAGACCCCCATGTCTGCTTGCGGGCAGGAGTGGGGGTTTTTTTATTTGCCGTCAAAGGGATTTTATGGAAATGTAGGCGGGAGCATTAAAAAAGGTTTTTGTTAAAATAGCGGGATTCATACTCTAAAATTCGGCTTTCGGGGCATTAAAACCTGTTTTGGCGCAAAACCTATTGATTTAACGACAAAAAATGCTATGATTTTTAACATGAGATGTGGAAACCGGAAGCAACAGGCCGTTAAACACATGTAGTGGCGCATTATTAAAGAGTCTGCCGGGATCAAGGAGCAAGCCCCGGACTATAAAAAATGTTGAACATTGTCGAAAGATAGATCGGCAGTTCCACTGTAGTTTTTAAAGTAAATCTTATAGGTGTTCTTAGTGTCCTTTGAAATAGCTTTAATCCAGGACCGGTTAACTAAAAATGACCTGTGGGACCTCACGAAATCGCCAAAGCCAAGCAACCTCCTCTCGATGGAGGTCAATGTTTCATTAATTGTCAGCTTTCCGTCAAAACAGTGAACAATGGACCTTTTATTCAGGGTTTCAATAAAAATAATATCAGATGGCTCAACATAATAGGTAGCGCTGCCATTTTTAAAAATAACCTTCCTGTTCCTCGGCTGCAATCGGTCAATAATCCGGTTAACTGATGTAATAATGCGGGGAAAATCGTATGGCTTCATAACATAGTCAACCGCGTTTATTTCATAGGCCTGCTGGGCATATTCCGGATAGCCCGTTATAAAAACTATTTCAGGAGGGTTATTTTTGGCAATGAGAGCCTTCGCCACTTCCAAACCGCTCAGGGGTTCCATTTGAATATCTAAAAAGACCGCGTCGGGTGATAATTGGTTGACCATTAAAATACCCTTGTAAGGCTCGCCATAGTCACCTACCACAACAATCATTCCAGTCAAACGGAGTAACTCAACAAAATACTCACGGGCAATATCGTTATCATCTATCACAATACACTTCAACATAAAACCATCCCCGAAGGTATATTTTAAATAAATATTTCTACAATAAGACAAATTAACCTTTAAGAATACAAAAAACACAAAATTTGACAAAGGCAAACCCGTTGCGAAAGCCGGGGTCGCAAAGCCGTGGGTCTAAGCTGATACTGTCAGTATGATTGCCAGGATGCCGGGAATAAAAAACACTTTCGGAACCTGGAAGTGTTTTTGTTTGGATATTTGGGCAAATACATGGCAAAACCGTTTTTAGTACATTCATCCGGGGATAAATGTTAAAAGGGGGTGTTAATATTAGACGAGTTCATTAGCCGTGAGATTAACCTGTTAAAGGTGGACAGAAGAAATCTCTCCCGAACAAATCGCCAGCTCCAGGCTAAGGGTTTTGGAGAGTTTGTGCGTATGGAAGAAGAGAAAACCCTTCGCCGGAATAGAAAAATTACTAAAGAAATCGCCCATATCAACACAAGAATAGACTATTTAAAGAATTCGGGCACCCTGATAAATATTTACAAGCTGGAAGAGGACGCTGCTAAAAGGGATTATATCAAAAGTATCCATGGGAGGAAGAAATAATGGCCTATAACTGGATAGCACTGCAAGTTCATAGTGGTAAGGAAATAGACGTGGAGTGGTCCGTTAAATTTGATTTGAAGGGTATGGAAAACTTAGGCCGGTTAATTGACAAGGCTGTAGCCCCATTAAAAAAAATTGCGGTGTTTTCCAGTAAAAAAGTCATGTATGAGCCGATAATAACGGGATACGTATTTGTAAAATGCATTTTGACGGATCAATTGTGGCATTATCTCAGGAGGTTGCCCCATGTTTATGGTATACTTAACGGGACAATATCCGAGGAGGAAATGGAGCGCATACTTTCCCGCTGTGAAAACCAGGCCGAATTTGACAAACCCGATACTTCAATATTAGAATCAATAAAAGCCAAATTCAGCCGGATAATCGAAGCCAAACGAAATAAAAAATCAGTTATCCGCCTGCCCTTACAATATGTCCGCAACCTGATGAAATCCGCACAGGTTTTTTTCGTTGAGTCGTATAGCGAAAAAATGCTTATACGGCTGATGATGGAACCGGTGGAGCTGGCATTATGACGGTTTGGAAGCAAGCATTGCGACCCTGATATCAATTAATACAACCGGATAGTCAACCACTTGTAAAAGTCATCATTAGGGCGGGGCCAGGGCAGGGTAAAGGCGGATTATTACGGGAAGGTCATTATTTGCAACATCATTTCGGAGACCATTGTTTATCCCGGTTCGCATCCAACAGGGACAAGGGGTAACGGTCGGAAAAAATAAAGAAACTGGGGGATGGCGAAGCTATGCCATTCGATAATGCGCAGTATAAGAAGGGTGTGAGGCTGTTTCCAATGCCGGTATTATTATGCGTTTAACCTTATGATTCCTTGCCGGCATAATGGGACAAAGAACTGCCAATAGCCAAATTGCGGCAGCCTTGTGCAGAGGTGCCATATTAATATATTTTTCCGGGGAGGCAATAGAGTACATAACAGCTAATTCAGGGTTCAATAATTATATATAATTTTATTACTCAAAGCATCAAAACAGCATTTAAAAATGCTGTTTCCCCCTCCTTTATAAAGCCTGTAGTCCTTCATGGATTACAGGCTATTTTTTTTAGGAGGTGATGCCTGCTCTGGTTGGCATGATATAGATGCTCGAACACTGGTTTCCGCGGAAAGGTTTTCAATGGTATGGTATAGAGCAAAGTCCCGTTTTAATGTTGGTGTGATTTACTTTTCATGAAGGCATATTCGTTTATTAAAGGGAGGTAAATATCTTTGAGCAAAAAGAAAAAAATTGCTATTTTGTTGTTGTGTGTTATACTTATGCTCTTTATTAACAGTGCTGCAATGGCGGATGATACTGGCGATAAAAGCAGTATTGTGGTCAGAGCAGAAGCTGCTCAAAAAAAAGTGGTTGAAGTCCTTCAGGATCTGGCTAAAGTCGCGGCAGTTATATTTATTATCTGGGCAGGGTTTATTTTTTTCGGCGCGGGTGGCGACCCACAGAAAAAAGCTGCAGCAAAGGATAAACTAATGTACTTCTTTATCGCCATATTCCTGATTACCGGAGCTGAAGACATCGTTAAAGCCATATGGCCGTGGTTTGTTACCTCGACGGCCTCGGGAACATAATAATGTACGGGCAGAAGCATCCCCTGGCGTACCAGGCAACCCAGGGAGAGAAGATTGTCTGGAATTTTACCTTGAAGCAGTTGGGCTGGCTGGCGGCGGGAGTATTCCTGTCCATAAAATTTTCCCAGTTTGTGCCGCCTCTGCCCATGGAGAGCTATGTATTTAAACATTTACATCACGCTCTGCCGCTGGCCCTGTGCGGTCTGTGCGGATTTGCCGGGGAAGGCAAAACAGGGCTGCCACTGTATACTTATTTCATGTATTGGATTGCCTTTAACAGGCGGCGGAGAACCTTGATCTACAAAAGGGGGTCCGGGCAGTGAGTTTTTTGTCGAATTACGGAGCGGTTGCGGCACTGGCAGCCGCCCTTTTTATTCTTTTTAACAAGAAAAAAGAAAAAGGGGAAAAACCGGTTACCACCACCCAGGAGCTGATCAGGTATAAAAACATATCACCCGGGGGCGCGGTGGAACTGCCCAATCACCAGTACCGAATGGTAATAGAGGTGGAACCCGTCAACATGGCCCTCAAAAGCCACTCGGAACAGGAGTCCCTCTGGCTGGGCTTTCGTGATCTGGTTAATGCCCTCACCATACCCGCAACATTTCTGGTGCAAAGCAGACATTTGGATTTTAAAGATTATATAGCCGAGCTGCAAAAAGAAATCGGTAAAGCCCCCACACCGGAACTGCAGGAATACGGCAGGATACTATGCAACGAACTCGGCGAAAAAACGGAAAAAAACGTTAGGGACAGGAGACACTACATTATTCTTAAAATCGACGCCCTTGCCGTATCCAGCATTGATTCCGGCATAAAGCTGGATAATGAGGCTATTAACGCCCTGCTGTCCGATTTAAAACCAAAACGGGGCGGCCATATGAGCGATAAGGAAATAAGCGCGTTGGCCGTACAGGAGTTGGATAATCTCGCCGGCGTGATACAGGGGTGTCTTAGCGGCATGGAGATTCCAAACATCCGGTTGGGCAGGGACGGGGTTATTGATTTAATTTACAGCACTTTCAACCGGGACCTGTCTCCACATGCCCGTCTTGTGGATGCCGGCGTCCAGGATATGTTTTCGCCGGCCACATATTCACTTACACCATTATTAGGGAGTGAGCTAATTGAGGAGTCTGCTGGGAAGAATAAAAGCTCTGAAACCGGAAAGGGTGAAAAAACAGCCTGATCAGAAAATCAAGTTTAAGCCTGGAAAAGACCAGCCGGATTTCTTTTCCGGGGCGGCCGGGCCAAAAGATTTATTGGCCCCGTCCCTGGTGAAAGAGGTTAAGCCCGGGGAAAAAAATTACGAGGGTGTGGCAACGGACTATTGGGTGGAGGTGGGCGGCACCATTGAGCCCGCGCGATATTTTCGCTCCTTTTTCGCTCCTTTGACCACCAACACCACCTGGGCGGGGATGCTTGACGCCCTGTACCTGGGAGATTTCGGGCCAGGCGACTGTGACACGGCTATACACGTCCGGCCCGCCGACACCCAAAGGGTGCTCTTTGAAATAGGGAGAAAAATGTCGGGAATTGAATCCGACCTGATGACCGAGACGGACAGAAACAAACGGTCCATGCTCCTGACCGCCCTGCGTGACCTGATGGCACAGCAGGAACGGCTGAGGGTGGAAGTGGAAAGGCTTTTCTTTGTTTCCATTCAGTCTACCGCCAGCAGCAACAATATGGTGTTTTTCAGAAGGTTTTGCAACAGCCTGGTAAAGCGGTTTGCAATGAAGGGGATTTTTCTCCGGGGTGCCGACACCAGGCAGCTGGAGGCCCTTTTATCCATGACTCCCCTGGATAAGGAAGGAGCGTTCAAGGATACCTTTCGCAATATGGAGTCCTCCAATATAGCCGACCTGTTCCCCTTCGGTCAGGGTTCAATCAATCACAAAACCGGGATAGTGATAGGGGAGGATATGCAAAAGAAACCCCTTTTATACAACGGCAGGGAGAAAGCCCTGGGGACGGGGCATATATGCGTGGTAGGGAGAACAGGCTTCGGTAAAACCTTTATGGTTTTGATGCTGATAGCCCGCTCAGCCCTGACAGGCATCCGGACCGTGGTGATCGAGCCCTCCAGGGAGTTCAAAAAAGGCATTCTGGGTCTCGGGTGCCCCTATATTGATTTCACCGCGGACAGTCATTACAGGTTTAATATATTTGACGTTGTGGAATCAGAGGATGAGGACGGCGGCCTGGTGGTGGAACTGGCTGAAACAGTGCAGGCCGTGCAGGCTTTCGTGTTTAAACTTGTCAGGCTGGTGGACGAAAAATATTTAAGCGGCCTGGCCAAAACCAGAATTCAGGAATTGATCTGGAAACTGTATTCGGACAGGGGAATAGACGGCAATCCCAAAAATCTTTATACCAGGGCCCAAAGCACGGATTCATCCTTCAGGCTCACCAGGGAAAGAAAGGAAATGCCCGCGCTTTCGGATCTGTATTTTGAAATGGCAAGGGTGCCGGAGTTAAAAGAGATTGCCGAAATATTAAAACCCTTCACCCGCCAGGGAAGCAATCCCTCCCAGGCGATATTCGACTGCCGGAGCAACGTGGATTTCAGAAAGGCCCCGATCACGGGAATCAGTGTTGCCGGCCTGGAAGCGGAAATAATGCAGCCGCTGGCCTATTTTGTAATACAGAAATGCGCCTGGGAACGTTTCGGCAAGGCCGATAAGAATCCCACGTACATAGTGATGGATGAAATACAAATTCCCATGGAAGCCGACGTGGAGCTGGCCAGGTGGATTGAAAACGGGTACCGCCGGGGCCGCCACTTAAACATCTGGATGATAACCATTACCCAGGGTTTTGAGGTGCTTCTCAGAAACCCCTATGGACTGGGGGTAATTAAAAACTCACCCACTAAAATATTCTTAAGGCAGGAAAGCCTTGACATAGACGCAATTCAGGGGAAATTTGCCCTGTCCAACGGAGAGGCTGCTTTTTTGCTGCGTTCGCCAAAGGGGTACGGAATATTAAAAGCCGATACCCAGTCGGTTGCGGTACATTTTAAGGCCACGCAGAAGGACCTTGAATTATTCGCAAATGACCCGAATAAAGACTTCTGGGAAAGACAGGATGTGACCGCCAATGCGTAAGCTCTTAATGGCACTCATTATAATGCTCTTTCTAACAACACCCGCATGGGCTGATTATGGTTTAAATGTAACCGGTAAAAGAAACTCTGATGGCACTGTAACATTAAAGTGGTCGCCATCTTATCAAGAGGGTAAAGGAAAAGTAAAAATACAATACAAGTTCCCTAATAATCCGCCACCCTACACATATTTAGCCGAAGTAGATGTAAATAAGGGGCTCTATATAGACGAAAGACATAAAAGCATGCCGGATGTCACGATAGAGTACATACTATCAACGGATATTCTTAGAAAGTATCCAATAACAGTAGAGCCTTATGAAGACGTGCCAACGGATGATAATGGCGAAACAGATCCAAACGCCGGGGACGGGGGTAATGGTGAGAATTCTGAGGGTGACGGTCCCTTTGACGGAGTGTTCAAAGGCAAAACAAATATTGAGGATGTAGAAAGCAAAGCAGGTTACATAGAAAAATTTTTAGCGGAAGTAATAATGATTGTGCCCCTGTTCATTAATGACGTTATAGGTATAGACGAGCCGTTGCAAATAGTCTTCAACCGGGATATAAAAAAAGGAATGGCGCCGTTGGAGGGGTTACACCTATATACCTTCACCGATGGAGAATATGGTGCAATAGGAATAATTTACGAGACCCTTGGAAACCTGGTGCCGATACCCCTGGTTATCGCTGTTACCATTGCCGGTATACTCCTCATGGTGCAGTCCACAAATACAAATAAGCGTTTAACCTATCAGGATTATATTAACGGTTTTTTTATTTGCTTATTGCTGGTAGGTTTCGGGCATTATTTATGGCAGTTTATCTTCGGCCTGAACTATTATCTGGTGGAGGCGCTGTACACAACCATCGAGGGAAGTATTACGGGCAGGGGATTCCTGGACACCCTTTGCAAGTGGGATACCGCAAGCTTCGGGATGGCGGTAATAGCCTTTGTTACGGTATTTGTGGTGGCAATTATGACCTGGCAGTATTCATTGAGAAAAATAATGCTGGCCATACTCCTGCTAATTTTCCCGGTAATGGCCGTTGCCAGCGTGTTTCCCCAAACCAGGGGAGTTTTTACTTTGTGGATAAAAGAGCTTGCCGCCAATCTATTTTTACAATCCGGCCATGCGGCTGCCCTGGCCCTGTTTATAGGGTTTACAGAGGGAGGAGCGGATTTCTGGACCCTCATGGCCTTTCTTTTGGGGCTTAACTCAATTGCTGTTCTGGTCAGGCGCGTAATAGGAGCCGATACTGTCGGCAGCGGAGCCATGGGACACATGGGAACCATGCTTGGGCTGGGCTCAATTATGTCTCTTTCAAGAATGGGGCACGGGTTAATGGGGGGTAAAATGGGCGCTTCTCCGGCCGCCGACATGGCTGCCGGTATGGCTTCAGCAGGAGTTGCAAGCGGAGCTGCAAGCAGTGCGGCAGGCTCAGGCGTTGCAAACACCGCCGCCGGGACCATGGGAGGATTGGCGAGAGGGGTTGCGGTAACAGCTGCTGCGGGCACTGCCGGCGGTGCACTGGCGGCTATGGCAACAGGCAGTCCCGGTATGGGCTTAATGGCTGGCGGGGCGCTGGGCGCCGGGATGGCAAATAAATTTAATCAACTCGGCGGTTTTATCAAAGGTGTGGGTGAAGAGGCTGAAGTCACCGGAAAGTCAATTATGGGAACGGCGGCAGACAGACTGGGGGTATTTAGCGCCGGCCAGCTGTTTGACGGTGCAAGCGCGGCTCAAATAGGCAGAAACATGCTGGGAGGAACCGGGGTGCTGGGTGGAGCGGGAGCACTTGCCGGACGTGTTGTATCCGCCGGGGCTAATGTCTCCCGGGTCTTTATGCCCGATCTTGCGGGGGACGCCGCCCGAACCGGCCAGGAAATATCGGAGCACAGGCGGGAGGTAATGAGTAATATGGGACAGGCAAGGCAAAACTTGTCCAGGCTTGTCCCGCAGTACGAGGCCGCCAGTCAGCGGCTTGAGGCGGCAAATTTTTCGGAAAAATATTCCGACCCGGTGATAAGAAAAAGAGAGATAGAAAGCGCAGAGGCTGCTATTCAAACCTTGTCCGGCCAGATAGCGGAAAACAGATTGGGGTTATTGGAAGGAAAATTCAAGCTTTCTAACGAGGGAATGAGAAATAGATTAGAAGAAATAAGGGAGGCTCGGGAAAGGCAAGAGCAAACGGAGGCATAAACGGCTATAACTATAAGGCAAGGGGCAGGAAGCCGGTGTCACGTGAACCTGTGGATGATGGTATGAATTATGATATGGACTATGAATAAAGGTAAGATTGTTAATCTACAAGTGTAGGGGGTATGTATGGAGCAGGATAAATCAGCTCAGAATTTAACCCGGGCCGGAGTGGGCGGGCTCGCCCGTTCCGGCTTTAAAATTAGCGGCAAAATATTGTCGGCAGCGGTTAAGCAGCTATTATTTTCCCTGGCTCCAATTGCATTGCCTTTACTGGGGATGCTGCTGCTTTTTTTTATTATCTTCACCATATTATTTTTATTACCCAAATTTATGATGGACAACAAACCTCCCAATGGTGAAAGTAAAGTGGTATCAATATTTAATTTGGGTGAAAAAGATGATTGGACAGAGGCCAGGGATATGGAATTAGCCCAAAAATACCGGGAATTAAGCGATAGAACCTGGAAAGAAGGCCATCAGAGCACGGAGGAGTTAAAAGAATCGCTGCCGGCAATATTTGATTCGGATATTGAGAAAGGGAGAATCGCCAGCCAGCAAACCCAGGCTTATCCCCACAGGCTCCCCTGGAGTGTTCTGGCGGGAGTGGACAGGGTTGCCGGCGATCCGATAATTCACAAGGACGGTTTGCTTAGAAATCCTAATCCCGACTATCATTATGAGGTTTTAAAGTCAAGTTACCAATGGACAACCTTTAAGGTTACAAAAGTTGATCGAACTATAGAAAGAGATAAAAACGGCAATAAAACGGTGAGCTATCATACCTATACAGGGCAGGTTTACTTGCTGGACACAGCAAACAACTTTGAGGGCGGCTATAAATACATCTGGGAAACAGAGACAAACTATTACGACGACGGCCACTTGAAATCAATTATGCCCAAGCTGGTATCCGTTGAAAAAAGCGGCCCGTTTTTAAAAAGGTTAATTGACTTGATGGCTGGGTATAAGGTGACGGATAGGCTTGAAATAGAAACGGTGCTGGAGCTGGCGGAGCTATATGATGAGGAATACCAAATTGATGCCGGTATCATGGGTAACAGGGTTGAGGCCTTTCAGGTAGATTTGACGAAACAGTATTACACAGGAGAGAGAGGCACTGTTTGCCTGCCGGTTCCCGCCAAATACTTTACAATAACTTCTCCTTTCGGCAAGCGGATACACCCTATAACAAAAACCGAAAAACCGCATAATGGTATCGACATAGGCGCGCCAAGTGGAGCGCCTGTTTACAGCGCCTGGGAGGGCGTTGTTATGTGGGCGGGGAAAAAAGGAGGTTACGGCAACTGTGTAATGATTGACCATGGTGATGTTAAAACGCTTTACGGCCATCTGTCTCTGATAACCGTCGCAAAGGACGCACACGTAAAAGGCGGGGACAAAATCGGGTTGGTGGGAAGCACCGGCTTGAGTACCGGTCCCCACTTGCATTTTGAGGTGTTTAAAGTGGAAGGGGGCACTGTTAAATATGAGGATCCCATGCGGTATATTAATTAGCATTTTCGCCGCCATATTATCCGCTGGCATATGTTTTATGCCAATTATCAGCTGTGCGGAATCCTCCGGTGAACAGGCCGGGCAGGCGGCAGAGCAATATAACTATGGCCCTGAAAAAGTGGATGAGCCTAAAGGCACGGCCTCCCAGGAAAGTCTGATTAACAAAGCCAATAAGGCGAAAGACGCAATTGTGGAAGCCGGCCGGGCCTATTCCAAGCCCCTGTTACTTCTTGCCGTAACAGGCGGAGCAGTAATTTTTATAATAGGAGTTTTGATAGGGATAGTACACAAAAAATCAAGCGATGTTACCAAAGGTACGGGGCTTGGGCTGATAATCTCAGCGGTTATCGGCTATTTATTAATAAATAACGCGCCTGTTATAAGTGATAGGATTTATTCATTTGCTCAATGGTTTTTTAGTTAGACCGCAGGGTAGCGGTCTTTTTTTGATAGCAATGACGCTGAAAGGAGGGGCGTATTTGTCAATAAACGAACAGCCGGAGCAAACCACCCCAAAAGTTCACCTGGTATTTGAATCAGATGTAATTGAGAATATTTATGGCGCCATAAAAGAATTCGCTCAAGTTACCGGCAAGGATTTCACCATGGATACCGCCGCCCAGTGGGCCAAATCGGGCAGGGGAGAACCCCCGGATATCATACTGATTGACGGTACGGTTGATGTTTCCAGGATAGATTTGACAAATGGCAGTATCGCCAGGGACACTTCCTTTGTATCCAGGCTGAAAGAAATAAGGATAAGCCGGCCCAACAGCCGGATTATATTGTTATTGCCGGAGGAAAGGACGGAGGACACAGGCTTTCTTCAGGCCGTAACCAGCCTGGCCGTCTTTGATATCTACTTCGTTAAGGAATTTAATGAAAGGCATTTGCGGCAATGGTTTGAAACCAGGAGAACCTTTGCCGACGTGCAGCATTTTCTTCCGGGAATGAAGCTGGCGGACACTGAATTATCCGGGCAAAAAAGCGGCTTCGGCAGGAAAGCCGGGAAACAGCGCCTGAAAAAGGATTTGCCGGACAAGGGCTTAACCGCCAGGATAGCTAAGAAACTGTCAATACCGTTTTTAAAAACGGCGCAAAACAATAAAGACGACATGGCGGTACAGATACCGGAACAGTTTGTGGCCCTGGGCCGGCTTCCCGGGGCGCGCTGCTGCCGGTCGGTGCAGGAAATATGCGAGGCGAAACCGGCCGCTGTTTTGATACCGGCCGGCGATGGGGCCGCCGGTACAATAAAGCAGCTGCGCCGCCAATTCATATTATCTTCCGCACCTATTATCGTGGTGGGAAGCTGCGATTCCGGGGCGTACTATGAGGCGGGCGCCGATGAATGCGTGGAAGTGCTGGACCGGTTGACCATGGAGAAGATTCGAAACCTTGCCGCCAGGATGCGGGGAATGTGGAATCTTGCGGTAAAGGATGATTTGACGGGATTGTACAAAAGGGATTTTTTGCAGCACTACCTTGCCGAGCAGGAAAGGAGATACCGGGAAACCGGTATTTCTTTTTCTGTAATGATTTGTGATCTCGACCACTTCAAACAGGTAAACGATACCTACGGGCACCCGGCCGGGGACGAGGTTTTACGGGCCTTCGCCCGGTTTTTAAACAACGGTTTGAGAAAAACCGATGTGGTGGCGCGTTACGGCGGGGAAGAATTCCTGATGGTTTTCTGCGGCAATGAAAACTTTCTCCCCATAGGGGAGCGGCTTTGTTATTCATGGTCGCGGCAATTGCTTACATTGCCCGGAGGCCAAAGGATCCGCTCAACATTTTCTTCCGGCCTGGCGGTTATGGGAAAGGACGCCGGGTCCTGGGAAGAGCTGGTTAAATCCTCGGACGAGGCCCTGTACAGGGCGAAAAACGC
The DNA here is from genome assembly GCF_002933875.1 of Desulfocucumis palustris. Taxonomy (GTDB): domain Bacteria; phylum Bacillota; class Desulfotomaculia; order Desulfotomaculales; family Desulfocucumaceae; genus Desulfocucumis; species Desulfocucumis palustris. The sequence continues at coordinate 7,116 of NZ_BFAV01000172.1, read as the reverse complement.
CGGCAGAAACCGGGTATTGCCGGCGTCGGCCACGGAGAGGGGCAACGAAGGCAGTCCAGCGGTGATTGATTTTGATAAAAAGGTCGTGGTGGCAACAGGGGACAGAACCATGGAGTTAAGCCGTTTCATCGGGCAGTATAAAAGGCCCCTGGTGGTGATTGACGCCGACTGCGGCCGCCTGGCCAGCGTGCTGGGGGTTGATCCGAATACCATCTGGAAGCATGACTGGCGTGTTGGGGCAGCCGTGCCTGCCCGGGTAAACAAAAAAACAGAAGTGTTCAGCGTGCCCATACAGCGGGAGGAGATAGAGATGGGCGAAATGGACTGGCGCAAACTCAAGGAGAAAATAATCTCCTCGGTAAAAGCGGGGAAAAAAGTCATTGTCAGCGTGAGGAACACTCTTCCCTTCAATATTGAAAAAATCATATCGGGTTAATGAAAGGGTGGTGAGAAAAGTGATTTATTTCCGCGGCTCGGATGGGCTGAGGCATAGGCTGGAGGCTTTTTGCCCGGTGGACGAGATAACGGCTGGACTTTGCGCCGTGGTTGAAATGCCGGGCAATCTGGAAGCCTTGAATAAAATTCCCGGGGGCGTGCCGGTATACGTTGTGGTAAGCCCGGGTGGAATGCTAAATTTCGCGGAAATGAAGGCCGTAAAGAGGTCCGGGGCCATGGTGACCCGGGTGGAGGAGCTGATAGCGGAGCTTGAAAAAATAAACGAGGTTGAACCGGCGGGGGTTTACGGGGAGGATTCATTCATCTTCGAGGAGGATGAAACACCGGTGCCGGAAAAGGCCCGGGTGCCCGCCATAATACCCCTGCCGCCGGCACCGTCACGGCCCAGGCCACAGGCGGCAAACGGCAAGCCGCCGGAACCGTCCCGGGGGCGGCAGCCGGATAAAAAGGCTTGCGGAGAGGAAGGGCTTCGGGCCGTACAGCCCCCGAGGAGCGGCATACTGCAGCGCGCCTCCCGGAGGGCTCCCCTGGTGGTGTCTTACGCCGCGGAGGGCGGCGCGGGGAAAACCTTTATGGCCACAAACGCCGGCGGCTGTGTGGCGCTGTCCGGAATTGCGACGGTACTTGTGGACCTGGATTTGAGCTTCGGGGACTGCGATACCGCCTGCGGCCTCTGTGATCCCGAGGACAGGTACAAAATAATTGACAAAAAGGCCCGGGGGCCTAAAAGGGGATGGGCCACCATATCCGATTGGCGCCGGCATATTACCGACCTTAAGGGCAACACCCTGCGGCATAACTCCGGCCTGTATGTAATCCCGGCCTTCCCCTATGCCGGCAGGGATATGCCGGAGTCCGAAATAGAGGACATGCTCTACCACCTGTCCGAGGTATTCGGTTTTGTGGTGGTGGACCTTGGGGTCGATGCTTTTTCGCCGCAGTCAAGGAGGGTCATCAGGATGGCTGATGTAGTTATGCTGGTGGGAGGGCAGTCCGAGAAAACCGTGGGCAAAGTAAAGCACTTTTTAACCCAGGAGGGCGGCCACGGCAAAACAAAACTTGTTTTTAACATGGTCAATCCGCTGGCCTATTACGATACCGATGTGCTGGCCAAAAAGCTGGGATTCGATACCTGGCACGAGGTGCCCCTGGACCACGCCGGGGTAAACGCGGCCAAAAAACAGTGCAGGCTGGCGGTCCAGCTCCCGGGCTGCCAGGCGGGGGACGCCGTTAAAAGGTATGCGTCGGAGGTGCTTCCCGTTACCATCGACGCCCCGGCGCCGGCAATTAAAAAGGTCACGGGAAAATCGGTGTTCTCAAATTTGATTGCAAAATTTAAAAGATAGCGGAAGGGGGAACTGTAAAGCATGTACATTTACGCGCCCGACTTTGATAAATTCAGCCAAAGGTTAAGCCGGCTTACGGGATTGCAGTGCAGCAGCGAGCCCCAGGGGCCTCCTGCCGCCACCTTAATAGTCAGGGCCAATAAAACCGGCGGTGTCGCGGAGCCCGGCAAATACATAACGGATCCCGCCACAACACTGGTGATAGCCGGGTTTGACAGCCCAGCCGGGATGGACTTCGCCCAAGAGGCCATGGCAGCCGGGGTGCCGGAGTCCAGCATATTATTCGTGCCCGGGGGAAGCGGTTTAAGCTTTGAGTTTATCGCAGGACAAATTTTGAATTTAATTGACCCCGGCCGGGAATCCCCGGCGCCGGAAGAGGGTTTTATTCCTGAGACGTCCCGGGCCGGCAGGGTAAAAGTGATTGCCGTGCTGGGGTTCAGGGGCGGGGTTGGCCGGACAACCGTGGCCACGTCCCTTGCCATACACTACACGGATATCGGCGAAAGGGTGGCTCTTTTGGATCTCGGGGCTCCGCCGGCGTCTTACCGCTATACCGGGGCGGAGATACAGGAGCAGGAAGGGTTTAAATGCGCCCAGGGGCAGTTCGGAGATATATATATGCCCGCTGGCCATTTGTGGGAGTTGACCCCGGGGGAGCTGGAGCAGGTGCTGGGGCAGCTTAAAAACAACTACCGCAGAGTACTTGTGGACATGCCTTCCCAGGTGCCCGGGGAAGGGCTTGGGGCCTTAAAGCCCGACCGGACGGTGGTGGTTATGGACCATGACATCGTGCAGTCCGTGGAGCCTGCGGCGGAGCTGCGGGGGCAGGCCGTTTTTGTTTATAACAGGTACATACCGGCCACCGCCCGGGATCTGGTCACCGGCTACGTGGGTGAACCCCTTATTGTAATTAAGGATGATCCCGAAGGCTGCCAGGCGGCCCTGGTGGCCAAAGAGCCGGCCTATCGCACCAGTGAGGATATTGCCCGGGGCATTGGAGAGGTTGCAGCCCGGATTCAGGAGGGAAGTTAAAATGATCAGGCTATTAATCGCGGGGCCCCGGGAGTTTACGGATCAAATACAATACAGGGCGCAGAATTCAACCGGCATAAGGATAGTCAACATTACCACCGAGCCCAGCACAACGGTGGATGCCCTGGAAAATATGTGGGCCGGCACGGACGCGGTGCTGTTCGGCTTCGATGACGGGGAAATAGAAATAATGGTTGATGTGATTACCCGGAACAAAATTAATTCCGTTATTTTTATTTCCACCGGCAATCCGGCCGAGGCCTTTAAAAAATGGGCCAGGTACCGTTTTAAAACCGCCACCAGGGGTAAGGAACTGGATTCCATACAGGCCTATTTTACGGACAGGCCCGTGTCCCCGGCCGTGGCCGGGGAATCCCTTCCGATAAAGGAGGAACGGCAAATATCAGGCAGGCAGGCCCGGTTGGAAACCATCAGGGAGAGGGAACGGGAAGACAGGAACCGGGTGGTCATGGTGGATAAAAAGATTGCCGTTATATTCGGTCAAAAAGGAGGCATCGGCAAAACCGTAACCCTTGTCTCCATGGCCAGGAGTTTAAATGCCCTGACCAACATGCGGGTGGCGCTGGTGGATTTGGATATGAACAGGGATTACGGAGACGTGGTCAGGTACTGCGGCATACTGGGGGACAGAAAGCAGGAGGCCATAACCATGACCGAGGAAGATGCCGTTAAAGGCTACCCTGCAATCCCGGAGAAAACCCTTTCCGCCTGGTCGCGTTTTCCCTGGGAACACAAGCACGATACGGCGGTGGTGGAATCCTGCCTGGTAAAGTTAAAGGAAAATCTTTTTGTGCTGCCCCCGTTGAGATCAATAACCGATGAGAGTGAGATAACCTACGAGCTGGTGCAAAAGGTGCTGGAAGTTTTAAGGCGTCACTTCAGCGTTGTGCTGGTGGACGGCGGCAATACCCTGTCCACATCTACCCTGGCGGCCATGGAGGCCGCGGACGACCTTATTATTTTAAGCTCGGCGGAAATTCCGGTTTTAGACGGCCTGGCCGATTTTTCGGCCGGCACCATTAAAGAGATCCGGGGGAACCCTATAATTTCCCTGGCAATTAATAAAATACCGGAAAACTGCTCCTTTAAACTGGAAAAGGAACTGCCCTATATTACCAAGGGGTTGCCGGTGGTGGCGCTCTTTCCCCATGACCATGAACTGTTAAACATGGTAAGCAGCGAGGTGGATGTTCCTTACCTGGGCGGGGCCAACATTCCCTATACCAGGGAGATGGAGAAGCTGCTTTACCGGGTATTTCCCAAGGAAGTGTTTAAACTTGCCGGGGCTGAGAGCAAGGCGGGATTCTTTGGCGGCCTGCTGCGGCGGTTGAAAATAGCGCGATAGGATGGGGGTAAATTGAGTAAACATACTAATTTTCAGGGTCTTTCGGGAATATCAAATATGTTGAGCCAGCGCCAGCAAAAAAAGATGGAAGAAACCCTTATTAACAAAATGGATGAAGTGGTTGAGGAATGCAGGCGGCATGTACTGAATCTTTACCAGAAGGGAAAAGAGCTGGCGGGAGCCGCCCTTGAGAACGAAATGGTTGTATTTTTAGCGGAAAGGCACGGGGAACTTGGCTTAAATGACCGCATACAAATTGCCCGGAGCATAAAAAACGAGCTGGATGGCTACGGGCCGCTGCAGGATCTGTTTGATAACAAGACAGTAACCGATATTGTGGTGGCCGGTCCCGATAAAATCGTCTACGAGCAGGACGGTATACTGAGAACGGCAAATGCTAAATTCCGCAGTGAGACACACCTGCGGCTTTTTGTTGAAAGGCTGTGTTATCTGGGAAGGAGCAAGGTGGACGAATCAAGGCCTTCGGTGACCCTTACGCTGCCGGAAGGTCACAGGGTTGCCGTGGCCATTCCTCCTTTAACCGAGTGTACCAACATTGCCGCCAGGAAATTCGTCTATATAGGGCCTATAACCGGGCTTGTGCCGGATACCTTCTCTAAAGAGGCGGCGGCATTTTCCCAGTATGCTGCCAGGGGCAGGCTTAACATTGTATTTTGCGGGCCTATGGGAACCGGGAAAACCACAATGATTGCTGTTTTGGGATATGAGTTTGACCCCTTGGAGCTTCCGGTTCTGGTGGAGGAGGTAAGGGAATGCCCGCTCACCCATCCCTATTTGCGCAATTACGTCTCCCGGCCGCCCAACCTGGAAGGCAAGGGCGAAATTGCCTTTGACTACATACTGAAGCATGCCCTGCAATCCAGGGCTACCCGGATACTGGTGGCGGAGGTAAGGGACGGGGCGATATTCTACATGCTCCGGGGCTTCGCCACCGGCCAGTGCGGTATGGGCACCATGCACGCGGAATCCCCGGAACATGCCGTAAGGGTGCAGATACCCATGATGCTGGGCCAGGCTAAGGAGGCTGTGGGCATGGATCAGAATTCCCGCAATATGATCATCGGGTCGGCCGTGGATATAATTGTTCAGCTGGCAAAGGTGTACGATCCGGCAACCAATAGCGAAAGGCGGGTTTGCACCCACATATCGGAAGTGCAGTTTTCAAAGGGTGAGCCCGTGGAAGTTAAGGATATTTTCGTAAGGCGCGGCGGTGAACTGGCGCCCACCGGATATAAACCGGTAAGGGCGATAGAAAAAATGGCCCGGAATAAAGTAAGGGTGCCATTGGAGATCTTTTCCAAGGGGGTAATTTAATTTGCAAAAAAAATACAGGCTTTTTTTTATAGCAACGGTAATACTGGCCGTGGCGGCAGCGCTGCTGGGTGCCCACGGATACAACACCGTGGCCAGGATGGTGCCTGTGGCGGTTGCTATACAAGACATAAACTCCGATGAAATGCCCACAAACAAACTTGTGGCCATGGGCAAGGAGCCGGCCGGTTCGCTCAGGCAGGATACGGTAACCGGGCTTGAACAGCTGCAGGGTATGGTGGCAAAAGGCTATATACCGGCCGGCACACCCCTTCGCAGGTCAATGTTCCAGCCGTCCTCCGGGTCCGGGGCGGCGGCGAAGCTGGCAACGCTGGGTTCCGGAATTGTGGCTGTGGCCGTGGCCCCATCCATTGACAGCACCGTCGGGAACGCAGTAAAAAGAGGGGACAGGGTGACTATAAAGTCAACGTTTAAAGGCGGGTCCGTAAGCCTGCTGGCCCCAAATGCCGAGATACTGGATGTTCCCGGGAAAAACGGAATTAATGCGGTTTTGGTCGCGGTGGCTCCCGGCGAGGCGGAAAGAATTAACACCTCCCGGGCAAACGGCATGCTGGTATGGTTTGAATTGCTGCCGGCCTCCCGGGGATAGGAGGTACTGATGCTATTATTTCTTAGCCTGCTGCTGTTCCTGATGGTTATATCACTGGGTATCGCTATAATCGGCTGGCAAAGACGCTCTCCCCTGGTTGACAGGCTGGAAAGAAAAAAAGAACAACCGGAACCTGAAACAAACTTTTTTGATGTTCTCTGGAATATTAACCCTGTACTGCGTAAGGAGTCCTTTAGATACGGCTTGTATTCGGCCATGGCCGCATTCACAACCGGAGTTATGTTCACCCCCCTGGCGGCTCTGGTGTTTGCCGGGGCTGCATTTGTTATGGTTCCCAGGATAAAACAGCTGCTTGACATGAATCGCAGGAGAAAGAGGTTTTTCAAGCAGTTTCCCCGGGCGGTATCGGAACTTGCGGCTGTTGCAAAGACCGGTACTCTGCTGGATGGTTTCAGGTTGGTTGAGAAGGAGCACCCCGCACCGGTGGCGGATGTTTTCGGGTATATAGCAAAAACAGTGGATTCGGGCACAACAGCCCACAAAGCCGTGTTTGACGCCGTGGAGCAGTTCGGTTATCCCGGCCTTGACAGGCTCGGGGAGGCGGTGAGGGTTATAAATGAACTTGGGGGTGGAGAAAAGGCCGGTGAAACATTGAACTCCGCGGCCGATCATATAAGGTTTTTAGAGAGATTTCGCAATAAGGTGGATGCGGCTGTGGGCGGCATTATTTATGAAATGCTCCTGGCTACCGGGATAATCCTGTTATATTTCCTTCTTACATCCGGACCCTGGACGGAAGGCTGGGAGAACGTCCGGAAGCACCCGATGGTTGTATTAACGGGTCTTTTGGCCATTGGTATTGGCTGGTATCTCGGCATGAAGAAAATTAGCAAGTTTAAAAACAAAAATTATATCAGCTAGGAGAGTGTTGAAAAAGTCCTGTTTTTCTTTAGTGATTACGCTATAAAAAGTTTATATTCGCTATATAACCTGAGAAAAGAAAGATAATTCCT
>NZ_BFAV01000171.1 GCF_002933875.1 Desulfocucumis palustris | reverse complement strand
ATATGAAGGCCTATCGCCATTGACGTTAATTCCAAGGCCATTGCTAAACGTCATTGGCGGGTATTAGTTTACCGCCAGGGAGCGCAAACCGCTACAATTGTGTCCCTAACGATAATCGTCCAGAAATGTCTCAATTGGAATGTCCTCGTCTAAAGAATCCCAATGAATTCCTCTGGGAGATATTCTAAATTTCTTTCGCTGTTCAGGCTCAGCAGTACGTAATATTGGAAACCAGCTTAACGGTGTATGGATAATACGACCATCTGATAGATAAATTATTATTTTTTCACTATCCACCTCAACATCGGAAATTTTAGTAGGTAGGATAGGCCGGAGAAAGTGATCTCGCAGACTAGTTTTAGCCATGAAACTCCCTCCATTCTTTTAGAATGAGTTCTTCATTTTCACTTACCAGACCCTCCAGTTTATTTAGATCGCGAGTGCTAAAACCATGGCTCTCTGCTAAGTCGACGGGTTTTATCCAGAACTTAGCGGTCTTTTTGCCTTCTTCAATGTGAATATGCGGTCTAGTCTCCTCTCTGGAATAGAAAAAGAACCTATAAGGACCAATACGCAAAACTGTCGGACTCATAGGTACCACCTCTACCTACTCTTAACTCCCATTCGTAAGGGTAAATCCATTGAGGATTAAACTACCATAGACTTTAAACCGCAGGGTGTCGATTTTATGCCCCGGTGCTGCACTGCTAGCAAGTTGAACCTTTCATCCTCATTACTGATCTCTTTCATTGCCGGATGATTTTAGGCGCTAACTATTCACCTTAATTTACAATGTCAATACGTTTGGATTTCGGTTCCGATAAATTGTTTTATGTGTCAAAAAAATTCTCTCGGACACAAAAGAACTATCCCCTTGTGTCTAGTATAACAATAGCTCTGTCCCCGTGGTATGTTCCGCTCAGCTAAGTAATTGTTTCGAATGATAAATGCTGATAATTTCTATTGTATCTAAGCCTTTTATTTTATATATTACTCTATATTGATAAACAATTAATTCTCTAATCTCTTTTTGAGCAAATTCCGGAACAATACGACTCATTTCAGGAAAATTCTCAAGCATGTCTATTTTTTTAATAATACTTTTAGCAACCCTCTTAGCGTTTTATAATGATCTTTTTTCGATAAAAGTTAGATTTTCATAAAAATCATTTAATCCTCTTTTACTCCAAATTATTCGAGCCATTTTCTTAAAACCTTTTTACTTTCTTCATGGCTAACAACATTATTATTTTCTAAATCTTCGATCCCTTTATTTACACAATCAATAAATTTTAAACGTTCAATAATCTCATCCAAAGATATATCCTTTGGTAAATCCTTTATAATACTAATCGCCTTTTCTCTTGCATTTTCCATCTATTAGCACCTCCCATAAAATGGGGTTTTCTCTATGACATTATATCTTAACACAGTAAATCTCTCAACTTTATTTTGGGTAATCAGATGAGGA
>NZ_BFAV01000170.1 GCF_002933875.1 Desulfocucumis palustris | reverse complement strand
GTATTTCACTTTTGGCAAGGCATACCCCTCCCTCCCTGGAAAGAGTATACTATAAAAATGAATTGTAATATAGTCTTAGTATTGACAATGTACTAGGGATTTCTTATGGTATAGATTATTACTGCCAAAACAATGCCAACCACTAAAACAATTCCCCAGCGCAATTTCACTCTGACAATAGCAAGGCTGCAAG
>NZ_BFAV01000169.1 GCF_002933875.1 Desulfocucumis palustris | reverse complement strand
TATTTCACTTTTGGCAAGGCATACCCCTCCCTCCCTGGAAAGAGTATACTATAAAAATGAATTGTAATATAGTCTTAGTATTGACAATGTACTAGTAACATTAGATATAATCAGAACCTTAACATATAAGGACACCTGCGAAGGTATCCTTGCTAAGTTATAGATATCTATTTACTGCCTCTATTAGCTTAACTTTAAAATCATACAGCTCATCAATACTCTTGATGTTATGTTTAATACCTTTTTTATTCTCGTCAGGTATTATGATAGATTTTTGGTTTCCACTCAAGTTTAATCTACATATCCACTTCCAAGTATTATTATCTAGCAAAACACCAAAATAAGATTCTGTGTCTTTGTGTGTAACTCTATTTGAAGGAACGACATCTCTTAAGAGACTTCTTACTATAAAAAGCCCTTCCAACTCATCAATTGTTGTGCTTATCCTGGATTTCTCTTTGTCCTCTAATTCAGGCTTAACATCGCTGTTAATACCATTTTCATCGTCATTTCCTGACTTTGCCTGTTCAGGTTTAGCTTGCCCTTCATGCTTAGTTTGAAGAGCAGACTTTATCCTATCATTCATTACCTCATTAATAAATTGATTCATAGATTTCTTGACAATATCCCTAAATTTATCTATAACATGTTGAGTCTTTCGACCATTATATACATCACTCAAAACAAAATTGACAAAACCATCAGTGGGCGTTGACAATTGTTGTTCCATTAGTTGTTTAATCTGGTTGGCATATTTTAACTCTGAGGCGGTATTGAATATCTCATCAACATCGAAGTTGCTCTTGTGAAACTTTTTAATTTCATGGACAAGGCTGTCCTTTATATCCAAAATATTAAACTCTAAGAATGGTTGTTCATCCATTTTATTGGGTTCATCTAAGTCAGTATATATCTTATATAGCAAACCATTGGTAAGGATAGCAAACTTTGAAGGGGTTGTTACAAAGTACCTGAAAAGCTGTGAATCATGTTTCTGAAGGTTTTCCCCACACCATTTAGCTTCAATTAGGATTATAGGCTTGCCGTCAATGATAATAGCGTAATCAACTTTCTCTCCTTTTTTTATACCTGTATCAGCCGTAAACTCAGGGACGAATTCATTAGGATTGAATATGTCGTAGCCAAGCAATTGAAAAAAAGGCATAATGATGGAGGTCTTGGTAGCCTCTTCCGTCTTGATTTGGTCTTTTAGGTTTTCCACCCTAGCGGAAAATTGTTTTAGCTCATCGATGAAGTCCATTTAATAAACCTCCCCCAGCTATTTCCTGTAATGGTCTCCAGTACATTTTATTATATATTTTACCTTACTATCTTAAATCCTGCTTTTTTAATAGATACAATAATCTTTTAGAGTTCTGTGATATTACCAGTAAGTATAAAAGCTTTGACAAGGGCTGGTTTGTCAGCTAACTCAATGCTTTCAAAATCAATTTTTCCTCTCCTTTTAGCCATACATATACCTCCTTCGTTATGTGGAGGAGTGCATACGCTTATATCCCATACGTTTTTATAGTATACGCCCGGCGCATACGTCCAAAGTAAAAAACCTCTGCGAATTTTTGCATTGCAAAAATTCGCAGAGGCTTGATAATAAAGGCTTTTCTGGTGTCGGAGGCGGGACTTGAACCCGCACGGTCTCCCATACGCCCCTCAAACGTACGCGTCTGCCTATTCCGCCACTCCGACATATTGCTTTTGATTGGCTCGCATAATAGATTATAGTGACCGGCGGGTTTTTTGTCAAGAAAATTAATAAAGCAGATTATGGGGTCTTACTCATCGGGCTTCTTCCAGCCGGAACCCTTTCTGGTTCCAGAGTTCGATGAAATCCTCGGCTACCTTCATAATGTCGTCCCTGTTGGTCAGGGCGTCAAGCCACCTTCGGGGGATGGAACCATAGCCGTAGTAGGAACCGGCCAGGCCCCCCACTATGTTGCCGGCGGTGTCGGCGTCCTCTCCCTTGTTTACTATGCTGATTAGAGCCTCTTCAAAGCTGTCTGTGGACAGGAAGCATTGCACCGAGGAGGCCAGGGTATCCAGCACGTTGCCCCGGGGAGGAATGGGAGCGGCGTCCTCCTGCAGTGCTTTGATCATGTGCCAGAAGAATTTGACGGGGTTTATCCCCATGACCTTGCAATGATTGTCTGTTAGGGTGAGGGTGCCGCTTACCACGGCCCTTTTTGTTTGTTTTACATTTCTCAGATTATATATAAGGAAGTTGTAGTATATGCAGCTGGTGGTGCCTTCCACGCTGTAATGGGTCATGTTGGCTATTTCCGCGGACCATTTGGCCATGTTCATTAAACTATTCCAGTAGCCGAAGGTTACCGGCAGGGTGCGCATCAGGCTCCCGTTGCTGTCCATCTTGTTCAGGGTCCGGGCGGTTGCCCGGGAAGCTTCGCGCCAGCTTCCGGTGCGCATGTAGTTTTCAAAAGAGGTCCTGGTGGTATTTCCCACATCCTTGGGTTTCGACTGGTACCAGCGCAGAAAGTTGTGGCCTATTTCCTCAATGGGATAGGCGTGGTTGGCCAGTATTCCCCTGGCCACGTCCAAAAGCATGCTGGTGTCGTCGGTGGGCTCGCCGGGTTTTAGCTCCAGCCAGCCGCCTCCCGCCATATCTTTCAGCACGCCGTATTTTTCTCTAATCTCTTCCGGCTTCATCATTTCCACCGGTGCCCCCAGGGCATCGCCCACGGCGGCGCCGAAGAACGCGCCCTTAATAAAATTTTCCATGTCCGGCACTGTTCAACACCTTCTTAGCGTGACTTTATAAAACAATTATAACTTATTTTGGCCGTGCTGGCGCGCTGTTTTCCTATTGGTTCCCGTAAAGGTATCCGTATACCTTGCGGTACCAGATTACCTTTCTCACAAACTGCCTGGTTTCGGGAAAGGGAATCTGCTCCAGGTTTCCGGTCCTGCCGGTCCAATGCTCCTTCTCCAGCCATTTTTTTACGTTTCCCCGCCCGCCGTTGTACGCAGCCAGCATAAGGGTGGCGTCTCCGTTGAATTCCTTCTTTAAATCCGCCAGGTACCAGGAGCCGATGGATATGTTGTACTCCGGGTCGAAAAGCCGGTCTTCTGAAAATCCTCCTATGCCGCTTTTCTGTGCGGCCCAGTTGCCCGTATCGGGCATGACCTGCATCAGGCCCACGGCTCCCTTGGGGGAAACGGCCCGGGGGTCGAAATTGCTTTCGGTTTTTACCACGGCGGCCAGCAGGAAGCGGTCCAGACTGTTTGTGTCTGCGTAATGAAAAATAGTATCTTTATAAGGCAGGGGGTAAAACATTCTCCCGATATCGCCCAGATTAATAAGAACATATATGAATATAACAAAAAGTAAAAGCCGTTTAAAAAATTTTCTCCCGGGTGGCCTTCTTCTTGGCCGGAACAACTGGCATCACTCCAAAAGTTGGGGAGATTCCTTCCCGAATCTATTTAAGAACCAAGGATAGAGGATATGTAGTGTATATCTATTCCCGCTCCCGGGCCGGGATAACTATTTTGCGTGGTCCCTGGCAATTTCTTGCCACAGTTCGTCCACCCGGGCTTCGGTTTCCTCCGGTGTTCCATTGTTTTCTATTATCTTCGTGGCAAATTCAATTTTTTTCTCCTGGGGCATTTGCGAGTTCATGCGCTGGAATGCCTGTTCCGGAGAGAGCTTGTCCCTGGACATTATTCTATTTAACTGAATTTCGGGATTTACCGCAACCAGCCATATTTCATCCATCAGACGGTGCATTCCCGATTCAATTAACAGGGGCACCTCCACAACCATTGCCGGGGCCGTGTTATGTCCACTTTTGTATTCATCAATTTTTTTAACCACTTCCCGGAATATCAGCGGATGCACAATCGCTTCCAGTTTAGCCCTTGCCCCCGGGTCTTTGAAAACCATATCACCCATTTTAGCCCGGTCCAGTTCCCCTTCGGGCGTCAGTACATGATTTCCGAAGGTTTTTACTATCAGGTCCAGCCCCGGGGTCCCCGGGGCCACCACATCCCTTGCTATCCTGTCCGTATCCAGGGCCGCCGCGCCCAGTTTTTTCAGCCGCCGGGAAACGGTGCTCTTGCCGCTGCCTATATTGCCGGTCAGTCCTATAACCCTCAAAATTTTTCACTCCAGGCGAAAAATGTGTCATTTTGCATGCTGGCTTTATTGTTCTAGGATAGTCCCGTTAATTCCTTCTTAAAATCCCCCGGATTATGACCCCACATGCGTAAATGCAAAAATCACCCCGCTTTTTGCCCGGGGCAAAGGTGGGGTGAAAAAGGAAGGAGTGTCTCCTTTTACTAATATAATTTAAGCAGTCCCAGGGTAATGAGTATGCAGCCGGGCAGCGCGGCCAGATGGCTTCCCCAGGCGGTGTTGCCGAGACTTCTCCCGGTGTGCAGGCCGGTGTACGTCAGCAGCAGGTGACCGATACCCACCATAAGAGCGGTGCTTATAACACCAAAGCCCAGCATGGATACCGCAAAGCCTGCCCCCAGCGCGTCCATGGCCAGGGCGGCGCCCAGCAGCAACGCCTCCCGGGTGGAAATTGTCCCCGATTTATCCAGGTCCGCCTGGTGCGGTTCTCTCAGCACCCTGATAACCAGCCCTAAAGTCTTTATGCGTATTTGTGCCACGGTGACCGGTTCTTCGTCCGGGAATTCCTGCTTGCGGTTTTCGGTTAGGGATTGTATTAACACCCAGAGGCCGATCAGCAGCAGTATGACGCCGCCCAGCCGGTGGGCGAAGGCTGGTGAGACGGCCCGGGATATAATATTGCCGGCCGTCATGGAAATGGTTATAGCCGCCACGGACATCATGCTGATTATAAGCACAGATGTTACCGGCAGTTTGATTTTCCTTACCCCATAGGACACTCCAGTGCCGAAAGCGTCCATATTCAATGCCAGGGCAAAAAGAACCAGAGTCAACAATTCCATCCAGATTGTCCCTCCCGTGTTCTGCGATATACTCTAATTTATGAGAGGGAATCGGCATATGTGAGGGTTTAAAAGCTTATACTTTCTGGCACTGCGGGCAGAAAAAGGAACTGCGTCCGGCCACCCGGATGCGGTGGATGGGTTTTCCGCATTTATGGCAGGGCAGGCCTTCCCTGCTGTAAACCTGCAATCTTTCCTTATTGTTGCCGGGCCTGCCTTCGCCGTCCACGTAATCCCGGAAGGAGGTTCCCCGGTTGTTCACGGCGTCGGTAAGCACCTCCTTGATGGCCTGGAACAGCCGGGTGGTTTCCCGGGGGGTCAGATCCATGGCCAGCCTTTCGGGATGCAGTCCGGCCCGGTGCAAAGACTCATCCACGTATATATTGCCCAGGCCGGCTATGAAGGATTGGTCCAGCAGCAGGGCTTTAAGCCTGGTGCGCCTGCGCTTCAGCTCTTTTTTCATGAATTCTCTGGTAAAGTGCTCTCCCAGCGGCTCCACCCCGAGATCCCTGAGCCCGGGGAGGGTGTCCAGTTCCGGGGTGGGCGCCAAAAGCATCCTGCCGAACTGCCTGATGTCGGTATAACGCAGCTGGTCGCCATTACTCAGCAGGAAAACCACGTGGGTGTGTTTTTCCATGGGGGTATCCGGATTGGCGTATACCAGCCTGCCGGTCATGCGCAGGTGTATTACCAGGGTGTAATTGCCGGACAGGTGAAGCATAAGATATTTGCCCCTGCGTCCCAGGCGCAATATTTTTCTGCCTGTAAGGGAGCTGACAAACTCCTGGGCCTGGGGCAATCGCACTATTTTGGGCATGTGCAGGTGGATGCCTTCGAAGGCAAGGCCCACCAGTTTTTTTTCCAGGGTTCTTTTTACCGTTTCCACTTCCGGAAGTTCTGGCATGTTCTGCAACTCCTGTTTTTCGCGAAATATACAAATGTTCATTAACAAGTACAGGCTAAAAGCAGCGGCCTGCTGCCTGATGTTACTTGATTACCTTTACCTCATACCAGTTCTGCCCGGCCTTCATGTCCACAACCAGGGGCACGTCCAGGGCCAGGGCGTTTTCCATTCTGGTTTTTACCAGTTCCTTCATTTCTTCAAATTCTTCCAGGGGCACGTCAAAAATAAGTTCGTCGTGCACCTGCAATATCATCTTTGTGGCCAGGCCCCGCTCCACAATTTCCCTCTGGATGCGAACCATGGCCATTTTTATGATGTCCGCCGCGGTTCCCTGAATGGGTGTGTTCATGGCGGTGCGCTCGCCGAAGCTCCTCACGGTGTGATTGGAGCTGAACAAATCGGGCAGGTAGCGCCGCCGGTTAAGCAGGGTGGTAACATAGCCCTTTTCCCTGGCCTCGGCCACGATCCTGTCGATGTAGTTTTTCACACCCCGGTAGCGGTTGAAATATCCTTCTATGTAAAGCTTGGCTTCCCGGCGGGGCACCTTGATGTCCCTGGACAACCCGAAATCGCTGATGCCATATATTATTCCGAAATTAACCGCCTTGGCCCGGCCGCGCATTTCCCGGGTCACTTGCTCCATCCTAACGCCAAAAACTTCGGAAGCGGTGCGGGCGTGAATGTCCTCCCCCTTGCGGAATGCTTCCACCAGCAGCGGGTCGGCGGACATATGGGCCAGTATGCGCAATTCAATCTGCGAGTAATCGGCGGATAGTATAATGTTCCCTTCCCGCCGGGGCAGAAATACCTTCCTGATTTTTCTGCCTTCCTCCATTTTTATGGGTATATTCTGGAGGTTGGGTTCCGCGCTGGAAAGCCTTCCGGTGGCGGTGACATCCTGGTGAAAGGTGGTATGCAGCAGCCCTGTCTCAGGGTCGATAAGTGGAGAAAATCCATCCACGTAGGTTGATTTGAGCTTGACCATCTGCCTGTGCTCCAGTACCTGGGCCACAATTTCGTGGGAGCCGGCCAGTTCCTCCAGTACCGCGGCGTCGGTGGAATAACCGGTTTTGGTGCGTTTAATCACCGGCAGCTGCAGCCTTTCAAACAATATATATCCCAGCTGCTTGGTGGAGTTGATGTTGAACTCCTCTCCCGCCATGCTGTGGATGGCAGCGCTGAGGCTCTGGATTTTCTCACCCAGTTCCAGGGACATTTCATTCAGGCGGTCCCTGTCCACCTTCACCCCGGTCATTTCCATTTCCGCCAGCACAGTGACCAGCGGCAGTTCCACCTCGTAGTACAGCCTGTCCATGCCTGTTTCCTCTATCCCGTGGGACAATTCCCCGTGGAGGCGGCGGACGGCCTCCGCCCGGGCCGGCAGGGCCGCTTCAATCCCGGAGGGCAATACAATTTTTAGATACTCCAGGGCCACCTCCGTCAACTCCCGGCTGGAGGTGGCGGGATTCAGCAAATAGGCCGCAATCATGGTGTCGAAGAAAATTCCCTCAAGTTTGATGCCCTCCGCCTTCAGCCGCCACATGTCTTCTTTGGCGTTGTGGCAGAGCAGGCGAAAATCCGGATCACCGCATATTTCCTTAAGCCAGGCCAGGGCGGCAGCCCGGGAGAGACCCCGGCCGCCCTCCAGGGGCAGGAGGAATATATTCCCGGCAATGCTGAGAGCGGCTGCTTTAAGGCCGCTTTTGCGGTCACCTTCCAGGGCCAGGGCAATTTTCGCCGCGTCTTTTATTTTGGCGGCCGCGCTTTTAAGTGAGCTTTCATCGTCTATGGTAATATACCCGACGGTATAGGCACCGGCTCCGGCAACCTCAAAGTCGTTTTTCGCCACGCCCTTTTTACCCTTTTTGCCCTCTCCCTGGCGGTTCAGGATGCTCCTGATAAGGGTCTTAAACTCCAATTCGCTAAACAGGGCGAGCAGTTCGGCATAATCAGGACCCTGCCAGCGGAACCGGTCCATGTCCTGGGCGACGGGTATTTCCCGGATTATGGTGGCCAGCTTTTTAGACAGCAGCGCCTGCTCCCGGAATTCTTCCATCTTCGCTCTTATCTTCCCGGTCAGGTCATTCCTTTTTTCTATTAATTCCTCCAGGGAGCCGTATTCCTTAATCAGCTTGGAGGCGGTCTTTTCCCCTATTCCCGGGACGCCGGGAATGTTGTCCGAGGCGTCTCCCACCAGGCCTTTAAAATCAATGAGCTGTTCCGGGGAGATGCCGTATTTTTCCCACACCTTGCCCTCGTCGTATTCGTCCAGTTCGGTGATGCCCTTTTTGGTAAGCAAAACCCTGGTAAGGGGGGAGACCAGTTGCAGGGCGTCCCTGTCCCCGGTAACAATGACGCTGCTGATATTGTGCTTTTCCGCCGCGGTTGTCAACGCTCCTATCAGGTCGTCGGCCTCGTATCCGTCTTCCTCCAGAATGGTGATGCGCATTGTCTCCAATAATTTCTTCAAAAGTGGAAACTGTGGCCTGAGGTCATCCGGAGTCCCCTTGCGGTGGGCTTTGTAATCGCTGTAATGATCGTGACGGAAGGTAATCTTTCCCTTATCGAAGCAGACAGCCACCAGCCCGGGCTTTTTTTCATCCAGTATTTTCAGCAGCATGGTGGTAAATCCGTATACGGCGTTGGTCTGCACACCCTTGCTGGTGGAAAGGGCCGGAATGGCGTGAAAAGCCCTGTGGGCAAGGCTGTTACCGTCTATAACCATGAATAAATCACCGGGCAAATTGAGCACCTTCCTTAGTTTATTTGTTTATCAGCTATATCATTTTATATAAGGATAATGCGGGCCGGCCAAATTCAGCGCAATCCCCCCGGGATAAGCGTTTGGAATAAATTTTCGCTTCCCGGGGCGGCTGTTAGATATTATTTCACCGCTGTAATTCTAAATACCTTTTACCGGCCGCCTTTAAATGTTATAACAGGCTGCCTCCCGGAGGCAGGAAAAAGGTATCGCCCGGGAGAATTAAAAGGTTATGACGCGCAGTAAAAAAAACAGCAGTAAAAAAAACATATGAGGTGATGGTTTTGCACCGGCGCTTTTTTTGTTTAATGCTGACCCTGGTGATGCTGTTTACAGTTGTTTCCCCTGTATGGGCCTATGACTCCACCACCGGTGCCGCCCTTGCGGTGGAAGAAATAATGGATTATATTTACCAGAACCATATTGATAAGCCTGAAATAGACCAGTTGGCCGAAGGCGCCATAACCGGCATGCTGGAAAGGGTGAACGATCCGTATACCGAGTATCTAAGCGAGGATTTGCTGGAAGAGTATAAGGAAATGCTGGACGGGGATTTCGTGGGTGTGGGCATCAGGCTGCAGGACAACGGGGAAAACCCGGTGGTGCTTGATATCATACCGGATTCACCGGCCGCTCACGCCGATATCAAACCGGGCGATGTCATAAATAAAGTTGACGGCGAGGATGTTTCCGGACTGATGCTGGACGAGGTTGTGGCCAGGATAAGGGGTCCGGAGGGAAGCGACGTAACTCTAATTTTGCGCAGGGACTCGCAGGATGTGAAAGTAACCCTTAAAAGGGCGCCCGTGTCGTCCCCCACGGTGGACTACAGCAAACTGTCCGGGGACATAGGCTATATAGCCATTCATTCCTTTGGCTCCCAGACCGCCGGGGAATTTGCCCGGGAACTGGACAGGCTCAATTCCGAAGGAGTAAAGGGACTGATACTTGATCTCCGGGATAGCCCCGGCGGATATCTCCAGGCGGCGGTGGATATAGCCGGCAATTTTCTGAAAGACGACTCCCTGGTGCTTACAACCGAGGACAGGGATGCGCACAGGGATGAATACCGTACCGAAGGAAGCCCCCGTTGGAATGGCGCTCCCCTGGTAATACTGGTTAACAGCCTTAGCGCAAGCTCTTCCGAGGTGCTGGCCGGGGCTCTGCAGGATTATGGCCAGGCCGTGCTGCTGGGTGAGACCACCTATGGCAAGGGTGTGGTTCAGAGCATTATTCCCCTGGAAACCGGTGGAGCCCTCAAGCTTACCACCGCCCGCTACCTGACCCCCAAAGGCCGTTCCATTGACGGAAAGGGACTGGAGCCGGATATCAGGGTGCTTACCAGGGACTTGCAGCTTGTCAGGGCCAAGAGTGTAATAAACGCCGTCCCGGAAACGGTGGTCAAATTCAAATTAAATGACAATAAGGCCAGTGTAAACGGTGAGGAAATTATTCTTCAGGCAGCTCCCTTTAGAAAGGACGGGGTGGTTTACCTTCCGCTTCGTTTTGCCATGGAGGCCCTGGGTTATGCGGTAACCTGGAATAACAATAATAATAGTATAGAAGTTAAGGGAACAGGCGAAAATATGCAGCTGTTTTTAAATCGGCCGCAGGCGGTTTTTAATGGCGCCGGTGTTTCTTTAAAGGATGCCGTTACCGATGTGGGGGGAATTTCCTTTATACCCCTGGACCCCAATATTCCGGGAGTTACCATGGTGGATCTGGGTAATGAAATCACCCTTGCCAAGGCCGGGAGGAAATAAAAGCAAATCCGTTGAACTATAGACCCCAAAGAAAACAGCCGGGCATAACGGCGGCTAACTGTTTTTACCAATCGAAGGGGGAGGTGGCTAAATGAAAAAAGGCAGCGTTGAAACCACCATCCGAAAATCCGGCGGCAATAAAGTAATATACCTGAACCAGGCCAGATGGCGCAAAACCGGTCAGACACTTCGCCGCAAACTGGGAGAGTTTGCCGACAGGGCGGTATATTTTAACGATGCTGCCAAGGCACAGGAAATATATCTTAATAGCATATCCTCCGATTTTGGCGGCAGGGAAGACGATTTTACCATGGAGCGCTGCTTCGAATGGTTTATTTTTGACTATGTAATGGCCGGCGGTCACACCCTTATAGAGGATTTTAAAGCGGAACAAACGTTTTCCGATATGGAAAGAAAGCTTTTGGAAAGCTGGTCCCGGGCCCGGATATCCGTATACCAGGTGGACACCATTTTGCCGGGCAGGGGTATGGTAATAAAGGATATTATTCAAGGTGAGGAATTCGCCGTTGAGGACTCCAGCGTGGCGGATCTGGTGGAGGCGGACACCTTACTGCTGATGCGGGTTTTAAGAGTGGGGGATGAATACGAATTTTCCACCAGCGGGCTGGCCCTGCCGGGTTTTTGTAAAGGCCCCCTGCTGGAAAAGCTGCAGGAGGATTTTTCGCGTTACTGCCGCCGCAAGGGAGTTCCTTCCAGGGATACCTGGAACTACTATTTACGGGACAGGGCTCATAAAATAAACGGGTGGGTTATGGAGATAGGCATAAACGCCTCAACGTCCCGGCCGGTAAATAAAAAAAATATTTTGCCCTTTGCCAGAAAATTGCGGGAGCAAATAACCGAAGATAAATTAACAACTGACATTGCCCGGAAAATAACCGATGTTTATCTCGAGGAATATTACGACAAATGGCTGGACCAGCGCATTCCCGCCCTGGGAAATAAAACTCCCAGGGAAGCCAGCCGCTCCGGCGAAGACCGGGCAAAGGTGGAGGAACTGTTGCGGGAGATGGAGCAGGTGGAGCAAAACAGAATCCGCAACGGGGAGATACATTACGACCTGGATAAAGTCAGATTTAAACTGGGGATGAAAAGCGGCTCCGGGGAGTATATCTGGTCACAGCCGGAATATGGCCGGGTGGCCGCGGGCGTGGTTGAATTTCTGGAAGAAACGGGATTTGACCGGAATAAGATTGAAGGAGCCCTTCGTCTCTGGCACGATTACTGCGTGGCGAAAAACCCCAGGCTTCGCAAGGAGCAAGTTTGGGTGGCCACAGTAATATACGCCATGGACAGGGTGGAATTCAACGGAAAAGTCAGCCAGCAGGAACTGGCCCGCAGGTTCGGGGTAAGCGCGTCAACAGTGTCGGCCAATTTTCGGATTATCTGCGATACCCTTGAACTTATGGCATATGACCGCAGATATTCCACCAGGAAATCCCCCCTGGAAGGTATGGCGGAATCAAATCCTTTTTTAGCAAAGATACTGGAAAATTTCAAACTCTAAAGTGCCCGCCTTTTTACACTTCTCACCACTTTAGTCTGTCCGGTCTCTTTTGCGGCTCAAAAGCCTTCATAGCAGCTCAAAAGCCTTCATACAGAGGTTGAAAATTAATGCCCTCGTTATTTTCCCTGCGGGTGATGTAATGAGGGCAAATCTTTGGATATGGGAGGTCGAAATGGATTTTCTCTCAAATATTATAGAGGTGATGGCAAGGGAGGTTACAGTCCGGATTGCCGCCCTGGGATACTGGGGAGTGGCCATAGGTATGGCCATAGAAAGCGCCAACATCCCTTTACCCAGTGAAATCATCATGCCCTTTGGCGGCTACCTTGTTTCCACGGGCCAGCTGAATTTATATTGGACGGCCGTGGCCGGAGCCGTCGGCGGCACCGTGGGCTCCGTTATTTCCTATATACTGGGGCTGTATGGCGGCAGGCCGTTTTTATTAAAATACGGCAGATATTTTGGAGTATCCCATAAAAATTTCGACATTGCCGAGAAATGGTTTTTGCGATACGGAGAGGCGACGGTGTTTTTCACCAGGCTGATGCCGATAATCAGAACCTTTATTTCATTCCCGGCGGGAATATCCGGAATGAATTTTCCCCGCTTCGTGATTTACACCTTTCTGGGTTCCTTGCCCTGGTGCTTTTTCCTGACTTATCTGGGCATGAAGCTTGGAGAGCACTGGGAAGATCTGAAACCCTGGTTTCACCGCCTGGATGTGGTGGTGGCGGCGGTTATTGTGGTGGCTGTGGGTTATTATCTGTGGAAAAGAAAGAAAAAATATTAGTCGGCTGGTATCGAGGCGAGCTTTATGTCATTTGACTACATAAAACATATTGATGCTTCTCTTTTTATGGCAATCAATGTAAATCTGCAAAACAGATTTTTTGATTATGTAATGCCGTGGTTATCTTTTTGCGGGAACAGCGGATTTATTTGGATTTTACTGGCGCTGTTTCTGGGGGTTAAAAACCGGAGCTTCGGGGCCAGGGGATTTATACTGACATCGCTGGCTTTGCTGGGAAGTTTTATACTGGCCGATGAGCTGTTAAAACACTATTTTGCCAGGACCAGGCCTTTTCAGGTAATGGCTGGCGTAAACCTGTTAATCCAGGCTCCAACCGATTATTCCTTCCCTTCGGGGCATGCTGCCACGGCCTTCGCGGCGGCCACAGCCATAGCCATGCAGGCCGGGAGAACTGCTCCGGCCGTGCTGCTGCTGGCCGCGCTGATATCTTTTTCCAGGGTTTACGTGGGGGTGCATTACCCGTTTGATGTTCTTGCCGGGGCAGTCATTGGGATTGCCACCGGGTGGATTGCGGTGAAAGTTGCCTCCCGGTTTTTTAATGATGGCAGGACAGATTATTCCTCGCGCAATAACAGGTTTTAATCTTTTTGCTCCTGATGTTTTCCTTTCCATATGGGAAAAAGAAGCAAGGTCAGCAGTATAATAACTATCGTAACCTTGGCCAGCAGCCCGTCTGCCCTGTCCAGGCTGTGTCCCAGTGCGTTGTATATTACAATTTCCGGCAGCTTGCCAAACACGCTGGCCAGGAAAAAGCTGCCGAACCCCATTTTGCTTAACCCCGCGGCGTAGCTTATAACGCTTGAGGGAATCACCGGAACCAGCCTAGCCAGAAAAACCACCTTCATTCCGGACCTTTCACTCAGTTGATCCACCTTTTCCCTGTATTTCCCCAGCCGTTTGGAAATAAAATCACGGGCTATGAAGCGGGCCAGGAAAAAAGCCACGGTTGATCCCAGCAGGGCGCCGGCCATGGTAATGACTATGCCCCAGGCAACGCCGAATATGTATCCGTTGGCTCCAGCCACAAGGAAAAGTGGTACGGGGGTAAACAGGGTCTGCAGTATCATCATTAATATACTGGCAACAACCGACCAGGGGCCGAAGGAAATAAGATAGTCGGCCATTTCCCTGGTGCTGTTGAACATTCTGCGCAGGCCCAGGGGGTGCCTGCCGAATAAATCATAATAAACAACAGAAATTGAAAGAAGAAGTATGATAAAGGAAAAATAGATTAATATTTTTTTCTTCATTGTTTTCGACATCCGGTGTGGTTTTTTGTATTTGTTATACTATAGCAAAACATTGGGCGGAAGAAAATGATATATTGCCCGTATAAGCCCAAAATTATAAGGCACCCCGCATGGCGCCTTATGTAAATATATTTATTATGGTTTTATTCCGCGACTCCCGGCCCGTGTTTAAGAAGTTCCGATACCGTCACCAGGGTATAGCCCTTTTCTTTCAAACCCTCAATAACCCTGGGGAGGGCTTCCGGAGTTTGCAGGCAGGTGTCACTGGCATGCATCAGTATAATGGCGCCCGGTTGGACCCTGTCCATAACCCTGTTTACAATGGCGTCCACCCCGGGATTCTTCCAGTCCAGCGAGTCGGCGCTCCACTGAATGACACTGTAACCCAATTCGTCGGCCACCGAAAGGACCATATCGTTCCAGGCTCCGTTGGGAGTGCGGATCAGGTTGGGGCTGACTCCGGTTACTTCTTTGATGGCTTCGTGGGCCGAGCTGATTTCAGATTTAACCTTTTCCCTGCTTTCCCGGTCCAGATCGATATGGTTGTGCCCGTGGGAGGCTATTTCGTGCCCCTCGCTGACAAGCCGCTTGGGATACTCGGGAAATTTCACAACCCAGGGGCCGGAAAGAAAGAAAGTGGACTTTACATTATTTTTTTTCAAAATATCCATCACCGGACCCGGCACCTTGGTTCCCCAGCTTATGTCAAAGGTCAGCGCCGCCACCTTTTCATCGGTTTTGACTTTGTATATGGCGTGCGGCTTGGGCTTTATGGCTGCGGCGGTTATGGCGTCCCTCATCATCACCGACGCCAGCAGGGCCACCACCAGCGCAACGGCGCTGCCTGTCAGCAGAAACCTGCGCAGTTTATACAGATTCCAGTAATATATCCTCATAATCAATCCCTCCCGTATTTTTCGAACTACCAATTGCTATATACATATTTTTCAAGCGGCTTGAATATGTCGGTAACGTTATTATTACCAGCAAATCTTTCCACTAATATTAAAGAACCCGGAAGGCAGACTAACTAACGGGTTTTTTTAACTGTCCCGGACTATTTGGACAAGGAGAAGATTTGCCGTTGTTTAAAAAGGCTGCTGTCTTAGTGCTTGTATTATTCCAGGTCCTGGCCTTCACAGGACCAGCCCTGGCGAAGCCCCCGGGCATATCAGCCCTTGCGGGGGTGCTGATGGACGCCGGGAGCGGGCAGATATACTATTCCAAAAAAGGGGATGTGCGCAGGGAGCCGGCCAGTCTGACCAAAATAATGACCGCCATTTTGGCCATTGAAAACGGTAATCTGGAAGAGCTGGTCACCGTCAGCCCCAGGGCGGCCTCAGTGTCCGTGGGGCAGGATATAGGACTAAAGTCCGGTGATAGTCTCACCCTGGAGAACCTTGTCAAGGCGGCCCTGATATATTCCGCCAATGACAGCACGGTTGCCATAGCCGAACATATTGGCGGCACGGAGCAGGAATTCATACGCATGATGAATGCCAAGGCAGTGCTGCTGGGCGCTTACAGTACCAGATTCGCCAACACCAACGGCTATCATCACCCCAATCATTACACCACCGCCCGGGATTTGGCCGTCATTACCCGCTATGCCCTGGGCAATAAAAAATTTGCGGAACTGGTGGGTACTCCGGAGACCACAATACTGTGGGCCGACGGCCGGAAAAAAGAAATACGCAATACCAACCGGCTGCTGAAAAACGGCTCTTACCAGGGGCTGTACGGTGTTAAAACCGGGACCACGCTCAGGGCGGGAGATTGTCTTGTGGCGGCGGCAGCCCGGGATGGGAGAAATTTGATAGCGGTGGTTCTGCATTGCGGCAATCGCTACAATGATGCGGTGAAACTGTTGGATTACGGATTTGACCATTTTAACAGGGTTACCCTGTGCCGTTTCTCTGAAAAACTGGCCGGCAGGCGGGTTGAGGGGGGAGTGCTGCCCGAAGTGGCGCTGGTGGCGGGAAATACGGCGGAAGTGTATCTTCCCGGGGAGGATGTTGCAAAGGTCAAACGGGAAATTAAATTTGACGGCCCGGTACGGGCGCCGGTGCGGCGGGGCCAGCGCCTGGGGGAGGTTGTCTACAGCTTTGACGGCAAGGAACTGGCCAGGGTGGAACTGGTTTCAGCCGTGGATGTGAAAAAACCGGGGCCTTTCGGGAGGCTTTATGATGCACTTGACTTTTAGAAAAGTATAAGGCATAATGATATCTGCGAAACGGGTTGAATCTGGGTGCATAGCTCAGGGGGAGAGCACTACCTTGACACGGTAGGGGTCGTAGGTTCAAATCCTACTGCACCCACCAGGGAAATAAAGAGGCTGCGGGAAGGCAGCCTCTTTATTATTTTTGATAATTAAGCACAGGAGTTAAGGAATTTTGGTTGCCAAGACCTGCCGGGCATGTTGTTCGGCAGGTCTTTCCTTTATT
>NZ_BFAV01000168.1 GCF_002933875.1 Desulfocucumis palustris | reverse complement strand
AAATGGCAAAGGCGAAATTTGAACGGAACAAACCGCACGTGAACATAGGAACCATCGGGCACGTGGACCATGGCAAGACCACCCTGACCGCGGCCATAACCACAGTGCTGTCCACCGTGGGCAAAGCCGCGGTAAAGAAATACGATGAAATCGACAACGCACCGGAAGAGCGTGAGCGCGGAATTACCATCAACACCGCCCACGTGGAATACGAAACCGACACCAGGCACTACGCGCACGTGGACTGCCCTGGCCACGCGGACTACGTAAAGAACATGATCACCGGCGCGGCGCAGATGGACGGCGCCATCCTGGTGGTATCCGCCGCGGACGGCCCCATGCCGCAAACCCGTGAGCACATACTGCTGGCCCGCCAGGTGGGCGTGCCCTACATCGTGGTATACCTCAACAAGGCGGACATGGTGGACGACGCGGAACTGCTGGAACTGGTGGACATGGAAGTGCGGGAACTGCTCTCCGCCTATGAATTCCCCGGAGACGACATCCCCATCATCACCGGCTCGGCGTTAAAAGCCCTGGAATGCGGTTGCGGCAAACGTGATTGCGAATGGTGCAAGAGCATCTGGGAACTGATGGACGCGGTGGACAACTACGTGCCCACACCGGAGCGGGACATAGATAAACCGTTCCTGATGCCGGTGGAAGACGTATTCAGCATCACCGGCCGGGGTACCGTGGCCACAGGCAGGATCGAGCGGGGCGCCGTAAAGGTTGGCGAAGAAGTGGAAATAGTGGGATTGCAGGATAAACCGCGCAAGACCGTGGTAACCGGGGTGGAAATGTTCCGCAAGCTGCTGGACCGCGGAGAAGCCGGAGACAACGTGGGATGCCTGCTGCGGGGCGTGGACCGCAAAGAAATAGAGCGGGGCCAGGTATTGGCCAAACCCGGCAGCATCAAGCCGCACACACACTTTAACGGAGAAATATACGTACTGACCAAGGAAGAGGGCGGCCGTCACACCCCGTTCTTTAACGGATACCGTCCGCAGTTCTACTTCCGCACCACCGACGTAACCGGCGTATCCGAACTGCCGGAGGGAGTGGAAATGGTGATGCCCGGAGACCACATCAAGATCAACATCAAACTAATCACTCCCATCGCCATAGAGGAAGGTTTGCGTTTCGCCATTCGTGAGGGCGGCCGTACCGTGGGCGCGGGTGTGGTTACCTCCATTATTGAGTA
>NZ_BFAV01000167.1 GCF_002933875.1 Desulfocucumis palustris | reverse complement strand
TGAGAGCCGGTTTTTCCTGGCTCCCGCCCTACAGGCTTGGACGCGCTTTTCCATCCGCGCGCTTGGCCTTCCTTACTGTGTCACCCCATCCTCCAAACGAAAGTTCGGTGGCATCGGATTCTCAACCGATTGTCCATCACCTACGCCATTCGGCCTCGGCTTAGGTCCCGGCTTACCCTGGGCGGACGAGCCTTCCCCAGGAATCCTTAGGCTTTCGGCGGGCAGGATTCTCACCTGCCTTTTCGCTTACTTATACCGGCATTATCACTTCCCATACGTCCACAGCTCCTTGTCGGTACTGCTTCGTCCCTATGGGAACGCTCCCCTACCACTCATATCTCTACAAGTCCATGGCTTCGGTGCGATGCTTTAGCCCCGTTTCATTTTTGGCGCAAGGCCACTTGACCAGTGTGCTATTACGCACTCTTTAAATGGTGGCTGCTTCTAAGCCAACATCCTGGCTGTCCGTGCAGCCTCACATCCTTTTCCACTTAGCATCGCTTTGGGACCTTAGCCGATGGTCCGGGCTGTTTCCCTTTTGACTACGAATCTTAGCACCCGCAGTCTGACTCCCGGGATTCAAATATGCGGCATTCGGAGTTTGATTGGGTTCGGTAATCGGTGAAGACCCCTAGCCCAGTCAGTGCTCTACCTCCGCTATTTATTCCCGAGGCTAGCCCTAAAGCTATTTCGGGGAGAACCAGCTATTTCCGGGTTCGATTGGCATTTCACCCCTACCCACACCTCATCCACCGCCTTTTCAACGACGGTTGGTTCGAGCCTTCACTTTATTTTACTAAAGCTTCACTCTGGACATGGGTAGATCACCCGGTTTCGGGTCTACTCCGACGGACTGTTCGCCCTGTTTAGACTTGCTTTCGCTGCGGCTCCGGGTTTTTCCCTTAACCTTGCCCGCCGGATGTAACTCGCCGGTCCGTTCTACAAAAAGTACGCCATTACTCTTTTAACGAGCTTTGACTGTTTGTAAGCATACGGTTTCAGGTGCTCTTTCACTCCCCTCCCGGGGTGCTTTTCACCTTTCCCTCACGGTACTTGTTCTCTATCGGTCGCAACGGGTGTTTAGCCTTGGAAGGTGGTCCTCCCTGATTCCCACGGGGTTCCACGTGTCCCGCGGTACTTGGGATACTCTCTATATTCAGCTTCTTTTCGCCTACAGGATTGTTACCTTCTGTGACGCGGCTTTCCAGCCGGCTTCGGCTAAAAATCTAAATACTTACAAGAGTCCCGCAACCCCATACATCCGAAGATATATGGTTTAGGCTCTTCCCTCTTCGCTCGCCGCTACTGGGGGAATCTCGTTTGATTTCTTTTCCTCCGGGTACTAAGATGTTTCAGTTCCCCGGGTGCCCTCTGCATGACTATGTATTCATCATGCAGTGACGGGGGTTTGCCCCGCCGGGTTGCCCCATTCGGATATTCACGGGTCTATGCCTGCTTGCGGCTCACCGTGACTTTTCGCAGCTTACCACGTCCTTCATCGGCCCATTGCGCC
>NZ_BFAV01000166.1 GCF_002933875.1 Desulfocucumis palustris | reverse complement strand
ACCGGATATAGTCTGCAATATTGCTTCTGGTACAAATCCAGAATGTCTTCCATGCAGGCGACAAAGGCGGCATTTTGTTCGGGTGGAATACACCAGCATTTACGAAGATGGGGTTTTAGTTCGTTTTTTTAAAAGCTGCCCCACAGCCTCATGGGAAATGCTGTCAATGTACTGCAGCTCAACCGCCTTATCGGCCAACAACCTTAATGACCATCTGGATCGTCCAGGCGGCGGAGAACTGCAACTAAGTGCAATTATCTTAGCCTCTACCTCGCCGGTA
>NZ_BFAV01000165.1 GCF_002933875.1 Desulfocucumis palustris | reverse complement strand
CGGTTTCCCATTCCGCCAATTCAAGACGGAGGGAATCTATTGAAGAAATCCGGCGATCCAGGCACTGTTTGGTCATTACGCTCAGTTCGATTTCGGCTGTGTTGAGCCAACTGCCGTGCTTCGGTGTATAGTGGATTTCCAAGCGTTTGGCCAGACTCCTGGCTACATCCGGTGTAAATGCTTGGTAAAGCGATGCCATAGTATGAGTGTTAAGGTTATCCATCACTAATCGGATTTTATGCGCTTTGGGATAATAAACATCAAGTAGTTCCCGGACTTGATTTGCCCAGTCAACCCGAGTTCTTCTTTCACAGGCCGTCACGTGCCTCCATCCGGCCAGCGGTTCTGTGAAGACAAAGATGCTGCAGGTTCCGTTTCTGACATATTCTCCGTCCCGGCGTTCTGACTTCCCGGGCTTCATCGGTATCGGTTCCCTGGTTTCATCAAGAAGTTGGTACGGTTTTTCGTCCATGCAGATGACCGGATATAGTCTGCAATATTG
>NZ_BFAV01000164.1 GCF_002933875.1 Desulfocucumis palustris | reverse complement strand
GCCTGCATAACAGCCTGGTGCAGGGCGGTGGAGAGCCTGCAAACACCTCCCCCCACATCCGGTTCCAGCTTTCCGTTGATGACGCTTTTGCCAGCCACAAAACCCCTGGATTCTGTCCTGGGGCCTACCCGGCCGTTGAATGAAAAAACCTCCCCGGGCATAACCATGGCCCCGTTAAGATAGGCGCAACCCATGATGGCGTTGGTCTGCCCGGGATCGTCGTGAAAGTTCATTTTGTGAGCCGCATATTTATGTTTTGTGGAGTACGTTATTACCCCGGTATCCGGCAACGGGTTTTCCGACGGGGTTATTGCTCCTTCAATTTCATATTCACGGCAGGCAGCTTCATTGTTTAGCATTCCCGGTTTATCCGGCGGTTTTTTTGTTCCGGTGGAACTCTCTCCCGGAAGAACGGTTGCTAAAGCGGGCTTAACCGCCGGAACCAGGTAAACATTGCCGTCCACCGGAATGGAGCCCTCTATCGGCGTGACTTTTCCCATCTCCGCGGTTTCCTTTGCCGGAGCCAGGGATACGCCTTGTATAATTGCTAAAACCATAACGGAGCCGCCAACAATTAAAGAGATAATTTTTTGTTTTTTATCCATCCCTGATTAATACCCCCTTAAAAAAGGGGGGC
>NZ_BFAV01000163.1 GCF_002933875.1 Desulfocucumis palustris | reverse complement strand
CGCAAGAAACAGAAACCAAAAAGGTGTTGACTGGCAGTTCACGACCAATGATGCAAGAATCAAGCTGAAGCGGCTTTATCCACAGTTTAAGAGTTGGCACTGTACTAGTTTTCTTTTCCGCAAATGGTCAATGTATATGACTGGCAATTCTACATCTTTGTTACTAAAAAAGTTTCATACTTATCAAGAAATCTTGCTTGTAAATTTCCCCCGGACTTGGCGAGATAGCAGGGTTCCCCATCCTCTCTATCTGCTTTAATGTTTGCAAAATTGAGAAATCACAGTAAAAAGAGCATCGGCCAGGATGTTCTTTTTACTTTTTTAATTCTTGCAAACCACACCACCCCTTTAAAAAATTATTCTTTTGTGACCCCTTTAAATGGGTTTCCACCCGACTTCACATCCATAAACCGGCCGGTGCTACTATCGCGCTTGACCCATGTACCGGATTTTGGATTGTAAGCTTGAGACCGGTTGGAAACCGCGCCATGTCTATAGTTTTTACCTGTGTTTTTGGCCATCTTTTTACCCCCCTCTCTTTGGTTTAATATGGATACCACTTCAGCCTCATTATATACAGGAAATATTTTTTTGGCAAGTTAAAATATCATGTATTCAAATTATGTTTTTTTGTATATAATAAAGATAAAAGGGTGGTGAAGATGGATCAAAACATTATTGGTGCAAACCTTCGCCGGATTCGTGAGGCAAAGGGTTGGACTCAATCCCAAGTAGCCGATCTTGCCGGGATTTCCAGGGTTGCTTATCGGAATATTGAAAGCGGCAGCACAACCCCCAAAGTATCAACATTACAGAATATAGCATCCGGTATCGGAGTAAAGCTCCAGGATTTATTTGTTCCGGTTCGCACATTAAAGAGGGTCAGATTTCGAGCATCTAAAAAAATGAACAGCCGGGACAGCATTTTAACCGAGGTTGCACGGTGGCTTGATGATTTTAATTACCTGGAGGAATTATTACAGGACCGTAAAGATTACCGGTTCGAAGATCTTGCCAGGGATTTGTCTTCGACGAGTACCGGATACACCAGAGCTAAATGCGCAGCTAAAGTAGCAAGAGAAATATTGAATCTCAAAGAAAATGAGCCTATTCGCGATATCGCTGGTTTACTTGAATCATGCGGGATAAAAGTATACCCTCTAAGCCTCGCGTCAGACGGTTTCTTCGGCTTGTCTGTTGCCAGGGAAGATGGAGGCCCTGCTGTTATTATTAATGTATGGGAACGAATTTCCGTTGAGCGATGGATTTTTAGCGCCGCTCACGAACTAGGGCACTTACTTCTCCATCTGGACGCCTACAACATAGAAGAAATTGCTGAAGATGAAAGCCAGGAAAATGAGGCAAATGTCTTTGCTTCTCATTTCTTGATGCCGGAAAAAGCTTTTAAATCGGAATGGGACGATACTTACGGCTTGTCCTTTGTCGACCGAGTCCTTAAAGTAAAGCGAATATTTCAGGTTAGTTACAAAACTGTCCTGTATCGCCTTTCTGAAATTCTAGGGAATTCTATATGGGGAAAATTCCAGAGTGCTTATAAGCTAAGAACCGGTAAAACATTGAGTATTGCGGATGAACCGGAAGCTTTGCCCCCGGATAAATTTCAACAATCGCCGGAAGTATTGCGTTCCCAGGAACCAGACTCCCTGTCCCCATCACACTTTATTGAAGATCGTTTATCCAGATTGGTTCGTAAAGCTATTGAAAAAGATGAAATAACCATGAGTCGTGGAGCAGAAATTCTCAGACTAGATCTTGAAGACATGCGAGAAATAGTCTCTTCGTGGGTGTGAACAAATGGGGACAAAAAAGAGGCATTTTCTTATACTGTATGCCAACATACTCATCGATTTCTGTAAATGCGACAGGACAATTATTAAATTGATTTGTACTTACGTAGGTCAAATATATTTAGCTACGCCTGTTTTAAGTGAAATTAACCAAATCGATGAGCGCACTTGTGTTAAACTTGGAATTATACTTGTGGAACCAGAACTAGAGCATGTTATGATGGCGGCTGTAAAAAAAGATCCCCTATCTTTTCAAGATAATTTATGTTTGATTCTTGCCAAAGAATATGGCTGGACGTGTGTAACAAATGATAAACCTTTAAGACAGAAGTGTAAGCTTGAAGGTGTACCATTAATCTGGGGGATTGAACTCATTTGTATATTGGTAGAATCTGGCGGGCTACCTGTTGAACATGCGAAGGATATTATATTAGAAATACAGAAGATTAATCCGAAATACATCATGGAAATATTGTAGCAAAAGCACTTAAAAGACTTGGAACTGTCTGAATGTAGGCAAGCCACTGACGGCAGACTGCATCAAAAGCTGGCATTCCAAAAACAAAGAGCATAAAAGTGGAAGGACCATGCGGAAATTTCACAACAGACGTTATCTTAATCCTTCCCGCGTTAAGGCTGCCCGATACCTGCTGCCCTGATTTCCTCCATCAAGGACCTGAACCGACGATACTCAGTCATGACCTGTCCATGAAAGGCAGCCCATTCCTCACTCTTTCCGGATAAGGAGCATACTTCCCGCAAATCTTTCATCCACCTGGCCGCCTTGGCGTATGCCCTGCGTCCCCGGCGGCTGATATTAATAAGCGCCAAATCCCTGTACAGGGGGATCAGCCTTGCCGGTTCATGTTTCTTCATTTTCTTAAAAAGTTTGAGCAGCAGCGGCTCATCAATTTCTATTCGGTCCTTGTGCCTTATAAATTCAGCCCAGGCCTTGTCGATATCATCCAGGTAGAGATGCATGCCGATGGCCAATGCATATTCTCTTTTACGTCTCATGGCATCAATCCATTTTTGGATTCTGGCTTCTTTGTCATCATCATCTTTATGGAGCGCCGCATTCCGCTTAAACAAGTCCAAATCAGGATGGGAAAGGAACCATTTTTCGTGCCATTCTTTTACCCCTTGCTTATCTCCGGACTGTTGGCACAGGTGGATAATCCACTGGTATTCCTGTGGGTTGACCCGGGAGTTTGCGTTCAAGATGTTTTGTAGTGTTCTAACCGCCTCTTGCCATTCTTCCCGCCGTTCATAATATCTCACAAAACAGTAAGCCAGGGAATTATCGGCCTGCAATGTCTCACCCAGTATACAGGCGGTTTGCTTGGCCTCTTCTTCCTGGTTTAAAGACAAGCATAGCTGGACCCACCAATACACTAAAGCCCGGCGAGCTCTTTCATCCTGCAGGCGGTCGCTCCGCAAAAAGTCCCTATCCAGCTGCATGATGCGCTCTTTCAAATGCCAAAGATACCGCCGCTCCGGGACACAATGGGTCAAAACGGCTGTCCACGCCAACAAATCATCCAGCTGTTTGCATTGGTGAACGACCCAATCGATAAGTTCCCTTAAAAATGTTTGCGCCTGCGGGTCGTGCAACTGGCACTGGCCCACAATTGCCAGCGCTTCCCAAAGGTAATTCTCAAATTCCGAACATCCGTCAACAAGTTCGCTGCCGCTGTATTCGTCGTCATATTTATCAATCCACTCTTCCAGGCCCTTAACCGCCACCAGCAGCCCCACTGTTCCTGAGATGTAATGTTCGGAGGTAACCAGTTTCAGCAGTTCCCGGCCATAACGGTGCAACCTCTCCAGGCCCATGGTAAAATTCCATGCATCTTCAGCATATTCATTGCCGTATCCCCAATCATCATCACTATCTTCATCATTCATATCTATTTCGGTGAACAGGGACTCGCACTCTTTTAAAATGGCGGAAAATTGTTGTTGATGGTATTTAAGTGAGCTGTACAGCCCCATCCGGCAAACCCGGTCAGAATGTAAATCTGCGGTCCGCTCATGTTCGACAAGGATGAGGCGAATCTTTTCACGTGAGGAAGGATCGGTTTCCATCAACTGCTTTATGGCCCCCAGTAAATCCTCTCTCCCCATGCTTTTCAGGCG
Organism: Desulfocucumis palustris; assembly: GCF_002933875.1. Lineage (GTDB taxonomy): Bacteria > Bacillota > Desulfotomaculia > Desulfotomaculales > Desulfocucumaceae > Desulfocucumis > Desulfocucumis palustris. The sequence continues at coordinate 6,973 of NZ_BFAV01000163.1, read as the reverse complement.
CTGGTCCAGATCATCATCCGGCTGCTTTGCGCTAGGTTCGGCAACACTTTCAGTCTCATCCGGCTTATACCGGCCCGGACCGCCGGCAGGTTCACTGTAACCTTGCTCCCCGGCGTATTCCCTGGTCAACTGATAAACCACCGCCGCCATGTGCTTGCAGTAATCTTCATACGGACAGCTACACCGGCTTTTGCTGAAATCGGCCATATGCACCTTGACGTTATAATCCCCATAATTGCCTAAAACAGTGGCATGTACCCATTGTCCGTCAATATTAACATTTTCCACAAGCCCATTTTCATAATATTCAAGTCCCCTCTCTATAATGTAATCCGGAATATAGCTTTCCATCGCCGCCAGTAACTTATTTAGATCATGGTTCTTCTTCATTATTTTCTGCCCTCATCTTTACTCAATAACTCATCCAAACTTTTCATCAACTCGTTTGCAATATTGGGGCTTTCAAGTCACATGATGCTTTCTTCGGCATTCCCAAAGTTTAAAAGATTTATGCTCCCATATCAATACTATCTTTTGCTCAATAACTGCAAATTTCTGATGTATATTTGACTTAAATGCATTTTGACTCCTTTATTTTTCAACATATCCGAATTAATGCAAAATTTCATATAAAATTATACTATATTTGACACTGAAGCTCAACTACCGCCATTTCTTTGTGTTGCCCTTGTTACTTGCAAACCCGGCTAAATATGATATTTTTATTTTAGTTTGCACTGGATTTTATAAAAAAACACCCATTGCGAGTTTCGTAAAAGTCGGGAAACAGGCTACTCTCACGCGGAGTGCCCATTAAAAATTTACGCAATTCGGAGCCTAAATCCCCTGCCCAATATGGGCTGCCAGCCAATAGTAATATTTAACATGTTATCGCCAGACTCAAAATCCGCTGGTGGCAACACCGTAAGGGTTCGGCTCCCTTCTTCGGTACCGGTAAAGCTCAAGTTTGCAACTTTTCTAAGATTTATAACGGTTTTGGGGCTAAAAACTCAGTAAAATCAAGGGGCGTCTTTTAAAAATCTCAAAATTGTGCTGCCACGTTTTGATTATATTTAATGACATAAATTTAATTGTATGGTAAAATATAAGTGCCATGTACGCTAGAACTAAAACTTTTACCAACAAAGATGGTTCCCAGAGAACCTACATACAGATAGTTGAATCAGTGCGCGAGAACGACAAGGTGCGCCAGAAGGTAGTTTTAAACCTGGGCCGCATTGAGGACTTGCAGGAAGGCAGCCTCGATCGTCTGGTCGCAAGCCTGGTTAAGTTTTCAAAGAGAAAATGGATTCAGGCCGAGGCTGAGAAGCTTATGGTACACAGCGCCAGGGAATGGGGCCTGGATTTAATATTCAGGCACCTTTGGGAGCAACTGGGACTGCATAGTATTTTAAAAAGCCACTTTTCCAAGGCGCATGTAAGCTTTCATCTGGCCGAGGCGGTTTATGCCATGGTTTTAAACAGGATCAGCGACCCGCTGTCAAAGCGGGGTGTAATTCAATGGATTGATGCGGTATACCATCCATCTTTTTTAGAGTTGTTGCCAAACCACTTTTACAGGTCGCTGGACCTTCTCTCGGAAAACAAGGACAGTATAGAGCTTGACCTTTTTGAACGAACCAAGAATTTATTTGACCTCGAGGTAGACATGGTGTTTTGGGACACGACATCCACCTACTTTGAGGGGAAAGGCCCTGACGGGTTGGCCAGTTACGGCTATTCTAAGGACCACCGGCCGGACAGGCTGCAAGTAATGATTGGCGTAGTCATGACCCGGGCCGGGATACCCATAGCTCATGAGGTTTTTCCAGGCAATCAATCTGAGGTGGATACATTCAGGCAAATAATCGCCGATATGCGGAAAAGGTTCAAGCTAACCCGGGTTATCTTTGTTGGTGACCGGGGCATGGTCAGTAAAGAGTTGCTGGATGCACTGGACCGTGACCATATTGAATATATCGTCGGCATGCGCATGCGCAAGGCAATAGATGTTGGTGAAGTGCTTAAGACTGGTGGCCGGTATAAAACAGTCAAGGGCAACCTTAGGGTAAAAGAAGTCTGGTACGATGCCGATAGATACATAGTCTGCCATAACCCCATCCAGGCAGAGCATGACATGCACGCCCGGGAGGAAATGGTTCAAAAACTGGAAAAACAGATCAAGCAAAATGGCTTCAAGTCGTTGATAGGAAATAGTGGCTATCGACGCTATGTGGTAATAAAAAAAGATTCTGTGGTTGGTATTAACCAAAAAACATTAAAAGAAGAAGCCCGTTTTGACGGGAAATATGTGTTGCGTACCAACTGCCAGCTCGATACCGACCAGGTGGCCATTGCCTACAAGGATCTGTGGCGTGTAGAGCGGGCCTTCCGGGAAATCAAGTCCAGCTTGGACCTGAGGCCGGTTTATCACTGGAGAGACAGCCGGGTCCGGGGGCACATTATGGTATGTTTTCTGGCCCTGGTGCTGGAGTCGGCTTTGCAAAGACGATTAAAAGAAAAGGAAATTACTGTTGAATACACCTATTTATTGCGGGATCTACAACAGCTTAGAGCTGTAGAACTGACCATGGATGATAGAAAATATCTGTGCCGGACTGAACTGGCGGGGAGCGCACACCAGGCCTTTAAGGGGCTTGGAATCCGGCCACCCCTTCAGGTTTCTGACTTAACAAGCTCAAGTCCTAATAATTCAGATTACTATTTGCAGCCCCTGTTTTAACAAAGGGGAAGTTTGTAGTGGTACGTCTATCCCAAATGACCCTGAGCCCTTGATTTTACTGGATTCTTAATTTTCAAGTTGCAAAGTCGAGTAAAGGGAAACCCGCGAATTGTTTTTTTCAAGCCCTTGCGGTTTTGCTAAAAGCAAATACGCAAGGGCTTTTTATTATGGCGTACGAAGTATGCGTATGAAGAAAAGGGTATTGCGAACTTCATACGTAGGGGCTTTTTCCCCGGGTGTACCTTCTTTAACCTTCAATATTTCCTTTACGATCCAATATTCTAATGTCCGGGACTAATGAACAAAGTATCGCAATACCGATAATTAAAATACCCGACATCAGAAACCAATGGTTTACACCGATTCTATCAGCAAAGAATCCAGATAGGATCAGGCCAAAAGGCATAGCAAGAGATATGACGCTTCCTGTAAGGGAAAAAACTCTTCCTAAATATTCCGGTTTGATTTTTTCCTGAAAAAGAGCCATTTGAACGCCGCTGTAAAACGGAACGGAAAGCCCCATAATGGCGCAACACAAAACGAATACCCCAAAACCGCTTGAAGGAAGAATTCCTGAAACAGTCAGACTGAACCCCATCAGAAAAACAGAAGTAACCATTAGCATAATTCGTTTTCGGTATCCGCCCAATAGCCCTAATAACAGACCTCCCGCCAGCATACCCGCGGCAAAAGCAATCTCGGTTATAGAAACGTGTACAGGTGTTCCATTAAAATAGCTCATACTCATGAGCGGAAAGAGAGCATTAATCGGCATATAAACAAACATATATAAAGTTCCTATTAAAAGCAGGACAAACAATCCTTTATTTTTTTTCAAAGCAAAAAATCCGTTTTTCATTTCTTCCATAAATTTTTTCTTTAAGTGGCGTTGCTCCATGCTGAGTTCCGGAATGGACACAAGGGCCACTGTTATACAAGCTATTACGGCACCTAATACATCAATAGCTATAATCAAATTTAAATCCCAGATGGAGTATAGAAAAGCTGCAATTGCAGGGCTGACAATATAACTGATTGATTGCATAGACTGGCTGTAACCAGCACATTTGGTTAACTGTTCTTCCGGCACTAGCAGAGGGGTTACAGCGCTTAGTGCCGGGGAATGGAAAGCTGTTCCGATACTACGGGCGAACAAAACCACCATAATCATCCAAACAGGCAGTTCCATATATAAGGCCACAAGGGCCAATGTTCCGCCGGCCGCGGCAATAATTAAGTCCGCACCAATCATGATCATTTTTCTGTTATAGCGATCAACCAATACACCGATCGCAGGCCCAAACACCGCATATGGCAGAAAGCCAACCAATGAAGCAATTGAAAGCACCATTGCTGATTTGGTTTTTTCGGTTAGGAAAAAAATAATTGCCATTTGCAGGATGGCGCTGGTGATCAACGAGATCGCCTGACCTGTCCAAATTATAAAGAATTTTTGCTCCCATTTTAAAGTTTCTATTGTCATATCTGTTTTTCTCCTTGCCTTTTTATTGTCAATTTTATTCTACTTCTGGCAATAAAAAATACAGACTAAAATCCTCAATGTGAGCTTTAGTCTGCATATCAACGTTAAAAAGACATAGGGAAAACGTATAACCTCAAATGGTTACACCTCACCCTTATCCATGTCCTGTTTCGCAAAATAAGCACAACAAAAAAGCCCACAATTGTGGATGTTTTTACTGCTTTTTTATTGCCGGCTTATCTTAAACGAACAGAATACATAGATAGAATGTCCTCCTTAAATTCTCTAAGTACTGAATTATTCTATCATAAATAATATATCTCTGCCAATACTAAAGAGGTTCATTACAACTTTGCCATCAATTGTTGCACATAATTAACAAAATCTCCAAAGATAAGGTATCCGGTTTTTACTTTTTTATATTTAAGGGCGCGGTAATATCCGGCTTATTCATTGACGGACATATTCCAACCGCTTGTTTGTTGTTGAAGCGACCACAGCCGGGCATACAATCCCTGCTGAGAAAGCAGCGCCTCATGCTTACCCTGCTCCACGATCCGCCCGTTCTCCAGAACAATGATGTTGTCTGCGGTGACGACGGTTTTCAGCCGGTGCGCGATGATAATGACTGTCCTGCCCTGGACCAGGGTATTGATCGCCTTCTGCACATCCACTTCATTTTCCGGGTCTAAAGAGGCAGTGGCCTCGTCCAGCAAAACCACGGGGGCGTCCTTCAAGATGGCACGGGCAATGGAAATGCGCTGTTTTTCACCCCCTGACAGGGTGTTCCCGCCTTCGCCCACCATCGTGCCGTACCCATCAGGGAGCGCCATAATAAAATCATGGCAGCAGGCTTTTTTCGCCGCAAGTATGACTTCCTCCCTGGTGGCTCCCTCACGGCCATATATGTGTCGCTCATAAAGCTCTATATCTTGTGATAACTGAATACAAAAATTAATTTTGGATATTCTTACAACATCTAACTAATCCTTGGAGTCCAAAATGGAACAACAATCAATATCAGAAAAAGATTTACTATTTCTTGTTATTGTTTTTTTAATCGGTACCGCAATAATGCTGGTGCCTCCCGCCGTGGCTAGCGAGGCAAGACAAGATGCCTGGCTGGCTTTGTTAATGGGAATGATTTTATCAATCATACTTGCCAAGCTATTAATATCACTACAAAGATTATTTCCAAACGAATCTATAATTCAATACAGTGTTAAGGTGCTTGGCTACCCAATCGGCAAAGCAATTAGCGGTGTTTTTCTTTGGTTCGCCCTAATTCTATCTGTTTTAATATTACGTAATATTGGAGATTTTGTTCAAGCAGCTATTCTGCCAAACACACCTCTTGTGGTAACACATACAATAGTAATCATTATCACCGCCTGTTCAGTTAAAAGTGGACTTGAAGTTTGTTCAAGAATTTCCAGTCTATTATTTCCGTTGCTTATACTAACCTTATTGGCTACTTCCATTCTAACTCTGCCCCAATCAGATTTTAATCGTCTTCTGCCGCTTATGGAAAACGGCTACACACCATTAATTCATGGCGCGGTAATAGCAGCTTCTTTTCCCTTTGGTGAAATAATTATTTTTTCAATGATATTATTTCAAGTTAATAATTCAAAACGCCATGGGAAATTTTTAATAGGCGGCATATTAATTGGTTTTCTCATTTTAGACTGGAGCATTTTGCGCACACTTAGCGTTTTAGGTGTGGAGGCAAGTATACGCCACAATTATCCTGTCATAAGAGCTGTGGAAGAAGCACCGGCCAGTAACATATTAGTAATTTTATTAACTTTAAATTGGTTCATTTTTGCGTTTAGCAAGTTATGCATATGCTTTTACGCATTCACTACCGGTTTTGCACAATGGCTAAACATCAAAGACCATCGTCATATAATTACACCGATCTGCGTAATAATTGTAGCATTATCAATATTAATTTATACAAACTACACTGCAGAAGAATACTATGCCGCCAAGATAAATCCATATTTCAAAATACCTATTGAATTAGGAATACCTTTACTTATTTGGCTGGTTGCAAAAATTCGTTTTAGTAAATAAGCATCACCTGACTTTGCCCCACGCATCAATAACAGCCGGGGACGCCTTTCCCCAAAGGGCGCGGCGCACAATAATAACCATGCTCACTGACAAACCCCATAGATTGCTGGCGGACATTTTTACAGTCCCATTATTTTTCACAATTCAAAATTGTTAAACTTCATGTAATTCTTTCGTAATATTTTTTTGATATTGTTGAAAAAAGAAGGATAAAGGCGGTAATTCACCATGAATAACCTTTATATACTTCAAATGCAGCTTAGTATTCACCGGCAGCGTCTTGAAAAAATGGTTCAAAAATATGGCATGCAACATCCCAAGGTATTATTGCAAAGTCAAAAAGTTGATAAGATTATCTTTCAAATACAAAGGTATATGTTAAAACATATGCCTAATTTTGCACAGTTTTCAAGAAAAGAATAAGCATAGACCCTACTCTCCCCACATATACCCCCTTAACGGTCATCACTTTTGTACTTCTTGTGCGGTGATGGCTGTCGCCTGTCTTTTAGTTGTTTTATTTCCAACCGGGATCGATCAAAAAAATGTTACACTTACTCATGAGTCAATTAACTCAACTTTCTCACATGAATAATTGACTTCAACCCTTGATATAACTGAGTTTGATTCGACTATTTTTGAATGAAAACAACAAAAACACCCCTAAC
>NZ_BFAV01000162.1 GCF_002933875.1 Desulfocucumis palustris | reverse complement strand
TTTAGTATTAAGGATATAAAAGATGCTGATAAAAAGCGGAAGGGAATATAACGGCATGTGGTCTCGGTTTGAGTCGATGCCGGTGATAGGAAGGGGGTATTTTGATGGAATTCAAGGATGTTGGCATCAGATTGCTGTGCTGAGGTATTTGGCCCTGGTCAGGGTGGTGGGTATTTATTCATGGCGCCGAAACATAGTGCGGCAGCTGCTTGCGTGAAATGAAAAGATTTAATTAAAGAAGGGTGGTCAAAAAATGTTTAATAAGATTATTTTGATCGGCAGACTGACCAGGGAGCCTGAATTGCGGTATACTCCCAACGGTACTCCGGTATCCAAGTTCACCTTGGCGGTGGACAGAAGGGTCAGCAAGCAGGGGGAAAAGGAAGCTGATTTTATTGACATCGTTACCTGGCAGAAAAAAGCGGAGGTATGCGCCAACTATCTGGGCAAGGGCCGCCTTGTGGCAGTTGAGGGGCGGCTGCAGATCCGTTCCTATGAGGACAACCAGGGAATCCGCCGCAAGGCTGCGGAGGTTGTGGCGGAAACGGTTAAGTTTTTGGATAGGGCGAAGGAATCCCAGCAGCAGGATGGAGAGGGCCCTGGGCCTGATGATTTTATCAGTGAAAGCAGCTACGATGATACGCCGTTTTAATTGAAGTAGTGTGGGATTGCCGGTTGTGAAGCCGGCAGTCCCTTGTTCCTTTCATATTTTTTTAATGGACGGGGGTGCAGTTTTAATGCCGGACATTTACAAAGAAATATCTCCTGGCTTAATTTATCCCAATCCGCATAATCCGCGTAAGACTTTTGAACCTGAAGCGATGGCTGAATTAGTGGAAAATATTAAGCAGCATGGGGTGATTCAGCCTCTGGTTGTGGTGGCGGATACGGAAAAGGAGCCGCATATGTGGCGTCTGGTTTGTGGTGAACGTCGCTGGAGGGCGGCGGTGGATGCCGGGTTGGACCTGGTGCCGGTGGTGGTTAAGGATTATACGCCGGAGCAGGAACTGGAGGCAATGATTATCGAGAATTGGCAGCGCAAGGATGTTAACCCGGTCGAGGAGGCGAAAGGCCTAAAGACTTTGCTTGATGCCGGCGGGTATACCCAGGAGGAGCTGGCTAAAAAAATCGGATGCAGCCAGGCCCAGATAGCAAATCGTTTGCGTTTATTAGAGCTGCCTGATAGCGTGAAAGAAAATATTTCACGTGGAATAATTTCTGCCGGCGCGGCAAAGGAGTTGCTGGCCTGCAAGAAGGCTGGCCCGGCCGTCATCGAGGCGGTGGCCGAAAAGGCCGCCGAAGAAGGAATGACGGTGAAAGAGGTGGCCCGGGCGGTGGCCAGGGAGGTATGGAATGCTTCCCGCTGTCTGACACCGCCTCCCGCTCATCAGCCGGGCTTGGGCGGTCCCAAGTTTGACACGGACGGCTGCGAAAAGTGCAAGAAAAAGACCATGCTGAAGTATCCTTGGTCCGACGACAGAGAAGAATTGCGTTGCCTGAAGCCGGCCTGCTGGGATGCCAAACAAAAGGAGGCCCAGCAGGCGGCACAAGAGGAGCAGGAGGCCGAGTTGTTTGAAAAGTATCCGGACGCCATCCTTATCGACGACCTGCCGGAGGCTGTCCGGCACTCAAATGTCTGGTTCGGCGACTACTGCCGGGCTAAAGAGTGCGAACACTACAAACTGGGCCGATGGCGCGGCATAGACGGGACGCGGCATATCTGTCTGGCGCCGGATTCCTTCGCGGCCTGCGAAAAAGACTATGAGGCTGGCCAGCGCGAAGCCAGGGACAGAAAGGCGAAAGAAAAAAAGCAGACCGAATCCTCCGCCGAGGCGGAAATTGAGCAACTGGTCAACAAGAAGCTGGATGGCATGACGTTTGCTGACGTCGGCAAGGATGCCCTGATATATATTGCCGGCGCAATGTTGGGTGGTTTTGAGTATCCGGTCCACTGCGACGTTTTTGAATACCTCGAGCGCGTGGCCGGCCCACTTCCGGGGGACTGGGAGGACGGCCTGCCGTGTGACGCCGAGGGGTGGCCGCACCTGCTTGGCGTACTGAAAAACCTGTCCGAAGCCCAGCTCATACGAATTATATTCGAGTGGCCGGCCCTTGCCCTGGGGATGGAAACCGCCGGCATGGTGGAGTGGTTTCTGAAAGGTGTTCCGGCATCGGAAAAAGAGCCGGCGAGAAAAATCAGCAACAGGGTAGGCTGGATTTTGAACAACAGCTGCGGCGACATAAACTACAACACCAACATTCCCCTGCTCACTGACGAGGAGTTAATCTATTGTCTCGAGCATGAAGATCGAACGAGCGGGATGCAAAAGCTTCTCAGGGAAGCTAAAAAACGCGGCATGGATAAAAAACCAAGTCCGAAGACGGAAGCTGATGTCGGCGCGGGCCCGGGGGGAAGGTACCGCTGCGGAACGTGTGATATAGGCCATTGGTACAGTGGGGAATATACCTACACTCAGCACATGGTTTCCAATGGAGATGCCGTTGAGAAACGGCCATGCGAACCGCATACGCATTATTGCTGCGACTTTCTCGACTTTAAGAGAAAAATCGCACCGGACCGAGAGTTTAATCCGGATATAGCTCCAGACTGGTGCCCCCGGAGCGAATGCGCTGAAGAAGACCCTGACGGACACGGCACTTGCCGTGTCTGCGGCTGCACCGATGACGCCGCCTGCCCGGGCGGTTGCTACTGGGTAGAGCCGGACCTGTGCAGCAGGTGCGCGGGAGAGAATATCCAAGAACCCGAGCCTGAGCCGGCTCCCGAGCTCAGGCGCTACCTCGACACCAAAGGCCGTGAATTCTTTGTCTCTGCCGACGGCGAGGAGGAATATGGTACCTTCTGGAAGTCGCACCGTTTCGGCGGTCATTACCGCATGGAATCCCCGGCCATGCCCATGGTGGCCAGCCAGGCGGAAGCGCAGGCCAACCTTGATGCCTGGGCGGTAAAGAATGGGCTGCAGCCGGTACCGGAGAAGCAGGAGGGGGTGGCGTAGATGATGGATAAAATTAAGCTTCGCCTTAAAATCGAACGTCTGCGCCGGCGTATGTACAATATGAAAGATAATAGCCGCCGTCTAAGGGTCAGCCAGGATTTGGACAGGCTTATCAACGAGTATATGAAGAATGTTTAATTCTTTTACAATAGTATATTTTTCTTGAAATGCGAAGGAGTGAAACAATGAAATTTTATAGTGATGATTATTACACCGTTGTAGCCAAAAATAGGAAAGAAGCTGTTAAATTTTTCATTACTGAAAAATTAACTGATGAGGAAGGGTTAGATGAGATTCAAGAAATAAATCCCGAAAAGAAGAAAATGTTATTCCCAGTGGATGAGTTACCCGAACAATACCATGACGAAGAAATGTATCCCCGAAAAAATTTGTTTGGCGAATACCTTGGAGTTGAAATTACGTTGCAAGAGGCAGTACAATACCACAAAGAAAAACCGCCATATATAATCAGCATGTCTAGCGAATTAATGTAACTGCATACTTCAAATAATATTATGCGGCACCGGCTCGGCAATACCGGTGCTGCACACAATGTTTATGTTGTGCAGTAAGGAGGAGTGTGAAAAATGAGGAACACTCTTGGCGATTTGAACAACCATTTATTCGCCCAGTTGGAGCGCCTGAGTGATGAGGAGTTGAAGGGAGAAGAGCTGAAGGAAGAAATGGCGAGAGCCAAAGCAGTTACGGGCTTGGCGTCGCAAATCATAGCCAATGGTACGCTGGTGCTGAAGGCGAGGGCATTACAACTTGAGTATGTTGGCGATGACGATGGCAGCGGCGAAAAGAAAATGCCCAAGATGCTGAAGGCGCAATTTTTAAAGGAGTAGCGTATGAACCGGAAATATACCCAGGAACACATAGATTATGTAGCGGCCAATATACAAGGATGCCCCTTTAAAGAGCTGACGGATATGTTTAACAGACGTTTTGGGATGAACCTAAAAGTTTCAGCTATGATTTCACTGGCCGACCGTCACGGCCTGCATAACGGGCGCGACACAAGGATACTGCCTGACGGGACTCTGCTCGGCGTGGAAACCCGGTTCAGGCCGGGCCTCACCCCCTGGAATAAAGGCATGAAAGGCTTTAACTGCGGGGGCAAGGAGACCCAGTTTAAAAAAGGCAACAAACCTGCCAACTGGGTACCGATAGGCTCCGAAAGAGTAAATGGGGACGGCTATATAGACATAAAAGTTGACGACGGCAAGCTGCAAAAGAACTGGAAAGGTAAGCATATCCTAATCTGGGAAGAGCATAACGGCCCTATTCCGCCGGGTCATGTGGTTATTTTTGGGGACGGCAATAATAGAAATTTTAATCCGGAGAACCTTCTTTTAGTGTCACGTGCGCAATTGGTTAGACTGAACCAAATGAAGATGATCCAGGAGGACGCCGAACTGACGAAGGCAGGGATCGCCATCGCGGATATCTGCAACAAAATCGGAGAACGGAAAAGAGCTAAAGTTTAAGTCGCATTTCAACAATTCGGTGAAGGTTATTTAACGCAATAAAGGAGTTGGAAAATTTGTTAGAAAAAAGCGTTGCCGGTATGAATGTACTTCATGTTCTTGAGGGCCTATCGAGAGAAGAGTGCTTGAAGGTATTGTCTGAGGTTATAGAGAGTCTAGGGGATTTAGATTTTATTGCAGAGCTGGTCAGAAAAGACTTCGAACCTACAATTACCGCAAAATCTATGTATGAAAGCAATGCCTATGATGAGGGCGATGAAAGTTCTGGTCATGTGTCTCTTGGTGATGTTCTGGAATTTGCCGAAGATATCCTGACCAAAAGCAGTAACTATAATATATCGTTCAGCCACTTTGTAAGGCCAGAAACAGACGAGGAAAGAGAGGAAAACGGGCATACAGCGGTTGATACATGGTATACCGAAGACGAAAGAACTAAAATTGGCGATCTGGAATTGCAGTTTGAAACAGCATAATGTACATTTCAATAAACACGACGAATGTTAGCATTGGGGGTTATGTTTTGGAACCAGAATATCTAATAAAGGCGTTAAGAGATACAGATTCTTATATAGAAATGATCTATCTTAACGGCGGCTGCTATCGCTTTTACAAGTTTTTAAAGAGCATATTTCCAAAGGCTGAACCCTATATAAACCCAAGGAAAGATCATGTTGTTACTAAAATAGGAGATAACTTTTATGATATTAGGGGTAAGGCAGATGGGATGTTTTTACCGCTATTAGAGCAGGACATTAAAATGTGCGAAGAGTGGAGTTTTGCAAGAAATAACTGGTTATATAGAGAGTGCCCATTGTGCAATGAACCTATAATTGCTTGATGCACACTCCAATAAGATTGGAGGATTAGTTATGGCGAAAGAGCTTCTTTGGTCTGAAGATATGGATTATGTTTATGGCTGGAAAAAAGATTTTGAAAGCAAGGATGAATTTATAGGCGAAGTTAAAAAGCAATACGAAGATGGAGAGTGTGAGGTTGTGAATGTTAAGATTGAGCCTTGCATTGCTTCTGAAGAAGGCATTCCTGGGGATAAGGTTATACCGCTGGCATTAACCGATGTGGTTATTGAAAACTTTTACACTGCCCAGGTTCAACCAATTAATGAAGAATAGCTGCGCATTTCAATAAAAATGTGAAGGGAGTAATTTGTTTTTATGAAGATTTATATAAGTGCTTCGTGGAAAAAGCGCGAAGAAGTTAGGACGCTGGCAAATAAACTACGGAAACTCGGGCACGAGGTCTTTGACTTCACGGACCATAGGCGGCGGAATGCGCCGGAAATACCGCCAGAAAAGTTTCCGGAACAATTTGATCCTGAAAAACATGATTATCATGACTATCTGGACCGGCCTGAGTTTAGATTCACCATGAGGGAGAATTATCAGGCCATTGCCTGGTCAGATATAATAATTCTCCTCCTGCCCTGTGGTCTGGATGCTACCGCTGGCTGGGCGTTGGGAGTTGGGATGGGTAAACGCTCAATTATCGTTGGCAACCCAGGTGCGGGGGTGCGTTGCCCCACTCATTTATGGGCAGATGTTTTCACGGGGTCTATCGACGAAGTTATTCAAAGGTTTAGTTGGAGCATATTGACATCTTAATAAACATTTCAAAGAAAATGTGCTGTAGTGACCGAGCAGAAAGCGAGTGAAAAAATTGGAGAAAATGGTATTGCCTCGGTATTTGATAGTAGACAAAGACCACGGAGAACACCGAAATTTATGGGGTGTTGTTAGACGTAGAATCTCAATCCATTCGGTACGACATTGCAAGGTCTGGGCAGAAGCAGCACTTTCGCAGCTTATCAGTTTATATCCGGAAAAAGAGTATCGCATAGAGGAGACCACATACGAAACATACCGCGATCTTTCCGTTGACGATTGTTTAGTATGCCCAGTTGGGAGATGTAAAGATGTTAAAACCATAGAGTGCTGCACACTTCAAAGATGTGGCGACTGGGGAAATGATTCTAGCGATGGTGCAGCACATGTTATTTTTATGAAGAAGGAGTTGGAACGGTATTGATAAACTGGGAATTGCTTGACATGGCGTTTGGCGGAGATTCACCGCCAATACAATACGATGGTACGGATGGAGATCTTCGAAAGCAGCTTCAGAACCACGGTTTTGAGAATCCGCACATCGAAAAAATTATATCCAATGCAAGGTTATTAAGAAGGGTTGTTGGCGGAAACTACAGAGGACAGTTTTACGGTCAACACGACAGATGATGTTTGGCCGCACCCCAAGACAGGGAAGCCGTGCGGTGAGGGAGGTCAGACTGTCCATGGGAATAGTGGCCCGGAAGTGGGGTGATGTCGGCACTGGAGGTGGAAATAAAATCAGGAGATATAATACCTAACACCTGGGATGAAACCTTATGCAGGCCGTGTTCTCTGGGCTATTTTTAAGACACTGCTCTAGCCCCTCCAGACCCACGCGCCTAACGATGTCCATTACCTGCACAGTGTCCGGTACTTTTTCCCGCCGGCTGTTGTAAGCTCTAATATTGACCAAGCATCCTTTTTTTGCTTCGGATTTGCCTTGGATCGTAACAAAAAAAATGCAGTCCTTGCAGCGGTGGATGGCCAAATTTCTCATCTCCGGCAGGAATAACCGGTGCTTTTCCCATAGTGTGTTATCTTTGCTGGCCAAATACGCTCACCTCCATCAGGGAAACACCTCTGGTAATGGCCTTTTCGCCGAAGCGGTCCCGTATTTTGTCGCAGGCCAGGGCCAGTTCCAGCCGACGGCTCTTCTGGCCGAATATATCGTATTGAATGGCGCCGCACCTAGTCAGCTTGTCAAGGGAGACGCCCACAAGCCTCACCGGCCAAGACTCGTTCCAGTGCCTGTGCAGGAGTAGACAGACGTTGTGATATATGTCGTCGGCTAGGTTGGTATAGGGCATGCTCCGGGATCTGGACAGAGAACAGAATTGGGCGTCCCGCAGGGTCAGGGTAACCGTACGTCCCAGGTAACCTCCCTGGCGCACCCGGCGAGCCACCATTTCGCTGAGTTCCAGCATTACCACCTTTATTTCTTTAAATCCCTTTAGATCCCTGGGCAGTGTCCGCTGTTGCCCCATACTTTTGGAGGTGTCCAGGGAACCCGGAACCACTGGGCTATAATCCCGAGCGTGGGCGCAAGACCAAAGCGTTTCCCCATTTTTGCCCCATCTCTTTTTTAATATCTCCAGGGGGAAATTGGCCAGGTCTTCGATTGTGCGGATGTTGTATCGGCGCAGGTGTTTTTCGTACTTGGGCCCAATGCCAAATAATTTCCTAACGGGCTGCGGCCAGAAGATCCTTTTAAAATCCTCGGCGGTTTCCAAGATGGTAAGCCCATCCGGCTTTTGCAAACCTGCCGCCATTTTGGCGATTAGTTTGTTTGGGCCTATTCCTACGCTGCAATATACGCCCACTTCCAGGCGGATTCGCTCTTTCAGTGCTCGGGCTATGTATTCCGGTGTTTTCCAGAGGTGTAGCACACCGGTGAGGTCAGCGAATGCCTCATCGATGGAAAAAGGTTCTATTTGGTCAGTAATATCTCGCATTATCCCCAGGATCATACTGGAGAGTTCCATATACAGCGGATAGTCCGGCCTGAAATAATGGGCGTGCGGACATAGCTTTCTTGCATCCCAAATGCCCATACCGGTTTTTACGCCCAGGGCCTTTGCGGGATATGAGGCGGCCAATACAATGCCCGTTCTTTTTTGGGGATCACCGGCCACAATAACTTCTTTGCCCTGGAGTTCGGGTTGAACTGCCTGATGACAACTGGCAAAAAAGCTGTTCATATCAGCAAGTAAAATCACTCTTTTCATAGTACATATACACCACCAAACAAATGTTCTGTGCTGTATATTATATTTTTATGAGGCGAGGTCGTCAATTGGTAATATATAGAACATTGATGTTCAATAGAAAAGTAATTGGTGGTATAAAGAATATACCTTCTTTATACCTAATGCTTTTAAGTTGATTTTAAAGCCCAGTTAAATAGGGGTGGAATAAATTGCCACAAGTTAATTATCTTAAGAAATTTGGTATAAAGAATTTGGATTGCCTCCTGGACGGTTTTAAAGCCCATCTGCAGTTCACTGATAGAAGTGCTTCATCTGATACTTATTTGGGAATTGTTAAAGCTTTTGCTGGGTGGATGAACACTAAGTACGGTGACTTTAACCCAGCCAGCGTTTCTCCCCTTGATGTTACGGAGTACAGAGGCTATTTACAGAACCAGAAGGGGCGCAAGGGTAAACCGATGTCCCCGTTGACGATAAACAAGAAGATCGTCAGTTTGAGAGTATTTTTTACTTGGCTTGAGAAGAGTGGCCAGGTGAGAGATAATCCTGTGTCTGGAGTGAAGCAGATTGCTTTGGCTAACAAGTCCGTTCCTAAGTGGCTTAACCGGAATGAACAGGCTGCTTTGATTCATGCAGTCCAGGATGGTGGTAACCTGCGGGATATGGCCATTGTAGGCATAATGCTTCACGCAGGCCTTCGGGTGAGTGAAGTATTTGTCCTAGACAGGGCCGATATTGAGATTTCCCATCGAAAGGGTGTTGTCCGGGTTAGAAGGGGCAAGGGAAACAAGTACCGGGAGGTGCCTTTAAATAAAACTATAAGAAAAATACTTGTGGACTGGATGAATATGAACCCGAATCAGGAAGTTCCACTGTTTCCCAACCGTTACGGAAGGGCCATTGGTGTCCAGGGGATCGAAAAACTTTTCAGTTATTATGTTAATCGGGCCAGGCCAAAACTGGATAATGTTACTCCCCATTCGCTGCGTCACACTTTTTGCAAAAACTTGATTGACTCAGGGGTTTCCCTTGACCAGGTGGCCATGCTTGCCGGGCATAGTTCCATGGATGTCACCAAAAGATATACCGCACCATCCATGAATGATTTACAGGCGGCAGTGGAAAAGACGGCTTGGGAATAAATTGCACTCTGTTATATATTGTGCCATTTGCTTATCGCTTGTATTTATTAACTTTTTCAGACTTTTTTTGCCTCTTTGTGCCACGGTGTTTATACCTGTGGCACGTTTTCATTTTCTATGAGTCTTTTTATCAGTATTATCAATGGTTTGAGCCGTGGCAGCATTTTGTGGCACAAATTCTAAAATTATTCCCGTGAAGCCTTGAGTTTCTAGGGCTGGAGGTGTGGCAGCAGATGAAAAAATTCAGGGTTATGTTTGCTCTCTCTAATGAGTGTGCAGAAAAGTTTGATGCGATTGAAAACAAATCGGAATATGTTTCGCTGGCTGTTGAGTGGTACTTGAAATTTGGCGTTGATTTCATTGATCGCATTAGGAGCATTGAATCTATTTTAAAAGAAAAATGTGATCTTAAAGGTCATCAGGAAGAGGTGATTATCAAGAGAATTGATGATTTGGAAGCATCATTGCTAAAAGAACTGGGTTTCCAGGGAGCAGAAAGCCTGAAAGACAGGAATGCCGTCCGGGAAGAGCTTGCCAAACTCCGTCGAAAGCTCTTTCTTAACGACTAATCGGGGGCAGGCCTGGACAGTCTGGCAGGATGAATGTCAACCCTCTGGGGGCTGGATGCTGATCAGGAGGTGTCTTGAATGTGGAGCAGTTCTATGAACGGGTATGTGCCCGTGATGGAGTTGTTTTTTTTTTCGGTCCCGCAGGCTGGCGGGGGCAGAATTATTGACTGCATTTCAATCGCTTTTTCGGGGGTCTACGGCCTCCGATTTTTAAGGCAGGATAAGGCGCGGTGCCCGCGCTTATCACACATGCCCGGCAGAGCCGGGCAGAAAAGATTTTGAGGATTTTCAATAGAGGTTCTCTTGATGTGTTAGAGATTCTACTGCGGTTCTCTCTTTACTTAAAAGCTAGGAATATCACGGCATGAAAGGAGATTCTTTAGTGAATCAAAACAAACTAAAACCAATTACTATTCGTCTTCCATTAGATATTTACAGAAATTTGCAGTGTATTGGAAATGAACGTGGTGAGTCTGTGGCGGTAATTGTCAGAAGAATTATTAGTGAGGCCCTGGCATCTGATGCAGCTGTATCCTCATTGGATATTATCAGAAGTGCCACCAGGGAGGTTATCAGAAACGAGGTAAAGCCATTGGAGAACCGCCTTGCCAAATTGAATGCCAAAACTGGCATGGCAAGCGCTACTGCAATGTTTATGCTTGTTCAAACCCTGGATGATCTGGGTAAACATGATTGTGTGGAGATATATGAAAAGAGTCGCAAGAAGGCGCACGCCTATTTGAAAGAGCGCAACGATCATGAGGTGTTTTGATGAGAGCGCCTTTTATTTTTAAAATGTCCTTTTATAAACCCGGTGATGGCAACGAGGCTAAAAATGCGTGTCATATTCTTTATATCGGTACCAGGCCTGGGGCTGATAGAGGCGAGGGCGATGTGGAGATCGGAGACAAGGAGTCCAGTTTTTATTATAAATACTTTGTTAAATATGATGAGGATGAGGCGGCAAAGCATGTCAAATATGCCTCTGAGCGGCCCAGAAGCCACGGTCTGTTCGGTCGGGATGAAAAAAATGTTCCCGATCTCGAAGCAGTACAAAATGAGTTGTGGCGGCATAAAGGTATCGTCTGGCGGGCTGTTTTATCCTTGCGTGAAGATGATGCCATTCGTATGGGATATGACAATAGGAAGGCCTGGGAGGATGCACTGCGGGCTTCAGTCCCCGAGGCTGCTGGAAAGATGGGCATTTCCGAGGAAAATCTGCGCTGGGTGGCCGCATTTCATGCCGAACCGGGGCACCCTCACTGTCACCTTGTATTCTGGGAAGCCAAGCCTGAGAGGACGCGCGGCGTATTAAGCAAGGGCAAAAGTAGCGGCGAACTAATAGATGTGAGGAAGGTTTTTGTCCAGCGGATATTAGCCGGGGAAAGGGCCAGGCTAGGCGGTGAAAAGACGTTGTTGCGTGATATGGTTAGAGATTTCGGGAGGAATGACGTAAGGGAACTTCTTAAAGAGATGAGGTCGGAACAAAATTACGTGCGTTCAATTGACGGCGCTGCTGGCAGGGTTTCGCCCAGGCTGAACGATGATGTCAGGGCCGCATTGAGTGAAAAGCTTGAGCAGATTGCCGGCATGTTGCCAGGTAAGGGCCGGGTTGCTTTAAAATATATGCCGCCTGAAGTGAAGGAAAAGCTTCGTGATGTGGCTGATTGGCTGCTGAAACAGCCTGGATTTTCCGAATCTGTCGGGCGATATGTTGAGATAGCCCGGGAGATGGCCAGCCACTATTCTCATAATGTTCATTCGCTTGACGAGTCAGGCAGGAATGCTTATGAAGACCTTCGGGATAGGCTCAGCCAAGATTTGCTGAAAGGTGCCGTTGAAATTGGAAAAGTGGAAAGGGCAAGCGATTCTTCATGTGATGATTTAGTTAAAGACGGGGGAAGTTTGGAAGGCTTTGAAGGTGATGCGGAGCCGCCTGAACCGGAAAGCGGACAATTGGAAAATTATGTGGAGCCGCTGGAAAGTGAACCGGCAGCAAGTGGTATGGAGCCGAAAGCATCCGGAACAGCGGGTTCCAGCAATGTCATACCCGGTGGAAATGTAAAAGAAGTTTCCGAAAAACTGGTAGAAGATGCCTGGCGAACAGTGGATAGGGCGGTTTTCCGGGTTGATCCTTCTGTACGGCTTTTGAGAGGTGAAATGCCGGCGATTGAGGCCGGCATTAAAGAACAGGTTATCAAAAGCTTGAAAGAAATCTCCGGACTTATTCCGGAGGATTCGTTGAAAGGCAGGATTGCCCTGGCCTATTTACCCCGGGAGGTGAAGGAAAGGGCGCGGGAGGTGGCCGGACAGCTTTTGGAATCAGACGTAACAAAACCGATCATTGAAAAATATTTTAGACTTGCCGGCGGAGGCCAGGGCAGTGACGCCTTCCGCCAAATTAAGGAGCGTGTTGCGGAGCAGGTTGTTGAAAGGGCGGCGGAACTGCTGACCAGGGTAATTCCGCCCGTAATCATGCTGCCTCACAAGGGGCGGGTTGAAGATGCCGTAGCGCTATTAAAAGGCGCTTCAGCCGACTATATTCGCGGTAACATGAAAGAGGTGAAATGGACCGTCGGGTCAATGTACCGCGCTTTGACAATGCTTGGCGTTGATGAGGCCGAAAGAATAACGGCCAACTGGGCGGCGGGAGCTGGCATCAAGGACTTTAAAAAAATACTATCCGATGCTGCTGATGATAAAAAGCGAAAACATATAAGCCGCAAGGGCTGGACCAGGCTACGGGAGAATTTGGGGTTGGAGGATGAGGAATGTCTCTATCCCTGGTTTGGCGTTGTGCAGGAACAGAAGCAGTTGCCGGAAGAGGGTGGACAGCAGGAGCAGGAGAAGGAAGATATTCCGCATGTTTTGGTTGAGAGTCGCATAGCTTCTGCACTGAATTCTCTTGAAAGCGCTGCGGACAAACCTGGAAGTTATGCAGAGGTATACTGGACTGCCAGGGCTTTCTGCAATACGCTGCATGCACTGGGTGTTGGCGAGGAGGAACGGGCGCGGATTATCAGAGGGTGGGTGGAAAGGTCCGGGGTGGAAGTGTCCGAAGCCAAGCTCCGGGATGTACTGGATAGGGTTACGGTCGCGCCCAGGGAAGGCTTCTGGTTGGGGCGGTCCGGCTGGGTTCGTTTGAGTGTGAATTTGGGTGTTACTGTTCCGGCTGCGGTTCCCTGGAAAATCACAACTTCCCCAGGAAAATATCCGGGTGCCGATAAAAATAAGGTTGCCGGGGAGCTCTGGCGTGACGCCTGGCATACTTCTGAAAGGGCTATCCACCGCCTGGACGGGGGCGGGTGTGAAAGCGTCCCGAAAATAGAGGACGGTTTCAGGGCTGAGATTGCCGGTAAATTGAAGACAATTGCGGACCTTATTCCGGAGGAATCCTTGAAAGGCCGGCTTGCCCTGGCCTACCTGCCCCAGGAGGTGAAGGAAAGGGCGCGGGATTTGGCCGGACAGCTTTTGCAGTCGGGGAAACTTGCCCTGCGCACGGAAAAATTTGTTGAGCAGGTTTGCGCCGACCAGGGTGAGGATGCCGGTAAAGAAGCTTTTCACGAGCTTAAGGAGCGTGTTGCCGAGCAGGTTGTTGGCCGGGCTGTGGAACTGCTGCCCAGGGAAATCCCCCAGGTGGAAATGCTGCCCCATGATGGCCGGGTCCAGGATGCTGTAAAGCGGTTTGAAAGCGCTACCGCCGAATATATCCGCAGTGATATTGATGAGGCTAGGTGGACTGCCGGGACCATGTACCGCGCCCTGGTCCGCCTGGGTGTGGACGGCCAGGCGGCGCGGGAAGCAACTGAAAGGTGGGCTGATGGCGTCGGCCTGAAAAAGGAGGCAGCCAGGGCCATAAGCGGAGAGATTGTAAGGATGGAGTGCATAGCGCAGGAATGTCGGGAGGAAAACAAGCCGGAACCCGTTCACGTCAGCCGCAAGGACTGGACCAGGCTACGGGAGAATCTGGGTATGGAAGAGGAAGAATGCCTTTATCCCTGGTTTGGCATACTGCGCGAACAAGAGCAGTTGCCGGAAAATGAAAAACAGCAGGAGAAAGAAACTATTCCGCATGAGCTTATAGATAAGCGCATTTCCCCGGCTTTACATGCACTTGAAGGCGCTGCCGGAAATCCGGAAAATTATGCCGAGGTATACTGGACACTCCGGACTTTTGCCAATACACTTCATGCCTTGGGAGTAGGAGAAGAAGATAGTGCCCGGATGGTAAGGGGGTGGGTGGAAAGGTCCGGGGTGGAAGTGTCGGAAGCTAGGCTCAGGGACGTATTGGATAGGGTTACTGTGGTTCCAAAGGAGGATTTCTGGCTGGGACGGAGGTCGTGGAACAGATTAACGGAAAACCTTGGTATTCACAACCCGCCGGCATCCCCTTGGCGGGCTAATGTTGACCGGTATGGAAATATAGCGGGACAGTTGTGGAAAGCTGTCTGGAGGAACATGGAGAGAGAGCGAACCAAGCTGGAGGCGAAAAGGCTGGTATTAAAACGTATGAATGATATGAGGCGACAAAGAGCTAAGGAGGGGAGAGAGATTGATTAAAGATGATGGATGTCGAGAGTGTAAAGTAGCACCGATGTAATTAAACCCGGTGCTAACATGAATTGATATACTATAAATTTAAACAAATGAACCCACAGGAAGATGTGAATTGTCAGTAAAATTGATTGATATTTTGTATAACCTTTCTATTGGTTTTGTGTATAACATATCTTTTTACGGCAGAACCTACATAGTGTTAGGTGTAGTTATTTTATCGAGAGAGCTCTTATTGTAAAATATTGAGAAATCAAAAACGTGTCAAGAATCCATACCTTTAATTAATCTTTAGTTAAAAATATTGGCTCCTCAGTAGCTTCATCTGGATCTGCATCGTTAATTTCTAAATAATCTTCTTCTAAAGGACATTCAGTCTGCTCATAAAATTTATCATTTAATCGTTTTAGAAAGTCGTAGTCAGGGTCAATATTCCTTGCTTTGTCAAGTTTTTCAATAGCTTTTTGCTTGTATCCATTATCAAATAAGTAAAGGGCGTACATGCATAGGTAATAACAATTTGTTTGCTCAAGATCACAAGCTTCATCATATAATCGAAGTGCCTTATCGGGATTTTCATAGCGACATGCTCGAGCCTGAGCAAATTTTATTTCCGCAAGTTCCCATTTAAAGCTGTTTCCATATTGATCATAAATATTCTCAGCTTCATTTGCGTGCTCATTTGCTAAAGGAATATAGATTTTTTTACTTGACAATGCAATTGCATAACTAGCCCATAAATATGCGCCTCGCGGATTGAATTTTGTGGCTAACTTAAAATATTTTTCAGCATTTATAATATCACTGCAATAAACGTAAGATTTAGCCATTCGAATAAAAATATCTGTTCTTTGCTCGCCAACAGCATCGTAAATCATATGATAATAGCGAACAGCCTCTTCATAATTTTTGTCTTTATACAAACGATCTGCAATAGGCTTTAGTTCCTCAATGTATCGGTATTTAAATTGCATAACTTTATCTATTTGCAAACTTCCAGCGCAATGATAGATCAGGTTAGATAAAATAAGTGGGTTAGTTTGTGTCTTTTCTGCTTGCTGATTACTATAAAGTTCCTCGTAATAAGTGGCTAATGACTTGTGGTAATTTGCTCGTTCCTTTACCTCAAGTAAATCATAGTAGTATTCTTTGAATAATGGATGCACTTTAATGCGTAAATCGCCTTTTTCTACTAAGAAGCGGTTAGCGAGACTGTCTGCTGCAGGTAGTAAATATGCGTAGTATTTTTTGATAAAATTTATTTCAATTGGTGTTTTTGTTGTGGATAGTAAATTCATTAGCATGGTTTCGTCGTCAGAAAGATTGACTTCTCCTAGTAGATTTTTAATCATACGCTCTTGAAATCTCAGGAGTAGAGCTCCTTTTAACTCAAAGTCCTGCAATTTATTCTCGTCTATGAGTTGTGCAACAAGAATAGCTGCAAGAGGATTTCCATAAACGATATCAATAATGTTGTCACCTATTTCAATGGGTTTTGTAGAGTTTGTGATTTTACGATAGCAATAACTTATAATAAATCGCACATCTTGGTCGATTAGGCGTGATATTGCTGTTGGCTGAATTCCGATTTTTTCAATGTCTAAGATCTTTCGGTTGCTTGTTAATATTAATTTTAACTTGGTTGAATTTTTTGCATGCTCTAGGAAGTGAAGAAAGAAATTCTTGATCTTCGTATCGGAAAAGACACCATTTGTTTCAGTTAAGTTGTTGATATTATCAACAATTAAGGAAATGGGAGGGCCAAGCTCAATAATCTCAAATATTTTACCTGCTACGTTTTCTATCGGTACGCCTTTTTGCTCAATATATGGGAGGTTTAGAACGTAAGATATCTGATCAAAAAGTAACTCATAGCCAATACCTTTTTCTAACTCTATATATCTTATCTCCCAAGGAGGTGGAGAAGGTAAAACCTTTGTGCTAATCTTTTTAACCAGCTTTGTTTTGCCTATGCCACGCAACCCTTGTAAAAGAAAAACGTTGTCGTTGCTATTAAAAAACTGGCTAAGACATGAAAGTTCATTGTCACGTCCAGAAAAAAGATTATCATCATCTAAAATATTAATCTGCTGTTTAGTATTTTTTTCAAAGGAAGAAAGATGTTCGGCAAGCTTCGATAGGTTATAATAGAGCTTATCTTCCGAAGAAGCTTGATGCATATTTGCTGCAATGGTATTTAAAGCTAGTTTGCTTTGTTCATATTTTAATTGCTGGAAAGGGATGTTGTTTATTTTGATGTATTCAAGAGTATTCTCAGCTACAGATTTTTCAAACAACCCATTTTCGGCTACTATTTGCAAATAACGAATTTTTTTAGCTAATATTGCATCTCTACACTGATTGATTGTGTCATCTATTGTGTTAGAATCGTAATTGATTAAATAATTATCAATCGACTGCATGGTTAATAAATGCGATTTTTCTTGACCATAAAAAATATTAACAACTTCATTAATAGAAATTGCTTCAACAGTATTTACTGTTCCAATAGCACTATGCATTCGGTCTAAGTCTATTGTAGCAGTAACTAGGCATTCAATATTTCTTGGAACTGGTGCTGTTCTATTATCATCTGCAAACCAATGTTTGCTGTATTTTGAGAACGCACCTGAAATCAAAGAGCCACCTATACTAGCACAATTTGCATAAATAACAGGTGTTTCATTAAATTTGGAAATTGTTGCCAATGCTTGGAATGGTTCGGTATTTCTTGACCAAGACGGTATTACTAGAATGCCTTTATTGTCTTTATTAAACGATAATATTTTGCTTCCACTAATTGCATCAATGCATATTTTAATTTGCATTGTATAATTTCCCATATTAAACTTATCTTCCGTTGGATTTTTAGGTACGCGAAGGCTACTAATTTCAGGTGCAGCTTTTTGGTTTTTTAATGTGTACCCCAATACACCTATAGAAGATAAGACTGGGCACATTGCACAGCCAAGAATGCTTTTTATGTCTGGATAATTTTTTGGCAATTTGCAGTCTGCATTTGTTATCATGTGAGTGCCCGCTACAATAATTATATTAGTGTCTTGTATTGCTTCAACCATATCATTAAGTATGGACACAGGAATAGCGTATTCAGGAAATACTAAAACATTAATCCTTAAACTTATTGCTTTTTTAATTAATGTAAGTATTTTTAGTTTAATCCAACTTATGTAATTATCTTTCAAACTTTTTCTTAGTCTCCTACTTCCAGGATAAATGAATTCAGATATTGATGTGCTATCGTCACCATGTGGTTCAATTAACATGTCTATTTGATTGTAGAGAAATGTTGGTTTAAAGTCAATTTGAGCTACTGCTACTTTTAACTTAGCCATTACTTATCCTCCTTTAAAACTCTTAAAGGCAAAATGTGTTATAATTTAAGGGCACTTTGCTAAAAAAATCTCCTACCTGAATATGCTTACTAACAATAAAATTGTTAATTTTTTATAAAATTATGGATTAAAATTAATTAAAATTAAGTTGGTGGGATATTGAAAATATCATAATGTACTATATTGCAAATAATTACAACAGGAAGTTTATTTATTCCTTTTTTTAAAGAGAGAAATTTCATTATTTTTCAACAATAAAAAAATTAAAGTTACAGAGATACTGAAAATACCTTTAAACCGAGAGCCGCAAGGCTCTTTTGTTTTTTGAGGAGGTGTATACGCAAATGAAATTCCGTTTGTACCTTGTGTTGACCCTGGTTCTGCTGGATTTGTTCCTATTGCCGCCTGTCCTTCATATGCCCAACCATTGGAAGGCATACGGGTTTAAGGCAGGTGCTGTTCAGTGGAAACAGGAGTTTCTCGGGAGGCCCTGGGAAGGGCCGATGATTCTGGTTGCTGACGAAAAGGTCAGGACTGCCTGGTGCTGGGCGCAGCTTATAATGGGTGCGGCTGTTGTCAACATTTTTCAAAAAGGGAGGCGAAGAAGCGGAAAAAAAGGTGACGGCCCGGGCGGGCCGCCGGCAGCTGGGGATGGGCAGTTTGGCACGTCGCGATGGCAGACGGAGAAGGAAATAAAATCAAACTTTAAAATGGTTAGCTTCTCATTTAAAGGGATAAAGTCAAGGGGGAAAAGTTGATGGTAAAGGTTCCTGGTGGGATCGTCGTTGGTGCCCAACGTCGGGGAATGCGTTTTGATACTTGGCTGGACGTGGAAGATACCCACATCCTTTTAATTGGCGGCACCAGGTCCGGGAAATCGCGCAGGGTGATTATGCCTTCCATATGGATTTTGGCGCATGCCGGGGAAAGTTTTATTGCAACCGATATTAAGGGGGAATTGAATGCACACAGTGCGGCCTTTTTAAGAAAGATGGGCTATAGGGTCGTGGTGCTGGATCTCCGCGACCCGGCCAGGAGTTTGAACAGGTGGAATCTTTACGATCCTGTCCTGGCTGCTTTGAAGAATGGCGATTATTCCAGGGCCTCACGGGCGGCCCAGTCAATTGCCCACATAATGACTTGCAAGGATATGCCGCCCGGGCTTTACAGGGGTGATCCGATCTGGCCCAACTCGCAAAGAAGCCTAACCACCGCCTTGATCATGGCGGTGGCCATGGAAGCGCCTGATGAGGCCCGGCATATGGGAAGTGCTTACCGTATGCTGACCACGTTGGGTATTGATGGAGGTGAGTTGCTGGATGAGTATTTTAACCGATTGCCGCTTGGTCATCAGGCACGTCTTGACTACGGAGTGGCGGCCATGGCCGAAGGGCGGCTGAAAAGCGGCATTTATACCGGGGCGGCGGCGCAGTTGGCTCTTTGGACCGATCCCGGGGTGTGCTGGCTGACTTCGGAACAGGATCATGACCTGGCCGGACCGGGAAACGAAAAGACTGCCGTCTTCCTGGTGATACCCGATGAGGACAGCGCTTTTCACACTCTTGCCACTATTTACATTACCCAGGCATACCAGGCGTTGGTGGAGCTGGGCAACCGGCACGGGGGAGTGCTGCCCCGGAAAGTTTATTTTCTGCTGGACGAATGCGGGAACCTGCCTCAATTCCCCGACTTTGATATAAAGATTACGACCGCCGCTGGCCGTAACATGAAGTTCCTTCTTGCACTCCAGGGGTTGGACCAGCTTAAAAAACATTACGGACTTCAGGCCAATACCATATCCGGAAACTGTGCCACCTGGATTTATCTGTCCACTTCCGATCAGGATACGCAAAGGTTGCTTAGTGCCAAAAGCGGCCAATATACTGTCCGGACGGACAGTTATTCCAGCCAATCAAGGTCCAAGTCATTTGAATATTCCCATGGTGTTTCTGAGAGCCTTACGGGCCGGGCGCTGCTAACGCCGGATGAAATAGGCAGGTGGCCCAAAGGAAGATCCCTGCTGTTTAAAGCAGGCCAGTATCCTGCTCAGCTTCCGCTGCCGGATCTTTCCGAATGGCCGGCGGCAGCTGACCTGGTGATTAAAGATACTGAAAATTACGCTGAGGGGGTGAGTTTCGAGACACCGCAGTTCTGGGTGCCCCAGTTTTCAAGCCCGGTTAAAAAGAAGTCTTCTGTTGATGGAACTGTAAAGAGGTCTTCTAAGAAAGGGCCGGCCAGGGATGCCATTGATAATGTTCATTAAAGCATACAAAGGAGGAGTTTGAATGAAGAATAAGGTAATTCGCGTTGCAGGCAAAGGTGCTAGGATTCTATTGAGCGCTGTTCTAATAGTTTCATATACTTCCGCAGCCCATGCAGCACCACCAGCTATAATCACGGGGTTTTTAAATCTGGTTAATGACGCCACAACCTGGCTGCTAGGCCTGGTGCCCGGTACCGCAGCAACAATGATAGGCTACCACGCGTTAATGAAGCAGACCTCGGAAGGTGACCAGGCCGAGGTTGCAAGCCATAACAGGGCCATGGTCAACGTGCTGAAGGCCGGCGCCATCGGCACGGGGGCGGTCGGCTTGGTAAAGACCATTCTTGCATACTTCAGCTGATGGTTTTTTCCGTATCTTGAAAGGGGGATTGCTTCTTGGGGGTACTTGCAAACCTTATATGGGAAGGCTTTGTGAATGTTCTGGCCAAACTTTACAACAATCTGGTGACAAGCCTTACTGGCGGGATGCTGAATTCCATGGCGGCTGCGCTGCAAATTCTGGATTCCACTTATGTCAGGAATGTCATAGTTGACGCCCAGGTAATCGGCGGGTCCTTACTCACATTAAAAATCCTTTACGATACTCTTTACACATACATTCTTCGCGCCAACGGAGAGCCCACAGATCCAGGTGGGCTATTGTTTAGGGTATCCATGGCGGCGGCTGTGGTTGGGGGCGCTCCTTGGATAGCCAGACAGGTATATTCCGCCTGCACGGACCTGGCGACGGAGATTGCGGGTTCCCAGGCCATTGACTCCAGCCAGCTGTCCCCCTTTGTCGCCCTGACCAACCCGGGGGTGATCATTACCCTGGTGGCCATAGCCGGCCTTGTGCTTTGGATATTGATACTGATTCAGACCGGCGTCAGGGCAGTGGAGCTGGCGGTGCTGTCCATCACCGGTTCGGTTATGGCCGTGGGCCTTACAAGCCCGGACCAGGGGACTTTCGCCGCTTGGTGGAGGGAGTTGGTGGTGCTGAGCATGAGCCAGGTGATTCAGATATTCTTGGTTAAAGGTGCGTTGAGCTCGCTGACCCTGGTGTCTGTTGGGACCGTCATGCAGATGTTTTTTTTCCTTGGATGGCTGTGGGTGGCCTACAGGACGCCGGCGGTGTTAAGACAGTTTGCCTATTCCACCGGTATAGGCGGCGCGGCGGCAGGAACCGCCCAGCAGGCCGGCTATCTGCTGATTATGCGTAGAATATTTACAAGGGGGGTTTGAAGTTGAGCGATATGAATGACTCAATGGATTCTAATATGAAATCTTATTTAATCCCGCAGAATGTGGAGACCAAATTTCAATTCTTTCCGGGGTTTGGCTGGTTCGAGGTGGGGGCGGTTGCCGCCGCTTTTCTTTTGGGTGCTCTTTTGGTATATGTACTGGGATGGTTTACAAACAGCCCGGGGAAATACATCCTGCTGTTACTTCCGCCGGCTGCGGCTTTCTTTCTGTTTAAACCGACGCCGGACGGGAGCAGTCTGTACCAGCTGCTCAAGAATTATAGGGATTGGCTTCGGTCGCGGAAAAGGTATTTATATGAGTACAGGGAGGATTGAATATGTTACTCAGGATTAAAGGCAGAGGTAAAAAGAAAAAGGGTGATTTGCCGGCGCGGGAGGATATATCCTCCCGTGAGCCTTCCACCCGGGACTGGCTTCCCATAGAGGATATTGGCGGCGGCCTGATTGTAAGGCGTGACGGCTGGCTTGTGGCGGTCCTGAAGGTGGAGCCGTTGAATATAGACTTGAAAAGCGATAGGGAAAAGAAAAGGATCATCAAGGCTGTGCATGAGGTTTTCAACGGGCAGCGGGAGGCTTTTCAAATTCTCAGCATCGGGCGGCCTGTTGACTTGGATGGTTATCTTCAAGAGCTTGAGGTAATGGTTGGAAAAGCCGATGCCAAAAGGAAAAGGCATTTGCGGGAGTACATCCGGCATGTGGCGGGGATTGTGACGGGGGGCGAGGCGCTGGAGCACAGGTATTATGTGCTGCTGTCCCAGGAGCCGGACCCCCAGGCCAGGGATGAACTTCTAAAGAGAAGCTATGAGATGGCCGCAGGGCTCAAGACTTCCGGTTTGAAGGTTACTTTGTGCCAGGACCGTGAGATCATTGATCTAATGTTTTCTTTTATGCACCCCGCCCAGGCCGCATTTGAGCGCGCCCCTTCTTCTTCCGAGCCGGAGTTGCCGCCAGCTGTTAACTGGGGCGTGGAATAGCCGGGGGACAGGAATTTTGTGATAAATAAAGGAGGCTGACAGGTTATATGATAGTGCCTTTTCTGAAAAGAGATAAGCGGGATTCTTCTTTAAAGAGGCCGGCATCAGGACTGAGTTCCGGTTCCGGTCTCTTGAATGTGCTGGCCCCAATGGCTTTTGATTTTAGGCAGAGGCAGCTTACCATGGGGGACATGCTTTGCCGGGTTCTGGTGGTTACGGGCTATCCGCCCAATGTTGAGCCCGCCTGGCTTTCCCGGGTGGTGACGCTGCCGGGGGTTTTTTCAAGTATTCACGTTACGCCGACAGATCCTTATCAATTGATTAACAGTATAAACAATTCCATCGGGGAACTGGCCGGCAAGCTTGAAACAACGGGCAAAGCCCTATATAAAATGCGTGCTCAAAAGTCGTTGAAAGATGCGGAAACGATGCTAAAAAAGATAGACCAGGAGAATCAAAACGTATTTTATGTTACTGTGATTTTTCTTGTTCTGGCCAGTGACGAGGATACTTTAAACAGGCGTTCCAAGCGTCTTGAAAGCGCCCTGGCCGCCCCGGGGATGAGGGGAAGGGCGCTTATTTTCCGCCAGGAGGAAGGGCTATTGGCTGCCGGTCCCTGGGCGGTTCTGCCGGAGAAGGTCAGCAGGGCCGGACGGCGGAACATGGTGTCGGAAACGGTGGCTGCGTCTTTTCCTTTCGCCGCAGGGGGAATAAAGGACGGCTTCGGAATTCTCCTCGGGCGTGATAAATACGGCGGCATTGTGCTGCTGGATATTTGGAGAAGGGGAGGGGACAGACCCAACTCCAGTTTGCTGGTCCTGGGCAAGCCAGGGGTGGGCAAGTCGTTTACCGTCAAGCTGATCCTTTACCGGGAATACCTCCAAGGGTCCAAGATCATTATGATCGATCCCGAGCGCGAGTACCGGGACTTGTGTATGGGATTGGGCGGAAGTTGGATTAATTGCGCCGGCGGTAGCGGGAGGATTAATCCGCTGCAGGTAAGGCTCTATCCGGTAGATGAGGATGAGGCCGGTAAGGATGGGGACAAAAGAGCCCTTGGGCCGCTGTTTTTGCATATACAATTCTTGAGGACTTTTTTCAGTCTGTACCTAAGAGATTTGAGCGATGTGGAAAAGGCTTTGTTGGAAGACGCGCTGGTGGAGCTGTATGCCGGCTTTTGCGGGGTCACCTGGGATACCGAGTTTGAAGCCATTCGTGGCATACCGGCGGAAAAGTGGCCGAATACCAGAGACCTGTATGAGCTTGTGGCGGAAAAGGCGGAGAGCGATCCTGAGCTCTGGAGAAGACTTGCAATATTGTTGAAAAGGGCCGGCGTTGGTTCCGACGCTGCCTTATGGGCCGGGCCTACCACGGCCCGGGTGGATTCGGATGTGATAGTCCTGGATATTTTTAATCTCATGAATGCCGATAATTCCGTGAAAAAGGCGCAATATTTCAATGTGCTGAGTTATGCCTGGCATATCATTGAGACGGACAGAATGGAGAAGGTCTTTTTCGGCGTGGATGAGGCTTACCTTCTGGTGGACCCTCAAACGCCACAGACATTGGAGTTTTTACGGAACACGAATAAAAGGATCAGGAAATACTCCGGCAGTTTAGGCGTGATAACCCAGAACGTGAGTGATTTCCTTGATCCTGAAGTGAAAAGGCACGGGGGAGCCCTGCTAAACAATCCAACTTATAAGCTTTTCCTGGGGCAGGGTGAAGATGACCTTGAGGCGTTGAGCAGTCTTTTGCGGCTTAGCGAGGCCGAGCAGGACCTTCTTATTTCCGCCGAAAGGGGGGAAGGCCTGCTGGTGGCGGGAAACCAGCGCATCCGGATGAATATTGAGGCTTCGGCGCATGAGATTGCTTTGTTTGGCAGCGGCGGGGGGATGTAAATGCATCTTGCGCTAAAGCTGCTGCTGGCCCTGGTGCCCAAGGATAAAGCAATACATATTTTGTTGGCGGGCATTCTACTGCCTGTATTTCTCATTTGCGTATTGTTTTCCGGTCCGGTAGTTGTACACGAGAGGGTGCCCATGGTTAGCCAGGAGCAAGCAATGCTGTATTTTAACGCTGCCAAAAGGGTCAGCAACAGCACCAGTTCTCCCTGTGATAAGGGGGTTATTGTAAACTGGCAGCAGGTAATTGCAATAGATGCTGTTTTGCTAAACCAGGATTTCAGCAATGCAAATGAGGACAGGGCTTATCAACTGGCCAGAAGATTTGTTGAAAAGATTGGCGAATGCACCCACTGCCAGGGTACTGGAGAGAAAAGAACCTGCAGCACGTATCCGGTTTACAGGCTGAAAACCATTGACGAGGTTATGGACGAGCTGGGGTTTAGCCAGGAAGAAAAGGAAAGGGTAATGCAGTTCTTAGCTGCGGATCTCAGCTTTCTATTGAATATTTCCGGAGTGCCCCCGGGATGGGTTCCGCAAACCGGACCCTGGGCATGGCCGGTGCCCGGGAATTATTCTATATCTTCCGGCTTTGGCCCGAGGATAGATCCTTTTACAGGGGATGTCGGCAAGCATGATGGAATAGACATCCCCGACGTTATAGGAACCAGGGCGGTGGCGGCCCGTAAGGGGGTTGTGGTTCACTGCAGTTGGTCCAGCGGTTACGGCAACCTGGTTGAATTGGATCATGGCGATGGCATCCACACTTTGTACGGGCACCTTTCAGCATATAGTGTCATAAAAGGGCAGGTGGTGGAGATGGGCCAGGAGATTGGCAGGATCGGCAGTTCCGGGAAGTCCACCGGACCTCACCTTCATTTTGAAGTCAGGGTGAATGGTGTTCCGGTTAACCCGTTGACTTTTTATGGTGGCAGCTGAGTTATTCCACGTGGAATAACTTTATTATTTTGCCGGCTCGCATGGTTTATGCGGGCCGGCCTTTTTATTAAGAACGGAAAACAGGAGGCGAAAAGGATTGGATGTTATGAGAATAATAGATTCCGGGAGGTTGAGAATTCTATTTCAGCCCATTCGTGACAGGAGAAAAAATGTGGTGGTGGGTTACGAGGCCCTGGTCAGGGGGCCGGAGGGCAGCCCCCTGGAGCTTCCTAAAAAGCTTTTTAAGGCTGCCCGTAAAGCCGGCGGCAGGCAGGAGCTGGAGATGGCGTGTTTTAGAAAGGCTCTTTCCGTGTACCGTTCCAGGCTGATCGGTTCAGGAGCGCTTTTGTTTGTGAATTTTCACCCGGTTGTACTGTCCAGTTGTATTGACGAGATACTGTTCGAGCTTGACGGGTGCCGGAAGAAAACAGTTATTGAGATAACCGAAGCATCCAAAATTAGATGTGGCCGCGATGTTTTCAGGCAGCTTAAAAATGGCGGCGTAAGGGTGGCCCTTGATGATGTCGGTATAGGGGACAGGAGTTTATCCAGTATATGTGATTTGGAATCTGATTATTTGAAAGTGGACAAAGGGGTTGTCCGCGGCATTGTTTCAGGCAACGGCAGCGCGGATAAATACGGGCTTGTCTTGAGTTTCCTCGTTAAATTCGGAAAGCAGTCGGGGGCTAGGGTAATTGTTGAGGGGATTGAAACTTTGGAGCAGCTTAGATTAACGGATAAAACCGGTGTTGAGCTTGTGCAGGGATTTTATTTTGACCGCCCCATGCCTGCGGAGCATTGGGCGGACAGTGGCAATAAATTGGTTGTAACGAAAATGTAAGGTGTCAGATAAATAACTGCATCCTGGTTTTTTATTTAAGAGTCCATATTTTTATTACAAAAATCATATATGCGGAGGCTGTTAAATGAGTGAAATTGTTCGTGGCAGAACCAAGGGATACTTGACAATTGAAAATCACATTGAAGACGGACTGCTTGAAATTGGCAGTATTGATCTTGCCGGTTTCTATGGTGCCCTAAAAAGGTTTGTGGACAGACGTGAGAATGAAGAGGGCAAATCAGCCATGCCGTGGACTGTTGATTACTTTTGTAATAAATTTAAAATCGGTAAACAGAGGTTCTATAGGTTGTCGGGAATATTATGGCAGATTGGCTTGTTGGATGTTGAAAAAGATATTGGAATAATAAATCCCAAGAACGGTACAAGGGGTTGGCGTAATAGGTACGTGGTGCATGACTATGCGGATTATGAGGGTCCTTTGCGTAAAGTCAGGGAGGGTTCGTATAAATATAAAAAAGAGACGGCTGAAGATGAATCAGGCGATGTGAATATTCAACAAGAAGAAGCTGGAGAGTCTAACGATGTTTCAGTTGATGAAGTTTATAAAGAGGGGGAAGATTTGGCCGAATCATTGAATAAAGAGGTATTTCCATATCGGAATACCCCAAAGCGGGGTATTCCCACCACAGGTATTCCCACTACGGAAATACCTGTCACGGGAATACCCACTGCGGGTATACCCACAGTGGAACGGCATATAAAATATAATATATATAAAAAACAAGATCATAAAAAACAAACCAAAGAAACTACCATTCATTCAGCCATTCATCATGATGATGATAATATTCGCGCGGGAAAAAAGGAGCCTGTGGATATTGTGGATAACTCGGATGGGCACGGAATAAAAAAAATATTAACTAATGCCGGATTCGAGGGGACGCCAATCGAAATGGAGTATATTGCTCATTGGATAAATACGTTTTCCCATGATATGATTAAATATGCAGTGGACAAGTCTGTTCTAAACGGTAAGAGAAGCTTGCCGTACATTGGGGGTATTTTTGAAGATTGGCTGAAAAAAGGAGTAAAGACAATTAAACAGGCTAAAAGTGAATCACGATATGATTCTGTTCTTCTGAAGTTGAAAGAAACTTAAAATTTGTTATAAAAAAGCGAGTGACAGCGTTATGGATGAATTTCTTAATTTAAGAGCAACCAACATAACTGAAACAGGAAAAAAACTTTATGCCGTGGCCGCAGCTCGTACATCAACAGAGGATCAATTTATAAGAGGAAATTCCATAATTGAGCAGAACAGTCGCATAAATCAATGGGCTGAGAAGAATAATGTTATGATTGTGGCAAGGGAAGATATAGATCACTCCGCCTATAGGGGTCTGGATGAAGATCCGCGAATGCTACGTTTGCTGGAAAAAGCAAAATCTGATTCAAGGGTCAGTCTTTTTTTAGTTGACGAAAAAAGTAGATTCGCCAGGCGCAAAGTGCTACGGGTTAAGTGGGCGGACGAGCTCCGGAAACATTGTGTCGAAGTAATCGGTGTCAGCGAACCACAGTACGACCGCAAGTCCGTTATGGGCGTCTGGTGGGAGGGAATGAGCGAAACCAAGGATGAAGCCCGGTCGGCGGAAATAGCCTATTTTACGATGCGTGGCATGCTTCGCAACTTTCAGGAACGTGATTTAAAAACAGGCAATTGCTACCGAAACGGCGGACCTCCTGCCTATGGCTACAAAAATATTCATGTAACAAGAGGAAAGGATACCAGGGGTAAAGATATTATAAAATTACTTTGGGACGTTGAGGAAGAACAAGCTAAGATTGTACGATATGTTGTACTAACCTGTTGGCTTAGTAAGAATATGACCCTAAAATCGATCCGGAACCACCTTCAATCTACAGAGCCAAAGTGGGATGGCCGACGGGATCTTGTGCTTAATGCAAAGGGTAAACCATGGAGCCTTTCATCAATTAGGGAAATGTGCGTCAAGGCTTTGGAGGGCTACTATAATGGTATCGGATATTTCAATCGGACTGGTAAAGACCTTGTTGGTTCCGGTCAAAAGTGGAAAAACACAGAGGAATGGTTACGTGTAGAAAATGCACACCCAAAGATAATTTCTGATGAAGAATACATGGAGTTGGTAAAGGTGAAAGGTCCAGAAATGGAAAGAAGAAAAAAACCAGGTTTTAGAGTACCACGGGCGGAAAACAGTAGATACCTTTTTAGTGGTAAAAACCTTGTAGGCGAAAATATGTTTATATGTCTTCGTTGTGGTGGGCCTATGAAGGGTTCCCCTTCAGGAGGGTATCTTTACTATATATGTTCTAATAGGGACAACCAGGCCAGCTGCGATAACAATGCCCATCTAGCGCAGGATGAAATAGAAAAGATAGTGGTGGAGCATATAAAAGGTTTTTTTACGCCGGCTATGCTTGATGAAATTGTTCGTGAGGCTGAGAGGCTGGCAAATACGGATGATTCTGAACGCGAAGAAGCTGAAAAATATATTAAAAAATCTATTGAAGAAAAACAACGTGGTATCGAAAATATACTGGAAGCAATAAAGCATGCAAAAGACCTTGTTATAATGCCTACGTTAACAGCCGAGCTCGACCGTCTGCAGAAAGAAAAAACTTATTTGTTAAACGATTTAGATGAGCTAAAAGAAGAAATGCCTAAAACGGCAAAAATTGATAAAGACTTAGTATTTAAAAAGGTTAATTTTCTCGAAAAAGTATTGCGTGATAAAGATATCAGCAACTATGATAAAAAAATGGCCGTCCGTGGTTTTGTAAAACAATTACAATATGATCCGGCAGATAACATTTTGCATATTTATTTCTGGCCTTCGCCCGTGGATCAGTCAAGTCCAGAAGTATTGGGAGAATTAAATCAAAAAGCCAGGGAAATTTATTCCCCGGCTTTACGTGGAGGCGACACCCAGATTTGAACTGGGGAATGGAGGATTTGCAGTCCTCTGCCTTACCACTTGGCTATGTCGCCGCATAAAATGGAGCGGAAGACGAGATTCGAACTCGCGACCCTCGCCTTGGCAAGGCGATGCTCTACCACTGAGCTACTTCCGCATGCTTTTAAATTATATTATTTTAATTTTGCTGTCAAGTTGGTGCCACGGGCCGGAATCGAACCAGCGACACGCGGATTTTCAGTCCGCTGCTCTACCAACTGAGCTACCGTGGCATATATGGCGGAGCTGACGGGACTTGAACCCGCGGTCTCCGGCTTGACAGGCCGGCATGTTAACCACTACACCACAGCTCCGTATGCGTCATCCGGCTTGTTTTGACTGTTGCCTCCGCCGCTTACAATGATAAGTATACAAAATCTCGGGCGTGAAGTCAAACAAAATTTTTGTTTTTGATGAGTTATCTTGAGCCAGAACAGGTAAAATTCAGCTGGCGGGAGGACATTGTAAAACCCGCAGGCCCGGGCTTAAAAATTAAGCTTGGCTCCGGGAAGCCCCCCGCCCGGGATATTATACCCTTAAAACGGGATTTGACGCCGGCAATATTTATTTTTCCTGAATAATGTGATAAATTTCTGGTACTCTCAGCTTAATAGGGTGGAAAAAAAGATGTCCGGGTTTTATCCCGGACAAGAGGCAGAGCATTGTGAGTGACTATTCCACATTATTCCTAAAACAGTTATATTGTTACATTTTAGCTATAATGTATTCTTTTGGGTGAGTTGTTATGGCCGCGTACTTATATGGCGCCAGGAAGGGTTCGGGCCGTTTTTCCGCCGGTTTAATCCGGGCCGGCAATAAATTGGATGCGGCCGTGTCTTTAAAGGAAACAGGACTTTTCATCATCTGGCTGTACAGTCTTCCCATACCCTCAAATATTCCGGCAGTAATGCGTACTTTCGGAGTAAACAAGAAGCGGCTATACCTGTTTTGCAAGCAGCTTTCCAGCATGCTGGCGGCCGGCGTGGGCCTGGAATATTCCCTGGAATGCCTGGCCCAAAGAACGGCGGGAAAAAGCTTTAATTCAGCAATAGTCTCGGTGCTCACCATGCTTAGAAAGGGCACTCCCTTCTCCCGGGCCCTTGCCGGACATCCCGTGTTTCCGGAATTAATGATTAATATGGTCAGGGCCGGGGAGATGGCCGGGGCGCTGGAAGAGACCCTGAATGATATCGCGGATTATTACCGGAGGGATAATGATTTTTCCGCCAAAATCAAATCCATTTTGATTTATCCGGCTTTTTTACTGTCAGCCACCCTGGTGATGATTATCTGCATGGTTGATTACGTGGGTCCCAAATATTTGTCTGCATACCAGCAGTTGGGCATTGCGCCGCCATCAACAACAATAAATATAATGAAGATCGGCGCACTGCTTAAGACCTTCTGGCCGTCGGCACTGCCGGCGGGTATTATTCTTTACTTTTTATATAAAAAGATTGGTGTTACTGAAACCGGGGCAAGGTTGTTTCTGGCATTTCCCCTGGCCGGCAGGCTGAGCAGGTACATTGCCCTTTACAGGTACTGCTGGGTGCTGGGAATGCTTCTGGAGAGAGGCGTTCCCTTTCTGGGCGCTTTACAGGTCTCCGGCCGGGTGCCGGGAAATATAGCGGCCGGAAGAGCCGCTGACAGGATTATTAAGGGTGTAACGGCAGGCTATGGTTTAAGCAGGGTAATGGCCCTTGATAGTTTTTTCCCGCCGTTGCTTATCCAGATGGTCAGGGTTGGTGAGGAAACCGGAAAAATATCCGAAGCCCTCCTTAAGGCGTCCCGGTTTTACCGCGGGGAAGCCCGGTACTTAACCAGGAATATAATGGCTGCTGTTGAACCGGCTTTGATTCTGTTCATGGGAGGGGTAATCGGTTTCATTGTCATGGCCATGCTGTTGCCAATGACAAACCTGATAAATTCTCTGTAAAAAGGGTAGTGGTGTTGTGGCGCCCGTCGGTATCAAGAAGGCGGTTAACAATGGTTTTACATTGCTGGAAGTGATGGTGGTCATAGGGATTATCGGCATAATGGCTTCCATAATTATGTCAACTTCAGTTCAACAGGTGGAAAAGTCCCGGTCCAAGAAAACCCAGGCGGATTTAAAGACCATGAAGGGGGCTCTGGACATATATGCCATGGAGGAGGGCCGGGGTAAATATCCCGCTGAACCGGACCAGGTGATTGCGGCCATGGAAGGCCAGGGAGTTGCCTGGGAAGCCTGCCGGGACGGCTGGGACCAGCCTTATGCGTATTATGTCAACGCTGAAAAGACAAAATATTATCTGCTTTCCCCGGGCAGCGGCGGGGAGGCGGAAACTGACGATGACATTTTTGTCTCGGAAAAGCAAAATCCCATCCGGGACTATCCTCCTTCCATCGGAGCATATGAAAAGATCTGTGCATCGGATTAAGGAACTCATTTCAGGTCGCAGGGGATTCACGCTTCTGGAGACGGTGGCGGTGATGATGGTTGCGTCTGTAATGCTGCTTTGCGTTTTACCCTCCCTGACCCGGTTTCAATCGGCACACGCCCTTTATTCGTCAGCCCTCATGCTGGCCTCGGATATAAGATGCCACCAACAGGAGGCGGTGGGGGCTGAGAATGAAAACGCCACCTATCAGATTAGTTTTGATACGGAAAGGGACGAATATTCCCTCATGCTGGCCACTGAGAGACTGCGTACCGTTTTATTGCCCGGCTCGGTGGACCTGGTGTTCACCAATTTTGATTACAATCTGTTGAAATTTACCCTGCAGGGGGCGCCGGTGTCGGGCGGTCATGTGATGCTAAAGGATACCGTGAGCGGCAAAAGTTTTTATATAATAATTAATCCCGTGGCTGGGAGGGTAAGGATTGATACCGTTCCTCCGGAGTGAAAGAAAAACCGGAAGCGGGGGGTTCACCCTGCTGGAAGTGCTGACGGCCTTTTTGGTGTTTACCCTTTGTATTACCGCTGTGCTGGATTTATTCTTTAGCGGCCTCAGGCACCAGGTACAGGCCTGGGAAGAAACCAGGGCTTCCTTTGCTGCCTCGGCCATACTTGAGCAGGTAAAAGAAATGCCTTTTGAATCGGCTGAAAGCAAGGCCCGGGCGGAATATTCCGGGGAGCCCGGCCTTAACTATGCCGTGGACGTGGGGCCGTCCGCCCGCCCGGATATGAAAACCATTTCCGTTACGGTGTTTTATGACCTGGCTGGAGAGGAAAAAAGCGTCAAGCTGATGATGGAGAGGTTGAATCGTTGATGGCGAAATTACGGCCGGTAAATGGTTTCACTCTGCTGGAGCTGTCCGTTTCCGTGTTTATTTTTATATTGCTGGGAACCGCGGTAACAACCGTCATGTCCCATGGAGCAAGAATCTGGCGCCACGGGACGGAGAGGCTGGAGGTGGAAGAGAATCTAAGGCTGGCCA
Source organism: Desulfocucumis palustris (assembly GCF_002933875.1). GTDB lineage: Bacteria > Bacillota > Desulfotomaculia > Desulfotomaculales > Desulfocucumaceae > Desulfocucumis > Desulfocucumis palustris. Next base: position 20,507 of record NZ_BFAV01000162.1, on the reverse strand, counting down.
TGGACCGGGTGGTGAGGGAAATACGGGAGTCTTCAGCCCTTTCATCCCCGTCTCCGGATAAATTGATTCTGGATGTGCCGGAAAACGGTACCACTGTCAAAGTGGAGTACTGGTTCAAGGACGGTCAAATTTTCAGAAAGCGTAAAGGCGGGACCAATCCGCTGGCCATTAACGTGAGCGGGGCTGATTTTTACTGCGCGGCTGTTGAGAATCCGGGCAGTGTACATATAAGATTCTGGGGAGTAACCGGTGATGGGGAAACAATATCGTTGTCTTCCGCGGCCTCCGGCAGGGCGGATAAGTAAACCCAACAGGCCCGAGGCGGCCTTTGTCGCGCTCTGGACGGCTTCAGCAGTTCTGGTGCTGGCTGCGATGGCCACATCCCTATTCGGGCTGGCCTGGGGGGAAAGGGTAATTTCCCTGCAGCAGGTAAAACAACTGCAGACATATTATATAGCCGAGGCCGGGGTGGAGTATGCCCTGTCCCGCTGCCGTGAGGACGGGGAGTGGACAGACGGACTTCCCCGGGTATTTAACCATGATTTTGCGGGGGGCACGGCTGTGGTAAGCGCTGTTAAGGAAACCGTTGACGGGGAAGACATTACTGTCAGGGTGGAATCCCGGGCAGTATACCAGGCCTATAAAAGAACAGTTGTGGCCAGGGTGATATTGGGCCCGGAAGATGCCATAAAGGTTATCGGCTGGCAGGAGAAGTACAATGTTTTTCCCAAGGCCGGAGGCCATTGAAGAACTGCGCGCCAGGCCTGTTTTCAAAGGGCCTGTGCATATTTTTCAACAAACAGCCGGCGGTGTTAAATATGATCAGGCTGATTTTTGCAAATAAAACAGCATATGGTTTGCACCTTGAGCCGGAAGGGCTGAGGGTGGTGGGTGTCAACCGTCGCGGCAAGGAATACCTGGTCTGTTGTCAGGCTTTTTTCCCTTCCGTGGAGGGGCGTCCCGGAGAAAAGAATTTTCCTGTGGTGAACCTGGAGGACGCTGCGGAGTTAATGGACGGCAAGGGTAGCGGGGCGGTGGCTGCCATGCCCGGAGATTTTTTAAGCATCCGGTTTTTCCAGCTTCCCCACATGCCCCTAAAGGAACCCGAAAAGGCTGCCGAATGGGAAATGAGACTGCTGTCCCCGGGCCAGGATGTACTGGTCAGGGTGCTCAGGCTGGGCGGACAGAGGGCCGGGGGCGGCAGCCTGGTGGATATGCTGGGCATATCTGTTTCCCGGCAGGTGGCCGGAGATTTTTACCTTTACTTTTCAGCGTCCGGTATCAGGCTATCGGCGGTGGAACCGGAATTTATCGCCCTGTGGCGCCTGTTAAAATATTGCGGCGCCCTGTCCGGCAGCCGGGATGAATATATCGCGGCGGCCTACGTGGGGATTTCCCGGTCGGTTCTTCTGGTGTGCAGGAATTCTGCTATCATGCATAGTAAAGTAATCCCGGCCGGAATTAAACGGGGAATGCCCCGCCGGGTTAGCCACGGAGGCAGTGACGGGCTGTTAACGGAAATTGAGCAATCCTTAAAACAAATGGCTGCTATGGAAAAACACTGTAAAATAGACGGGGTTTTGCTCTGCGGCCAGGCCGGGGAGTTGCTGGCCGGTGAAAAAAAATTGGCATACAAAGACATTATATTCCGGATATTGAGTGTGGAGTTCGGCGGCGGTGAGGTGCTGGCTCCGGAAATGGCCGTTGCGGCGGGCCTTGCTTTAAGGGGGCTGTGGAGTTGATGTACAGGGTTAATTTAATTCCGGAGGAGTATTCCGGCCGGGGGTTTGGCGGGCGGACAGGATTGAAAACAGCGGGCAGTATGGCGGCGCTTACCCTTTTACTGTTAATATTAACGTATGTTTATCTCCAGTCCGCCGCGGCGGGTTACCGGCAGGATGCGGCTGAATATCGCCGGAATGCCTGGAAGCCGGCAATGTCGCCGGCGGATATGGAGCGTTTACAAAAAGAACGGCGGGTTTATGAAAGCAGGATACAGCTTACGGGAGGTATTGCCCGGAGAGAATTTTTTCTTTCAGCCCCCGGGGAGAATATTTTTAAAGCCGTGCCCGGGGGGGTGGTATTAACCCGCCTGGAAATAAAGAAATCCGGGGTGGAGGGGTCCGGCTCCGGCTCAAAAAACGGCGGTGATTTCTATAAGGCGGAGTCTGATGAAAATCTGGTCATAACCGGGGAGGCATATTCTCTTGAGGCGCTGGGGGAGTATATAGCGGCCATTCAGGAATTAAATATTTTTAAGCGTTTAATAATCCGCGAGGCGTCATGGGAAAGGGAGCGTTATAAATTTATCCTGAGCGCGGCATTCAATAACGGTGTGGCAACGGATGCGCGGGAGAGCGGGAATAATGATTAATAATCCAACCGGCAGGGAAAAAGTTTTACCGGCGGTTTTTTTGTTTTTACTGCCGCTATGGATTTTTTTTCATTTTTTTATGCTTCCCGGCTACCGGGAATACAGGGAAGCCAGGAATGAAATGCAGGATGTCAAAAATAGCCGTAAAATAGAAAATACAGGGGATTCCGCAATAAACCGGGAGGCGGCCCTGTTGGGAAAGGCCAGGGCGGATTGGGAGGAATTAAAGACAAGATATGCCGGAAGCGGCCGTCAGGACACTTTAATTGCTCATTTGGGAAAGCTGGCCCGGGAACATAATTTAACGGTCCACGGTATTGGGTGCGGCAGAATTTCCACAATTGACGGCATTATTGTTCAACCTATGGAAATAAAATTTAAGGGACGATATGATGATGTCCTTGCGGTTTCAGGGGAACTGGAGAAGGGAAATTACTGCCTGGAGGTAAAAAGCGTCAAATTTGAACAACCGGAAGGTAATATCCAGGATAATGTGGAAAATAATAATTCTATTTCCAGTCCGGCTGAAAACCCGGAGGTCATTGACAGCCTTAATATAATGGAAGCTCCGGTGGCGGCGGGACTTTTAATTAATGTTTACTTCCTGCCGGATGAATGATATTGCCGGAGCTATATTGAAGCCGGGCGGGGAATAAAGATAATAAAAAAGCTAAGACTAATAATTGTCAATATTTGCTTGATTGCCCAAAGCTGATTAACGGGGTGGTTTAATTTGCTGGATAAAGGAGTACTGGAAGAGGTTTTGGAACTTGCGCTGGCCAACGGCGGGGACTTTGCCGATATTTTTATCGAGCGTAAAAAGGCCACCGGAATAGGTTGTGAAGGCGGCAAAATTGAAAGGGTGCAAAGCGGACTGGATGTGGGGGCCGGCATCAGGGTGCTCAACGGGGAATCCACGGCTTATGCCTACACCAACGACCTTACCAGGGAAGGCCTCGCCGGGGCGGCAAAGATAGTCAGCCACGCCGCCCCGGGGGGCAAAAAGAGCTGTAATATTGATTTGCGTAAAATAAAACCGCTGGTGGAATTTGAATTTCGTGAGCGGCCGGACACTGTGAAAACCGAATTGAAAGTGGAATTGGTGGAAGCGGCGGACAGGGCTGCCCGGGCTGTTGATCCCGGGCGGGTCAAACAGGTGATCGTCGGCTACGCCGATGTAATCCAAAGCGTGATTATCGCCAATAGCGCCGGAGATTATGTGGAGGATGAACGGATCAGAACCAGGGCCATGGTGCATGCCGTGGCGTCCGGGGGAGGGGGCATGCAGACCGGCTACGAGGCGGTGGGGAGCCTTTCGGGCTTCGAGTTGCTGAAAAACAATCCCCCGGAGGAGCTTGCCCGGGCGGCAGCCCGCAGAGCGGTTCAAATGCTGGAGGCCCGACCGGCTCCCGCGGGGAGAATGCCGGTGGTTATGGCCGGGGAAGCCGGTGGCACTATGGTGCATGAAGCCTGCGGGCACGGTCTGGAAGCCGATCTGGTGCAAAAGGGACTGTCAGTGTATGCCGGTAAAGAGGGCGGACGGGTGGCGGCGGAATCCGTCACGGTGGTTGACGATGCCACCATGCGGGACCGTTATGGTTCTTACGCCTTCGACGACGAGGGGGTGCCCTCCAGGAAGGTCGTGCTGATAGAAAAAGGAGTTTTGAAGGACTTTTTATATGACCGGCTTTCCGCCATGCGGGCCGGCAGGGATTCGAACGGACATGGCAGGAGGGAGTCATTCCAGGATAAACCCATTCCGCGCATGGGCAATACATATATCGCTCCGGGCAGGGAGGATCCGGAAAAGATAATAAAGGAGGCCGGACGGGGCCTGCTGGTAAAGAAAATGGGGGGCGGGCAGGTTAACACCACAACCGGTGACTTTGTTTTTGACGTGGCCGAGGGGTATATGATTGAAAATGGAGAGATAGGCCCCATGGTGAGGGGCGCCACCCTTACCGGCAACGGGCCCGAGGTGCTTGGCAACATAGAAATGGTGGGCAGCGACATAGGCTTTACCATAGGTACCTGCGGTAAGGACGGCCAGGGGGTTCCCGTAAGCGACGCCCAGCCCACCATATGGATCAACAACATCATTGTGGGTGGAACGTCCCATGGCGGAGATAACCCCAAAATAAGGAGAATATAAAAAAATCAGGCGCCGGAAAATACCGGGGCCTGATTTTTTTACGAATTTGAAAATTTCACAGGGTAAAATAAAATTTTTGCAGGAAATATTTTAACAACAAAGAATATAGCTGATAAGTTAGCATGTTATTATTTAATATGCGAACTGTAAATATGATTTCAATTTTTTAAGGGGGCTGGATTTTTGAAAGAGCTTTTTAAACCCATTGAAATTAACAGCCTGCGGATTAAAAACAGGATTGCCATGCCTGCCATGCACCTGGGATACTGCGAAAACGGTTTTGTTACCGACCGCCTGGTGGATTTTTATGAAGAGCGGGCAAAGGGAGGGGCCGGACTAATCATAGTGGGCGGCTGCGCCATTGACCATCACGGCTATCCTTCCATGATAAAAATAGATGACGACAAATATATTCCGGGTCTTTCCCGGCTCACAGAGGCGGTGAAAAAGCACGGCGCCGCCATTTCGGCCCAGTTGTTCCAGGCCGGGCGATACTCCTATTCCTTTATGTTCGGGGTGGAGCCGGTGGCCCCGTCCCCGGTGCCGTCCAAACTTACCCGCCAGACCCCCAGGGAGTTAACCGGGGATGAAGTGTTGGAAATGATAGAAGCCTTCGGGACGTCGGCCCTGAGGGCCAAACAGGCCGGTTTTAGCGCCGTGGAGGTAATAGCCAGCGCGGGTTATCTTGTTTCCCAGTTTCTTTCACCCATTACCAACCTTCGCCGGGACAGGTTCGGCGGCGAGCTGGAAAACAGGATGTTATTCGGCATTGAGGTGGCAAAAAATATAAGACAAAAGGTTGGTCCCGATTATCCCGTGTTCTTCAGGGTGGGCGGCAACGATTTCATGCCCGGGGGCAATACCAATGATGAAATAAGATTATTCTGCGTGGAGCTTGAAAAGGCCGGGGTGGACGCCATTAACGTAACCGGGGGCTGGCACGAAACCCTGGTTCCCCAGATAACCATGGGAGTGCCCAGGGGTAATTACGTTTATCTGGCCACCCGGATTAAACAGATGGTTAATATTCCGGTAATAGCCTGCAACAGGATAAACGACCCGGTGCTTGCGGAATCCATTCTTTTTGACGGCCTGGCGGACATGGTGGGAATGGCCAGGGGTCTTATCGCGGATCCCGAATTGCCGTTAAAGGCTGCCCAGGGGCGTATCAATGATATCCGGCGCTGCGTTGGCTGCAACCAGGGCTGTCTTGACACCGTTTTCACGGGCGGCAAGGTTTCCTGCCTGGTAAATGCCAGGGCCGGCCGGGAGTTCGAGTTGCAAACCTCGCCCCCGGTTAGGTTGAAGAATGTGCTGGTGGTGGGTGGAGGCCCCGCGGGCCTTGAGGCCGCCCGGGTAGCCGCGGGCAGGGGCCACAGGGTGACCCTCTGGGAGAAATCCGGCTCCCTGGGAGGACAGTTGAATATCGCCTCCATACCTCCGGGCCGGCAGGAGTTTTCACTGCTGGTGGACTATTTTGCCTACCAGATGAAGGAACTTGGTATCCAGGTGGAATTGAACAAGGAAGCCACGGTGGAAAATGTGCTGGAATTTGGCGCGGACGCGGTGATTGTGGCAACCGGGGCCTCGCCCATATCACCTCCCATACAGGGCTCGGATGGTGGAAATGTGGTGCAGGCCTGGGATGTGCTGGCTTCCGAAGTCAATACGGGCGGCAAGGTGGCGATTATAGGCGGGGGCGCGGTGGGATGCGAAACAGCCCTGTTCCTGGCCTGCAAGGGGACCATCAGTCCTGAAACAATGCATTTTCTGGCACTGAACAGGGCTGAGACATGGGAAAGGCTGGTGGAACTGGCCTCCAGGGGAATTAAAGAGGTCACAATAATTGAAATGCGGCGTTCCGCCGGGGCGGATATGGGACAGTCCACCCGCTGGACAGTATTACAGGAGCTGCACAGGTATGGCGTTAAGGTAATAACCGGAGCCGTGGCGGATGAAATTACCGCCTCGGGAGTATATATAAAAAAAGGCGAGCAAAGGGAACTGGTCGAGGCGGATACCGTGGTGATGGCGGTGGGTTCCAGGCCTGAGAGCTCACTGTGTGAGCTGTTGAAGGAAAGAGTTAAAGAAATATATATGGTGGGTGATGCCGTATCTCCACGCAAGGCCCTTGATGCCGTTTACGATGGTTTTACGGCGGGAGAGGTGCTTTAAAAAAGCCGGAGGTTCACAACCCTTTCGAACATTAATAAAATGCCGGGATTACACCGGCATTTTTGTTTGCGCCCGGATGAAAACCCGGCACCGTGAGGTAATCATTGTATACCGCTAAAATACCTCAATTTGGCAATATCTGTAGCTTATTGGTATAAAATTGTTGGCAATATAAATGTTTATTTCATACTTTATGTCAAAATATTGACAAAAAAGTCGCTATGGTCTTAAATATAAGTTAAATGAGATGTTCCGGCAACCGGACACTGGGGTGTAGTGATGGGCGAATTTCTAACTTTTACCACATTATTCAATGCCGCCATATTCATCGGTATCTTTGCCATCAGGCGCAGCATTCCCATAAAAACCCAGGTGCTGATAATTGCCTTTTTCATGTCCGTTTTTTTCTGCTTCCTATATCCATTGCTGGCTTCGTATTTTACATTTCCATTTGTTATCTATGTTTACATATTACTGGTGGTAATCGGAGCAATATTGCTTTTCTTTATCGAGAGATTATATTTCGCTCCGGAGGCTGACGATAGACGAACGGACGGATACGCGGCGGGAAGCGCTTTTACCGTTATGGAATCCGCGGTTCCGGCGCCCTCCGCCTATCCTGTTTATAAACCCCTGCCAGGTATCGGGCTGGGGGATAAAGGTTGTCTTTCCGGGGAAAGGATTGCTTTACCCGCGGGGAATAGCCCCAATAAACCATTCCCGGAGCCTGTCGCGGGGTTGTCAACGGATTTGCAGCCCGGGCTTGCAGTAGAAGAGGCAGGGGGAGAATACCAAAAAGGCAATGTTATAGCCAATGACATAGTTGTGGAAGATAGCTGCCTGCCGTCCATAAATGAGCCGCCGGCGGAGGTAGTTGAAATAATCTCCGCTGACGCCGCTGCTGTGGACAATTATGCCTGCGACCACCGGGAGCCTCCTCAGCCGGGTATAATAATTGGTAAAGAAGAGGAGGACTTTTGTGTTCCGGTGTCAACCATGGAATTCATTAAGCCGGAAAATGAAGATATGGCGGAAGAATTGTCCCGGACAGTTTTTTCTGTGAGCGTGTTTCCGGATGTGTACCAGTGTGCCTGCACCGATGCCGACATATGCCGGGATGACGGGACGGATGAGTTGCTTGATGATATTGATGTAGAACCGCAGAACATTAAGAATGAATGCCTGGAGGAAAATATCCTTCTTTTAGAGAATGAATATAATCGAAATATGGAAGAAGTTGTAGACGAAGCCGTGGAAGAGGCCGCGGCTGCGGAATTGACGGAACAGAACGGCGGATTTGAGGTTGGTTATTATATCGACGACTCCCCCTATGATTGCCGGCGGGAGGATTGTCTGGCTGACAGGGCGCTTATCCCCGACCGGTCCTCCGATGCCCTTCAAGGGGAACAGCCGGCTGTTTTCCCCGGGCATTGCGATATCAACAGCATGGTGGATGTGGCCTTTGATAAAAAATCCTCCGGGGATCTTGCAGGGGCGGTGGCTGTGTTTATGCATGCGCTCAGGCTTAATCCCTCCGCCCGTCTGGCAGTTCTGATATGCCTTGAAATGAGCGCCATATACAGGGACATTGGACAAACTGAACAGGCGGCCGCTGTGCTGGATATGTTACTGGCCCGCTGGGGAACTGTAATTGACGGAAAAATATATGAAGTCATCAAAAACAGTATTAATGAATTGAAGGGAGAACAGGCATGAAAAAAGCGCAACCTTTTGTGGGGCTGAATGTAATGGGCATAGAAATGGGGGAGCAGCTTGGCAAGGTGGCCGGATTTGTAATTAATCCCGATTCCGGCAGGGTGGATTATCTTCTGCTGGAGAGGGATATCTGGTATGGGGAAATGAGGGCGTTGAATTATGACGCGGTTCTTGGCGTGGGGGAATTCGCCGTTACCACCAATAACAGCAAGGAAATCTATAGTGTGAGCCAGAAGCCGGAAATAATCTCGCTGCTGGAAAAAGATATCCAACTGGTCAAGGCCGGCGTAATAACACGTTCCGGTGAATACGTGGGCGTGATAACCGAGTACTACATCGACGAAAAAACCGGTAAAATAGCCGGATGTGAAATTTGCGGCGAAAAAGGCGAAATGCTGGGCATAATCCCTGCAGACAAGGTTATTACCTTTGGTTCCAAATACATTGTGATTGATGACAACCGTGAAGAATTCCTGCTGCAGGAACTTTCCGGCACGCCTCAGACTGCTGTCCCTGCCGACGCCGACGGGAAGGACGCGTCCGGTTCAGCAGTCCTGGAGGAGGAGTCCGGCGGCGTTTCCATCCCGGAGCCGGCTGTGGAATCCGTTGAAAAGCCCGCTGAGGAAGCGGTGGAAGAAGAAAAGGCAGCCGAAGAGCAAAAAGCCGCAGAAGCAAAAGTCGCGGAGGACCCGCTGGAATTGTTTGAGGCTCGTCAGCGCCAGTATCTATTGGGTAAAAAGGCCGCCAAAAAGATTATCGGGGCCGGTGGAAAGGTAATAGTTGATGAGGGAGAAATAATAACCAATGAGATTATTGAGCTGGCAGTGGCGGATGACAAATATATCGAACTGACCATGAATGTTAAATAATAACTATGCGGTGTTTGTGCGGATCTGTTCAATTAAACCAATATTAATCAAGGGCTAGTCAAATGACTAAAAGAATAATATTGCTGGCAGCTCTGCTGGCCATGCAGGCAATGGTTGTTCCTGTTGCGGGGGGAGTGATACTTTCCGACCGGTGGGGTAAGGTTATTGTATCCGGAATCTATCTTGACGGTATACCCCTGGAAGGCATGACCCTGCAACAGGCCAGACAATATTTGAAGGAACGTATTCCACCCGCCGATAAGGGTGTGTTAAAGTTGCAGGCGGGCGGAAGGGTTTGGGATATTGCCCTGAAGGATATTAATGCCCAGTATGACTTGGATGAAGCTTTAGACAGGGCTTTTTCCGTGGGACACTCCGGATCGGTCATAAGAAGGTTTACCGAAGCGGTGGGCGCCGACGGCAGGAGCGTGGATTTTCTGTTGCCTGTCAGGTACGATAGGGAATTATTGCACTCGGAAATTGATAAAATCAACCGCTGGTACAAAGCCGAACCCGCCAACCTCCCCCATAGCGCAAAGCTTCACTGGCGGGAAGACAGGGTTGAAATGATTCATTCGGTAACGGGCAGTGAGATAGATATAGATGCTACCATGGGCAGGCTGTCGTCATGGCCCTTTCAGGCGGGAAAAGCAATGCCGGTTGTGGTCAGGCCTGTTCGGCCGGATATATCCGAAAAAGATCTTGCGGGAATTAATGATGTTATTGGTTACTTCAACACCGAATTTGATCCCCAAAGAGTGGACAGGGTGCATAATATCAAACTGGCGGCCCAGTCCCTTGACGGAATACTTTTAAAGCCCGGAGAGGAATTTTCCTTTAACAGCACCATTGGAGCCATAAGCGGACAGAACGGGTATAAAAAGGCTACGGTGATTATAGGCAACAGATTGACTGACGACTACGGCGGAGGCGTCTGCCAGGTAACCACCACCCTGTATAATGCCGGACTGAAGGCGGGGGTGGAGGTGCTGGAGCGCTATAGCCATACGGTTCCGGTTAGTTACGTGAAGCCGGGAATGGATGCCACCGTGGCGCAGGGGTTTAAGGATTTCAGGTTTAGAAACAGCAGCCATTATGCCCAGTACATATCCTGCGGGGTGGACACCGTGAAGGGCAACGTGGAGGTGTGGATACTGGGTAAAGCCGATCAAAAGGCTAACGGCAATACCTGACGTGCGCCAAAATGAGACTGTTTATCTCCAGCTGTCGAGGACGGGGTTTTTGCGGACTGTCAGCCGGATAATAAAAAGAGGCGGGCGCCTAAGCCCGGCCTCTTTTTTGCTAAATCAGTCCACCAGGGAGTTCTGGTAGGTCAGGTCGTCAAATGCCTTCATGTAGGTGCTGGACACCTGTGAGCCGAACCGGACCATAAGCATGTTGGCGGGATGCTCCAGGATGTCCGGGTCATCCGTCCGGCGCTTTTTAAAATCCACCGTGCTGAACAGTTTGGTAAGCATTCTCTGGTAAGACATTACGTCCAGTCCGCTGTTTCTAAGGTCCCAGTGCCAGAAAAACTCTGTGGTTATAACCACGTACTCTTCCATAACACCATTTGCAAAAGCTGCTTTCAGAAGCGCTGTTCCTATGCCCAGCCGTTTGCATTCCTGGCTGACTTCAATGGCCCCGAGCTCCAGTATGCGAGGGTGTTTGCTCCACCTGGAGTACTGGCTGGGATAGTGGAACATTACATAACCCACTATTTCCTTGTCCAGCCTGGCAATATAAACCATACCCTCGGGAGAATTGGCCACTATTACCATGGACTCGTGCTGCCTGTCCGGGGCGCGGAAATTTGACAGCTTCTGGTTCATGGTAAGAGACATCAACAAGTCGCCGCCAACAGGACCTTCGATATATATAGTACCCTTGGGGGTATTGATTTCTCTGCCGTCTTTTGATATATCCATAGTCACCACCGCTAATTTTGCTTGATTTTTGTGCCTATTTATTTATAAAAATATTCTGATAAAAGTATAATAAATCCTTCTTTTTCAGGAAAAGATTTTTTTATTTTTTATAAACCCGGTTCAACTTAATACTATCCCGTGTTTCTGTACCCGGTATAGCAGGGCGGACCTGGTAATGCCCAGTAACTGCGCGGCCCTGGTTTGATTTCCCTTACTTTTTTCCAATGCCTTTATAATGAGCTCCTTTTCCAGATCCTCCAGGGATATTCCATTTTCGGGGATACGCACCACGGAACCCATCTCATATCCCTCGGAAATTTCCTGTATCTCTATGGGAAGATCCTCGGGTGTGATTTCGTTTCCGTGACATATTATGGCGGCCCTTTCCACCACGTTTTGAAGCTCCCTGATATTACCGGGCCAGTTGTACTGGGTAAGGAGTCTGATGGCTTCGGGAGAAAATTTGTTCACAAAATAGTTGGGCCGTAATTTTTCTAAAAAATGGTTGGCCAGTATAGGTATATCCTCTTTTCTATCCCTTAAGGGGGGAAGGTTAATCTGAACAACGTTAAGCCGGTAATATAAGTCTTCCCGGAAAAGACCCTTTGACATGGCTTCCGCCAGGTTTCTATTGGTGGCCGCAATGACCCTCACGTCCACATGCAGGGTTTCGGTTCCCCCCACCCTTTCGAAGGATTTTTCCTGCAGCACCCGCAATAGTTTTACCTGCATATTAAGGGGCATTTCAGCTATCTCGTCCAGGAAGATAGTGCCTTTGTCCGCCAGCTCGAAACGGCCCAATTTACGGGCTACGGCACCGGTAAAGGCCCCCTTTTCGTGGCCGAACAGCTCGCTTTCCAGCAGGTTGTCGGGCAGGGCGGCGCAATTAACCGGCACAAAGGGGCCGTCGCGCCTGGGACTGTTGCGCTGTATGGCTACCGCCGCCACCTCCTTGCCTGTTCCGCTTTCACCGGTGATGAGAACGGTGGCGTTGCTGTTGGCCACCTTTTCGATAAGTTTGGTCACCTGTTTTATGGCGGGGCTTTCCCCAACCATCATTTTATATTTTTTGGCGAGTTCGGAACGAAGGAAGTTGACCTCGGTGACCAGCTGGCTCATCACCAGGTTTTGTTTGATGACCAGTTTCAGTTCATCAAGGTCAAAGGGTTTTGTTATATAATCGGAAGCCCCCTCCTTCATGGCCTCAATGGCTGTTTCAATGGTGCCGTGGGCTGTAAGCATTATTACGGGAAGCTTGGGGCACATTTCCTTTATCTTTTTCAGAACTTCCAGCCCGTCCATTTCAGGCATTTTTAAATCCAGAAGGACCAGTGAGGGAGCCTCCTCCCTGATTATATCAAGCCCCTGCCGCCCCCTGTTGGCGCTTAAGGCCTGATAGCCTTCCTGACGCATGGCTCTTTCCAGAGCCCAGCACATATGTTCCTCATCATCAATGATTAATATTTTGGGTATCATGCCAACTATCCCTCCGCGCCCCTGGGGGGCCGTTCCTAAAACTTTCGTCCGGCTTTGCCAGGTTCCCCGGCCAGTATTATCGGGGACATTCCTCCAAAGGTGGTGTGTCCCCCGATCTCCGTACTATTAGTACGCTCCGGGCTGTCCGGCTTCTCCTTTCGCGCCATACCTGTTTTTTGAAGGGCCTCCGAATATGGGTTTATCAACAGGCACCCGGTGTTAATAGCTTAACAGTAAAAGTGGTTCCCCTGCCCACTTCACTATTTACCTCCAGGGTGCCTCCGTGACTTTTTACAATCTGGTGGCTGATGGATAACCCCAGGCCTATTCCGCTATCCTTGGTTGTGAAAAACGGGTCGAAAATGCTGGAAACCGTTTCGTGCGGTATTCCTTCACCGTTATCTGTAAATTCAATACATACATATTCGTCTTTCTGATAAGAAGCTATTTTTAACTCACCGCCTTCGGGCATGGCTTGAATGGCGTTTAAAATCAGGTTTACAAAAACCTGTTTTATTTTTTCACCGTCGGCGTTTACCGGCGGTATTTCTTCAGCAGGATAAACATGCAGGTCAATTCTGTGCTGCCGGAGCATCGGGCTGGTAAAGGTCAGCACCTTGTTCAGCAGGGAGTTTACCGATACGGGCTGAACCAGCGGTTTGCTGGGGCGTCCAAAATCCAGCAGTTCCTGGATAACCCGGTTTTGCCGGTCCACGTGTTCTTTTATCACCGCGGTATATTCGGTAATATCGTGAGTATCCTTTAATTCCGCCTCCATGACCTGGACAGTGGCCTTGACCACACCGATAGGGTTGCGCAGTTCGTGCGCCACACCGGTTACCAGGCGCCCCAGGGCAGCCAGCCTTTCCGTGCGGCGCAGTTCTTCCTCCAGCTTTTCTTTCTCCGCCAGTCCCATGGCCATTTTATTTATGGCCTGGCCAATCTGGCCCGGTTCACCGGGCAAATCGGGAAGCAGTTTGGTTATGTCCTTTTCCATGGCGGCCAGGCCTTTTTTTAAATTGCTCACCCCGCTGGTCAGGTTGTGAATGACAATCAACGCTCCGGCGGAGCCGATGAAAAATCCGAAAAGGGCGATATACCTGGTAATCATAAGAAAATTACGGCTTTGGGCAAAAATGGGATGCAGGCGCTCGTCCGCCCAGGCCACTGCGATTAATCTGTCGTTGTATTTAAGGGGAACAAGATATTCAAAGGTTTCGTCATTTAGGCTGCTGGCCAGGCGGGCCAGCGGCTTCTGGCTGGCCACCACCGCTATCAGACCCGAATTGGCTTCATCCAGTATTCTTTTCTCCCTCTCCCGTTCCTCCTGAATTGACCGTTTACGGTACTGGTGAAGGAAACCCTGGACATAAATTTGTTCGTTGTGAGGAAGATACAGCCCGAATCTAACGCCCGGGTACTGGGGCACCAGGGGTTCGGCAATTTCGTTAAAGGACTGCTTCAGGTAATTGTCCAGTTCTTCCTGGGGTATACCTGATATTTTTGCTCCCTGATATTTTTGCTCCAGGGCCCGGGTGACTCCCGGCACTATCTGGGCTTGCACTATGTTCCCCAACCGCTCTTTTCTATCCAGTATCAATGCCTCGTCACTTTTAGAGGCGAAAAATATATCGTATAGCATTACCAGTATGGGGATTAGCAGAAGAATAGCGGTAACGGACATTATCTGGAATTTTATGCTTTTTTGCGTAAAGGAAAGGTTCAGGTGCAAGCGCCTCCCTCCTGCGCGCGTAAGCAGTTTAAGTCCGGTATTAAGCCTGCCAACCGGCATGTGAATAAAAACACACTACGGTTTACTGTATTATAACATACACTGCCCGGGATAAAGAAGAGAAATATTGTACTTTAATATGTGGATTTGGCAGGCGGCTGTCCTGAAAATTTAGCAGGATGGTTAATATGTGGGGCGTGCGGCCATTTTTTATTGTTCAGTATTGTACAATAATTTCTTCCAGACCGCCGGTTTACAGTGGTAAAGGGGTTTTCCAGATTTTGAAACCACATAAAATAATTGATTAAACAGTATTCATCCGGGTGGACATAAGCCTGAAGTCATAAAAAGTGTTTGTGAATGATATTTATATGTGTGTGAAATCAGACAGTATGTATGCTGTTGTAATGAACTTCACAACCCGGTATTATCAAAATATTGCAAAGGGATTGTGTGATATCAAACAATAAGGCCGCCCGCAGATTGTTACATAGTGCCCAAACCCTTGATAAACGGGGCTCTTTTTTTGTGGCACGGTATCTGCATTCAGGATGATGGCAATAACGGTAATCGGGTGACAGAGGGCTTAAACCGTGGAAATGAGGGAGGGATGCCGGAACAAAAGTACTTTGTGGGACTAATAGCTAACATAAAAAAACCGCACAGAATTAGGAATTTATAACTTGTAAATTTTTTAACGTGTTTTTCGGGAGTTGTCAGTACATTGTAATATTGGAGGGAGAGGAAATGTTTCAGTCAATTATTGATGCAGGTAATTTGCTTTCAGCCTCCGCCGCCGGTTCCCAGGCGGGCCAGGCGGCTGCGGCAGCCGCCACGGCCGGCTCCGGGACCCCCTGGTGGATGTGGCCCCTGATGCTCTTTGTGGCCACCTTTATAATGGGAATATTGGCGGTTCTGGCCGGTGTGGGCGGTGCTGTCCTGTACACGCCGATTATTTCGGGATTTTTCCCTTTTCACCTGGATTTCGTAAGGGGCGCCGGATTGATTGTGGCCCTGGCCGGAGCTCTGGCAGCCGGCCCCGGGCTTCTCAAGCTAAACCTGGCCAACCTGCGTTTGGCCCTGCCCGTGGCGTTGATAGCCTCAACCTTCAGTATACTGGGGGCCTTCATGGGATTGGCGCTGCCCACCAACGTGACCCAGATGGCCATGGGAATCACCATCATAGCCATATCAGTCCTGTTTATAGTGGCCAAGAACAATGAATTTCCCAGGGTTGGGGCTCCCGACAAGCTTACCGCGGCGTTGGGCATCTCGGGCGCTTATTACGAGCCTTCCGTGGGCAAGAAAATCGATTGGACCATATGGCGTACTCCCCAGGGTTTCCTTATGTTCTGCGGTATTGGCACCATCGCGGGCATGTTCGGACTGGGCGCCGGCTGGGCCAACGTACCGGTGCTGAATATGTTGATGGGAGCGCCTTTAAAAGTGGCGGTGGGCTCCAGCAAGTTTCTGCTCTCCATAACCGATACATCCGCCGCCTGGGTATATCTCAACCAGGGTGCGGTAATTCCAATCATAGCGGTTCCCTCCGTGCTGGGCATTATGATGGGTTCATTTGTGGGAGTAAGGCTTTTGGCCGGAGCAAAGCCAAAAATGGTTAAATACCTTGTTATAGTAATGCTGCTGTTTGCCGGTATAAGGTCTCTGTTAAAGGGCTTTGGTATATAGGGGAGAAGGAGGCGTAAAAATATGAGCAAGGCGAACATTAATGTCGCTGAACATGGTCCTGTGAAAAAGGCCGAGGATAAAAAGCAGGTTCAAAAGATAGAGATTCCCCAGGAGCAAATTAAATATGCCAACCTGCTTCTATACGGCGCCTGGACCGGGATAGCCATTCTGTTGGTAACTTTTACTTTATACATGGGCGGTATCTTGAAAGCTTTCGTACCTCCTTCCCAGATGCCCCAGTACTGGACTATGAAGGTTGGCGATTACCTTCACGCCACCGGTGCTCCCACCGGCTGGTCCTGGCTGGGAATGCTGGGTTATGGTGATATAGTGAACTTCATTGGCGTTGCCCTGCTGGGTTTGCTGACCATTGGAGGCTACCTTATACTGCTGCCCGCTTATTTAAAGAAAAAAGACACCCCCTATACCGCTATAGTGATAGCCGAACTGATAGTGCTGACTGTTGCCGCCTCCGGTATTCTGGGCGTGTCTGCCGGACATTAAGCCGGGAATAAAGCCTGTCTGATATTTTTAACAGGGTAAGTTTGGTGTATACTGTAAGACGTGTTCCTTTCCCATTAAATGCAAGGACGTTTTGTGTCTGGTGTTTTGTGGTTGGCCGGGGCGGAAAATTTAAGGGAGAGGATTTTATTCGCCCCGGCCGGCTTAAACTGTTTGTGGGGGTGGTTATCGTGGCCGACAAGGATTTTATCGAGACTTTCAGCCGGCAAAAAAAGGCTTTTCTGCGGAAATTCAGCAGAGAGGCCGATAAGCAAAAATCCGATTCCAGTCCCGCTGTAGAACATAAAAAAGTATTGGATTGGTTTGAAAGCTGGCTTAAGGGCGAAGCTGAAGCTGTTTCCGGGAAAAGGGAGCGCGCCAGGGAAAGATTAAAGGAACGGGTAAAGGAAAGGGAACAGGGTGCACTTTCCTTTGAACAATTTGTGGATATGGTTTTGGAGCAGACAAAGGAGTTGCTGGCCGAAAGAGATATAGAGATTAATTATTCCCTTCCCGGCCAGAGCCTGGGAATAAGTGAATCCTGGAAATGCGTAAAGGTCTTTGGCAATAACGATATATATTACCGCATAGGAAGAACGAGGCCCCGGAAAGGGCCCCGCAAGGGAGAAGAGCTGCTGGTTTTGGATCTGGTAATGGACGGCTACAAAAAACAGGTATTCGTGCCCCTGCTGGATAGAAAGGAAATAATAGAAGAAAACATCGGCAGTGATCTGGAACGCGAGCTGCCAAAGGTTGAAGCCACGGGAAAATACAGGTTTAAAATGCTTTTGCCCTTTGATCTGGTGGAAAAAGGAGATGTAAAAGAAACGGCAAAAAAGTTCGTTGATTTTATTTCCGCCACCAAACATCATCTCAATGAACTCGGCGTTAATTAATGTACCGGCTTTTCCTCCACTTGAGCTGTTCGCTGTGAATGTTTAATTGATGTTATTAAAAGGTTGACTGATATTATAGCCACCAATAGCGTGCAGGCTCCCAGCAACGCCTTGCCGGCCGGCATGCCGGACCCGCTGATGTTTAAAATTTCAGCCGCTGCGGAGACCGCCAGAACAATGGCAAAAATCAGCCTGGAGTTGCTCCATCTTATTTCAGCCGGAAAAAACAGCGCAATTTTGTCCCCCAGCATTACGGATATTACAACCACCAGGACCAATAGCAATTCCAGATTGCCGGTCAGTGAAAAACTAACCATTCCCGCGGAATCAATAATCAGAATGGGCAAAACACTGGACGCGGCTGCCATTGCCGCGGGCAGTCCCAATACGTACATGAATAAAGGCGCGGCGGCAAATGAGCCTCCCAGCCCAAGCAGACCCGTGGCAAAGCCCAGCAACAGGCCCACTGCGGTCACTCTGCCCACTGTAATGTGCTTCAGGCCGACAGCGCCCGGCGCTGCCAGGGGATAACGCCATCTCAGGCCGAAGGGCGGCAGGGGATTATCCTCAAAATAACCGTGACGGTAATAGGTGCGCCAGTGGCGCATATAACCGAAGGCGGCGAATAGTGTCAGCAACACATAGGCCGAGTGTACCGTTGGTGCCGCGATGCCCCGTTCCGCCAGGAATATGTAGAGCATTCTTCCCGCTATAATTCCCGGCAGGCCCATGAGGCCGACCACAAAACCTACCCTGCGCAGGGAATGCTTCTTTGGGTTCCCGCTTAAACAGGTAAAAGCCGAGTTGCTGAAATTTTGGGTAATTCCGGCGCCTGCCGCGTAATTCAGCGGAATGCCCAGCATGTTGAGCAGGGGTACCATAAAAAGGTTGGCCGCCTGACCAAAACCCTGGCGAAGTATACCCACAAGTATGCCGCCTGCAAATAAATATAATGGATTGACGGCTGTACCGGCCACAGATAAAGATAGCATGGCCTTCACCTCAAATGTTGTTTGTTAACGTACACCAAATTGTATTTTGAAAAGTCTGTTGATGAATGTAAATAAAAGAGCGATCTAGTATGTCTAATAATGTACAAATTATACGTGAGATAAATCACTTTTATTTAGCCAAAAAAACTCTTGCCGTACCAATATGCACAATAACAAGCATAAGCCAGTGATATTGTTGCCACTATACTCAGGCTTACAAGGGCTCTTTTCCCGCTGCAGCTGCCGCGCAGCATCTCAACCCTGGAGAGTTCCGCCGCGCAGAAAGGTTCACCCAGATATTTTTCAATCCAGTTTTTGCTTTCTTTAACCTCTGCGAAAGGAACTCCCGTATGTGTGCCGAAGCCTCTTTTACGGCCCCTCGCCTCGCTTAGAACAATAATATTGCTGACGGGCCTGTTTTGGGTTTTATTAATCCTGGTGCTCCCTGCGTTCATCATTTAAACAACCCCCCTTGGAAAAATTAAATGTTTCCGGTGTTTTCCTTTCCGGCTCCCGGTGAAATAAATTTATGACATACCACCTCCCGACCAGGTCAGGGGATATACCTTCCGGTATGGTTTGAATTTACTGTTCCTTAGCATTTTTGGAAAGGAATATTCCCCAATGTAGTGAATTTTTTAACATGGTTGTTGACAACAATACAAAGGTATATTCCGAAGATTGTTACAAGCAGGTTAATAATGTGGCTGAATTGCCGGCCAAGCCACAGAAAATCAAATGCGTTTCTCTTTGTATATAATATCACAAGCAGTGACAAAATGACAATATGATTTGGAGGAGGCATGTGAAAAAAATAATTAATTTAAAATGACAAAAATATTTGCCTGGCTGTAAAATATTAATATAAATGAGAACATTATGACAATAATTCTGTCCCGGCAGGAATTTAGATTAAATGTGTGGAAACTTTCTGTTAATTTGCAGCCGAAGTATGACCGGTGGCAGGAGGTCCCTATGGAGATTGATAAAAATATTATTAAGCTGATGCTCCCGTTACCTTTCAGACTGGACTACATAAACTGCTATTTGTTGCGGGGTAAAGAAGGTTGGGACATAATCGATTCGGGGCTTAATTATCCTCCTGCCCTTGCAGCCTGGGAAAAATTTTTTAAATTATATAATATAAGATATACGGACATCAATAACATCTATTTAACTCATTATCATCCCGATCATTACGGTACGGCCGGCTGGCTGCAGGCTCTAACCGGCGCGTCGGTGCATATTCACAGGGCGGAGAACGCCCAGGTGGAACAGTTGTGGAAAAAAGGCAGGCTGAACTTTCCACTGGTAGGGGATATGTTTAACGAGCACGGTATGCCGGCAACCCTTACAACCGAGGTTGTGGATAATTTATCGGAAATTCTTGCCAATGTCCAGCCCCACCCGATATTGAGTTTTCTGGATGGCGGAGAAGAAATAGAAATAGGTTTACGCCTTTTTAAGATTTTGCATACCCCGGGCCACTCGGACGGACATCTTTGTTTTTTCTGCGAGGCTGAGGGTCTGCTTATTTCCGGGGACCATATATTGCCTCATATTACTTCAAATATTGGTTTATGGCCTACTTCCCATTCAAATCCCCTGGAGCACTATCTGACTTCCCTGGAAATGACCGGCTGCCTGGAGGTTAAAAAGGTGTTGCCCGGGCACGGAAATGTGTTTAACGATTGTGCCGGCCGGGTTGACCAGCTAATCCGGCACCACCGGCAGCGGCTGGTGAGCATAGCCGACATGGCGGCTAACGGGAGCACCGCCCATAAAATATGTGAACTATTATTCGGTGAGGATCTCAAATTGCATGAACTCCGCTTTGCCATGGCTGAAACCCTGGCTCATTTGGCCTACCTGGAAAGCAGGGGAAAAGTGATTTCCAAGAGAGAGGGAGAAGTTATAATATATAGGAAGGTGTAGAGGAAAGGGGACACACCTCTCTTTGCAGCACTGCTTTGGGGTCGGAGGAATGTCCCCAACGTATGTTAGGGG
>NZ_BFAV01000160.1 GCF_002933875.1 Desulfocucumis palustris | reverse complement strand
TCCGGCTATTATCAAAAGGGCGAAGTTGTTTGAGTATATTGTCGAAAACAAGACCCTGTACATTGACGACAACTTTTTTGTCGGCAGTGTGGCTCAGTATGTAGCGGGAGTTTATCCGTACCCCGAATGGAATGTCGACTGGATGAAGGATAAGGAAGGAAAAGCACTTAGTCACCTGGGCGAGATGAATATCTCCGACGAGGATAGGAAAATTTTTGGGGAAATAGTTAAATACTGGGACGAACGCTGCATTTACAACCAGGCCAATAAGCTTTTCGAGGAGATTTACGGTTACAGTTCCCTGCCTGCCCAGGATACAGGACTCTTTTATGACGGCAACTCCTGGCCCGCCGGGGGAGGGACTATGAATTACAACCTGGTCCTGGTCAAGGGTGTAGGCGGCATCATCGAGGAAGTCAAAGAACGGCTGGCGGCTCTGGAAGTAAACAGTGAAAACAGGAAAAAGCGCAATTTTTATACAGCACTTTTAATCACACTCAGGGCGGTTAACCGCTTGGCGTACAGGTATGTTGAACTGGCCAAAAAAATGGCGGCCGAAGAGAAGAATTACGAGCGCCGTCAGGAATTGCTGGAAATAGCTGATATATGTGAGTGGGTGCCCGAGCATCCGGCGCGGACCCTCAAGGAGGCCTTGCAGAGCTTCCTCCTGATCCACCTTTGCCTGGAGATGGAGGTAACCGGCTGCGGGTATTCCCTCGGATACTGGGGGCAGTACA
>NZ_BFAV01000159.1 GCF_002933875.1 Desulfocucumis palustris | reverse complement strand
AAAGTCGGGCTTTCATTAGAGGTGTGTCCCCTGACATACGTTGGGGACATTCCTCACCCCAAAAGTCGGGCTTTCATTAGAGGTGTGTCCCCTGACCTTATTAAGGAGGAACATAATGAAATTGATTGACGAAAAGGGCAAGGTTCTGGGAATCATTAACGTGATTGATTTAATTATATTACTGGTGATTGTGCTGGTGGGGGCGGGCGCGGCCTACAAATACACTCACAAGGAAGCCCAGGGGGAAATAAAGACCGTGGAATTCCAGGTAATGGTCCCCTGCGTCCGCCCCGAACTGGCCCAGGCGGTTAAAGCAGGAGACAAAATGGTGCAGGGCGGCAGTTATACCACGGTAACAGTCAAATCAGTGGATATAAAACCCGGCCTTTCCGTAAACCTCAACGCCCAGGGGAACAAGGTAATATCCTACGACCCCTACATGAAGGATGTATTTGTGGTAAACGAAGGTAAGGTAAACATATCCTCGGCCAGTATAACCATGGGCGGGCAGGAAATAAGGATAGGCAAGGATTATTACGTCAAATCCAGGGATTACGAGTTAAAGGGAACCATAATGAAAATAGAAGTAAAGGACTAAAGTGAGACAATAAGACAAGGGGACGGTCCCGACTCAACAGCTGAGTCAGGGGAACCGTCCCCTTGTCTTCCCTTGTCTCACTTCTTTATAGTCCCTCCACCACCAAGCCCGGTGGGATTTTCCTTCCCCTGAGGATATTTTTTGCGTCTATTATAAATGGCGTTATACCGCCGTTGAGCATTCCCGCAATGCGTTCCAGGTCGGACAGGTCGATTCCTTCCTGGCGGGCCAGTATTAATGCCCCGTGCGCGCCTTCAAGGGCCTTTTCCAGGCTGTCCGCGCTGAAATGATACCTTGCGGGCACAGCCGGGTCAAAGGCCCGGACTTCCAGCCCGGCTCTTTCCAGCAGATTGATTATCCGGTGAGCGGGGCTGCAGCGGTCGTCGCTGGAATAATCCTTCATGGCGATACCCAGCACCGCCACCCTTCCCACGGAAGGAGGCACCCGCAAATTTTTCATCACCAGGGATACCACATGGGCGGGCATTTCCTCATTCACCTGCCTGGCCGTTTTCATCAGGGGCAGGTCCACACCCAGTTCCCCGGCTTTTGGAGTGAGGTAGTGCAGCGCGTTGGGAATGCAGTAACCGCCCACCCCCGGTCCGGGTACAAGCAGGCTGACCCTTTTGTGCGTGTTGGCCAGGGCTATGACCTCAAACACATCTATTCCCACAGCCTTGCAAAACACGGCCAGCTCGTTGACCAGGGCTATATTTACATCCCGGGAGACATTCTCCACCACCTTGGCGGTCTCCACCACCTCGAAGCAGGAAGCCAGGGCAAGTTCCGCCCTGGTGACCACCGACAGCAATTCCCTGGCCCGCAGCGCGGCTTTTTCGTCGTAACCGCCCACCAGGCCGGGCATGTTCTCAAACTCCTCAAAGGCCTTGCCCTCGGCAATCCTCTCCGAGGAATAGGCCAGGTAAAAATCCTCGCCGGCTTTTAAGCCGCTTTCCTCCAACAGGGGCAGCACCAGCCCCCGGGTCATTCCCGGAACCATGGTTCCCCTGACCACCACCAGGTCACCCTTTTTCAGCCCGGCGGCCACCGCCCGGACACAATCCTCCAGGTGGCCGTAATAGGGGACGCCGTCACTTACCGGCAGGCCCACGGTAATTATTATATTGTCACAGGAAGCCATGGCCTCCCCGGGACGGCCGGTTGCCGAAAATCTTCCGGCGTCCAGTTCCCGCCGCAGTATTTCCCTGATTCCCAGGCCCCGGTAGCTTTCCTGGTGATAGGTCACCCCGGAATTTATCTCCTCCACAAGCTCTTCATTAACATCGACACCGCATACGGTACAACCCCTCATGGCAAAGCTAAGGGCCAGCGGCAGCCCCACGAACCCCAGCCCGAATACGGCAACCCTGATATTTTCCCGGCTCATTTAATTAGTACCTCCCCTGCAATGATTAATGCTTCATAACTTCCCGTATCTTGTCCATCATAAACTCCACCCGGCTTTCCCAGGAGTTCCGGGCGGCCGCGCCGAGACGAAGTTTTTTTCTTTCTTCGCTTTCCCCGGCCAGGGCCCGCTCCACGCCCCGGTTAAACCCCTCATAATCGGACGCTGTCTCGATTACGCCGGAGAATTCCATTACCCCGGGCATTTCCACGCTTACCACCGGCTTCCCGGAAGCCAGGTACTCATAAAATTTTAAAGGGCTGACCCTCCGGGTAAGATCATTTATCCGGAAGGGATTGAGACAGACGTCAAAGCCCTTGATGTATCCCGGCAGTTCCTCCTTGGACTTGCGTCCGAAAAAATGCACGTTGGGCAGCGCCTTCAGCCGGTCCACGCTTATGCCGGCCCCCACCGGACCGACCATGGCCACGGACCAGTCCGGCCGTTTTTGGGCCAAATAGGCTATCAAGTTCAGGTCAATCCAGTCATGTATGACCCCCACAAACCCCAATACCGGCCCGGATAAAGCGCCGATTTCATCGGGAACCGGGGTTTCCGGCAGCGCGGCCCGGGCAAAGTGTTCCACGTCCGCGGCGTTCGGCAGGAGATGAATATTCCCGGCGCACTCCTTCTTACTCTCATAAAGGCCCGGAGCCGTGACGAACACCAGGTCGCAGCGTTCCAGCAGGCCCCGCTCCATCTCCAGCATGGTATCCTTTTTGATAAGACCCGTATATTCCGAATGTTCATCCACACAATCGTATATTAATATTTTGGGGTTCAAACCCTCCGCCAGGATCAGGCTGTTGGGCAGATAGGTCCATACCAGCGGATTATCCATTCCCAGCCGCCTGGCAATTTTCTTTACAAAAAGCAAAAGCCACCGCTGGTTCAAGCGGTTAACCCAACTGTAAATATTACCGAAGGGAAGCACCACTGGCGGTGAGTACAGGTAAATGTTTTCAGTTATCTTCCGGGGCCCCTTCAACCACTGCAGCCACTTAAACCAGAGGGAACGGTCCTTGACGGCGGACAGCAGGGTTATGGGGGGCTCCACATACAGTATTTTACAGGAAGCCGGCAGCCGGGACATTACCTGCTGCTTGCGGGTCCAAATAGGCTCCCAGTCCACCGACGAAATACATATAATGTTTTCCCCGGTCAGTTTCCTTTCCAAATTCAGACCTCCATTAACCTGCGGTAAAGATCCTCTGTTTTTCTGGCCATCACCCTGGCGGTAAACTTTTCCCCCACCACTTTCCTGGCCGACTCGGCCATTTCCAGTGCCTCGTTGGGATGATCCAGCATCCAGTTTATACCTCTGGCCAGGGCGGCATCATCCCCGGGGGGCACCAGCAATCCGGTGCTGCCGTGCTCCACCACCTCGGGCAGTCCGCCCACGGACGTAGCCACCACCGGAACGCCGGCCACCATGGCCTCCAGGGCTGTCAGGCCAAAGCCCTCCCATAGGGAAGGAATAACAAGTAAATTCAAATTGGGCAATATATCGGCCACATTATCCACAAACCCCGTAAACAGCACTGCCTCTGAAATACCCAGCAGATTGGCGTACTCCTCCAGCCTGTCCCTCTCAGGGCCGCAGCCCACCACCACAAACCGGACTTCCGGCCTGTTTTTAAGAATCTCCGCCGCCGCTCTTAAAAATATCCGGTGTCCCTTAACCGGGTGCAAGCGGCCGATTATCGCCACCAGGGAAACATCAGGCTCTATCCCCATGTTTACACGCCAAGTGCCCAAAGGGAGTTTGGCAATAAAATCCTCCGGGTTAAGCCCGTTATATATCACGGTAATTTTCTTCTCCGGTATGCCCTGCTGCAAAAGCGCCTTCTGCAAGCCTCCGGAAACGGCAATAAAATGTGTGGTCAGTCCCCGGGAGGCGCGCTCAATAAACATGTTGGCCAGACGGCTGAACATGCCGGGATAGTCCTGGGCCAGAAGACTGTGCACCGTGGTTACCACGGTATCCCTGCCGGCCAGCTTTGCGGCCACTCTTCCCACCAGATTAGCCCGCACCCCATGGGTATGCACTATATCGATTTCTTCTTTTTTTATTACATCACGTAATTTGGTTATTATGCTCAAATCCATTTTATGACGCATGGGAATAGCCAGGGCGTTAATACCCACGTCCCTGGCCACCTTGACAAATGGATCTGCAAAAAGGCAACATACGGTAATAGCCACCCTCTGCGGGTCCATGGCTGTGGCCAGATTGAGTATATGACGTTCAGCCCCACCGAATTCGCCACCGCCAATTACGTGGAGAACCCGTACTTGCTTCACCGGTAGTGCCTCCTTGGGCATTGCTCTAACCATTTTATCAATTCTACCGGAGTTCGACAAGGAGTTTTTGGGCCGTTGAGATATTATGGCCTGTCATGTATAATTGCACTGTACCCTTAGTGAACTGCCCCCACCCCTTCGCTCTCGCTTCACCAGTAAGGAAGGCCAAGGTTGTGGGGACTTCCCGGCGGAAAAGTTAAACGGAAAAGGGGAGTATATCTTGGAAGTAGTGAGAAACAGTTTATTATATAAATTTATAGTGGGGATTTACGCTTTTTTCAGCCAATACGGCAGAGGAAGCCTCACCCTGGGATTTTTCACGGGCGCTCCTTATTATACCACCCAAAAAGCCGTAACCTCATCCGCCCTGATAAAACTGGCGGCGGTACCGGCGGGAATACTGGCCGCTCCCTTTGCCGCGGCAGGCTCGCTGCTCAGGCGGTCCATACCTGGCAGCCTGTCTAACAATATAAATTTGCCGGCCTTTATTGAAAATAGCCTGGCCTGGCGGGCCGCCGCCGGAATCAGGGTTGAGACGGCCCTCTGGCTGATAGTCCTCTACCCGGTGGCGGACTATCTGTTGAGAAATATATCCCCCCTGGCCGCCCTTTCCGGAAGCTGGGACGAATTGCTGTTCCTTTTTATTCTCCTGGCCTGGCCCCTGCAAATGGCGGTTAGAGGCGGAATTTACTGGCGGCATACCATGCTGGACATACCGATTGTGGTCTATATGGGAATTATTTTATTCCTGTATTTCCTGCGTTCCCCTGACGCCACCCTGGCGGCGGAGGGCGCCAGGGTGTACATTCAATATCTGCTGTGGTATTTTGTGGCGGCCAACCTGCTCATCAACCGGCGGCAGTTCGACGCCCTGATCACCGGAATAATTGGGACAGCCGCTTTACTGGCGCTGATAGGCATATTGCAGTATATAATCGGGGTTGAAATGCCCGCCGGCTGGGTGGACCAGGCCGAAGCCGGGGTGCGCACCAGGGTGTTTTCCATCGTCACCAGCCCAAACGTGCTGGGCAGCTTTCTGATATTAATCATACCCGTAACAATCAGCAGGATAATCAATCTAAAAGGCAATCTCCCGGGACGGCTTTTTTACGCCGCCTGCCTGGCCGCAATGCTGGCTTGCCTGGTATTCACCTACTCCCGGGGGGCCTGGCTGGCCCTGGCCGGGGGACTGGCGCTGTACAGCCTTTTATACAGCCCCAAAATGCTCCTGGTCATGGTGGCCGGAGGTCTGGGGGTGTTGAAATTCGTTCCCGGCATAGGCTCCCGGATGAGCTACATGTTTTCCTCCGCCTATTTGGACAGCAGCGCCCGGGCGGGCCGCCTGGCCCGCTGGAGCATGGGCCTTGACCGGTTAAAGGAAAATCTCTGGCTGGGAGAAGGCTTCGGCCGTTTTGGCGGCGCGGTGGCCACCCGCCGTATACCGGGCAGCTTTTACGTGGACAATTTCTACCTGAAAACCGCGGTGGAGAGCGGCCTTATTGGATTGCTGGCGCTGCTGTGGCTGCTGCTGAACACCATTCGCCTGGGATTCGCCACCCTCCGGCGGCTGGCCGACGGAAAAGCCAGACTGCTGGCGGCGGGTATTCTGGCGGGGCTCACCGGCGTTATGCTGCATAACGGTGTTGAAAATATTTTTGAAGTGCCCATGATGTCCGCTTATTTCTGGTTTATGGCGGGAATGCTGGCCGCGGCCCCGGAGATTGAGAATGCCGATAAATAGAAAATAATAAAGCCCGGGTGAGTCAAAGGAACCGTCCCCTTGACTCAGTCCGGGCTTTTTGGTTTATATTGTCAGGATTGCGGGAATATGCCGCCGGGAATCCCCTGGGGCTGGGAAGGGGTAATTGTTACACTGCCCCCGTTTGCTCCGCTTGATTCATCAGCGCCGGACTCTATAACAACCCCGCTTTTTCCGCCGCCGGCGGAATCGGTTCCGCCTTTGCCGGAATGCTTGGAAGAATTGCCGTTACTTTGCTTTCCGTCCTGGGGCGGCTGCTGTTCAGCGCTATTATCCGTTGCCGTCTCCCCGCCGTTTACATTGTCACCCTCCCCGGAAGTGGAACCGGCCTCCTGGGGCACCACGGCCCCCGGTAAAACATTATTGTTCTCATCTTTCTTTTTATCACTGCTGGCCACCACCGTTGAGCCCTGAACCACCTTATCGGTCTTCACGCCGTCAAACAGGCGGGCCACCATCACCTGGGCCTGATCCGGGTCAACGCTCCAGAAACTGGTGCCTTTATAATCCAGGAAAGTTCCCGGCAGTGTCTGGGTGACAATATTAGCCTCGGTCATTTTGCGGGCCGCGTTGGCCAGCTTTACCATATCGGTGAGGTTTATATTGGTGGCAACGGCATCATTGATTTTGGGCAGCAGTTTGGGCAGCTTCAACACCGTGCCGGCCTGCATAACCTCTTTGGCCAGGGCGGTAAGGAATTTCTGCTGATACTCGGTCCTGGATATGTCACCCAGCTCGTATCCCCGGTAGCGTACAAACTGAAGCGCCTTCTCCCCGTCAAGCCGCTGAACTCCCGGCTGCAGGTCAATGGTGTAAATACCGCCGTCCTGGGGATCGTAATGGTACATCCTCTTTTCAACATCCATGCTTACCCCGCCCAGGGCATCGATTATTTCCTTAAAACCATCGTAGTTGGTAATGACATAATCCTCAACCCGCACTCCCACCAGTTTGGAAACCGTCTCCATGGCCAATTCAGGGCCGCCGTACAGGGTGGTGCTGTTTATCTTCTCCATGCCGTGCCCGGGTATCTCCACCCTGGTATCCCTGGGAATGGAAACCACCGCCAGCTGATTCTTCTCCGTATCTATACTGGCCAGCATCATGGTGTCGGTGCGCGCCTTGGTCTCTCCCTGCCGGGCATCCATACCCAGGAGCAGTATATTTTTCCTGCCCTGATAGGCTTCATCCTCGGAAGACTTAATAATCCCCGGCAAACCATCATCCGGACTTAAAGGAAAAAAATCGTTGGCCCATAAATAACCGCCTGCGGCCACAAGCATCAGGCAAACGAAAAGCACCACCAGCCTGACCTTGCTTTTCAGTTTGTATCTTGGTTTGGGTCTTTGGTGTCTCACCCTGAACACCTCTCTTTTACTGTGGTGAAATATAAGTAAACCTTAGAGCGAACTTAGTTCGAGCTTTACAGCCTGTTTATCTCCGACCTTTTAAGGACGGGTCTTACAGGCTGTTAGCGAGATAATTCTATTTTATTACCGCTTCTCCCCTGTACATAACTATAACATTTTTATCGCCCAGGGAAATAAAACCTCTCCCGTCGGTACGGGGTATAATCAACTGATGATTCAGCGCCAGGGTACTGCCGGCCCGGACATTGGTTCCGGCGGTTATATCCGGAACCCCGCTGCCCGGCGGGTCCACCAGCACGGCCTTACCCGCCCTGACAATAAACTCGGTGCCGGCCATGCCCTCAAACTGCTGGCCGGGAGGCAACTCCGCAACCTGCCAGACAAATTTATTATCCTGCTCATTTTTTGCGGGAGCATCCTTCAGCTCCGCCAGGGCCTTCTCAATCTGTTCCATTACAAAGCTTTTGGTGACCAGCGGGTCATCCTCGCTGCCCGGACTGCCGGTTCCCGCGGCCCCGGCCATTACCCCGCCGAATAAAACAGCCCCGGCCAGAGCCAAACCGGTCAGCAACCCCGCCCGTAAAGCCGGTTTATTACTTTTCACGAATCAGCCCCCTTAAGGAATAAGACGAGATTAACCAGCAAATTGTTCCCATAGCGGCCGCTATACCTTTTTCAGCATGTCGGCCACCAAATCCGCGCTTTTCAGCGCTTCTTTCCTCAATACCGAAACCCGGCCGGCCAACCTTTCCCTTAACTCATCATGGTGTTCAAGGACATGATGAACCCGGGTCAGCAATTGGTCAAAATTCAGACTGCTTATATCCCCCCCCGAAGGCATCCGGGCCAGGTTTAAAAACCTGTCCACCTTGGGGTCGTAGGATATTCCCACCATGGGTATGTTCAGCAGCGCCCCGAAGATTAAAAAATGAAGCCGCATGCCGATTATGGCTTTAACCCGCATCATCAGGGAAAGCATTTCTTTAAAGTTTATCTCCCTTTCCACCATTACCGGGGAGTTCTTCATCATGGCCGATATTTGCCTGCTGACCTCCATGTCCCCGGGATAATGCATGGGCAGAAGAATAATCCTCCAGCCTTCTTCGGACAGCCGGTCACAAACCCGGGCAACAACCCTTTTGTATTCCTGAAGGTTTTTCCATGGCCTTACCGACACCCCCAGAAGGGGCTTATCCGGGGCCACGCCCAGTTCCGCCAGTATTCCGCCGCCCAGGGCGGGATCCACGTCATCCACGTCCAGTCCCAGGGCCGGGTCTGCGGCGACATATACCGGAGGCCTGCTAACCCCCAGGGATTTAAGCTCATCCCCGGACTCGCTGTCCCGCACGGTGATGGCGCTCACCCTGTTTACCACCAGCCGCATCAGGGATTTCCCCAGTATTGTTTCAACCGGACCTATGCCCTGGCCGTAAAAAAACACCGGCTTTCCCAGCAGCCTGGCCAGGATTACCACGCCCAAATAATATAAAATACTATTGGGGCCTGTAACGTCCTGCAACAGCCCGCCGCTGCCGCTGATAAGGAGATCGGCCCGGCTCAGCTCCCTGCAGATCCGCACCAGGTCATGCCTGGGAACCGCCCTCACGCCGAAAAAGCGCCCCGTTTCCTGCGGGTCCCTGGAAAGGACAACGGGCTCAAGACCCGGGATTCTCCTGCCCAGAACCTTGAGAATAGCATATAACATGGCTTCGTCGCCGTTGTTTTTAAATCCGATGTACCCGGATATAACAACCTTCGGCATGAAAGATACTGCCTTTCCTGTATAGTCGCAAGACGCTTAACGTCAAACGTCGGCACAGACCGTTTGCAATAAGCCGGGGGACATTCCTTCGGGAAATCAATTGAAAAGTAAAAGATTTTCCGGCGGCCCGAAGGCGTGTCCCTTACCTTTTAGCTTTTCTTAAAACCATAAAAGCGAATTTGGGGAGAATCATCATTCTCCGCCAGCGGGATGGCTGCCTGACAAGCCTGCCCAGCCATTCCAGATGTATCTTCCGCATCCACAAAGGGGCTCTGGTTACCCTGCCCGCCAGCACATCCAGGCTGCCGCCCACCCCCACGGCCACGGGAACCCCCAGGATTTCCCTGTATTTATCTATCCACTGCTCCTGCCGGGGCGCTCCCAGGGCCACAAACAGGAGGTCAGGGCCGGCGGATTTAATTATTTTTATAATATTCGGCTCATCACCCGGCTTGAAATACCCGTGATGCGTGCCCACAACATTTATGCCCGGATAGTTTTTTTGCGCATTCCGGGCGGCATCCTCAGCCACCCCCGGCGCCGAGCCCAGAAAAAACACCCTCCAGCCTTTTTCCCCGGCCCGTTCCAGAAGCTTTTGCATCAGGTCGATACCGGTAACCCTTTCGGAAACCGGTTCCCCCATTACCCGGCAGGCCCACACTATGCCCACCCCGTCCGGGGTAACCAGATCCGCCCGGCCAATTAGCCTTAAAAGCTCCGGCTCCCGCTGGGCCTGGTAGAGCATCTCGGGATTCAATGTAATTATTAAACGGGGAGCACCGCTTGCAATAAACTCTCCAATCCTATCCACACACTGTTCAAGGCTCAATCCGTCAATACCGGCGCCCAGCAGTTTTATTTTCAACGGTTTTCATCCTCCGGTCAACCGGCACAATGCAAGACTCTAAAACATTTTACCACATTTTATAACAGCACTCCATAGCACATTATTTTTCTTAAGAGGAAAGGGGACACACCTTCACGAAGGAATGTCCCCAACTTGGGAAAGGGGGCACGCCTTCACGGAGGGATGTCCCCGGTAGGTCCAGGCAAATATATGCTGCCCTAAAAAGTATTGACAGGGAGTGCCCGGGTGTTTCGAAGAGGAATTAACTGATCCGTGTCGAAAGGCTTATTTTTGAGTCAGAAAAGAAAGGTTGTTTTTATTGAGACACTATTTCAAAGCAATGAGACCCAGGCAATGGACTAAAAACCTTTTTGTGTTCGCCGGGGTGGTGTTTTCCAAAAACGCCTTTAACCCGGAAATGCTATGGACGTCCATAGCCGCCTTCGTGATATTCTGCCTTTTAAGCAGCGGCGTGTATTTAATCAATGATATTGTTGACATTGAAAAGGACAGGCAGCACCCCAAAAAGAAAAATCGCCCCCTGGCCGCCGGAAAGATAAGCGTTAAAGGAGCAATTTCCGCCGCAATCCTTTTATCCGCGGCGGCGCTGGCGGGGGCCTTTGCCATCTCCCCGGCCCTGGGAGGACTGTCGGCGCTGTATTTTTCATTGATGGTGCTATATTCCTTCTATTTGAAGCAGGTAATAATACTGGATGTTTTCACAATAGCCTCCGGTTTTGTGATCCGGGTGGTGGCGGGAACGGAAGCCATACAGGTGTACCTATCACCCTGGGTGGTGATGTGCACCGCCTTCCTGGCCCTCTTCATCGCCCTGGGCAAGAGAAGAAACGAAATGAAATTGCTGGGCAACGGCGCGCAGAATCACCGCAACACCCTGGAATCCTACACTCTGCCCCTGATTGACCAGATGATCTCCATTGTAACCGCATCCACCATGGTGACCTACTTTTTATACACCTTCAAATCCGGGCAGAGCCTGGCGTCAATGGCCACTGTACCCTTTGTGCTGTTCGGGCTGTTCAGGTACCTGTACCTTGTGTACAGCGAAAACTCCGGGGGCAGCCCGGAGGAAATAATACTCACCGACAGGCCGCTGCAGGTTGATCTGGTTTTGTGGATCATTATATCAATGGCGCTAATATATTGAGCATTGCCACTATTAATATCACAAAGCATGAAATAAACCCAATACCGCGGAAAAATGCCCCTGCGCTCAATAACGGAGACAGGGGCATTTTTTATTTATTTGGGCATTACGGAATTCAGTTTGCTCAAATACTCCTGGTAGTCCTTTTCCCTCTTCTGGTAATCGGCCTTGAGTTCCTCATCAGTCAGCTGTTTCTTTTCTATGGTCATATTGCCGCTGGAGGAGTTGTCGGCCGGTTTTATCAGGCTCACCCCTTTGGAGGGAACAACCACCATATTCCCAAGAATATTGGGTAACTTTTTGCCGTATATCAACCCGTCTTTATATACCTGTTCCTTCCTGTCCTCAGGGCTTAATTTATTGCCTTTGTGATACTCCCTGGACTCCTTATTAAGCTGGTCCACTTCGGGTTTCAACTTCATCAGTTCGCTGTTCAGCTTTTGCCTGTCAATTGACCCTTTATTGAAAGCCGCATACAAATCACTGATTTTTTTATGTATCTCCACGAACCGGGGAACGTACTCCTTCTCCTTGGCTGTCAGCTCACTCACCGTGACTGTCTTGGCCTCGGGCTGCTGCTCTTTTTGTTCGGCCTGTTTAGAGGGAGCGGCGGGGCTTTCCGGCTTGGGGCTTTCCTTCTTGGCGCACCCCGCCACGCCGGAAACCAGCAATACACCGAGAACAATTAAAACCATTAACCTCCGCATTTAAAAAACTTCCTTTCATAACAAATTTAACTTTCCCGCCGGGAAGTCCCCATCCTGAGCCTTCCTTACCCGCGGAGCGAGAGCGAAGGGTGGGGATGGGAGGGGTAGTTCACTAGATACCTTACCAATATTACCTTAAAACAATCTTAAAATACAAAGAATAATGACGAAACCGGTATTGCTACTCCTTTAGATATAACACCCCGCCATCGGAAAATACTTTGTACAGCCTGAAACCGTAGAATCTTTCAGGCCGGTTGTACAATATGTTTTTCCATTCGTTTTTTACCTCCGGCATGTGCCAGAAAATCCTGTTCGATATAAACAGCGCCCTGGCGGAGCTTATTTTTTCCATCTCCGGAATCATATCAATGGAGTAGGGTATTTTCACCGCGTAGCGGTTCCCGTACCAGCTCACCATGTGACCCTCGTTGGTGATAACCAGATCCCCCCCGGAGGTTGTCCTGGAAATATCAAAAATGGCCTGGGGGAACCTGGTCCTCTCCTGCGCCCCGGGCTGATTGCCAAAATAATTCCACAGGGCGAACGCGCCTGTGATTATAATGATCCCCGAGCCGGCTATCAGTTTAACCCCCTTTCGCCGGGGGATGTTTTTTGAAAGTCCCGCCAGGTAATTTAACAGGGTCATAAGTGAACCCACCCCGGCGATAATTACCAGTGGGGTAAATATTAAAAACAGCCGGGGTATAAAATGTATAACCAGCAGCGCCGCCAGCTGAACAATAAAATTTACCGCCACCAGGGCCTTAAAGGCCGCCGCCCTTCTGTCCGCCAGGAATACCGGCAACAGAAACAGCAGCAGGATAACCGGAGTCACCCCCCAGAAATCCGCTGTCAGGGACATTGTTAGAAATTCATTCCAGCTGCCGGCCACCTTGTCAATTATTTCCCCGGTATTGTTCAGTAAAAAGCCCGCCGCGTCCGCCTTGTGCGGCAAAACATACATCACGTAATCGGGATAGGATTCGGTGAACATCATAAATTCGTATTTTTGCAGGGAAAACAGCGGGTTGCCGAACAAAAGGGTATTTCTTATAAACCAGGGAAACACCGCCAGCAAAAAACCCAGCGCCACCCGGAGAGCCGGGCCAAACCCCCTTTTAGGCCACTGATAGGCCCGGTAAACGGCGATAAAGGGAAGAAACAGCAAGGCATTGTAACGGGTCAGGTAAAAAAGACCGATAATAACGCCCAGCAGCAAGTCCCCGGGGCGGTTAACCGTGGATGGGGATAAAAGGGCCAGGAAGACCAGCGCCATGAAAAAAACGGACATGGATTCCGTCATGCCGGAAATGCCGTAATTCAGCATCTGCGGGCTAAATATGTATAAAAGCACCGAAGCCACGGCCACAGCGTTGTTGAACAGCAGCCTGGCCAGCAAAAACATCACCGGAACGGTTAAAACGTAGAAAAACCCCGTTCCCAGCGCCGAGGCCTCGTCAATGAAACCGAATACTTTTTGAAAGAGGGCCAGGGCCAGGGGCCAGAGGGGGGCCCGCCACATATCCGGCTGGGGGACCCCCTGGTGCGCCATGCTCAAGGGGGTCAGGTACTGCGATATAAAGCCCTCCCCCTCGGCCACGTTACGGGCTATGCCGGCGTAGTCCATGGCATCGTTCAAAGTTAGCCCGATAAAATATTTATCATAATAAAGGTACCAGACAATGGCGGCAACAACAGTCAAGGCCGCGGCCATTGCCAGCTCCGCCGGGCCCATACGCCCGCTGACCAGCCTGTTTCCGCCCCGGGCTTCCGGACCATATCCCGAAAAATTAAACATATCGGCAAACTCCCGTTAGATTTAATTTCTGCCTGCCAGCAGCCAGACCCCCGCCAGTATCAGCAAAGCGCCCATAATGTGCTGGTGTGTCAACTGCTCCTTCAGGTACAGGGCAGATACAATAAAGACAATTAAAAACCCCGCCCCGGTCATAACGGGATATGCTATGCTCAAATTTATTTTGCTCAGCACGGCGCTATAGGCCACCAGGGCCAGACCGAAACAGGACACCCCCAGCAGCAGCCAGGGATTTTTAACAGCTTGAAGCAGGCTGCTGAACACTGTGCCCTGTTCTATAAGAATTGGACTTTTTTGCATGGCTATTTTTATCAGTATGTTGGCCCCGGCATTCAATAAAATGGCCAGCGCCAAAACAAAATATATTTTCATACCCGGCCCCGCGTCAATACTTCTCAAATAACTTCCCCCAACCGGTCCGGGCGAAGGCTTTTATCCTGTTTCCGCCCACCGTGGGATACCAGAAAAAGTCGTGATATACATTTGAGGCAAAGGGCGCCCATACCATCAGCGGGCTGTGCAGCAATATTTTTTCAAAGGGCCGCAGAAACCCCTTCCGGATCATCTGGTCACCCCAGATAACAAAGCTTTTTTTGGCCTCAAAGCCGAAATTAACATTGCTGATATCCTCGCCAACAATCTCTATTTCCCCGGGATTGGCGCAGCCCAGTTTCCTGTCGTGGCACATCCGCAGGTAAGGTATGGACATGGGGTCCATGCCCATCATTTTAGCCGCCACCGCGTCTATGGCCACGGAATCGCCGCTGGCCAGTATGTAATCCTTAACGTAAGGTATCATGGTCCTGGGGCCCGCCCCGTCCCCGGCCACGGTTCCGTCCATAACCGCGAATATGCCTTCGTGTATTTCCCGCTGCAGCAGCATCAGGTCCACCAGCACCTCGTGCATGTACTTGTGGCAGTAGTGCCTGACCTCCTTTAACAGCCCGCCGAAGGAATTTTTAATGGCCCCGGTGGTGGTGCTGTGGCCGTGGGTCTTCACCGTGGGAAGGTGAAGCACGTTTTTTCCCAGGAACATTTTGGGCACCTCAATGCCCTCGGGGAAAATTTTATCCAGCATCAAAAGCTTCGCTTTAGGTTTAAACACCACCCACTCCACATCCGGCAGGGGGGTAAAGCCAAGCCCGTACCTGTTCAATACCGGCATCCATTTATTGTTAACGGCACCCTTCACCGGGTTGGTCACCACGGTTTTATTTTCCACCGGCCAGAGGCTTTCCTTACGGCAGCCGTCCTCCAGCAGGGTTTTCACCACCCCCTCCAGCTGCCAGGGCTGGGAGGAGCAGGCGGGAAAATATTTTGTCCAGGACAGGTTCAGCTTAATCACCGTGTCACTGTCCGGGGACAGATGTTTTTTATAGTCGGCCAGCCGCATCAATTTCCCGTAATCCTCCAGCACGGAGGAGGGGGAGGTTTTCAATACGGCCACCTTGGAACGGCTCATAATGTTCTCCTTTAATCGAGTTAATTTTACACTATGTAAATTATATTTATGGCAGGGATTAAAATCAAACAAAACAAGCGGCGAAAAAAAAGGCGGCTCCCCCCATATTGCCGGGAAAGCCGCATTTAAGCCCAATATATATATATTCCAACGTGAACTATTCAACAAAGAAAATTATTTCCTCATCGCCTTCCAGGGAAAGCTTTTTGGTGGCCGCGTCGGTTACGGCATTCCGGGGAATAACCAGTGTGAAATCAGTTTCCTCAGGCAGGGCCTTCGAGGACGGAGTCTTGGGGGCTGTTTATTTAAACTGAATATAAATGGCTTTTAACTGGTCGTTCCAGGTTATTTTCCCCCCTAAAGCCTCCACCAGATACCTGGCCGGTACCATGGTATGGCCGTTATATATCTCCGGGGGCACCTCCATCCGCATATCCGCGCCGTTTAGCTTGTACTCGTTTTTACCGATATTCATAACCACCGAATAGCCGCCGCCGGTGAGGTTCACTGTCTGGGTGGCCTGATCCCAGGTAATGTCCCTTTCGGTAAGACCGTAAAGATAGGCGACATTCCGCAGGGGCAGGTAGACCCTGCCGTCCTTGATATAGGGAGCCACCCCCGCCATTGCCAGGCTTTCGTTTTGATTGTAATAACTCTTGCCCACCCAGAATATGCCGTTGCTTTTATTAAGGGGAACCGTGGTAAATATTTGACCGACAACAGCCCTGGCGGCGACATCATCCCCAAAAACCTCCGCAGTCTCTTCCTCCACCAGGGAAGATCCCCCCACCGATAATTCAATGGGCCCGTCCGGGCAGTCGCTGTAAACATCCAGCATAATATTGGCAAACCTTATGGCGGAGGGAACGGTACCGGCTTTTTCAATTTTTAAATAGGCCTCCTCAAAAGTGCCGTCATTGCCCCTGTCCCTCAAATATACATAGCCGTTGTTGTCAAGGACAATATCACCCTCAACCACCGCGGCCATCGGCCGGGCGGCAAATTTAACACCGTCGGGGCATCGCAGGGACAGCTCCATGTCGGCGGAATCCGCCATTATCGCCCCCGCCCCGCTCTCCCTTACTAAAACCGGGGTAAAGGGCTGGGACTGGACACCCGCCTTTAACCCGGTAAAGCCCTCCACATTAACAACAACCGGGGGCATAACGTTGGCCACCGTAACAATCTCGTCCAGCCCCGCAGTGCCGGTAAAATTTATGGTAACCTCACCAATGGTGTCGGCGGCGGTGCAAATGCGGATATTGTTCAGGGCATACTCGCCCCTTGGAGTATCCTCCAATTTCCACACCAGTTTATTCCCGGTGTTTTCAGTAAGGGTCAGCCCCCTCACCCGGGAAGGCTCCCCCACAAACCTGGCGTTATCCAGCTCTGCAACTATATATCTGTTGCCGATTAAACTTCCCGGAGAGGAAGATACTATGTTTATCTCGCCCAGTTCCTCATCCCAGGTGCCGGCGGTAATAGTTTTTATCCCGGCGACATTGACGGTCACCCCGACGTCTTTAAGTTTGGCCACATATAATGTGTTAAGCGGGATATTGTTGGTTTCATCCCCCTCCAGATCGATGAAAACATCACCGGGCTCGGCTTCAAAATCCACATTAACATTAAAGGTTAAATCCAGAAAACCCCTTTTGTTTGTAACCTTATTGGCCAGGTAAAGTTTGAGTTTATCCCTGTTCCCGTTTAATTCCCAGTTTGTCGAACCGTCCTTCGGGTCTATCCTGTCCTGGCCGACCAGGTTGGCTAAAGTGCCGCCGCCGCTAAAGGGTTTTTTAGAACTGAATTTTATGCCTTCCGGCAGGGTGACGTTTATTACCCCCCCATTAAGACTGCCGGCCACTGTTTCTGTTATGCGCACTATCCCGGTGGCCACATCCACGTCTCCCACCACCAGCGTGCTGGTGCTAACCTCGGAAACGTCAATTTCTTCGGGCAGCACCTCTCCGAGCAGCACGGTGTCCGAAGGGATCAAACTGTCCAGAGACTCTATCTCCACCTCCACGTCACCTTCAAAGGAGGATTGGATTTCCAGTTCCCCAAAATCAAAAACGGCTTTATCCTTAACATTGGAGCTTCCGTATACGGAAAAGGTCACACTTATTTTACTGCTGCTGATTACCCGGTCCAGCTTGACGGTGCTGGACTTATCAAGCATGCCGCTGAAATCCGCATCATCCGGAAACTCCACCCCGTCCACCAGGGTGAAAGTTATATGGACCGGTGTTTCCTTAAAAGCATCGGACGACTCATCATCTTCAACAATGAATACTCGCCCGAAATTATATGAAGGAGCGTTATCGGACACCACCACTTCATCGTCCACATATATCTCCGCTTCTTCCGCGTATGCGCCGGGGGCGTGCCAAAAAAGAACCAGGGCCGCCAGCACGAAAAAGGTAATTGTAAAGCTGACCAATTTGCTATTGTTTTTCACCTGAATATTCTCCTTTTTTCCTGACTGTAGAGGCGGCACCCGAAAACCAGCTTATTTAATTTTAAAGGCCTTTTCCAGATTGGAGGAGCCGGACAAACTGCCCCTGTTATTGGTGATTCTTATATCATAGTAGCCCTTTTCCTCCAAGCCGGGAAAATCCACAACGGTAATTTTATCACTCTGCCTTTGTACCGTCACATCCTCAGGCAGAGCGATAAAATCCGGCCCGCCGGACGGTTTATACTCAACCAGGCAGCCGCTTAGAAAATTGGAGCCGTAAATAGTCATTTTGAAGGATTCGCTCCCGGAACCCCGGGTTTTGGGGGTAACCCTGGATATCCGGGGAGTAAGGGTATCTTTAATTGTAAAGGTTTTATTCGCGTTGGAATATACTTCCCCCGGGTTTATCACAGTCACCGAATATTCGCCCCCGGCCAGCAGCAAATTCTCCACCCTTATTTCCTTGCCGCTTTTTACGGTGACACTGCCGCAATCACCGGCATTCAGCTCCTCACCGGTATCGGTATTAATAAAAACAACCCGGGAGTATCCATCGGTCTTTTCAAAATTAGAGCCCTTTATAATCAGCGTTTCCTTGCTGAATTTCACGGAACTGACCCTGGGAACCTTTTGTTTCACCGCCAGGGTGGTGAAGGTAATGCTATAAGCCCTCTCCATTATTTCACCGTCAGCGCTCTTTACCGCCCCGGCGGGTATATCAAGACGGTAAGTAACTCCCCCGGCCAGTGCCGGGTGGCTGATTGACAGAATATTGCCTTCAATGCTGCCGGTAATGCTCACAGGGGAATTATCCCCGTTATTTACCAGGGTAATGGCGTTAAAATTATCACCGGACGCCACTTCCCTGTTGAATTCAACAGTGACAGCCCCGTCCGGCTTAACTCCGGTGGCTTTATTATCAGGAGTCGTGGACATA
Organism: Desulfocucumis palustris; assembly: GCF_002933875.1. Classification (GTDB taxonomy): domain Bacteria; phylum Bacillota; class Desulfotomaculia; order Desulfotomaculales; family Desulfocucumaceae; genus Desulfocucumis; species Desulfocucumis palustris. Next base: position 25,792 of record NZ_BFAV01000159.1, on the reverse strand, counting down.
ACCTTTAAAGAGCCGTTAGATATATACCTGTCAACGGCAGCCGCCACGTTAATCAGCCCGTAACCATACATATTGTCCGGCCCTGATTCGCCGGCATCCACCGCCGTATCAACCAGGATGGAGCGCAGCAGCCCGGAATCCCCCCTGGCTTCCGGAACTGCCTGAAGCACCAGTGCGGCAGCCCCGGCCGCCACCGGGGAGGCCATGCTGGTTCCATACATCGCAATGTAGTCCGCAGGGCCGGAGCCGTCCAGGTCATCGCCATCATTATCAATAATCAGGCTGTCATACACTCCGTTTAAATCTATGGCGTTTTCGTCCCGGCAGGAAATTATAGCAACCCCCGGTGCTGCCAGATCAGGCTTTCTCGTACCGTCAACCCGGGGTCCCCGGCTGCTCCAACCGGCCACTTGATCCAAAGCCGCCTGTTCTGCCTGATAGGATTTGCCACGGTAATTTACCCAGTCCGGCCTGGTTACATAAGCGCCCACGGCAATGGCCCCGTCGGCCTCCGCAGGCGAGGCGACGGTGTAACCGGGGTCGGGATCGGCAAAGGTCACATTGCCGTAAGTCCCTTCATAGATGTGAAAAAACTGATCCTTTGAGGAATTATTGACAACCTTGAGATAATAAGTGCTTTTTCCGTAAGGGAGTAAATAAGGGTAGCCGGAATACTCGCTCTCCGTGCCCCTGGGGCTTTCGGACTGCTCACCCGCCACTACCCATGATAATTTTTTCTTTTTGCTGTCATAGTATTCCAACTCCAGGTCCTTGCTGACACCCAGCCCGTCATACCAAACCAGGTTAAACATAAGAAAGTCATATCCGTCTTTATTATCCACATCAACCCTGATATAGCCGGATGAACCCCTGGCGGGCACGGTGCCCGAATAATGCCGTTCCGCGTCTCCGTCATTGCCGGCGGCGGTAAAAACAGCCGCCCCCTGGTCAGTTGCCCAGTCCACGGCCCGGCATATTTCATCCGACCCGTCGTGATAATCGCTCCAGCCGCCGTAGCTGATATTTATAATATCCGCTCCGTAAACGTCCCGGGCATCCTTTATGGCGTGCACCATGGCCGCGCTGGTGGCATCTCCCGTATCATCGTCGCCTATTTTAAGAAATATGAGGTCCGCGCCGGGAGCCATCCCCTTGTACCTGCCGCCGGAAAGGGTCCCCCTGCCCACGGCGCTTCCTGTTACATGGGTGCCGTGACCGCTGACCATATCTTCAATTCCACTGTCAAGTTTGGGGTAATTGGAATAATCCTTTTTCTGAATTGGAGCCGCGATATCCTTATGCCCCAGGTCAAGCCCGGAATCAAGAACAGCCACCTTAACCCCGGAGCCGTCATAATTAAGACTTTCGCGGACAATATCGGCCCCTATTTTTTGGGCGGCCAGGTCGTTATAGGGTTTTAGCTTCTTTTCCGCCGAGGTAAGCCTGACCACGTAGTCTTTACCGGCCAGAAGGGGCAGTTTGTCCACCGGGGAGGAGGCTAAAAGAAAGCCTTCGCCGGAACCCGGCGGGGAGAGCCAGGAGTCCGGGTAAACCTTGATACCCATTGAGGACAAATCTTCCAGCTGCCGGGACGTGGGTTCCTTGGAAAAATATATGTACAGGCTTTGCTCCTCCGCCGTTCCTTCGGAAGAGATGGAAAAAGGGGTTTTCTGGGACGCCCGTTCCAGTTTATTCTTCAGCTGAAAGGAAAGGTAACTGTCCATCTTTGAGGCTGTGGCCGCCAAAGCGGCGTCCCCGCACTGAAAGAAAGTTAAAGCCATGGATACACATAAAAATATTGCGCATTTTTTAATAAACATGTTTTGGCTCCTTGGAAAATTAATCAACCAATTAATGATGGAAAACTGGAACATATTTCCACAAATAATTCTATAATGTTTGATTTTTATTGCCATGTAATTTTCTACATAGCCTGCAAAAAATCCTCTTATTAAATTACTAGCAGAATTATTCAGGCATTATTAAGAATATCGGCATAAAAATAAAAACCCGGGGCTACCCGGGCTTTACAACAATAACCTTAAGACAATAGTCAACTTTCCGTTTCCAATAAAAATTTTTCCGCCACTTCCATAATGATTTGATCAATACTTTTCCCAGTTTGATCCTTTATTCTTTTTAATTTTTCAAATAAATCAGACGGTAAACTCAGCTCCAATATACAGTGATTGCTTTCATTCATTTGAAGTCCTGACCACCGCCTTTCTGCAACTTGATCTCATGCTAATAATTTAATGTAAAATGAAAACTTCCAGAATGTAAACACAATGTAAATAATATCAATTTCCCCGGGCGCCGCCCGGAGAAAAAGAGAGCTCCCGGAGGTTCGTTCCTCCGGGGCTCCCGCCGTAAAACCCGGCTTGGCTGCCAAGGGCTGCCCGTAACTTAATTTGGCAGCGGGCACCCTAAAGTTCTAGTTGATTGTCACAGAAGCGTCTTTGCTGATAGTGTCCCTGTTTGTTTTCACGCCGAAGGCACTGGCATAAGTGCCGGCGTCGGGGTTGGTAATCTCGTCGTCCGCTATTGTAACGGTGATTGCTTCCTCCGCGTCAACGGCGACATTCACGGTGATGGTAAGGCTATGGGTGCCGTTCCCGTTGTCGCTGACAGCAGCAGAAGTTTTCAGGTTGGGAGTGTCGTCCGTGTTTACGGTTACATCACCGTCAGCCACACTGGTCAGCGCAAAATCAGCATCCGACGTGGTTATAACAACAGCGTCGGCGCCAGCCAGCGCAGTATGCGGTGTGACCGTCAATGTCCATTGCCCGGAGCCACCCGCACTGGAATCATCAGTTACAGCCGTAAAGTCACTTACCGGAGAATCGTCAAAGTCAAGAGTAAAACTATTCGACGTCACATCAGAAACCGCTCCGGTTATTTTTGCCTGCAGCACGGTTACGCTTGCGTTATTAACGTCGTTGGCGTTAAGGTGATTATTCGCCTTGCCTGTAAAAACAATGGTGATTTGTGTGTCTGAATCGCGTGTGACACTTATTCCCATGCCCGAGGGCAGGTTATTCACGCTCACACCTGTGCTCATATCAGAGGCAAATATTCCGTTGGCCAGTGTAATTACCTGGGTTGCTGTTATACTTCCGTCGTTGGCCGCGTCCTCACTGATTGTATCGCTGCCCACGGTAAGGGCCGGCAATGGCAGTGTTTTAACTTCCGCCTTTACCGGGACGGCCTGCAGGTTTGGCGTACTGTCGTTATCCTCGGCCACCACGAAAATATCGTAGTCCGTATCGGCGCTAAGACCCATATTGATAGTCGCGGACTTGTTCGTGGCCGCCTGGTCAACGTCTATACTGCCGGAGGCGATAGCAGCCGCGCCGCCATAGGCTTTACCGTTTTTAACCTCCGCTGCCGACGGAGCGTTCGCATCGTTGGCCACCACTACGTAATAGGCTTTGCCTAATTCATTTAACTGTACCACCAGGTCAAACGATGTCTGGGTGATGTTTGACGTTCCGGGGTAACTTGTTATGAACTTGGGCGGAGATGCGGACGTGGATTTGATAATCGCCTTAAACTTCACCAGCTTACCCTGGTAGCGCACATAAATGCTGGCTGTTGAATCGTTACCGCCCAAAGCGGTTATCTCCCATTTATTGGTACCGGTATTATACGCCGCTTTAATTCTCGACGGATAGGAACTGATAACCTCGGCCAGAGCCTGGGCGGAAGCCGACAGGGGACTGCCATCGGCGCATAATGTTATTGCGGCAGTATTGCCGGGATATATTCTTACCGTGAACATTCCCTCCGAATCACCGGTTAAGGGGATTGAATACGGGCTCTCCACTTTATTGTCAATATCACAATAGAAGCTGCTTACCGCATCCACCACCGTTACCGTTACCGGTACGGTTTGAGTTTTATAAGTTACCGTAATTGTGTAATTTAATTTTTGCGAGTCATCAGCTGCGGTCACCGTGCCCGCGGCCGGGTCAACGACAACTTTTCCGTCATTGGGACTATAGGCGAAAGTGCACTGGCCGGTAACCTCGGAGTTGGTGTTGTCCTCCAAAATGGCATAAATCCTGAAAGGAGAAGTGCCGCCCTGGACCAGCGTTATGCTGTTTGACGAAGCGTAAATGCTTTTTACCGTGCTTTTAACCGTTACGTCAATGACAACTTTCTTGCCCTTGTATTCCCCGTTTATCTTGGTGCTTCCAATACGCCTTGCATCAATTTTAGTGCCGGAAATGGCCGCAATATTGGCATTAGAGGAAGACCAGGTAATGCCCTCACCGTTATTAGCCAATTGGACCACCACTCCATCGGCGTAGGTTACCGTCAGCCCGGGCAAGTCGGTATTGTCATCATCGGTGCCATACAGGGTAATACTGTTCACCTCGGCTGCCAGGGTGAACGAGGTGGTTACCGTCACAACAAGCCTTGCGGTTTTTTGGCCGTAAGTTACAACTATATCGGTCTGTCCCGGTTTTTTGGCCTGTATTAATCCGTTGCTTACAGTAAGAATATCGCTGTTTCCAACCACCCAACTGCAATATGAGGTTATATTCGTGGCATTGGCAGCGTCTGTGGCCCAGGCGTAAATATTTGCCTTATCCCCGGCCGGAAGGGTATAACTGCCAATGGAAGTCCCTGAATAGGCGCTGGAGGTGGTCAGGCTCATTCCCGATGAAGGAGCCGCATTGACTGTTACCGTGGACTTGAGATTACCCAGGGAAACCGTAATTTTAACTCCCATGCCAGGAGAAACCGCGGTAATCAAACCTTCAGCGCTAACCATAACCTTATCCTCGTCCGAGGAAGAAAACTTTAAGCCGTTGGCGCTGCCCACACTTATTACTTCACCTGCCGAGTTTTTGGCCGTGCATTGCAGCTGAACCGCTTCATTGGCATTCATATTGACCGGGCTGGGTGAAACCTTCAGGTCTTTATAGGATTCAGCCACATTAACTATATAATTGGAACTTATCCCGTTGAAGGAGTATTGAATTGTGGCCGCGGGGTCCACCGCCAGGCCATAGATTTTGTTGTTTTCAATATTGATACTGTCCGGGCTTTTGTTTTCATAAGCAACAAATTTTGTAATGTTATTTTTTCCCTGATACACCTGGGGCATTGATATACTTTTACCAATGGAAACACTGGCCGGGCTGACCGGCTTGAATGTCAGAGGGTCGGCGGAAGCATTCGTAACCCTTACCGTCACCCTGACTGTTTTGCCCGCGTAGCTGGCGCTCAGGTAGGCGGTGCCTGTGGCGAGAGCAGTAAATTCATTGGTCTCGGAATTGATTTCCAATATTTTTTTGTTGCTGATTTTAAATTCGGCATCAATCTCGGAAGTGCCCTCCGAGGTCTCGGCGTATATCACAGGCAGTTTGAGCTTGGTGCCCTTGATTACATTGTATTCTTTTTCTTCGGAGGTGAGCTTTTTAATTTTTGCTATAACCGCTATGTCGATTGTCTTCTGTGTTTCTCCTGCGTAGCCGGGCAGACTGAAGTCAACATGAACCTGGGTCTGCCCGACGCCGACAGCTTTGATGGCGCCGTTTTTCACCGTAACCACGGACTCATCATCGCTGGTCCAGGCGCAATACTTGGAAACATCCAGAGTCTTGTTCTGGCCGGAAAAGGTCAAATAAGCCTTTCCTTTCAAACTTGACCCGGCCTGTAAGGTGTTTGTTATTGTTACATCGGGAGAAACTTCAAAGGTAGCAATATTCCCCAAGACGTTTATGTTAATTTTAGCCTTCTTTTCCCCGTAACTGGCCTCGAGTACACCTTTGCCCGCTTTTTTAATATTGAGCAGGCCGCTGGAGTACTCTATCACATCAGTTTTGGTGGTGGTGAACTGGCACTCAGCGGTAACATCCTCCACGCTCCCGTCCGTGTATGTCGCCTGCAATATAATTCCCATTTCCTCGGGCGTGGTGGCGGCCAGAGTGTCACTGACCACAAGTTCTTTTACGTTAAAACTGAGACTTTTTATTTCAGACGCATCCGCCGGGCCAACAGGAACACTCAAAAAAACCATGAGACATAAAAGCAAACCCCAAAACCTTAATCGACCCAATAATCTCCCCCCCATAATTTTATTACATATATTAATTCGTCATTTATACACAATTTCTTAAGGCCAATCCGTTAAATTTGCCTGCCCGCGGCATGAATACGAAGCGGATCAATTGTCACGGAACTAAAAAAGGGGGGCGGAAGGCAGGAAAAATAAACCGGCATTTAGAAAACAGGTGGCCATATGGTAAAATATATAAGCCCAGACAGCCGGTGATGTCAGCAAGGCTGGCTGGGCTATACCCGCTACTGCCGCTGATGAAGGGTGAGAAGGAGGAAGAGAGTCCCGAGCAGGTGCTCAAAGAATGCATAAGGGCGGTTCAGGAGATACAGGACGAAACGCTGCAACTAAACCTGCTGGCCGCCATGGCAATACTGGCCGGTGGCAGGTACCCGTCGGACATGGTACTGTCTATGATAAGGGGGGAAATGGTAATGGAATCACCGATTTTCCAGGAATGGGTTAAGGATGCCGAGGCCAGGGCCAGAATTGCCGGCAAGGCGGAGGGCAAGGCGGAGGGCAAGGCGGAAGGTAAGGCAGAAGGCAGGGCGGAAGGCAAAGCAGAAATGGCTCAAGAAGCCATCTGCAAGTACCTTGAAGTCAAATTTGACACAGCTTCACTGGACCTGCAGCAACAGGTGAGAAGCATTTCCAGCCTGGATGAGCTGAACAGAATAATGAACAGCATATACACGGCAGGTACTGCCGACGAGGCACGGGCAATTATAAAGGGAACTAGAAGTTAAGAAAAAATATAAATAAAATTTAAACTTAATCTTGAAGGAACCGGCCACCGGTATAAACGATGGCCGGCTTTCTTCATTATTAGCTGCCAGAGGTAAATGCCGGTAGAATTCAGCTTGTTTGAAAGTGACTTCAAAACCCGGTACATTCAGGATAGACTCCGCCCATAATATATACCGTATACGGCCCCTTTATTATAATTTAAGAATATTGAAGCCCCACCTTCTCTAAAAGGTGGGGCTTCTTTTACGCTTACAATCCGGCAAACCCGGAGGCTACGGTATTAACTTAATAACTTAGGTATCCGGTACAGTCAATTGTGATCACACGCCATTAGGATAAAAAGGTAATTCTATGAAGCTTTCCACAACGCCTCCAAAACCTTCCAGGTCTCCGTTCTCATCATCAGCATCGTAGCTTATTTTCAGAGCATCTGTAACTTCCGAAAAGTCCTCCACGGTCAGCACTATTTGGTTAGCTTCCACTCCCTCTGAGGTAGACGTTACTTCATATTGCTCTGGCGGGTCTGCAGAATCAATGACCGTAAACGCGCTTTGTTTACCTGTCAAAGAAGAGTTAGCCAAGTCTTCGGTGAAGGTTATGATTATTGTAGTATTATCGTAATAATCGATGCTTTCTACTGTTGGCGGACCAAGGGCTCCATCCGAGAGAGCGTCTACTTCAAACAGCAATACGGCATCTTCCACTTCTCCCGCTTCTGAAACCCACACCGCGTATAGATTGCCACCGCTTCCTCTAAGAGTTGTTGTAATTGAACCCACTACTGTAGATTCTGTAGCGTCCCATATCTCAGTTGTATTTGATCCATACCATCTGGCTATGTCTGTTGCTTCCGGCACCGAACCCGCTTTTACCAGATATACGCTTCCCGAAGGAGATGATGTATCTTCCAGCGGCACAATGCAATTTATCACTCCAGGGCCAGTTCCGTCTGTAAACTCTCCAACTTTTTCTCCCGGCAGCACCACCAGACCATCTTCAATTGGAACTGATGTTCCGTCACTATTTGTTGCCACCACATCATATTTGCCAGCAGCTAATCCATAAGCCGGAGTGAACGCAAGCGTATCCCCATCGTCATACCAGGTTGCATTACCATTAGTTGGATACTCGCCGGTTTTTACCACAGGAGCGTCGTCCAGACCCACCACTCCTGGCATTTTCACCGGCTCACCGGTGGCACCATCCAGCACATAAACCGGCCAGTTATCTTCTGTAACCGATGGCTCTTCTCTAATAACAAGCGCATTGTCAAAAGTTATATTGTCTGAGCCGATGGCCACAACAATACCATAGTTTCCGGTCGGTATATCGTTTGGCAAGGTGACTACAATTTGCTCCGGCGTATTGTTGTTTATTGATAAATTTTGCCCGGCAACAGTCAGTCCGGAAGCAGAGCTCAAGTTAGCACCATTGATAATAAACTCAGGCGTTCCAACATAACCTTGATGCAGCGGCGCAGGTATAGTCATTACACCGGTTATTACCGGCATGCCAATGGCTACGTCACATGTTGCGTACACCGGGTCCGCCGATGTGTGCACACTGAATGTTTGCATGCCGCTTGATTCCGGGTTTCCTATGCCCGCCGCATTTAAAAACCTTACCTGAACCGGCTCGCCTCCGTCAATATAAACAGGAGTGGTTATGGTTACCTCCTGTCCTGTCACTGAGACGATGCTAGACGGCATTTCATACACTAGTACGTTACCGCTGGCGATTAATTCCGGCACTATGTACCCATTTGGGAAGATTACGGTAATGGTCCCTATGCCGTCTGTCAGCGCCCCGTCTTCACTGGTGTTAAAGTTCACGGTGTATTGAACGCAGGGGGCCAAAGGCGCTGTGTTGTCCGCTGTCACGTTTAGCCCGGTTACTGTGCCCGGAGCGCTAAATTCCACCGCATCCGGAGTCTGGTAATATCCTACCAATTGCTTTTCTGAATTAATGAATAATACCAGAACATAAAATTCTCCCGGCCCGGTCGATATAATTACAGAAGTATCAAACGCCTGAGGAAGGTCGGTTATCTCTGTTGGAATAAAGTGATCAAGGATTGTTGTGGAAAATCCCGCATCATTCCATAAAATTAGTTTATAAGTCGCCTCTTCCCGAACAGATTGTGGCTGGACAATTTCTTCAATTACATTCAATGCAGCGCCAGCTGTCAAATCTTGATTGCCGGGCAGTTCCTTCAGGATGTCTAATTCTGCCTGGTTTGCGGAGCGCAGGGTTACTCCCGATGTGACCTGCCAAAGAACATTTAAGAGGGCTGTTTCACTTTCCTTCCCGCTTGCCAATCCGGTGCCGGCAATATTAATAGTACCTGTTCCTGTTACTCGCTCAAGGACACCTTCCAACTCAACATATAAAGTTCCATCAGTATTTTTGAAAACCTCCACTACTGTGAGACTGCATAAATCCCCACCCAAAGCTATATCATTAACGGTAATATTATCTTTAAAAGTATCCCCTGTAATTGATAGATTAAAGATCTGGTAGACTAATTGACTAGCGGCTATCGTAGTCACATTACACACCAATACCGACGGTTCAGGAGCGGGCGGCGGATCCGGCGGCGGGTTAACCACGGGCCTTGCCGGCACAATCACCGGCAGGGTCGAGGTATCCGCCGTGGTGTTGTCCGAAAGCTTAGTGACGGTAAGCACCAGGTAAACCACCATATCGGTCTCCCCGGGGGTAATGGCCCCGCCCGGGCTGATTACCCCGGGATTGCTGGAGCTTTTTATGGACACGGTAAAGCCTTCCGGCACCGCGGGCAGTGTTATGACCGCATCTCCCTGGGACGGGGATGCAATTCCCGTTATTCCCGCCGCCACCTGGGCCGCAGTCAAGCCCCCGGTGGGGACCACCACCGGCAGGGCTGCTGTGTCCGCTTTGGTGCCGTCCGAAAGCCTGGTCACCGTTAATACTATGGTTACCGTTTGCTGTTTTTCCCCGGGATTTATCTTTCCGTCCAGGGCTATTACTTCCGGTTTGTCACTTGTCTTTATGCTTACCGCAAATCCCTGGGGCACCACGGGCAGGGTTAACTGCTTGTCCCCCGGCGCGGGCTGGGGTATGGCGGTTATCTTTTTAGCCACCCTTTCCGCCGTCAGTGTGGCCGCCGGCACCACCACCGGCAAAACGGCGGTGTCCGCGGTGGTTCTGTCGGAGGTTTTAGTTACGGTCAAAACCAGTTGTACCGTTGTTTCTTCATCCGGCGGGGCAATCCTGGCGTTAAGCTTTATTACCTCCAAGTTGCTGCTGGTTTTTATGCCTATTCTGAATCCCGCCGGCATCCCGGGCAGCGTCAACTCCGTGGCGTCCCTGGCCGGGGCCGTTATGCCCGTGATTGACGCCGCCACTTCCTGGGCCGTACGGGCCAGGGCGGGCACTATTACGGTTATTGGTGATGTTAGCGCTTTGTCATCTATTACCGTGCTGCTTATCTCCAATACCAGCAGCACCGGGGTTTCCTCCTCCGGCGGGGTGATTTTGCAATCCGTGGCTATTACCGCCGGGTTGCCGGTGCTTTTTATGGCTATGGCAAATCCGCCGGGCATCTGGGGCAGGGTAAGCCTTTTTATGTTGGGCAGCGGCGCTTCTATGGAGGTTATTCCGTCGGCCACTTCCCTGGCGGTCATTTTTGCCGGCACCGTTACGGATATTACTATGGTGTCCGCCACGGTGTTGTCGGATCTTTTGGTCACGGTCAGCACAAGGTTTACTGACGCGGCTGTCCCCTGGGGCCTTATTTTTCCGTCCAGGGTGATTATATCCGGGTTGTCGGTGGTTTTTATGGTTACCGTAAAGCCCGAGGGCACGTCCGGCAGCGTAAGGCTGGTGGCGTTGACCACCGGGGCGGAGATGGATGTGATTCTTTCCGCCACCTGGGCGGCGGTTCTATTCGACGACCCGCCGCCGCCTCCTCCACCACCTCCTCCGGGTGAGGAAGCGCCGGTATTGCCGGGATTATCCGGGGAGGAGGCGCCGGGGTTGCCGCTAGAATTCCGGCCGGCTTGCTGCAGGGCGCTATCTATTGTTTGCGTTATGTCCGGCGGCTGCGTTGCCTGCGGAGGCTGCTGGGCCGACTGGGGCGGCTGTTCCGGGGCGGGCGGCACCCCCGGTGACCCCTGCTGGGCAGGCGGCGGCGGAGGTGTCTGCGCTTCCTGGTTTTGCTGTATTTGTTGGGCTTGTTGCTGCACCCACTGGCTTTCGTTCAGCCATTCCTGGTTTTCTTCCGGACCGTTGGGGGCAGGGGGTGACGGCGGGGCTCCCGGGCCTGTTATCCCGGTGGACTGTCCCCCTGTCAGGCCCACTGTCTCATCCCCCGAAGTTACTTCTCCCTCACCGGTCAACAGGCTGGTGCTGGAGCTGCCGTCCCCGTGCACCGAGTTTTGCCAGAAGGTTCCCCGTATGGCGGCAACTCCCCAGGGCATGTCCACTTTGACCTTTGCCCGTTTGGTCTGGGATACTTCCCACCAGGGCATGTTTTTATTCCCCGCACCCTGTCCCGCCGGGGAGGGCTGGTTTGCCGCCAGTTTTTTTATGCCGATGCTTTCCAGGGCCGCCCCGTCGTCCAGTGATGCCAGCAGAATATACCTGCTTTTTCCTGTAATCTGGTTTTGTCCGGTTCCTTCACTTGCTTCGCTGCTCCGGGCGGGGGTGTTATAGCTGGTTGCCAGGGCGCCGAAGAGTTTTCCCCTTTTTAGCCCTATGTTCAGCCATTCCACCGCCTGGCCGGGTATTCCCCCGTTCTTTATGTAGCTGCGGCCCACGGCTTCCTTTATTTCCAGTTCCGTGTCCCCTTCCAGCCTCAAGCCGGTGCCGTCGGGGTATTGTATTTCCGCCGCGCCGTCATTTCCCGTTATTATTACATCCCCGGGTTGCAGGGCTTTTTTCCGGTTAACTTCCAGGGCGGTTTTTACATTATCTCTTATGAAGGTTATGGATCCCTTTACAACCTCCAGTTCCCCGGCCAGTGGGGTTTTGTAGTTTTCCGGGTCCCTGGTAAGTATAACTGCCAGGGCGCGGCTGAAATCCCCACGGGTTATGGCGGCGTCGGGATAAAAGTTCCTGTTGTCTTCAGAAAGGCCTATCATTCCCGCGGATACGGCTATTGCCGCCGGGCGAGAGGCCCAGTGTCCGGGGGGCAGGTCATCCATTTGCAACTGCGCCGTCCCGGGGTCGGGCTGCTTCGTCAGTCTCAGGGCCAGGCTGATGCCCTCCGCCCGGGTAAGTTCCGCTTCCGGGCGGAAGGTTCCGTCGGGGTATCCTTTTATTATCCCGGCATTATAGGCCAGCCAAATGCTTTTTGCCGCCCAGTGGCCGGAGGGCACGTCGGTGAACCCCGCCGTCCAGGGCGCTTCGCCGGCCAATCCCAGGGCGTAGGTGAGCATGGCCGCGGCCTCGGCCCGGGTCAGCCCTTCATTGGGCCTGAAGGTCCCGTCCGGGTAACCTTTGACCAGCCCTTTATTGGCCAGGTAGTTAATGAATAGATGGTTGGCTTCGCTTTCCGGGACATCTGAAAACAATGCTGCCGGAGAAGAAACGGCCATGGCCGGACAGGCTGTCAGAAAAAGCATTGTCACCATCAATAGCGCAGCCAGTAATAAATACGCTTTTTTCATATTTCTCCGTTCCTCTTTTACTAAAAGAATATATTTATAATTAAAATATTTGAGCTTCATTACTCCATAAAACGCTATTTTCCTTCATGTTTAGTCTTAATTTTACATTAAAAATAATGCCCGCAAAACGCCCGCTGTACTGCACTCTGCCTTGTTTTGGAAAAAGGAAGCCGCTCTTGCACATTTCCCGGGTGCGTATTTGAAATTTTGGCGGCACACCGCAATAGTCATTCTTTACCTGGCTGATTATCTTTGCTTCTATTTCACCATCATCAATTTAGGGTGATTTTGCAGCCTGGGGATATATGACAAAATAGAGCCGGACAAAATACGGGGGGATTAAAACATGAATTTTAGAGGCATTAGGCTGAAAGGAAAACTGCTATTCGCGGTACCGCTCTGTTTGCTGCTTGGCTGTCCCGGAGCCGCAGCGGGCCGGACAAATCAAGCGGCAAAAACCGATGAGGCGAGCGGCTGGAGCAAGCGCAACCGGGAATAACCGGATTTAGCAACGGCAAATGGAGCAAGGCCAGGGCGGTAAAGGACAAAAAGACCGGGGAGGTCTCACCGGCCGGGGATGTGCTTATTTCTTTTTCAACGGAGCAATAAGGCAAGCCATAATAAAAGGGGCGACTCACCAGTCAGCCCCTTTTTAACGCAAAAACCAGCACCGCCGCAAACGGAACCGTCAACCTTTGCAATTAGCCGGCCGATACTTTTCAATCCAGGAACCCGACAAGCTTTCGGCATCTTTATACGAAAGGGTAACATACCAGGAATACATGGACGCGCCGCCGGATTTGCCATTATTGACGGCAGCATTTATTTCCTTGTCCAGACTTTCCTTCGCGCTGCCCACGTATCGAACATCAAGACCGTCGGAAACAAACACAAATACACCCTGCTCATCAGGGGCCTCAATGTCTATTAAATCCAGCCAACCGTCATATTGCTTTATACGGTTGTCAAGCTCGTCGCCCAACTGCCACTTCATATCCAAACCTCGCTAGCCTTCCTTTTAAAACTTATGTATTTATATTAGACCCATTTTTTTTAATTTTAGTTCCCCTATTAGACGATTTTTGCAAATCCAATTTTTTTGCCGGCACACCCCCGGGATAATGCCGGATGACAGCGCTGGAACCGCCCCCGGGCTACCACGGCCCGGCCATCCCGGTTAAATCTTTTTTCAAAGGCAGGAATAATCTACCTTAATGTAGTATGTAAATACATATGTAAATCTTGTAAAAATAAAAATAAATGGGGAGAACAATTATGAAAACAAACAAAAAGTTTATCAGATTTTTATCCCTTTTGTTGCTCAGCCTTATATTCGTATCCTCCGCCGGCATAGCATCCGCCTCGCCATTGCAATCACTGAACGCTTCCTCCGCCAAAACCCTTGAATATATCTCCGCCAGTCCCGGCAGCCTCAGCCTATTTATAGGGGATACCGCCAACATAGTGGTAACCGCCCATTATAATGACAACAGCACCGAAGTACTCAACAATCCGGACGTTATATGGGCCAGCTCCATGCCGTCAACGGTAGCCGTGGAGCAAGGGACGGTCAGAGGAATATCACAGGGATCGGCGGTTGTTAACGCTACCTATTCCGGCAAGGCGGCAGCGGTATTAATAGATGTCGTCAAACAAAAAGACGGCTTGGCTGCTCTTTCCATAGAACCGGAGGTTTTGGAACTGCAGGAGGGTGCCACCGGCACATTAACCCTCACGGCCAAATATAATGACGGAACAAGCCGTGTTGTCACCGGCGCCGAGTGGTTCAGCAGCATTAAGGCCTTTGCCACGGTGCTTAATGGCGAAGTTACCGCCAAACAAACCGGAACCACCATAATTTCAGCCAAATACCAGGACAGGGTTGCTTATTGTACCGTAAACGTAACTCCTGACGGCAAGGGGATAAAAGAATTAAAAGCCTACCCCGATAGCGCCGCCATAAAAATCGGAGATTCCAAACTGTTCTATATTTCCGCCACCCGGAACGATGGTGTGATAGAAGATGTCACTGATTTAACAACCTGGAAGTCAAACAATACCGAAGTGGCGGTGGTGGATTCAGGCAAAGTAATTGGCGTGGCGCAGGGAAAGGCGGTTATCACCGCCGGGTATGGCGGCAAGGAAGTGCAAATACCCGTGGATATCAGTACTAACGGCAATCCCCTTGAAAATATCTCCGTAACCCCTGAAAATCTTGCCCTTGAAGTGGACGGCAAGGATGTGCAAATCAACGTTTATATAACAGATAATAACGGCAAAAAGACTAAAATTACCGATAAATGCACCTATTTGTCATTAAACACAAAAATTGTTACCGTAAGCAGTAAAGGAAAGGCCACTCCGAAGGGAAAAGGCGAAACCAGGGTCACCGTAACCTACAACAATAGAACCCTGGAGATTCCCGTGGTGGTTAACCCTAAACTGTCAAAAATAACAGTTGATACCGGGACACTGAAAATCAAAAAAGGAAAGGACACGGACATCACCGTTACAGCCGTATACTCGGACGGAAAGAAGGAAGATGTAACCGAAACCGCCACCATAAAATCCTCCAACACCAAGATATGCAAAGTTAATGACGGTGTGCTGGAAGGAGTGGCCAAGGGAACCGCCAAAATAACCGTAACCTTCGGCAGCCTGAAAAAGACACTGAGCATCAATGTCTATTAAGGGAAATAACCGAATATAGAGGGGACGGCCAGGTGTTATGGTTAAGACAACTCCGGGCCGTCCCCGCTTTGTTTATTATTTAAATCGGCCCGGACTCCGGCCATGGCCTCCGGATCCTCCATCAGCCGCAATATTTTATTGCATAAAGTTCTATTCTCCAGCAGGGCTCTCAAAACATTGTCACAGGTCTTAAACACCAGCTCAAAAGCGCTAAAAACCACCAGCAGCCGGATAACATCCTCATTGGTTTCCTTCCTGATCCACTCCCAGGCGTCCTCCGTCAGGGCCAAACCCAGCTGGGACACCGCCCCTGCGAGAAGCTGCAGGTTGCCGAGGTTTAAAGCTTCAATGGGTTCCCTGTCATGCTGAAACAGGCTCAGCATTAATTTACCTTTATAGGCCAGCAGCTCAAGATTCTTCTTTTGCCTTTCCGTGATTTTAATATTATTGTCATAGTAAAGAAGTAAATCACAATCATCCATGAATTGGCTTCTCTCTCCGTCCGGAGCATGGATTGTTGAGTAAACCGGCCCGATCTGTTCTGAAAATGCCGCCAGCCTGGCTTCAATTATTTCTATGCTATCATTGACGGCTTTTCCCAGGCTGTCAATTTGCTCCGGAAATAATTTTTTAAAAACGGATATTACTTCCGACTTTTCCCGGTAACAATTTATTTTCCTGCCCTTAAAACCAATATCCAGCAGGATATTGCCGAACTGCCGGCGTGCCGTTTCCGGGAGTTCAGCCGGGCGGGAAAAAATATTCATAAACCCGTACTTCTCCGGAGATATGGGCAGCCAGGTGCCGCAAAGGGCCGGGGCAAATTCCAGGGGGTCATAGAGAGGCCCTTTTTCCTCCAGGCAGGCCATCCGGCACAGTTCAGCCAGGTCACCGGTGCAGTTCAGCCAATCAATCATCAAATCAATTGCCCCCAATACCCTTGGAGACGAGTAGCCCTTTAACGCCCGCATTAACCATTCCCTATAAATGTGCGGATTTTTGGCCAGTAGAAATACTCCGAAACCCTCAGGCCTTCCCAGGCATAGTCTAAAAAAAACAGAAAACAGGTCAACTCCCCGGAAGTAATTGCTCAATCGCTGATAAAGGCGCTCCTTGTCCACCCTGACCGGAATATCCACCGGCTTTTCAAGAAGCGCATCCGCCCATTCTTTGGCGCTTTCCGCCTGGCGGCAGGTAATATCGCCGGTTACCGCCGCATGGGGGGCAAAACGTGTTTCCAGCAGCATGGCAATGGCCAGAACGTAAATATGATAGGGATGTCCCCGGGTATTTCCATTAAAAATGCTAATGGTATTTTCCTCATTGGCAATTTCCACCAGAATATCCCCGGCAACCCCGGCGGAGGGACGTCCTTTCCGCCGCTCCCAGCCGGACGGCCCGGGACGGTAACGGGCGAAGTCATAATAAAGAATAAAACCCTCACCTGTTTTTTTGCTGACAATATCGCCGCAAATGTGCCAGTGCCGTTTGCCTGGCTCATCCCTATGGCACTCCGGTTCCCGGACATAGGTTAACACCTCCCGGCCCTCTATGGATTCCGATTTTAAGCGCACGAAGGGAAAGGCATTTATCAGGAGCAGGGTCTCCCTGTAGGCGTCTTCCCAGGCCGTCCGGGAAACAGCTTCCGGAATAAGCTCAAGTCCTATATAGACACCCATAAACTTAATCCCCCCATTAACCTTTTGCCGGCGCCGGCAACAAAAGTTAAGATTTCCTTGCCATTGCCACCCACTTTTTTCTCTGATAAAATCTACTAAAACCACTGTATACAAACTGTGGAAGTCCCTGGATATATAATAGTGCGTCAATGCAACACTGTCAATAAACAATGTTTCATATGTCAAAGACGGAGTCAACACGGCCATGAAAACAGAAATCGGTATTCGATTAAAAGAATTAAGAACCGTTCTCAACCTTACCCAGGCACGTTTCGCGGCGCCCCTGGGTGTGGACCGGGGCCATATTGCCGGCATTGAAACGGGCACCAGAAATCCGTCGGAGCCTTTAATAAAGTCGATTCATTTTATTTACTGTGTAAATGAGACGTGGTTAAAAACCGGCCGGGGAGAAATGTTCATCACTCCCGATGAGCTTCTAAAAAGCCTGAAGGACCGTTTCGGCGAGCAGGCTTTCTTCCGGGCCGTCATAAACATAATGAATGAAGCGGCGGTTCCCGGCACGGCCCTGAATGAAAACGGACAAAACGGCCCCCCGTATTTTCTGAACGAGAATAAAGCCCCCTTCGGCGAAACCACCGCACCGGAGACCGGCGCCGCTGCCGCTGACAAGATCCGGGACGGTGCCGGCCCTCCGGAGCTTGAGCGCATGATTAACATTCTGCGGGACATCTGGGCAGCCGGGGACGACCGGCTGAAGGGCTGGGCCTCCATCCAGTTCGACCGGGCCATCCCCGCCGACGTGGTGGAGGAAGTCCGGAAAAAACAGCAAAAAAGATAAAAACCCCGGGGGTTGACAAAAAGAGAGAGCCTCCAGAGGTGCGTTCCCTCCGGGGGCTCTCTCAATGAGCAGTTTATTGCCTATTGACTCTCGTAGAGCAACAAATTTTTAAGGTCGATTACGGCGCCTACCCTGGACAGCAAGTCCAATCCCAAAAGTCCGTTAACCCTGCCTGCTGGGTCAATCACACTAAAATCAATATTACATCCGTTCACCCTGAACGGACCAAATTCAACCTTATCTACCGTCTTAACGAAAGCATATTGTTTGCCGCCCACACCAACACTGGTGACAATCCGGTCGTTGTCATCATATTCCACCCCCAACTCCCGAACGGAATCCGGCGAGAGAATCGAATGTGTGGCACCGGTGTCAACAACCACATTATTAATTACACCGGTCTTAGCCTGATAGGTTAGCAATAGCTTTGTAAACAATAAGCCGTCGCGGAAATCAATCGCCATTCTCATATAATCCCCCTGAAACCGGGATGGTTCCGGATCTCCAACTCCATCTTTTCGTTACGGGTATGGTAAACCAATGTGTCCCCCCTGCTCTTCATGAGTTCCGCGGTGGCCTCCTTTGGATCGGATATGCTGCGAATGATGGCAACCTCTTCAACTTTTTCTACGTTCCCATCAACGTTAGATTTAATTATTTTTACCTGCACGTACTGGTTCGGGTAGAGTCTCCGTACTTCGCCCCATTTCATCCTGCCCGCCTCCTTCCTGTTAAATCCTATTGCCAGTATTATACCAGATCCCTAAACGCTGCTTAATATCCTGCTGATATAATGTAAGAGTCATAAATAAAGTGACCGCATGATTAACATTCTGCGGTACACTGGGCGGCGGGGGACGACCGGGCCATCCCAGCCGGCGTGGTGGAGAAAATCCGGAAAAAAACAGCAAAAAAATAAAAACCCAGGAGGTCGTTTTCCCCCAGGGTTCGCGGACCGTCAGACACCAAACCATAGCTTTTTGCGACAGCGGGAACCGTCCCCTGTCGCATTTTTCGCTATTAAAATTGATAACATAATGTAAATATAGATATGCTAGTTAAATTGTAATTATGGTGATATATTTTAGTCAATCAAAAGACAGGAGGTGAACAAAATGGCAGTAAATAAGATAACCGCCTCTTCCTCGCTAAGGATGGAACTTCAACACGGCGTGGACGACAGCGGCAATCCGGTTTACCGTAACAGAACCGTGAACAATATTAAACCGGCTGCCGCGGCCCAGGACGTTTACGACGTAGGCGCGGCCCTGGCGGGATTACAGGAAAATCCACTGAATGCGGTGTACCAGGTAGACGTTAGCCGTCTGGAAGTGGTTTAAGCAGTAATAATATTTAGCCAATTTTTATAGAAAGGAGGGCCTCAAATGTCACAAAGACTGGTAATGTCTTTTCGCAACACAGCCGGGAGGACGGTAACCATGTCCATGGATGACCCCAGGACTGATGTAACAGCCGCTGAAGTAACCACCGTGATGGATACAATTATCGCGAAAAACATTTTCACATCCAGCGGTGGAGATCTGGTCACCAAGGAAAGGGCGGCGGTGATCGAAACCACGGAAAATGAAATGTATAACGCGGATTAGTGATAGCGGACAGGTTAGCATGCAGGGGGAGGCTGAGCACTCCCCTTTTCCGGCGCCGCCTGTTTGCCGTCCGGCGGTTTTGCCCGTTGCCTTGAGTATCGAGGCAATAGTTTTTGGCTAAACATTTGAAACAGAGATACCTATTGAGGGAGTTGGCCCGGCATCAAAGAGGATACCTATATTTAAGGAAAGGAGGCAGGCAATACTTATGGAAGAAATCATTAAGCTCTCTGCCAATTACGGTTTTCCAATGATCGTGGCAGGTTACCTGCTGGTAAGGATCGAGCCTGTGTTGCGGGAATTGAAGGAGTCAATAGTAGTTCTAACCGCGGTGGTAGCCCGGCAATATGGGACCGATGTTGAGGAAATACGCAATATAGCCGGACTCAAAGGCAACTAAATACTTTGCCATCCTTTTTGCGACAGCGATAACCGTCCCCTGTCGCATTATTAAAAACCTAAAAGAATACGGATGCGGTCTTCAACAGCTTCCAGGATTAGCGGCGACACTGTACCTAAACGCCTATACAGTCGGTCCTTACTAATAGAGCGTATATCCTCACACTTAATAAAACTATTTTCCTTTAGGCCACCCTCTGGTGGAAAGACCTCCACGTGGAAAGGAATTCCTTTTTCCTTTGTAGTTATGGGCAATACAACAACAAGACCGGCCGGACCACTATTAAATAAATCCACCGATAAAACGAGGGCCGGCCTTTTGCCTGCCTGCTCATGCCCCCGAACAGGGTTAAGATCCACAAGCCATATATCGCCACGGGACGGCTCCAAAAAAATCAATCTTCCTTTCGCAATCCGTCATTTAAGGTAACATCCCATTCCGCCCGCTCATTAAGCTCGGCCTTCCATGCCTCCGGGTTATTCCTAAGAGCTTCATAAGCCCTGTTGGCCTCTTCCAGAAAACACTTTCGCCGATAATTTTCTATTGCTTTATCAAGAACTGTCTGCATCGGCTCGCCAGCCCGAACCGCAATTTCCCTTAGCGCTTTCCAAGAAGAATGGCTAATCCTTACTGTGGTGCTAGGCATAAATCAACACTCCTAATTATCCATTGCTACATGTTAGTTTACATAATTGTATACTCATATGTCAACTTAAATCGGCAGACTGTCCTAAACCCGCTGGCTAATATAAATCAGGTAATCATTTCCTATTATTTGATTTTTTTAGCGCTTTAAAGTTGTGGGGACTCATCCCCTTTTGGGAGGTATTGGTGATCCAAAAGGATTCCCAATACCAGCCTGAGCACAAAAGTACCGTCCCCTTGTGTTGATTTGTCCCCCAAAAGGTTGTTAACCGGTCTGCTTATGGGGCAAGCTAATTAAGGATACCGGATAAGAGCCGGCATCCTTAAAACACCTGGTACACAGTACCTTACAGATAGGAGGTGTAAGTTCTTGCGGCTAAAGGAAGCAATTGATCTATTCCTTGCCCACATGGAATCAATCGGCCGGAGCCAAGCTACACTAAGAAGCTACCGGCAGCGCACACGCTACTTTTACAACTACCTGGCTGATCGCTTCAACTGTGATGTCTACCTTGAAGACATCACCACCCCAGACGTGGAGGACTACCTGGGACACATGTACAGCAGGGGCCTGACCCCGGCCACCAGAAAGTCGGCCCTGGCAGTGGCGCGAACCCTCTTCAACTACTGCCAGCGGCGAGGTCATCGTAGCGACAACCCCGCCGCCTGCGTGGAAGCGGTAAAGCTGGAGCAGAAAGAGCGAGTGTTCCTGGAAGAGGCGGAGGTCATGGCGTTAGCGGACAATGCAAGCACTCCGCTCATGCGGTCAGTGTTCTTGTTTCTATATTACACCGGCCTGCGGATAAGCGAGTGCCTGAACCTGACCCTTGGCGACATTGACCTGGACCAGGGAATCATCAGGGTCAGACATGGCAAAGGAGGTAAGAGCCGGCTTGTGCCGGTAAGCAAGTCGCTTCGTCCGGTCCTGGTTGACCACCTCACCCGGCGCCCCGCAACCGGAACGGACAGGTTTTTCGCTACGCGCACCGGCGGGCTATGCCGGGCTCACGTGGACAAATGCCTGAAGAAGGCCGCCCAAAAAACCGGGCTGGGCAAAAAAGTCTCCCCCCACATACTGAGGCATTCCTTCGCCAGCCAGTTGGTAAAAAAACAGGTTAACATCGTCAACATCCAGAAGCTGCTGGGCCACGCGTCACTAAAAACCACATCCATTTACACCCACACCAGCCTGGAAGACCTGGTGAGTTCAGTAAATCGCCTTTGATGTACATAAGCATCAGGCGGGGGAAAAACGGCCCCCGCCCCAGGGAGGATTGCATAATGCCAGCACGTAAACATGACCACAGGGTTGAAGAGATTCTGGGACTGCTGGGGCAGGGAAAAACCAGGGAAGAGGCGGCCAGGGAGTTGGGTTACAAGGGTTACAAGTCCCTCCACATAAAGATGACCAGGCACGGCTTCCGCTGGGATCGGAACGCCGGACGCTATTTGCCGGTATGCAAAGAAAAAGCATTGACATGCCCCTGTCCAAGGCAGGAGCCATTAGGCCGGGCGGCAAGAATAATTGAGCTGATCGGTCAAGGCATCGGCGCCAAGAAGGCGGCCCAAACACTCCGGTTCAGCGACCACAGGGAAATGGCGGCCTACATGGCGGGAAAGGGCTACAGGTGGGACCCAGTGCAGTCCAACTACTTCGTCAGGGCAAAGGAAAATATTGCAGAAGAGAAGTCTGGGGAGCAGTGCCTGGAGTCTGCGGAGACAGACTATACCGGGAGTAACAACGCCGGACTCTTCCCGAACGCAACGCGCTACCTGCCCCTGCTTGAGTGGTTGACGGCCAAACAGGATAAGTTGGAGGAACTGCTTTCCGGGCAAGATGACTCCTACAACATCCCAAGGTTTGTCATACCCGGGGGGTTCATCACAAAGGGTGTGCACATGTCGCAGCGGCTTGACCAAATGGTCCGGGACTTCAGCCAGGAAAAAAAAGTCAGCCAGAGGGAGATCTTCGAGGTTGCACTGGTGGATTTTTTCAGAAAATACGGCTATAGACGTGAGATAGATGCCATGTTGAAAATGACTTATTGAAGGCAGATTAACTGCCTTTCTTTTTCGAAAAAATTAAAGCGGTGGCAAAAGATTCTTGTGTTTCGGCAGAAACGCAACTCGAGGCGGTCATCTTATAATATCTTAATTACTTCAGGTAAACCTATGATAATGAAATATTATTTCCATTATCATTAGATTGGCTTAGGTTGTGTGGCAAAAAAACCTCGCAACCCTTGGTGCATAAGATACGCAAATATTGGATATTATCATAGGAATACAGTTTGTTTATCCGCTAATCCCGCTGCTGTTACTGTTGAGGCCAATCAGACAGAAAACGTTGCCCTGACAGCTGAAAAGGATGGCGAAGTTGTAGAAGGTGTTGATTATGATGTAACATCTGCAGACGAAACTGTTGCAACTGCTACCGAGGCTGATGGTGTTATCACCGTAACTGGCGTTAGGGAAGGTTCTACTGAGCTGACCGTAACTGCCGCAAAAGAAGGCGAAGAATTCGCTGCAATCGCTCCTATCGCTGTAACCGTAACTGAAGGAACTATTGCTACAGTTGAAATAACTGGCGCTGCTAGTGTTCCCGTAGGCACTTCTGTTGACCTGACTGCTGTCGCTAAAGACGCTGGAGGCAACGTAATTGCCGACGCTGGCGCTGTTACATGGGCTATTACCAGCGACAATGCTGATAATGCTGTCCTTACCCAGTCTGGTAAGTTTATTGCCACTGTTGCTGGTTCATACACTGTAACTGCTACCATCGGTGCTGTTGTTGGAACTGCAACTATACAGGTAAGCGGCATTGCTGCTGGTGTAACCTTTACTGCTAGCAAGACTTCTGTAGTAGCTAACGCTACTGATACTGCTGACATAACTGTATCCGTTGTAGATACCAATGGTAATGTTGTTACCAACTTTAATGGAACTGCTGCTCCTCAGCGTACTCCTGTAGCTGGAGCTCAAGCAGTAGCTGTTCCTGCAACTGTTACCATAACTAATGGTGTTGGTACCTTTACTGCAACTTCTTTTGCTGCTGGCTCAATCGGTACTGACTCTTTATCGATCACAGTTGGAACCTTAGTGTCCACTAACGGTCAACCTATTGCTACCAGCTTGAATTACGGTAATGTTCAGGTTTCCAGTGTTGCACGTACTGCGACTGCATTAACCTTAAGCGGCCCTGCATACGTAAGCGCTAACGGTAACACCCAAGCTACCCTTAACGTAGGTTATGCCGATCAGAATGGCGCAGCAATGAACGCTCCTGCTGCTCAATATGTGACCTATACCCTAACTGGTCCTGCTTCCTTCCAACAAGGTGGCGCACCTGTTACTACGCAGTCCGTATTTGTTCCTGCCGCTGGCGGCACTGTTAACATTTTTGCCATTATGGGTCAAACTGGTGCTATTACTCTTACAGCTTCCGCAGCTGGCTTGACCACGGCCACAGCTCAAATTCAAAGCGTAATTAATACTGCTGCTACTGACATCACTGTAACTTCTGAAACCGCTACTTTGACTGCTGTGTGCAATGCTGATAATGCCGGTACAAACCTGCCTGCTGGCACAGCCTTCAACCGCATCACTATTCAGTTGGTTGATACTAATGGCCTGCCTGTAGCTGGTACAGACGCATTAAACATCTCTGATAATACAACTGCTGCAAGCAGTCTGTACTACTGGACTGTGAATGCTAATGGACAGCCCGGCGTTTACCTAGGTACAACTCCTCAAGTTTCCGCGTTAGTAGGTGGCAGATTGCAATTAGCGGTTCTTAATACAGCAGTTGCTGCTACCAGTCCTACTATTACTGTAAGGGACACTGTTTTGAACGTAGCCAAAACTACTACTTATTCCTATGTAACGAGTAGCGCAAGTACAGCCACATGGGTAGGCCAGGCTATTCAAACTGCCATGGCTGGTCAATCTGTAACTTTGACATTGCAACTTCAAGATATTGCTGGCAATGACTTGCAAATTGCTAACCGTAATGTACCTGTTTACTTTTTAGCTAACGCTGCTAACGCAACTATTGCTGGATCTAGTGCGTGGACTGTGCTTAACCCCTACAACGTTACCACCAACGCACAAGGTCAAGCTACTGTAACCGTTGCAGTACCTGCTGCAAGTGCTGGAAGTGCCTTTACTTTGACGAGTGCTTTAACTGGCGGAGTTCCTGCTGTTGTGACTGTTACAGCTGTTAATGCTTCTGCTTACGCTACAGGTCTAGTTTTGGCAAACACTGCCGTAGCTGCTGGTAGCATTCCTAACCCCACAACTGAGGTTATTACTTGGCCTAATGGCAACATGACTGCTGGCCAAAATTTAGCTGCCTTTGTAGGATCTGCAATCAATGTGTTGCCAGTTAACGCGATTGGTCAAGTGGCAAACGCAACTGATGTTATTCGTGTAACATCTTCTAACGAAAATGTTCTTGACATCGCTGGTGTAACTAATGGTTTTGTTGAAGGTCCTTTTGCGGTGGGTCCCGTTCCTGCCATCACAGCAGTAAATTCTGGTACTGCGACTCTTACATTTACTAACGTAACCAACCCTGCGGTACCTGCAGTTACTAAGACCATTACTGTTGTTCCAGCTACTGCTCCTGCCGCAGTATTAGGGATGAACCCAGATGGTACTACTAACAGAGTATACAACTTCACAACCGCTGGTGTTGTAGGGCCCTTTACTCTCCAGGCAGTTGACGGAGGTAACAACCTGGTAGCTGCTACTGTTCCTATAACCCTGACTGCTGTTCAAGTTGACAACATTCTTGGCACTCCTGGCACACCTGGTATTCGTACCAGTGCTGCTGGTTCTAACGTAACTTCTGTAACAATTCCCCAGGGCCAGGCTTCAGTTCAGATTTGGGTTGACGGCATAACTCTTCCTTCTGCTACTGCCGCTACTGCCGCCGTGGCTCTAAACACATTGGCTCCTGAGATTGTAAGCGCTGCAATTAATGGCGACACCTTAGTAGTTACTATGAATAACCCTGTAACGGGAACTGCAACTGCTGCTGCATTTGATGTGGTAATTGATGCTGCTCCAGCTGTTAACCCAACTGGTGATGGGGTTATCTCCGGTAATACTATCACTTTAACTCTTGCCGCACCTGTAACCAATGCTAACGTTGTTACTCTAGCATACACCACAGACAGCTTTTTAACTACTGGTTATCAAGCTCCTCTTGCAACCACTATCGCACCGATCGCAGTAACTAACAATACCCCTTAATAAAATGCCTTAACAATCTAATTTACCTTTTCAGCGGAAAGGGGGAGTTCTCGTGAACTCCCCTTTCTTCATGGTACGCTCATCATTGGTATCATTCTGGGGTGACAGTTCCGAGGTAAGCGTCATACACAAGGGGACGGTTCTTTTGTGCCATAAATAAAAGTCCCATATGTTTGCATGGAAGGCCGGTAGGCCCCACGCGGATTACCCGGCTGTTTTCTTTTTCTGTTCTCCCTTATGCTCGTTT
>NZ_BFAV01000158.1 GCF_002933875.1 Desulfocucumis palustris | reverse complement strand
AGGGACATTAAGGCAGGGTTTGATCCGGATACCGCCTTCCACCGTTTGGGAAAAAATTTAAACTACGAATACGGGGCCTTCTTTGCTCAGCTTTTAAGACTGGCCTGGGATGACGCCTCCGTGGCGCAGCAGTTTCCCAAACTGGCCATTAAAATTAAACGGCATGAGGAACTGATGGCGGTAAACGACACCAGTTTGGCCTGGATGAGGGTTGTGGGCATCTTCTTAAACGCG
>NZ_BFAV01000157.1 GCF_002933875.1 Desulfocucumis palustris | reverse complement strand
GTTCCCATCCCGAACACGGTAGTTAAGCCCTTCAGCGCCGATGGTACTTGGGGTTAACCCCTGGGAGAGTAGGTCGTCGCCGGAATAAATTTTAATTGGGGACATTCCTTGGAAAGAGGTTTGTCCCCTTTCCTATAGCAATTTCCTAAAAGAGGCCTGTCCCCATTATACTCACGGTAAAACCGTGAGATTTTTAAATTATATATATTTTGACTACTCAAAAAATAAATTACTTGATTTGTTATCCGGGTGAGTTTATAAATTGTAAGAGAGGTACCACTATAACAAGGAGTGCTCACGCATGAAGATTACTATCATTGGTGCCGGTAAGGTAGGACTGGAAATTACCCGCAGGCTATCTGAAGAAGGGCACGACATAGTGGTTATTGATCGTGATGAGGCTAAACTGAATAAAATCCAGGAAAAAATGGATGTGCTCACTGTCCGGGGAAACGGTTCCAGCGCCCAGTTAATGAGGGATTCCGGCATAAGCGACAGCGATCTGCTGGTGGCGGTGACCAACAGTGACGAAATCAACATGATTTCCTGCATGACCGCCAAAAGGCTGGGCATACAGCGAACCATCGCCAGGATACGCGATCCGGATTACGCCAGGGATCTGATAATTTCCAAGGAGGACCTTGGAGTTGATCTGGTTATTAACCCGGAATATGCGGCTTCGCTGGAAATTATGCGGTTATTAACCATTAATCTGCCGGTGCACACGGAGCTCTTTGCCAACGGAAAGGTACAGATGCTGGAACTCAATATTGACGAATCCCACAGCCATTTCGCGGGTAAAAAGCTGATGGAGATTGAGCTGCCCAAATCCTGCCTGGTGGTTGGCATTTCCCGGAAGGGGAACCTGATTGTTCCCGGCGGTATGGATTTCATTTTGCCCGGAGATACAATTTACCTGCTGGGCAATACGGAGAGTACAAATAAAATATGCAGCAGGGTTAAAAAGAGAAAGCAGCGGGTTCAGAGTGTGCTTATACTGGGCGGGGGAAAAATTGCCTATTATTTGACGGAACGCTTATGCCGCCAGGGTTTGAAAGTTAAAATAATTGAGCAGAATCCGGAACGCTGCAAAGAATTATCCGAGCGCCTGCCCGAAGCCCTTATATTAAAAGGTGACGGAACCGATGTGGAGCTTTTAAAGAACGAGGGAATACATGAAACAGACGGATTTGTGGCGGTAACCGGAATAGATGAGGAGAATTTGTTAATCTCCCTGCTAGCCAAGCAGCTTGGGGCCAAAAGGGTTATAGCCAAAGTCAGCCGCCCCAGCTACGCTCCGCTGGTGGAACGGCTGGGGGTCGACGCGGCTATCAGCCCACGCCTGATTACCATCGGGGAAATAATGCGCTTTATCCGGGGAGGCAGGCTGCTGTCGATGGTTTTGTTGCTGAATGAACAGGCCGAGGCGATGGAGTTGATCGCCCAGACCGGCAGCAAGATAGTAGGGAGGACATTAAAGAATTCGGGATTGCCCAAAGGGGTTATTGTGGGGGCTATCAGCAGGGAAAATAAAATAATAATACCCAAGGGCAATGAGGTTATACGGCCCGAGGACCGGCTGGTGGTTTTCGCCCTGGGGCATAACGTTCATACTGTAATAGCCATGTGCAGCGCGGAGGGAAACCTGCTTGAACAGACGACTTATTTTAAGGACACTGGGACTGGTGCTGTTATGTGAGGCGGCCGCCATGGTCCCTTCTCTTTTTATATCTTTTTATTACACCGGAGAAGATTCCCGGGCTTTAATGATAAGTATTGTTATCACCGCCGCGTCGGGAGCCCTGCTGGCCCTGGTTAAACCGGAGTCACTGCACGTGGGCTACCGGGAGGGTTTTGCCATAGCCACTTTCAGCTGGCTGTTGTCGGCCATTTTCGGTTCTATCCCCTTCGTGCTCTCCGGTGTTCTGCCCAGCCCGGTGGATGCTTTTTTTGAGACCATGTCCGGTTTTACCACCACCGGGGCGTCGGTAATTACCGACCTGGAGGTTATACCCCAGGGAATTCTTTTCTGGAGGAGCTTTACCCACTGGCTGGGGGGCATGGGTATTATTGTGCTGACACTGGCGCTGATTCCCTCGTTGAAAATTGCCGGCATGCAGATGTACAAGGCCGAGGTGCCCGGTCCGACCAAAAGCAAAATGCTGCCGAGAATTGCCCAGACCTCCAGGGAATTGTACAAAATATATCTTATTATCACAATTGTTGAAATAATCGCCCTTAAGATAGCGGGAATGAACTGGTTTGATTCAATTATCCATACTTTCGGGACGGTTGCCACCGGGGGCTTTTCAAACAAAAACGCCAGCGTAGGCGCGTACGATAATCTGGCCGTGGAAGTAATAATTATCTTTTTCATGATTGTCTGCGGCATGAATTTCGCCCTGCATTTTTACGCCCTGCGCGGTAATTTCAGGCCCATATGGAAGGATCCTGAAAGCAGATTGTACTTAGGGGTAATACTGTCCAGCATTCTTTTAATCAGCGGCAACCTGGTGCTGTCCGCCCAGTTTGAGATTGGAAAGGCTCTCAGGGACGCCGCCTTTTCAGTCAGTTCCATTATCACCACCACGGGCTATGCCACTGCGGATTTTGATAAATGGCCGTTATTCAGCCAGTTAGTGCTATTGATGCTGATGCTTATCGGGGGCTGCGCGGGCTCCACCGGCGGCGCCATAAAAAATGCCCGTTTTCTTATCATGTTCAAAGCCATATCGAAACAATTCGTCAAACTTCTTCACCCCCAGGCGGTGGTGCC
This sequence comes from Desulfocucumis palustris, assembly GCF_002933875.1. Taxonomy (GTDB): domain Bacteria; phylum Bacillota; class Desulfotomaculia; order Desulfotomaculales; family Desulfocucumaceae; genus Desulfocucumis; species Desulfocucumis palustris. Next base: position 281,799 of record NZ_BFAV01000157.1, on the reverse strand, counting down.
TGTCAGGGTGGGCAAGGAGGTTATTTCCCAGGACGTGGTGGAAAATGTTCAGACGTTCTTTTTCCTTTATTTTATAATTCTCAGCGGGGCTACCTTCTATATGGCCGGGATAGGGCTGGATTTTATCAGCGCCGTTTCCTCTGTGGCCGCCACCCTTGGCAACGTTGGGCCGGGCTTCGGCGCGGTGGGTCCCATGACCAATTATTCGGGTATACCGGATTCAGGCAAGGTTATACTTTCCCTATGTATGCTGGTGGGCAGACTGGAGATATACAGCGTGATTCTGTTGCTGAGTTCTAAATTTTGGAGATAGCATTCTCTTTGTTGATACCGCTTTGTCCTTTTTTGGTTCTATGTTAAAATATTTACCGTAAGTTGGGGACATTCCATTGAGATAAAGGAGTTGATATAGATGTCGGGACATTCAAAGTGGTCCACTATAAAAAGAAAGAAAGCCAAAGTCGACGCCCAGCGGGGCAAGGTGTTCACCAGACTGTCCAAGGAGATTATCATGGCGGCCAAGGCCGGGGGCGGTGATCCCGAAGGTAATATGCGGCTGAAGACTGCCATTCAGAAAGCCAAGGAGGTCAATATACCCAACGAAAACATTCAGCGGGCCATAATGAAGGGCACCGGGGAATTGGGCGGAGGCAACTTTGAAGAGATCGTCTATGAAGGCTACGGGCCTGGTGGCGTGGCCGTGATGATGGAAATACTGACCGACAACAGGAACCGCACGGCGGGAGAAATAAGGCACCTTTTTTCCAGGTACGGAGGCAACCTGGGTGAAACCGGCTGCGTCTCCTGGATGTTTGACAAAAAAGGTTTAATTATGGTTGATAAAGCCTCCGGCGCCAATGAGGACGACCTTCTTCTGGCTGTGCTTGAGGCCGGGGCCGAGGATATGAAGGTAGAAGAAGACAGCTTCGAAATATATACTGAGCCGGAAAGTTTAGAGTCGGTCCGGGAAAATCTGGCCGCTCAGGGCTGTGTTATCGCTGACGCGGAGATTACCATGATCCCCCAGACATCGGTTAACCTCGCCGGGAATGAGGCGGAGCAGATGCTTAAACTAATGGATTCCCTGGAGGACCATGACGACGTGCAGGAGGTTTACGCCAATTTCGATATTACGGAATAAATCAGTGTTATAAATATGGTATAATGCCTATTAACGCCACAAGCGGGGCGAACGGTGAATCCAAGGTATAAAACATTACTTAAATGGTTATAAATCAGATATCTTGAGAATTACCGGGGTGAACCGCATGTTAAGAAAGATTCCCATGCTGGCAATGAGTATTGTCGTGATTATGCTGGTGGCGTTTGTTTTTTATCAGGCCCTCAATTTTTTTGTGAGTCCTTTAATGAAGCCCGGCCATCCGGTATATAATATTGGCCTGGCCGGGGATACCAGGGTGGTTTCGGGAACCATCGTAAGGCAGGAGAACAGTTACCTCTGCAAGGACGTGGAGACGGTATATCAGGGGCCTGCTCCCAGGGAACTGGTGGGTCTGACCGAAAAGGAGCTGGAAAAGAAATATCCCGCCGAAGAAGGCTGGAGCATCAAAACCGTTGACGGCGGGATACTGGTGCTGACCAGGAATGTTGATGATTTTTGCAGCCTGCACAGGGATTACCGGCACCTGGGCATTTACCGCAACGTGCTGGCCGTATATCAGGGCCCCCTTGGCTGCGACCAGAAACTGATACGGCTGGAAGAGGGTAAAAGGATGGAACTGCTGCCGGAGGATTTAAGGAAACGGCTTGAAAGCGCGGCGGATTTGGCAAATGTCGACCCAGCAGCCAGAGAAGAATTGAAGTATCACCTGGAATTTGAGAACGAGGCAATGCTTAACAGCATGCTGGAAAACCTGGATGAAGTTGTCGAGTAATCGGGGACATTCCTTCCGGGAACAAATAAAAAGGTGAGGGGTTTAAGCATATAAAGGCCTCTTGCCCGGCCCGGGGGTGGCTTATGATAATTATGGGGGTGGATCCCGGTATCGCCATTACCGGTTACGCGGTTTTGGATTACAGCCGGGACCGTTTCAAGGTGATTGACTTCGGCGCTGTAACCACCGATAGCAAAACACCCCTGCCACTAAGACTGAAACAACTATTTAACCAGCTGGATGATATAATTAAAACAACAGCTCCGGAGCAATTTGCCCTGGAGCAGCTTTTCTTTAATAAAAATGTACGCACGGCCCTTACTGTGGGGCATGCCAGGGGTGTGGCCATGCTTTGCGCGGCCCGGGCGGGACTTGAAGTTTTCGAGTACACGCCGCTGCAGGTTAAACAGGCCGTGGTGGGTGAGGGCAGGGCTGATAAAGGCCAGGTGCAGTTCATGGTCCGGGCGCTGCTTTCCCTGCGGGAAGCCCCCAGTCCGGATGATGTGGCCGACGCCCTGGCAGTGGCCATTTGTCATTCCTATCACTGTGGCGTATCGGGGGTTGGTTTTAGATGATCGCGTTTATTAAAGGCAATCTTTATTCTGTGCATACGGACACGGTGGTTGTGGATGTCAACGGAGTGGGCTACAGGCTGCAGGTGCCCTTGTCGGTAATACCCCGTCTGCCCGGGACCGGTGTGGAAGTGGTGCTGTATACCCATATGCACATGAGGGAGGACGGTATAAGCCTGTTTGGTTTCGACACCCAGGAGGCATTGGAGCTGTTCAGGCTGCTGCTGGGAGTCAGCGGGGTGGGCCCCAAGGCCGCCCTGGGGGTACTGTCCACTATAACGCCGGAAAATTTCAGCTCCGCGGTAATCACTGAAAATGCCGCCCTGATTAGCAGGGCTCCGGGGGTGGGCAAAAAAACCGCCCAGAGAATTATTTTAGAGCTCAAGGATAAAATCGCCAAGATTAGCCTGCCGGACAGGGAGCAAACAGTGCTGTCCGGAGAGGCGGGACACACCGCGGACGCGGTCAGTGCTTTGATTGCCCTGGGCTATGGCTCCGCCGAGGCGCTCAGGGCGGTGCAGGAGACCGGCAGGGAATTGGAACAGCCGGGCGTAGAGGATTTAATCAAATTGTCCTTAAAAAGGCTTGCCGGCAACAGAGTATAAGGTGAGGGGACACACCGCGATAAACTGTTTTACCGGTAATAATTAACCCGGGGGATGTTGGTGGTTTTGAATAATAATTTTAATGACAGGTTGATATCGGCGACGCTGAAGGATGAGGATGCGGAAGCTGAAAACAGCCTGCGGCCACGCAGACTTTCCGAATACATAGGGCAGAATAAGGTAAAGGAAACAATAGATATTTTTATCAGGGCCGCCAGGGAAAGAGACGAGGCGCTGGACCATGTTCTCCTGTTCGGGCCTCCTGGCCTTGGCAAAACAACCCTGGCCAATATCATAGCCAACGAACTGGGGGTAAGTATTAAAATTACCTCCGGGCCTGCGGTGGAAAGACCCGGGGACCTGGCCGCCATTCTAACCAATCTGGGTCCCGGGGATGTGCTGTTTATTGATGAGATACACAGGCTGAACAGGTCTGTGGAAGAAATACTGTATCCCGCCATGGAGGATTACGCCCTGGATATTATTATCGGCAAGGGCCCCGGGGCGCGCTCCATTCGTCTGGAGCTGCCCCGCTTTACCCTTATCGGCGCCACCACCAGGGCGGGGCTGCTGACTTCCCCGCTGAGGGACCGCTTCGGGGTTATTTCCAGGCTGGATTACTACAGACTGGAGGATCTGGTGGAAATTATAAACCGGGCTTCGGATATACTGAAAGTACGGACGGATAACGCCGGGGCCCGGGAAATAGCCAGGCGCTCCAGGGGTACGCCCAGGGTGGCCAACCGGCTGCTTAAAAGAGTCCGGGACTATGCCCAGATTAAGGCGGATGGAGTGATTGACGCCCGGGTGGCGGCGGAGGCCCTGCATTTTTTCGAGGTGGATGCCCTGGGGCTGGATAAAACCGACCAGCGTTTACTGCTTGCAATCATCGAAAAGTTCAATGGAGGACCGGTGGGGCTTGATACCATATCGGCCGCCGTGGGGGAAGAAGCCGATACCATTGAGGATGTATACGAGCCTTACCTGATGCAACTGGGCTTGCTGACCCGCACTCCCCGGGGCAGAATTGCCACTGCCATGGCTTACAGACATCTGGACATACCTGGTCCCGAAAAGGATTGATATGAATTGAAATTGCTGTTGCACACCTGCTGCGGGCCCTGTACCATCTACCCGCTGGATAAAATCAGAGAAGAGGCCATGGATGTGACAGGTTACTATTATAACCCCAACATTCATCCTTACAGTGAATGGCTAAAGCGCAGGGAAACCTTGGAAAATTACGCCAGGGAAAAGGATTTCAGGCTGATTGTTGACGAAGATTATCCCCTGGAAGAATTTTTGCGTTCCGTGGTGCACCGGGAGTCCGTACGGTGTTCTTATTGCTATGCCATGCGCCTGCGCAGGGCTGCAAAGGTGGCCAGGAAGGGAAAATTCGACTGTTTTTCCAGTACGCTTCTGGTAAGCCCCTTTCAAAAGCATGATTTAATAAAGGAAATAGGCGAAGCGGTGGCCAAGGAAACCGGTATTCCTTTTTATTATGCCGATTTCCGGCCCGGCTACAAGGAGGCCGCTTCCCGGTCCAGGGAACTGGGGATGTACCGGCAGCAATACTGCGGCTGTATATATAGCGAAAAGGAAAGGTATTATAAAAAGCCGGGCAAATAGATTGGTGAGTGATTGAAATGGATTCCCTTAACGGCATCGGAAAAATTATCGTTATCATGGGGATTATTCTGGTTGTGACCGGGCTTTTGCTCATGTTCTCCGGCAAGATATTCAATTTTGGAAAACTGCCCGGTGACATATTAATCCGCAAGGGTAATTTTACTTTTTATTTTCCCCTGGTTTCCATGATACTTCTCAGTATATTGCTGACGGTGATACTTAATCTGTTTTTCCGGAGGTAGCCGTTATGCCTCCCCAAAACAACTAAAATTAATACTGAGTAATAATTTAGGCAGGAAAAATCTGCTTGGTGTCGAAATCCCTAGTTTGTTAAATATTTCTTCTTTATGTTATCGGGGGTTTTGACAGCATGCTTGCACATAATTTTTTCAAATTAAATAACCGACTGGTCAAGGCACCATTAACGGGGCTGTTTTTTTTGTTTCTGGGGGTGGCGCTGTTTTTACTTCCCTTTAAGGCCGGCGCCGATGTTTCCGTGGTGGTTAAGGATATAAGGGTGGGACTGGCCCTGAAAACCCTTGTGCAGGATTTTTCGGTTACCGGGGAATACCGGGTGCTGGACGCGGTGACGGGGTCGGAAGTGGCTGTGGCCAGAGCCGGGGAAAGATGGCAGGCCAGGTTTGACGGGGGGCGGATTGAACTGCTCAGGGACGGAGAGAGCCTGGGGAGATTTGACAACCCGGTGGTGCTGAAGGAATCCGCCCGGAGTATTTTGGCCATATCCGCCGGCGGCTCACTGACCGGGATTGGTCCCGGCAGGCCGGCTGTGGAGGCTGCCGGAGGTGAAACGGGGCGGCTGGACTCTGATTTGAGCGGATACCGGGTGCTTACCGGTGATGGGCAGTCGGCATTAAGAGGAACCACCGGTCAAAACCTGCTGGCTTTGAGCAATGGCGGAGCTTCTCGGAAGTACCGGGGGGATCTGGAGTTCAGGGCCTTTAGCGACGGCATGGCGGTGATAAACCAGCTGCCCCTGGAGGAATATCTATACGGCGTTGTCCCCGGGGAAATGCCTTCATCCTGGCCGGAGGAGGCTTTGAAGGCCCAGGCGGTGACGGCCAGGAGCTACGCCATGGCCCAGATGACGGCGGGCGCTTATTCATCCTATGGATTCGACGTGCTGGCCGGCCAGCAGAGCCAGGTCTACCAGGGCTATGACGCGGAGAACCAAAAGGTGAAGGATGTGGTTGACCAAACCCGGGGCCGGGTACTGACCTGCAGGGGAATTGTGATAACCGCCTTTTTCCACAGCTGCAGCGGAGGCTACATTGAGAACAGCGAGGATGTCTGGCAAAATCCTCTGGAATATATAAAGGTTAAACCCGACCCGGCGGATATTAATGACAAATACTATCACTGGGAGAAAGCATACGATCAAACCCAGTTGGTGGACCAGTTAAGGCAAAAGGGATACAGCTTCAGCAGTATTTCGGATGTTGTTGAAATAGCCAGAACCTCTTCCGGCGCCAGGGTTAAAAAGGTGGCTGTAACTGGTCTTGACGCCGGGGGACTTCCTGCCAGGGTTGAAATATGCAACGCCGATTCCGTGCGTTCCGCCTTCGGGCTGAACAGTTCCCTGTTCGAAATGGAAGTGGAGAAAGATGAGCAGGATTCTCTGTCCAGGATTGTTTTTTGCGGGAGCGGACTGGGACACGGTTTGGGCATGTCCCAGTACGGCGCTCTGGGTATGGCCGGGGAAGGTTATAATTACCAGGATATATTGAAATACTATTATACTGACGTTGATATTGACCTGCTTTATTAGAATGGCTTAAGGTGACGCATTGAAAACCGCTGATTTTGACTATTTCCTTCCCGAGGAGCTAATTGCCCAGGATCCCGGCCTGAAAAGGGACGAGTCCAGGCTGCTGGTTTTAAGAAGAGACGGCTCCGGCATGGAGCACAGGAAATTTAACAATATAGTTGAATATTTAGCGCCCGGGGACGTGCTGGTAATTAACGACACCAGGGTCATCCCGGCCAGGCTCTTTGCCCGGAAGGCGCCAACCGGGGCGGAGATAGAAGTGCTTTTACTCAGGCAGCTGTCACCCCACAGTTGGGAAACCCTGGTTCGCCCCGGCAAAAGGGTCAGGCCGGGCACCCGCCTGATTTTTAGCCAGGGACTGCTGGAGGCGGATGTGGCGGATGTTACGGATGCCGGCGGGAGGATTCTTGACTTTAAGTATCAGGGCGATTTTAATGAGGTAATAGAAAAGATAGGCCGGATGCCGCTCCCGCCTTATATTAAAAATTATCCCGCGGACCCCGGCCGCTACCAGACGGTTTATGCCCGGGAGCCGGGTTCCGTGGCGGCTCCCACGGCGGGCCTGCACTTTACTCCGGAGCTGTTGGAGAGAATAAAGGGCAAAGGCGTTAATATTGTTTCCGTGCTTTTACATGTGGGTCTGGGCACTTTCCGGCCTGTAACCGCGGAGAATGTGGAAGAGCACCTGATGCACCGGGAATACTATGAAATAACCCCGCGGGCCGCTGAAATAATCAACGGCGCCAGGGCAGGCGCCGGCAGGGTCATAGCCGTCGGCACCACCAGCACCCGCTGCCTGGAGAGTTCCGCCGAACAGGACGGCAAGGTGCGGCCGGGAACCGGCTGGACGGATATATTTATATATCCCGGCTATAAATTCAAGGTGATTGACGGTTTAATAACCAATTTTCACCTGCCCTGCTCCACCCTGCTGATGCTGGTAAGCGCCTTTGCCGGCAGGGAAAGGGTTTTGGACGCCTACCGGACTGCCGTGGACAGGCGCTACCGTTTTTTTAGTTTCGGCGACGCCATGCTGCTGATTTAAGAAAAAGTAAGAAAAAGGAACATTATGGCTATAATTTTTAAGGAACTGCTAAAAGACTCAAAATCCAGGGCCAGGCTGGGGGAACTGGAGACCCCCCACGGCAAGGTGGAAACTCCTATTTTTATGCCCGTGGGCACGCAGGCCACGGTAAAAACCATGACCCCGGAAGAAGTAAAGGAAATGGGCGGACGCCTGATACTGTCCAATACCTACCACCTTTACCTGAGACCCGGCCACCAATTGGTGCGTAAAGCCGGCGGGCTGCACCGGTTCATGAACTGGGACGGGCCAATCCTCACGGACAGCGGCGGATTTCAGGTGTTCAGCCTGGGGCCGCTGAGAAAAATTGAGGAGGACGGGGTAAGGTTCCGCTCGCACATTGACGGTTCGGAACATTATTTCAGCCCCGAGCGGGCGGTGGAAATACAGGAGGCCCTGGGGGCGGACATTATAATGGCCTTTGACGAATGCGCCCCTTATCCCTGCACCAGGGAGTATGCCGTAAAAGCCCTGGAGCGCACCACCCGCTGGGCCGGGAGATGCAAAAAAGCCCATGGCAGGGAGGAGCAGGCCCTTTTTGGCATAATCCAGGGAGGGACTTTCAGGGATTTGCGGGAAATAAGCGCATCCCAACTGCTGGAGCTTGATTTTCCCGGCTACGGTATAGGCGGCTTGAGTGTTGGCGAGCCAAAGGAATTGATGTATGAAATGCTGGATTACACAGTCCCCTTGATCCTTGAGGAAAAACCCCGTTATCTGATGGGGGTGGGGTCGCCGGACTGCCTGCTGGAGGGAGTGGCCAGGGGCGTGGATATGTTCGACTGCGTTCTTCCCACCAGGATAGCCAGAAACGGCACAGTGTTTACCCATACAGGCAAGCTTGTGGTTCGCAACGCGGCTTATGCCGAGGATTTTACTCCCCTGGATCCGGAATGCGACTGCTATACCTGCAGGAACTTCTCCAGGGCTTATGTGAGGCACCTGATCAAGGCCAACGAGGTTTTGGGCATCAGGCTTACCACCATACATAATTTGCGCTTTATAATACGTCTCATGGAAAATGTTAGAAGGACAATAAAAGAAGGCACATTCCTGGAATATAAGGAAAAATTCTTAAGCCGTTTTAATTCCGACTAATTTTTTATCCTCAGTAAAAGGGAATCGGCTTAATAAGACGAATAATATCATTATATAGAAAGGAGGTTCCTTATTGAATTCCGGTAGTATAGGCACCCTTATTTATATTGTGGCGCTTTTCGCCCTTTTGTATTTTTTGATGATTCGTCCCCAGCAGCAACGCCAGAAAAAACACCAGCAGATGGTCAGCGGCATGAAGGTTAACGATCAGGTAACCACCGCGGGCGGCATGTTGGGTTCCGTGGTTAAAATCAAAGAGGACACAATTATCCTCCGTGTGGCCGATAATGTACGCATTGAGTTTTTGAAAAGCGCCGTCGCCCAGGTGCGGGAATCCGCTCCGGAGGAAGAGAAAGAATAGCTGTTTAAGATCTGGTCCGGGCTGAACGCCCCGGGGCGTTAATAATATGCTAATAGATTCCGGATCTTGGAGGGTAGGCTTGAAGTCTACTCTCTTTCTCCGTATTGGTTAAAATGGCAAATTGAACTCCCTAAGGCTTATTATGGCAGGTCCGCCCCCTGTTTGCCGGCTCACCAAATTGCGTTACAGGGACCCGGGCATGTATAAAAATTGCCCAATCCATGCATTTTACACCATGTGCGGGATTTTTTCCTTAACGCTGCAGTTATGTTTATATACCGGCAAAACGGCAGGAGGATATATATGGTTACTCTGGAGGATGTCAGGAAGAACCCGGTGGTGGACAGCTTTATTCGCAAGGGAAATGAGTATCTGGGCGCCATGGGCTTTACCGAGCATAGCTACAGGCATGTCAACCTGGTTAGCAAGATTGCCAGCACCATCTTAAAGCAGCTGAAATATTCTCCCAGGGAAGCGGAGCTGGCGGCTATCGCGGGTTACCTGCACGATATCGGGAATGTGGTCAGCCGTAACGACCACGGTAATTCCGGGGCGTCAATAACCTTTCCCATATTGATGGCCATGGGTATGGAACCGGATGAGGTGGCGGCGGTGATATCCGCCATTGCCAACCATGAGGAACAGTATGGCCAGCCCATCAGCAACATTTCCGCCGCCTTGATCATGGCGGATAAATCCGACGTGCACCGCTCCCGGGTGCGCAATCAGGATTTTGCCACCTTCGATATCCATGATCGGGTAAATTATGCCGTGGAGCATGCTTTTCTGCGGGTGGATGCGGAAAACCGGATTATAACCATGGATCTGACCATTGATATAACAATCTGTTCGGTTATGGAGTACTTTGAGATATTTTTGACCAGAATGGTGCTCTGTCGGCGGGCTGCCTGCTTTTTGCAGTCCAATTTCGAACTGATTATTAATGATTCCAAGCTGTTGTAGCAGTTGTAAAATCAGGGGGGAGAATATTAAAACATGAAGTGGAGCAAAGTACTGATCCTGTTGCTGATTATCGCGCTGGTGATTTCCGCCGCCGTGCTGTCAGTGGCCCCGGTATTTGACCAGAACAAGACCCTGGGCAAATACCTTCCTCTGGTAAAGGGCATTAACCTGGGGCTTGACCTGCAGGGCGGGGTGCACGTGGTATTCGAGGCTCACGATACGCCGGAAGCCAAGGTTACTCCAGATACCATGAAACAATTAAAGGCCATAATTGAGAACAGGGTTAACGGACTCGGGGTATCGGAGCCGATAATCCAGATTCAGGGTGAAAGACGCCTGATTGTGGAGCTGGCAGGCATCAAGGACCCCGAAGAAGCCGTGCGCACCATCGCCAAGACCGCGTATTTGCAGTTTATTACCGAGGACGGCAAAACCGTGGTCACCGGGGCTGATTTGAAGGATGCCAAGGAGGGCAAGAACCAAAACGGAGAGAATGTAATAAACATTGCCTTTACGCCCGCGGGGACCAAAAAATTTGCCGAGGCCACTGCGGCCAACGTGAACAAAAGAATAGCCATTGTGCTGGACAACCAGGTGTTGACAAATCCCAATGTTAATGAGCCCATTCCTAACGGCAAGGCTGAAATAACGGGTTACGCCACCCTGGATGAGGCTCACAATGACGCGTTGCTGCTGCGCTCCGGAGCCCTGCCGGTAAAGGTGACGGTGGAAGAAAAACGTTCGGTGGGACCGGCCCTGGGTGCCGACTCCCTGGCTAAATCGGAACACGCCGGCCTGGTGGGCGTGGTGGCCATACTGGTGTTTATGCTGGTTTATTACCGGCTGCCGGGATTGATTGCCGATTTTGCCCTGGTGATTTACACTTTAATAGTTCTGGCGGTTTATGTGGGGCTGCACGTTACCATGACATTGCCGGGCATAGCTGGTTTTCTGCTGTCCCTGGGCATAGCGGTGGACGCCAACGTAATTATTTTCGAGCGGCTGAAGGAAGAGCTGCGCACCGGCAAGAGCCTGCGCTCCGCCATTGACGCGGGCTTTAAACGCGGTTTTACCGCTGTTTTTGACGCCAACGTCACCACCATAATAGCGGCGGTGGTGCTGTACTATCTGGGCACCGGCCCCATCAAGGGCTTTGCCGTAACCCTTATCATAGGTATTCTGGCCAGCATGTTTACGGCGATTTCGATGACCCGCTGGCTGCTGCATCTGGTGGCTGCCGCCAACATAAGTAAAAATCCCAAATATTTCGGCGCGTAAGGGGGTAGGGGAATGTTTCATTTTGTTAAACTGCGCAAAATCTGGTATATAATTTCTATTGCCGTGATAGTTCCCGGTATTATCTCCCTTATGCTGCAGGGTCTTAATTTAGGGATAGACTTTACCGGGGGCACCATTATGGAGGTCCGTTTCGACAAGGCCGTTAATGTTCAGGATGTGAGAAACGTTGTGGATTCCCTTGGTATTGAGGGAAGCAAGAGCATCCAGCAGAGCGGTGACAGGGACTATATCATTAAAACCAAGGCGCTCAGCCAGGAAGAGAGCGACAAAATGTTCAGCCAGATACAGGACAAGCTGGGCAAAGCCACCCTCATGAGAACGGACCTGGTGGGACCGGTGATCGGTCAGGAGTTAGCGTACAAAGCCTTGCTGGCCCTGTTGATTGCCGCTGTTTTAATGGTAATTTACATTACCATCCGGTTTGAGTTCAAGCAGGGCATAGCCGCCGTCGCCGCCCTTTTGCATGATACGCTGGTGGTAACGGGGGTATTCTCACTGCTGCAAATTGAAGTGGATATGGCCTTTGTGGCGGCCATACTCACCATCATCGGTTATTCCATCAACGACACCATCGTCATTTTCGACCGTATCAGGGAAAACCTCAGGAGTCAGAAAAAAGGAGAAACCCTGGAGGACCTGGTGGACAAAAGCCTGTGGCAGACCCTGGCCCGTTCCATAAACACGGTTCTCACGGTTATATTCGTGCTGCTGGCGCTGTATTTCCTGGGCGGCAGCACCATAAAAACCTTTGTTCTGGCCATGCTCATAGGGGTTGCCAGCGGCGCCTATTCTTCAATATTCAACGCAAGCCCGCTATGGGTGGACTTGAAACTTTTGGATAAAAGAAAAAAATTACAGACCGCCAAGGTATGATAGAGAAGAGAAACAAAGAGAGATAGTATTTCATCCTTTTGTTTATTAACATGATATTTGTTATATAAGTTAGTATTTAGCAGGGCGAAATTATATTTTTTTGCTCTGCTATTGTTTTTGTTAGTTAATGGCTTTAATTATGGCATTGTTTTAAATTGTTTCATCAGCTTGTAATTGTGAATACAATAATTAATTGCTGTTTTAATTGTTATTAATGGTTTTATGATATAATAGCTGTACTGTTATTTAGTAAGTAAATAAATAGGGAAATTATAGTAAATGGGACTTGATTAAAATGGTTGCTGTATTATAAAAAATATTCTTGACACAAGAAAATAGAAAACGTTACAATTATTTAGTACTAATGTGACAATATTATGACAGCCTTGCGTATTGAACTATAGTCATAAATATGTTGATAGTTGAAATTACGGCATGAGCTTGGATTTAATGAACTATATTTCATAAGTATCTGCACCACAGCTGTCTGATTGCCTGCTTAAGTTGCCGGCGGGGTATCGGGAACGGTTTTGGGGAGAATGGAGGTGGCCCACATGGTTGGTATTGTTAATCTAGAGGTTCCGGTTCTGGACGAAATAGAGAAAATGATTATCCGTCAGGCCGGCTCCACGGTGCACTATCCGAAAAATCATGTTATTTTTGCGGCTGGGGATATTGCAGACAGAATATTCATGATAGAGAACGGATGGGTCAAAATATACCGGCTTTCCAACGATGGGCGGAGGGTAACGGTGGGCAGCATCCGCAGCCCGGGGGAACTGATGGGCCTGGCGGAAACCCTCTGGGGCGGCGAGCGCACCTGCTACGCGGGAGCTATTCAAAACGTCACCATGGTGGTGGTGCGTAAAAATAAGTTTGAGGAGCTTTTAACCACCCATCCGGCCCTGGCGCTAAAGGTTGCCAAGCAACTGGGAGCGCGGATGAGGGAAGCCGAGGCCATTATTCACGATATGGTTTGCTGGCAGGCTCCCGGCAGATTGGCCCTTATACTGTTTAAGATCGGCGACCGCTGCGGCGAGGAGTCCAGAAGCGGCATAAAAATCAATCTTCCCCTGACCCACGAGGAATTGGCCAACATGGCGGGGACTTCCCGGCAAACAGTTACGTCTCTCTTAAATACCTTCAGGCAGGAAAAGAGCATTGATTACGAGGGACGGGAAATCAGGATAATTAACCCGGATAAGCTGGCCAAGTGGATCATGTGAGGTAAGTGAGCCCGAGGGCTTTAACGAATGTTGATTCCCGATTTTTGAAGCGAAGGAGCTTACAGGCTGCCCGGCGGGATAAAAGACGGGTATTTGACATAATCCACGTCATGTAAGCGACATTTATAATTTATTTTTTTTGTTAAAATTAGAAACAGGACTGGTAAATGTCCTGTTTCTAATTTTTTAAAGCTGGGGACATTCCTTCAGTACATTTGCATTGCAGTAAGAGTTACAGGCCGCTTAGGAAGGTGTTTCCCCCAACCTTATTTGGAGATGATTGGCGTGCTGACCGGTTTGGAGATTCCCCGGCTGGAGGAATTCGAAAAGGAAATGCTCAGGCAGATTGGCCGCAAATATTCCTATGGCCGGGGTGAAGTGATTTTTAGCGCCGGAGATCCCGCGGATATAATATATCTTTTGGAATCCGGCACCGCCAGGATATACCGTTTGGCCGGGGACCGGCGCCAGGTAACCGTGGGCTCCCTGAGAGGCGCCGGTGAGCTAATGGGGCTGGCGGAAGCCCTGGCCGGGGTGAAAAGGACATGCCACGCCTGTTCCCTTGAGCCGCTGAATTTAATTCTCGTAAAATATGAGGATTTCCAAAATCTGTTGTTAAAAGCCCCCCTGTTGTCCATCAAGGTAGCCAGGATGCTGGCCTACCGTATGCGGGACGCGGAGTCCTCAATCCGCGACATGGTTGCCCTGATGGCTCCGGAGAGGCTGGCCTGCACCTTGCTGAAAATAAGCCGGAGCCACGGGGTTATGACCGGGGACGGGTTGAAAATTAATTTAAGGCTGACCCACGGCGATCTGGCTTCCATGATAGGGGCTTCCAGGCAGACTGTTACCAGCATGATAACAGTGTTAAAACAGGAGAATATTATTGTGCAGGAGGGAAGGGAATACAAGATTAAGGATCCGGTGAAACTCAAACGCAGGCTGAACTGATATTTCACCGGCCCCTGTCTCCTTGATATTGAAACACCGTTCGAAAGCTGTCATCCATATGACAGTTTTTTTGTCACCAGAAAGACAGGATCGATGTCAATGGGCTGACATTGCAATTGTTAAATATCTGTTATTTTTTAGACAACGGCATAACATTTTGGGCAAAATTATAAAGGAAAGGAGTGAAAAAGACTTGGCGGGAAAAGTGCTTCGGGGTGATTTGAGCGAGTGGAAGGGCTTGGAGAAGGTTAAAAATTATAAAAAAATATTTGCTTTGGCAAAAAACCTGCTGCATCCCCACAGGGAAAAGCAGGAAAGGCTAATGTCCAGAATCAAGGAGCTAAGGGAATTGTCCTCCATTGCTTCTGAGGCCGGGATGCATTCAATGTATCAATCATTAAATAAAGAGGCCAATGAGTTGTTTATGGAATACCTGGTGCTATGTTTTTTGGATGGTATGAGTTTTTTGTTGCCCCATGCGGTGATCTTGTGGCTCTTAAGTATAAAATTCAGCACTTTGGCACTTCCTGTCAGCTTGCCCTGGGTGGGAAATCAAATCGGCATTATTGTTTTGTATCCGCTTTGTGCTGTTGCTTTTTATGCCGGGCGGGGATATTACAGAAAAAGATGTCCCCAAATAAGAATGTCGTCAACTTAAAGCTGTTTTAATATTTACGGAGGTGTGGTTAATGGAATTTAGTGTGGCTGGTGTAACTGTAAGTCCAATACTATTAATCCTCTGGTCAATTTTTGTGGGTTATATTTTCTCCACCATTGGAGCCGCGGGCGGTATCCTTGCCGGTGTGGGGCATATAACAATTTTCGGCATGAAAAAGGCCAACATGATTAAACCAATGAACCAGATGCTGACCCTGGTCAGCCCGGTTATCGCCGCGCCGCTTTACTTCAGGGAACGCCGCCTGGTGATTCCCGCCGCCGTGGCCCTTGGACTGGGCGGCATACTGGGCGCTCTGCTGGGTTCGTATCTTTCCCATACTTACCTGCAGGATATGAAATCCTATAAGCCCTTGTTCGGCGCCATCACCATGTTTATCGCCTTCCGCCTCTGGTACGAACTGACACCCTCGGCCAGGGAAAAGCAGCAGACGGTTAAAAAAGCCAACCAGTCTTTCGAGAAAAAGGTAAAAGAGCTTAAAGCCGAAGGCAAGCTTAACGAGTTAAAGGAAATCGGAGTTAATTTCAGCCAAACGGGCATCAACAACACCTTTACCTTCAGCGGGGAAACATTCAAGTATAACGCTATTTCTCCCTTCATCGCAGGCTTAATTGTAGCAATTATTTCCGCAGCCCTGGGTGTCGGCGGCGGTTTCCTGCTGGTCCCCTATTTAAGCAGCATGCTTGGTTTCCCGATGTTCATAGTGGCGGGCACATCGGTTCTTTCCATACTGGTTTCCTCAGCCACCAGCATCGGCAATTATATTAAAATGGGCAGCAGCCTGGACTGGGCCATGTTAAGCTTTGAACTTGGCGGCGTTATCATCGGCTCCTACCTCGGCCCCGTGCTTTCCAAATACATCAAGGCTATATATCTGAAAACATTTTTAGCGGTGGTTCTCACATACATCGGTATTGGCTATATGTTCGGCGGTGCTATTACAGCCGCCACGGGTATCAAAATTATATAGGTCAGGGGACACACCTCTAATGCAAGCCTGACTTTTGGGGTGAGGAATGTCCCCAACGTATGTCAGGGGACACACCTCTGATGCAAGCCTGACTTTGGGGCGAGGAATGTCCCCAACGTATGTCAAAAGACACGCCTTTATTGCAGGGCTTGGCTTTGGAGTGAAAAATATTCCTGAATTATTGTGTTATGTTACATTTGGAGAGAGTTTCGGCGTAGAGGAGGAGCGAGGATGAAGTGCGCTTACTGTAAGCAGGAACCAAAAAACAGGTGCGACAAGGACGGTCATGACTGTACCGGAGGGAAGGTAGACCTTTCCGAATACGACAAGGAAGAAAACAAACCCTTTCACCGGGCCAGCGGTTATTTTCAGTACGAATTCGGCAACAATCTCACAAGGCTGGAAGAGCTGATAAAGTTCTGCCAGCGCATGAACTACCAGAAAGTCGGCCTGGCATTCTGCGTGGGTCTGGCTTCCGAGGCGGAGTCCCTGTCAAAAATACTGGAGCAGTATTTTAAGGTGGAGTCAGTGTGCTGCAAGGTCTGTGGTTTGGATAAGAAAAGATTCGATGTTCCCAACCGGAAGCCGGATAAATTTGAGGCGCTGTGCAACCCCATTGCCCAGGCGGAAATACTAAACAAAACAAAGACAGACGTGAATGTTGAACTGGGGCTCTGTGTGGGGCACGATATGCTGTTTCACAAATATTCCGAAGCTCCCGTGACTGTTTTCGCGGTGAAGGACCGGGTGCTGGCGCACAACCCGCTGGGAGCTTTGTACTCCAGTTATCTTAGAAAGAAATTCGGGCTCAAAAATAACTGAGTCTTTGGCTCGGAAGTGGTTGGGACCCTGGAGCAAACTTAAGCTTGAGCTTTACAGCCTGTTTATCCCCGGCCTTCAAGGACGGGGGTCTTACAGGCTGTCAGCGAGATAATAAGAGGTTATGCCGTGTACCGTTTTAAATTGTTTTTATTGACATTATGTTATGACGTATATTGTATT
Source organism: Desulfocucumis palustris (assembly GCF_002933875.1). Classification (GTDB taxonomy): domain Bacteria; phylum Bacillota; class Desulfotomaculia; order Desulfotomaculales; family Desulfocucumaceae; genus Desulfocucumis; species Desulfocucumis palustris. The sequence continues at coordinate 264,809 of NZ_BFAV01000157.1, read as the reverse complement.
GTTGACAAGCTGAAGAGGTGGCCGGCAAAGTAAATACACCGGTTGTTGAGCGGCCGGTGCGTTAATCACGGGGATGGGCTTGCCCATCCCCTTTTGAAGTTATGCCGGCAAATTGTCGCAAATAATTTTCAGAATTGTCGGGTAAAAGACCTTTTAGGAGGATTGGTCCATGACACTGGGTGTAAGATACAGGATATTTCTACCTGTCACGGGACTGATGCTGGCAATATTTGCCGTATTGCTGCACAACGGCTACCGGCAGATGCAAAATACTGTGGCATTACAGGAAATGGAGCGGTATAAAACCCTGGAGTCCAATATAAATGCCTCACTTGAGGAAACTTTAAAAAGCGCCCGTTACGGCTTGCTCAGCATGATAGAGCAGCCGGAGGTGCATAAGGCTTTGGCGGATAGAAACAGGGAAAAGCTGTTGCAGCTGACTATGCCGGCTTTTATTAAATTAAAGGAGGAGGGGGTGGAGCAAATTCAGTTTCTCCTGCCCCCGGCCACATCCTTTCTAAGGCTGCACATGCCGGAAAAATACGGTGATGATTTGTCCTCCATAAGACATACGGTGGTTGAGTGCGATAAAAGTAAAAAAATTGTGGAAGGCCTGGAGGAGGGCAGGGGTGGATTCGGCTTCAGGGTGGTGTCACCTGTTTTCGACCAGGGAAGATACGTGGGCTGCGCCGAATATGGAGTCGGTTTCGGCAAAAAGGAACTGGAAAAATGGAAAAAACAAACCGGCGCGGATTTTTTTGTGTATGGGATTAGTAAAGGAGTATCCTGGGTGGACAGTGCCGAAGGCAATAAGCCCCTGGCGGCAACCAGGGGGCAGGATGACTGGAAGGTGGAGGGGACAGTTGTGGAGCAGGCGCTTAAATCCGGGAGAATGACGGTGGATTATCCCGGCGACGGCGCTATTGCCGTGCTGATTATACCTGTTAAGGACTACAGCGGCAAAGCGGCCGCCTACATTAAGGCCGTGGTGAGCAGGGAAAAGGTGTTGCAGCTGATCCGGCAAACCATGGTAAAATCCATAGCCATACTGGTTGCGGGCATTTTAGTTGTGTCCCTTGTATTATACGGGGTAATAAGCCGATGTCTGCTGCCCCTGGGGAAAATAGCCGATGGAATGGAAAAGGCCGGCAGAGGGGATTTGACCCAGAAATTATCCATGAATTGCCGTGATGAAATAGGCAGGCTGGTTAACGGATTTAACGGGATGGTGGATAATTTTAAATTGCTGGTGACGGACGCCTCACGCTCCGCCGGGGAGCTGTCCGTGGCCAGCCAGCAGCTTTCCGCCTCCACCCGGCAGGTATCCTCGACGATACAAAATGTTGCGGCGGTAATGGACAATCTGTCCGTGGATACCGAAGGGCTGGGCGACGACGCCCAAAGGATGGAAGAGTCGGCGGGCCGGGTGTTGGAAATGGCGGCAGACGGGGAGAGGTCCATGGAGCGTTTAAAACTATCCATTGACGAACTTAAACTGCTTATTGCCGGTATTTCCGGGGTGGTAAATGATTTTGGCGCCCGTTCCCGGGATATAGGAAAGATTGTTGAAGTAATTTCGGATATAACGGAACAAACAAACCTGCTTGCCCTTAACGCTTCCATAGAGGCCGCCAGGGCGGGAGAGCACGGCCGGGGGTTCGCGGTTGTGGCCGCACAGGTGCAAACCCTGGCGGAAAAGTCCAAAAACGCCGCCCTGGAGATCAGCAGGCTGATCGGCTTCATCCAAAATGACGCGGCGGCGGCCATGGCGGAGGTGGGCAAGGGCACCGCCGGCTTTGAGGAAGGGGTCAGACAACTGGCGGATACCGGAGATAAATTTAATAAAATTACCCGGGCGATCGACAGCCAGTCACGTTTTATCCGGTCTGTGGCTGAATCCCTGACAAATATTAAAGCCGGCGCCATGGAGGTGGCGACGGCCATGGGCAATCAAACCGCCGCCACCGATAGTATCAGCGCCTCCGCCTATGAGTTGAGCGCAATGGCCGAAGGTCTGAATGAAAAAATAGCCAGATTCAGGATGTAAGGGGGCCGGCCTAACGGGAGTCCCGGCCGAAAAGGGACAATATTATTCTGGCGCGGCGAACAATGGGATATTCAATCATTTTACCGTCCACCTGGATCACCGCCCTGCCCCCGGCCTCGGCCTCCTCAAAAGCCGCTATCACTTTACGGGCGTATTCCAATTCCTCCGGCGTGGGGCTGAAAACACTGTTAACAGGTTCGAGCTGCGCCGGATGAATGATTAGCTTACCCTGGAAGCCCAGTTTTCTTGCTATGCCGGCTTCCGAAGACAGTTTCCCGGTGTTCTTAATATCGGGAAAAACCGTGTCCAGGGGCGGTTCTATACCCGCGGCCCGGGAAGCCAGGGCCAATTGGCTGCGGGCTAAAAACAGTCCGTCGCTCTCAGCCGGATAGTTTAACCCCAGTTCCTGGGAAAAATCAACACCTCCGAAGGCCAGGCATCTTACCCTGGGGCCGCCGGCTATTTCGGCGGCCCTGATGATTGCCCCGGGTGTTTCCACAAAGGGAATGAGGGGGGTGCTTCCCCTGGCCAGTCCCTGCCCGGTTTCCAGCAGGCTCAGCAGCCAGTCCACCTTTCTTAAATCTTCGGCGCATTCTGTTTTAGCCAGCATCAGTCCCGCAACGGGCAGTCCGGCAACAGCCTTCAGATCATCCAGTATGTAGTCTGTGGATGTGGAGTTTACCCTGATAAATACCGGCACCGGCGCCGGCTGCCGCAGTATCTCCCGCACGGTTTCCCTGGCGGCTTCCTTGCGGCTGTACGCCACCGCGTCCTCAAGGTCCAGGGTAACGGCGTCGGCCCCGGCTTTAAAGGCTTTTTCAATTTTGCGGCTGTCGTCTCCGGGGGTAAACAATATTGAACGCATTCCAATCACCTCGCAAATAAGGTAAGGGATACACCTTCCCGGGGTTTGCCATATCCCTTATATTCTAACAAATTCCTGTGGAAATGTCCTCTAAATAACACCATTGCGGATTTTAGCGGGTCAAGTTGCAGGGCCAAAAAAATTATCCGGGAGGAAGTGGAAAACATTGTACTTGCTGGTGATTAAAAAAAACCGGTCCCGGGTTCGCCGGGGCCGGTAATAAAAACATGGAGGGTGAGTTTGCTTGTTTATGAAGCGGTTTTTTCCTGGGTATGGCAGTTTTGATTGTTCCAAAAGGACTGCAGCCTGTTCACCATTACTCCCTGGCTTACGCTGACTTTTATTATGGGATCGACAAAACGTTCCTGGAGCGAACGTTTGGCTTCGTTGTTGTGTTCGGGAAATTTGTTGCCGATTAATTTGGTGCTGCTGTTTGTCATTGGAATTCACCCCGTTTCATCCGGCATTGCTTATGATTATTATAAAATCAATTATTTAAGTTAATATTTAGGCTCTATTAAGTTAACAGATATTTTCTGTTAATGTTTTTTTGAGATTTTGGGTTAATGCCGGGATTAATTCCCGGCATTAACATTAGTAAAATATACAACCCGGGGTAAAGATAAAAGAAGGGGCGAAGGTCTTCTAAATAACATGAAACAACTTGAATCCCGGGGATGAGTCATGCTTGATATCATATCCAGGACAGTTTTTATATATTTTGTGCTGCTGCTGATTATACGGATGATGGGCAAAAGGGAAATCAGCCAGCTTTCACCCTTTGATTTTGTGGTGGCCATAATGATCGCCGATCTGGCGGTTATTCCGCTGCATTCCACCGGCATAGCCATGTGGCACGGTATAGTCCCCCTGATTATACTGGCACTTCTGGAGGTTTTATTGAGTTATTTCGCCCTGCACAGCTTTTTCCTGCGCAGGCTGCTGGACGGAAGGCCCCAGATAGTGATAAGAAACGGCTGCATATTAAAATCGGAACTGCGTAAGGCCAGGTACAACCTTGACGATCTCATGGCTCAACTAAGGGATAGCGGCTATCCCAATGTTGAGGATGTGGAGGTGGGGATTCTGGAAACATCGGGGAAATTAAGCGTTATTCCAAAATCCCAGAAAAGGCCGGTTACCCCGGAGGATCTAAAAATACAAACCGCATACGAGGGGCTGCCCACGGTATTAATAATGGACGGGGTGGTTTTTAAAAAGGAACTGGCAAAAACAGGACTGGACATGGAGTGGCTGGACCGGCGGCTGGCCGAGGCCGGTGTCGGCGCCCAAAAGGTTTTTCTGGCCACCCTGAATACCGATGGGAGGTTTAATATAGTGGAATGTGAAGAAAAACAAAAGAGTTAAAGGAAAAAAAGGTTTTCCGTAGAAATTCAGAATAATTCTACTTTTGCTCTTCTCACATTACTGCGGCTATATATTTTGAAAAATTGTTAAATAAAAAGGAATTAATTTTAGTTTTTTAAATGCTGGCAGGTGGTTTTTTTGTTCCAGTTGGAAAGAAAACAGCAGTTGGTTGTATTAATGCTGGCTGCTGTATTTCTATTTGGGGCGGGCTATAAATACTCCCAGTGGAGTTCCGGCAGGGAGCCAGCGCATAATGCCGCCGTTCTGGAAAAGGGGCCGGGGGAAGACGGCCGGACCCCGGCGGAGATTAAGGTTCACGTGGACGGCGCGGTGGAGAAGCCCGGGGTTTACAGTTTGCCCCAGGGGGCAAGGGTGGCCGACGCGCTGGAAAAAGCCGCGGCCTTACCCCAAGCCGACCTGGGAAGGCTGAACCTGGCGGAACCTTTGAAGGACGGCAGGAAGGTGCCTGTTCCATACAAGCAGGAAATGCCGGCGGCCGGGGTTTCAGGCAATTCCACCCCGGGCGGGGGAGTTTCGGGCGGTGCCGGAAAGACAGGCGGCGCGGCTTCCTCCGGGCTGGTTAATATTAACACCGCCGGTCCAGGGGAATTGGAAAACCTGCCCGGCATCGGTCCCTCCCTGGCCGGCCGCATTGTAGACTACCGTGAAAAAAACGGATATTTTACCGACCCCGAAGATATTAAGAAAGTATCCGGTATTGGCGATAAAAAATATGAGCAGCTAAAGGATTTTATTACGGTGTACTGAGCCAAACCGGAAAAAGCGCTGCATACGTGTTGAAACCCGTGGAGTTGTCTTGGAAAGAGAGGATTTATGTCAGCCATTCAATTTGAGAAAATTTTTTACTCGTCGCCCCTTCCGATATTCATACTTTACGGTGACCGCTTTCAGCTGGTTAACGCAAAAATGGCCGAGATAACCGGTTACACCGTGGACCAGCTGTTGCATATGCCCTTTTTCAACCTGGTGCATTCCGGGGACAGGCTCCTGGTGAGGGAGAACGCGCGCCGCCGGCTGGCCGGTGAGGAGGCCCCGGAGCGCTATGAATTCAGGGCGGTTGACCGGGAGGGTAAAGTAATATATCTTACCGGGGTTTTCAGCACCGTTGATTTTAACGGCAGGGTGTCGATACTTGGCCAGATGCTGGTGGTAACCGAGCAGAAGCTGGCGGAGCAGGCCCTGCGGGAGAGCGAGCTCAAATACCGGAGCATTCTTGAAAATATTGTGGACGGCTACTTTGAGGTGGACATAAAGGGAAAGCTTCTCTTTTTCAACGACTCCCTGTGTGAATTAACCGGCTGTGGCAAGGAAGAATTGATGGGTAAAAGCTATTTGAATTTCACCACCCCCACAGATATTGAAAAGGTGTTCCAGGCCTACAACAGGGTTTATACAACCGGTGAGCCGGCCGGGGTGTTTGATTGGGAAATTATCAGAAAGGACGACGGCTCAATACGTTTTGTGGAGGCCTCCGTTTCACTGATTATTGATAATGAGGGCAAGCGGACGGGGTTCAGGGGGGTTGTCAGGGATGTGACCGAGAGGAAGCGGGCAGAGGAGCGGTTCAGGCTGCAAAAGGCCTATTTTCAGAACCTTTTTGAAAACTCGCCCGAAGGGATTGCCATATTGGACAATGAGGACAGGTTAATCAATGTTAACAGGAGTTTTGAGGAGTTGTTCCTCTACCGGGCGGACGAGGTCAAGGGTCAATTAATAAACCATATAATAGTACCGGAAGAATTTGAAAATGAAGCCTGGGATATGACAAACGCCACGCTCCTTGGGAAGGTTGTGCGGAAGGAATCGGTAAGAAAAAGAAAGGACGGCAGCCTGGTCGACGTATCCATAATGGGTTTCCCCATGGAGATAAACGGTAAGCGCCTGGGAGTTTACGGCATATACATCGACATAACCCAGCGTAAAAGATCCGAGGAGGCGCTTAACAAGGCTCTGGAAAAGCTGACGGAACTTGAAAACATCATAAACAAAAGTCCCGTGGTGGTTTTCCTCTGGGTTGCCGATATGGAAAAGGTCTGGCCGGTGGAGTATGTATCCGAAAATATCAGCCGCTACGGCTATTCCCCGGAAGATTTTACCACGGGAAAAACCTCCTACAGCAGTGCAATTCACCCGGATGATTTAAAAAGGGTTCAGGCCGAGGTGCAACAGCATTACATAATGAATAACGACGAGTTCACCCTGGAATACAGGCTGGTTACCAAATCCGGCAATTTCCGCTGGATAGAGGACCGTTCCGGGGCAAGACGGGATGCCTGCGGCGTTATTACCCATTATCAGGGTATTGTAACGGATATTACCGGGAGAAAAGAGGCCGAAACGGCTTTAAAAACCGCCAATGAGGAACTGGAGGTCACCATTGAGGAACTGGTGGCCACCGAGGAGGAATTGACCCAGCGTTTTCATGAGTTGCAGGATAATGAACGGGCCTTAAGGGAAAGTGAGGAAAAATACCGTATACTCTTCCACAACGTGAACGATGGAATAGTGATGCTGGAATTTGAAAATGAAATACCCTCCCGGATAATTGAGGTGAACCAGGTTTTATGCAGCAGGTACGGTTATACCAGGGAAGAATTACTGGCTGCGGACCCTTTGCAAATGGTATCCGCCGAACATATTCACAGAATTCCCGTTATAGTTCAGAAATGCAGGGCTTTGGGCCATGTAACCTTTGAAATAGTCCTTATAGCGAAGAAAGGGCGGGAGGTTCCCTTTGAAGTCAGCGCGCACATATACAACATGGGTGATAAGGTTGTGGGGCTGCTGGTTATCCGGGATATTACCGACCGCAAACAATCCGAGGAGAAACTGAAATATTTAAGTCTTCACGACTCCCTCACGGGGCTTTTCAACCGGGCTTATTTTGAGCAGGAGATGGAGCGGCTGGAAGGGGACAGGCATTCGCCGGTTAGTATTATCATCTGCGATGTGGACGGTCTCAAACTGGTTAACGATACAATGGGTCATCACAAGGGCGACGAACTTTTAAAAACGGCTTCGTCCATCATCAGGGAATCCTTTCGTAGCGGAGACGTGGTGGCCAGGATAGGAGGGGACGAGTTTGCGGTGTTGCTCCCCCGCAGCGGCCCCGGGGTGGTGGAGAGGGCCATACAAAGGCTCAGGGATGAACTGGCGGGTTATAATGAGCAAAATCCAGACCTGCTTTTAAGCATATCCATCGGATTTGCCACCGGAAAAGGCGAAAAGGTCAACATGGGCGATCTTTTCAAGGAAGCCGACAATAACATGTACCGGGAAAAGCTGCACCGCAGCCAGAGCGCCCGCAGCGCCATTGTTCAGACCCTGATGAGGGCGCTGGAGGCCAGGGATTTTATCACCGAGGGCCATGCCGACCGCCTGCAGGAACTGGTGGCCGGGGTGGCCCAGGCCCTGGGGCTGCCCGAGCGCAATGTCATAGATTTGCGGCTGCTGGCACAGTTTCACGATATAGGCAAGGTGGGCATACCGGACAGGATTCTTTTCAAGCCGGGTCCGCTGAATTCAGATGAAATGGTTGAAATGAAAAGACACTGCGAAATAGGTCACCGGATAGCACAGTCCTCGCCGGATCTGGTGCCCATAGCCGGATGGATTCTGGCCCACCACGAGTGGTGGAATGGGCAGGGCTACCCCCTGGGCTCCAGGGAGGAGGAAATCCCCCTGGAATGCCGCATACTGGCCATAGCGGATGCTTATGACGCCATGACCAGCGACCGGCCCTACCGGAGGGCGATGACTCACAGTGATGCCGTGACGGAGTTGGAGAAGTGCGCCGGGACGCAGTTTGACCCGCGCCTGGTATGTATATTTGTGCGGGTGCTGGATGCCCGGGCGACAAAATTTGACTCTTTATAGAGGATTTTCTTGTTATGGGTTGAATTTATATTCAGGTTAACTCATTTTATATTATGTCTTGGGATGTGTTTTTGGTGCAGATTGACCTGCTTTTACAGATGCTTCAGCTGCAATTGCTTAATCCCGCCGGCAGCCTGAAAACCCCGGAGAGGGAAAGCTCCATGGGCTCAAGCTTTGCACTGCTGCTGGCAGCCGTTCTGTCGGCCTCCGGGACCGGTGGCGGCGACGGACTTCCGGGACTTACCATCAATCCGGGCGGGCCCTTTAATTACGTTAACAGGTATCCTTCCTTAATGCCGGAGGGGACAAAGAGAAACGTTGTGGGTACTTCCGTCGGGGCCTCCGCCGCCGCGGCCGCAACCGGGGTGGAGGAAATAATCGCCAAAGTATCGGAAAAATACAATCTGGACCCAGCGCTTCTAAAAGCAGTGGTCAAGGTGGAATCGGGGTTTAATCCCCTGGCGGTGTCTTCCGCCGGAGCCATGGGGCTGATGCAGTTAATGCCCGGTACCGCCGCCGGCCTCGGGGTTAAGGATCCCTTTGACCCGGGTGAGAATATTGACGCGGGGGCCCGTTACCTGAAATCCATGCTGGACCGCTACAACGGCAACGTCAACCTTGCTTTGGCGGCATATAACGCGGGGCCGGGCGCGGTGCAGAAGTACGGCGGTGTGCCTCCTTACAGGGAAACAATGGATTACCTGCAGCGGGTGGCAAAAAGCCGCAGGGAATTTGTGGTGTAGTTTACACGTCCGGAGGGTGAAGGATTATTGCCTGAAAGACCGTTGTTGGGTGTGGCGGCGGCTTATATAGCGGGAATGGTGCTTTCCGCACTGACCGGAATCGGTCCGGAGTGGCCCCTTCTGGCTTCTATGGCGGCGTTTTTGTCAGCCGTATATTTATACCTGTCAGCACGGCGTGGCCTTGGCCCCGCCTTTTTAATTCTGTTTGCCCTGCTGGGCATGACCATGTCCGGGCAGGCAATAACCGGAGAAGAAAAATTATTTCTAAGACCTTACTGGGGACATTTTGTCACCGTGGAAGGAACAATCCTCGACGGGCCGGATATCAGAAGCCTGGACACCCGCTACCTGGTTAAAACCGGCTGGGTGACCATGGGAGGAATAAGAAAAAGGTATGAAGGGAAAATAATTATCCGGGCGGCGGCGGGTATCCCTGTTTTTAATTACGGCCATGGCCTGAAAGCCAGGGGCTATTTGTCAATGCCGGAGGAGCCCGGAAACCCGGGGCAGTTCAATTACCGCTCCTACCTGTCGCGCAGGGGCATAGGCGGGATTTTGGCGGTGAATTCCGGTGACCAAATTGACAGCACGGGCTTAAGCGGTGGCAATCCCCTGGTGGGCTTTGCCCTGGCCGTAAAGTCCAGGCTGTTGAAAGTGGCTGAAAACACCCTTTCGCCGGCCCGGGCGGATTTGCTGAACGGTATAATTTTCGGGGTTGTGGGGGAGATGCCTCCGGAGGAGAGGGAAATATTCTGCGAAACCGGCGTCAACCACATATTAAGTGTCAGCGGCCTGCACGTGGGCATGCTGCTGGCGGCCATGGCGTTTTTGCTGGGGATGTTGAATGTTTCCCGGCCGGCAAGATTTATCACCATTACCTGCGTGTTAATAATATACGCTGTGATGACGGGGTTAAGCCCGCCGGTGGTAAGAGCCACCATCATGGCCTTAGTCCTGCTGCTGGGACACCAGTTGGGAAGAGAGGCCGACTGGCCCACCAGCCTGGGCCTGGCGGCTCTGGCCATACTGTTTTTTCAGCCCTGGGCGCTGTTTGAGCCCGGATTTCAGCTTTCCTTTTGCGCCACCTGGGGTATACTTTACCTTACCCCGGCTATACGGACTTTACTGGCAAAAAGTTTTAAATTCCCTCCCGGCGCCGCTCTTTTTATAGCGGTGCCGCTGGCTGCCCAGTTAGGGACAGTCCCGCTTATCGCCATTCATTTCAACCTGATAACCGCGGCATCCCTTCCGGCCAATTTAATAGCCGTTCCCATAACCGGTGTCATACTGCCCCTGGGCGCCCTGGCGGCCATCACCGGCCAATTTTCAATGACCCTGGCGGGATTTATAAATATTGCCACCGGAGCCCTGCTTGATTTGTTTAAATGGCTGGTGGAGGCCATAAGGGAAATACCGGGGTTGTTTATTTATGTGGAAGCCCCTTCCTGGATTTTTGCCGCCGCTTGGTATTTGCTGTTCTGGGCGCTGGGAAAGCCCGTCCCGGGAAAGGTGGCGGGGAGCGGGGAAACCCCTCCCGGCAGCCTGGCCGGAGGAGCTTTTCCGGCGGTATCCAGGGGGGCGGCCTTTACCCTGCTGGTGTTTGCGGCAGGCGTTGCCTGGATACCGGGAAGAGGGCCCGGCGACGCCGGGCTGAGGGTGCACTTTATTGATGTGGGACAGGGGGACTCGGCATACGTTGAATTTCCCGGCGGCGGCAACATGCTGGTGGATGCCGGCGGCAGGCCCGGCGAGTTCGAGTCCGCCAGGGGAGCGGGGGATGTGGTGGTGGATTATTTAAAGGGGCAGGGTGTAAACAGGCTGGACGTACTGGTTATTACCCACCCCCATGAGGATCATGCGGGCGGGGTGGGGGCGGTTGTCCGGCGTTTTGCTATTGGCTCGGTGGTGGTTCCGCCACTGCCCCCGGCGGAGGGAAGCGCCTCCTCCGGGGCTTACAAGGGAGGTGAAAGGCCTGATCCGGCATACGGCAGGCTGCTGGAGGATATTGCCCTGAAGGGGATACCCGTGGAGATCGCTGTGTCCGGAGACAGGCTCAAGCTCGACCGGGAGGTGGGGATCGAAGTAATAAACCCCGCTCCCGAATTAATGGAGGGCACCAGATCGGATCTGAACAACAACTCCCTGGTGCTGATGATGGAATACAGACAGCAAACCTTACTGCTGGCGGCGGACATAGAGGAGGAGGCCCAGCGGCGTATTCTGGAATCCGGCCGGGATATTCATTGCACCGTTTTAAAAGTGCCGCATCACGGCAGCCGTTACATTTCACCGGAGTTTTTCGGGCGGGCCGGGCCCCGGCTGGCGGTAATATCAGCGGGAAAGAACAATAACTTCGGCCATCCCGACCCCCAAACCCTGCAGCTGTTGGAAGACCTGGGCGTCAGGGTATACCGCACCGACCGGGACGGGGCGGTGGTGGTGTCCACGGACGGCGAGAAAATCCGGGTTAAATGGGGAAGAATGGATAGGGAGAGTGCGGTTCAGCAGCCGGGTAATGCCGCATGACAGAATGGACAGGGAGGTAAATATAGTGAAATTTATTATTGATAAAGAGGTGTTCCGGGTTTTACCCACAGTATGTTTTGGGGGGGTGGCGGCCGGTGGTCTGGACAATACCGGAAAATCGGCGGAAATTCTGGAGCTGTTAAAGGAAGCCACGTCCTTTGCCCGCTCCAAATTCCAGGGGGGGAACTTGAAAGAGCACCCGGACCTGGTTTGTTACCGCAACGCCTTCATTAAAATAGGCTTCAACCCCAATAAATTTTTGAGTTCCGTGGAGGCTCTCACCTCCCGGGTTTTAAAGGGCGGGGAGTTGCCCGACATCAACGACGCCGTGAATCTGGTCAACGCCATATCCCTTAAATATACTTTGCCCATGGGGGCACACGATTTAAATTCCATTGAGGGAGATATATCCGTACGTTATTCCCGGGAGGGGGAATACTTTACACCCTTTGGCGCCGGCGTTGCCGAAGAGGTTCCCGGGGGAGATCTGGTTTATGCCGACGCCGTGGATATCAGGACCAGGCGTTGGATCTGGAGGCAGAGCGACAGGGGCAAGGTAACGGCGGCAAGCAGCAAAATTTTCTTCCCCATCGACGGGTTTACCGACCGCAACCTTGAATCGGTAAAAGCGGCCAGGGAAGAACTTGCAAATTGCATTGAGAAATATTTTGGTGTGCAACCCGTGAAATTTTACCTGGACGTGGATAACCCGGAAACGGAAACGGAAATAGAAATATAGGAAGGTGTAGCTTCATATTGCAAATATTATGTCTTTGAAAAAAAACGGTTATATTGGAGGATTTTTTCCTCGTGTGCCAAATAAGTATTGTAGCTGTAAAATATTGTCCCGGTTTATGAGGTAACAACATGCGCGCGACTTTATTAGCAATGCTGCTTTTTACCCTGTTCCCCTTCCGGGCCGCTTTCGCCCTGCCACCGGTTCCTCCGGCGGATTTTACTCCAGCGGTGGATAAAGTTGCGGTCCTGGCCTATCATCACCTGGAACCCTCTTCTTCCGGAAAGCATTTGACCAATTCCGCCATTCTGCCGGTGGAGGAGTTTTTCTGGCAGATGCAGTATCTGCGGGACAATAATTTTTATACCCTGAACCTTGAGGAAATGGGGGAATTCCTGGCCGGAAGGTTCAAACCTCCGGGGCCGGCGGTACTGATAACCTTTGATGACGGATATGAGTCAAACTATGTCTATGCCTTGCCGGTGTTGATTCGCTGCAATTTCAAGGCGGTTATATTCCCCACCGGAAGGGTGCCGGAAGACCAGCCCGGCGATCCGGAAAAAGCTGCCGCCCAGGGGCTGGTCCGTAACCGCCACCTTACCACTTATCAGCTGAAAAGCATGCTTAGAACAGGCCTGCTGGAATTCGGCTGCCACACATATGACAACCACAGGTATATTGGAGATAAGCCCGCTCTGGAGGTGCTGGACGAAGCAGCCATAAGGGCTGATTTACTCCGTTTTAACAAGACCTTTATTATGCTGGGCATACCGGTGCCCCACGCCATAGCCTATCCCTACGGAGTTGCCGGCCATAACGCCATACCCGTGGCTTCCTCCATGGGCTACAGGCTGGGTTTTACGGTTAATCCGGGCTATGCCGGTCCCGGAAGCAACACCATGCTAATAAACAGATTTTCCATACACCCCGGTGACAGCCGGCAATTTTTCACAGATGTGGTTAATGGAAAATGGAAGTAAAGGAGTGTTTATAATGGGCGAAGGCGTATTCAGGCAGAGAAACGGCATGGTTGCCGTGGATGTTGTTGCTGCCTGCGGGGTTATGACACCGGAGCAATTTTTGGCATTGGCCGGGAAGGTGAATGAACTGGGGAGTTTCAGGGTGAAACTTACTACCCGGCAGACCCTGGTGGTGGTTCTGGAGGAGGATAAGGCTCCGGCTCTTATTAAGGCCTTACCGGAAATGGGACTGGTACTGTCCCCGTACGGGGATGTGGTCCGGGCTGTAAAAGCCTGCGCCGGGAATTCTGCGTTATGCCCCCGCTCCACGGGGGAGGCCCTTGATCTGGGAATAGAGATTCAGAATCGTTATCTGGGAAAAGCGGTCCCCAAGGATTTCAAAATAGCCGTGGCCGGTTGCTACAGGGGCTGTGTGGACCCCCACTGCGCCGACTTCGGGGTTGTATGCGCCGGCAGGGACTTTTACGATGTCATCCTGGGAGGCTTGGGAGGAGGCGCCAGGCCCGCACACGGAAGGGTTGTCGCCCGCAAGGCAACCAAGGATTCAGTTTACGCCATACTGGATTTTGTGATTGAAAATTTCACCAGGCTGGCGGAACCGGGGGAAAAGCTTTGCCGCGCCATGGCAAGACTGGGGCCTGAGCGGTTCACGCCGCCCGACCAGTTAATCAACTGTAAGGATGATGCCGGGGATAATGAGTTTAAGAACTTTCTTTTAGCCGATTAGAAGGAGGGATGGTGGTGACGCAGATAAGAAAAACAGACGAAATAAACCTTTCGGCGCCGATGGCGCGGTTGGAGAATATCTGCAAGTCCTGCGATTTACTGAATACTGAAGATTGCAAGGAATCAGGCTGCCTGGTGGGCTTTTCAAAAAAAGTTTTACGCTTTGCCCTGCAAAAGGGTGTTCTGGACATTCCCGGGGCCTCGGGGCTGATCCCCTCCAGTGACTTTAAACCGTACTATTCCGATACCGTGGCTCCGGTGCTGGCGGAAACCTGCAGGCAGTGCAAGGAGTGCCGGGACAACCACTCCCCGGATTGCGTGGTGGCGCTGGTGCGCAGCGCCATGGAGCTTACTGTTTTGCCTGAAGCCGTGCCATATCCGGGCAGTATATTCATGTACCTGGCCGGGATCAAATCCCGGGACCCGCAGCTGGCGGCAAAACTGGCGGATGAATTGCAAAAGGGCGGCAAACAGAGGTAGACCACGGTTAATGTTTTGTTGATTTTAGTTTAATAACACCGTATAAAGGGGACACTGTCCTCTTTATTTTTTGGGCGAAAGCAATGAATCCAGCTTCTGCCTGCTTTCCTTTAACTGGTATTCCAATCCCAGCATGTCGTCGGGAAGGCTGTGCAGATACCTGTTAATATCCACTGTCAAGTCGTTGTCGGGCCGGCTAAGGTCTATTTGCCCGGTGGTCTGGAAATTAATATCCTTGCGTATATCGTCAAGATATTTGATTACCAGTTCCTCTCTTTTTTTTGCCGTGTCTATATAATTTTTAAGCTCCGATTTAATTTCAGCCTTTTTTACGGAATTGGCAATCTGGTCCAGATCCTTTAGTGTTTCCGTGCTCTGCTGGGCCCTGTCCATGTAATCCATGGACAAATTTCCCGGGAAAGCCGGATCATCCGGTATCATTTTAAATTGATAAAAAGTAATCATATTTTCTTCATATTTATCAAGTTCCGATTGAACCTTCTGCAGGGTGGCGGTGGAGTCTTTATTGCCGCAACCGCCGCAGATAAGGAGCAGCAATGCCAGAAATATCAATGAGGCCTTTTTCAATTTATCTCCTCCCCCGAAAGGGTATTTATCCAGCCGGCTTCAGCTGTAAGAATCCGGCAATTCCTTAATAATAGAAATCCTCACCGCCCTGATCCTGGTTTACCGGTTGATAGTTTACATTCTTTTGCTGGGTTCTTGTTTTGCCCCATTTGTTGGCCACCTGGACGGTTATGGTGTTAAGTCCCTCTTTTAACTGCACGGTTCCCGAAAAAATGCCGTTGTTGTTGTTTACATTGGTTTTTACGTCATTGACGTAGGCCAGCAGCACCGTGTTGTCGTCCGTAATACCGCTGATGGTCACCTGCTGGCTGCTGGTTTCGCCTGGAACTATAAGCACCAGTTTGGGATCCGGGGGATTGAAAGTAACGTTTTTGGTCACCAGGGCCTGGCCTCCCAGGCTGTTTGAAGAAACAACCTTAATGGAGTTGGAGCCGGGCTCAAGCTTTACAGGCAGGGAAAAATTCCCCTTTTTATCCGGTTGGGTCCGGCTGCTGTTTATATAAACAATGCAGCCCGGCTCCGTCTGGCCGGAAACGGTTACAGTCTCCGAGTCGGAGCTTTCCGGGGCCAGCGCCAGGAGCTTTGGCGCCAGGGGCTGATATTTTATGGACAGGCTTTGTTTGTCCGGAGTTCCTTTCTTATTTAAGGTATCCACAGCTATGGTGTTGTCGCCGGGCTTCAATTGGACTGTTCCTGTGAATTGCCCCCTGGGGTCCACCGGCGTTTCCTTGCCGTTTATGAAGATCCTGTTGCCGGCCCTGGTTTTTCCGCTTATTTCCACAGTTTCGTCAGCGGTAAAATCAGGCAGCGGGTTGATTTTGGTTTCCGACGGGGGCATTTTGCCGCCGTTCGGGTCCTGGGGGTTTGTTGCCGGATTGCCTGGTTGTCCCTGCAGTGCCTCATCAAGTTGTTTCTTTACCGTGTTATCCCGCTCATCGCCCGGTGCCCCTTCGTCGCCGGCGGCGGTCTGCGCCTGGCCTTCGGTCCGGGATTCCTTATCCTGACGGGCGCAGCCCGGCAGCGCCAGCAACAGCATTAACCCAACCAGCATTAATGATAGGAAGGTCTTTCGCATTGTTACCTCCGGTGAAAAAAGGCATTTCTACAAGATTTCAACAGCATATGATAATTTCCTCCCGGATTGGACGGTAAATGACACAATATGAGGAACTTTTAATATTAATGGCGTTTAGTTGGTAAGGCTGCTGACCGGCGCGGGAATTCTGCCTCCCCGGCGGACAAATATGTCGGAGGAAAAGGGGTGCACCGGCATAACCGGGGCGCGACCCAGCAGTCCCCCGAATTCCACCCGGTCTCCCACCTTTTTGCCCGGGGCGGGGATTATCCTTACGGCGGTGGTTTTGTGGTTAATCACCCCTATGGCCACCTCGTCGGCAATTATCGCGGCAATGGTCTCCGGGCCGGTGTCTCCCGGCACCGCAATCATGTCCAGCCCCACGGAACATACGCAGGTCATGGCTTCCAGCTTGTCCAGTCCCAGGGCGCCGATTTCAACCGCCCTGATCATTCCCGCGTCCTCGCTTACCGGTATGAATGCCCCGGACAGTCCTCCCACATAGGAAGAGCCCATGGCGCCTCCTTTTTTCACAGCGTCATTCAATAAAGCCAGGGCGGCGGTGGTGCCGTGGGTGCCGCACCTTTCCAATCCCATGTACTCAAGTATTTCCGCCACACTGTCACCCACCGCGGGGGTGGGAGCCAGGGATATATCCACTATTCCGAAGGGAACCCCCAGCCGGGAGGCCGCCGTGCGGCCCACCAGTTCACCCATGCGGGTTATTTTAAAGGCCGTCTTTTTTATTGCTTCGGCCAGGGTGCCGAAATCCGCGTCTTTATTTCTTTCCACCACATTTTTAACCACTCCGGGGCCCGATACTCCCACATTGATTACCGATTCCGGTTCGCCTATGCCATGAAAGGCCCCGGCCATAAAAGGGTTGTCCTCGGGCACGTTGCTGAACACCACCAGTTTGGCGCAGCCCAGTCCGTCCCTGTGGGCGGTTAATTGCGCGGTTTCCTTAATTATTTTGCCCATCAGGTAAACAGCGTCCATGTTTATGCCCGCCTTGCTGGTGGCCACGTTGACCGAGGAACATACCCTTTGGGTGGTGGCCAGGGCCCGGGGGATGGACTGTACCAGGCGCATGTCGCCGGTGGTGAAGCCCTTGTGCACCAGCGCGGAAAATCCACCTATAAAATTAACCCCCACCGCTTCCGCGGCTTCATCCAGGGTCTTGGCAAAACCGGTGTAATCCTCTTCTCCACAGCTTTCAGCCACCAGGGAAATGGGGGTGACGGAAATTCTTTTGTTGACTATGGGGATGCCGAATTCCTTTTCTATTTCCTCGCCCACCCGGACCAGGTTGCCGGCCAGGCCGGTTATTTTATCGTAAATCTTTTTCCTGGCGGCCGCCGGGCTGGGTCCTGCGCAGTCCCTCAGACTGATGCCCATGGTGATGGTGCGTATATCCAGGTTTTCTTCCTGGACCATTTTTATGGTTTCAACTATTTCAGCCAGTGTAAGCATATTACCCTCCAAAAATAAAAAATACCGCCCCGGATTCCGGGGCATGCCGGGCCTTTCGGAGTTCCGGGGTTATAGCCTGTGCATGAAATTAAAAACATCTTCATGCTGGGCGTCGATTTTAACTCCTATTTCCCTGCCCTTTTCCGCCAGTTTCTCCTTCAGTTGTTCCATGTTGATTTTGCTTTTTTCCATATCGGCTATTAAAACCATGGCCAGAAATTCCTGTATGATTGTTTGGCTTATATCCAGTATATTAATATTGTTTTCCGACAGGATGTTTGCTACTCCGGCAATTATGCCGACCCGGTCCGGTCCCAGCACGCTGATGATTACCCTGTTTCCCTTGGAATCCTGCTTTAAATTTTGCATCTTAAATACCTCACTTGGTTTTTATGAATAAAAATTGATATTTCGTCGGTTAATATGATATTCCTGCCACCTTGAAATTATTAAGAATAATATTAAGTCATAGAAAATTATGTAATATGCCCCGGGACGGGGAAGCCGCTTTCAATCCGAATGCCCGGGGGCATTACAAGGATGCGCCGGCGCATCTTGCCGACTCAAGCCCCTTAAGCAGAAATTCAACCTAGTCAGACTATTTTGCATGCAAATGCGCATTATTAATATTGTGAAATTTATAAATTATCTCTATATAAGCCGGTGAAAGTCTTTTAATAAATCGGCCGGTTTTTTGCAAGTTATTGAAGGCCGGTAAAGAAAATAGTCCGGTGAATGGGGGGATGTTCCGCAGCGGCAATAATTTTTTCCTAAAGAGACAAATATTGTTAGGGGTGAACTGCTTAGTGTCGGATCAGAATGCAGGATTTGATAAAGTTCTAGGTAAATTCGACGTTTTTGCCCTGGCATTCGGGGCTATGATTGGTTGGGGATGGGTTATCCTCACCGGCGACTGGATTAATGCCGCAGGTTCCATCGGAGCCATGCTGGCTTTCGGATTGGGGAGCGCCGTGGTTATTTTCGTGGGGCTGGCCTACTCGGAACTTACCGCCGCCATGCCGAAGGTTGGCGGCGAGCACGTTTTTTGTTACCGGGCCATGGGAATCACAGCCTCCTTTATTGCCACCTGGTCCATCATTCTCAGTTACATTTCAGTGGTGGCCTTCGAGGCCGTGGCCCTGCCGACGGTTATTGAATATCTTATTCCCGGGTACTACAAGGGATATCTCTGGACTGTGGCCGGCTGGGACGTATACGCCAGTTGGGTGGCGGTGGGAGTTATAGCTTCCATTATTTTAACAATAGCCAATTATTTCGGTGTAAAAACAGCAGCTTTATTACAGTCCTTATTTACTATAATCATATTTATTGCCGGGGTCTTACTGGTTACCGGAAGTTTATTCAACGGCAGCACCGCCAAGATGGAACCGCTTTTTGTAAGCGGCGCCGGCGGAATGATGACGGTACTGATTATGACTCCATTCATGTTTGTCGGATTTAATGTCATTCCCCAGGCCGCCGAGGAAATAAACCTGCCGTACAAATCCATAGGCAAGGTATTGATTCTATCCGTTATTATGGCTGCGGCCTTCTACATGCTGATAATTTTCGGAGTGTCAAGGTCTCTTACCGCCGGGGAAATGACCGCATCCAAACTGGTTACCGCCGATGCCATGGCTGCGTTGTTTGGCGGCCACTGGGCTGGAAAACTGTTGATTCTGGGGGGTATTGCGGGTATCGTTTCCAGCTGGAACGGGTTCTATATCGGGGCCAGCCGCGCTATTTACGCCATGGCCCGCTCCAAAATGCTGCCGGAGTTTTTGGGGTACATGCATCCTAAATATAAAACTCCCAGCAACGCCATTCTTCTTATCGGGGCGCTGTCCACCCTGGCTCCCCTGTTCGGACGTAAAATGCTGGTCTGGCTGGTGGATGCCGGTGGTTTGAGCATATGCGTGGCGTATCTGCTGGTTTGCATAGCCTTTATCATACTGAGAAACCGTGAGCCTGAAATGAGCAGGCCCTTTAAGGTCAGCAACGGCAAATTTATCGGCTATATAGCCATAATACTGTCCATGGGGTTTGTGCTGCTTTACCTGCCCGGCAGCCCCTCCGCCCTGGTATGGCCTTACGAGTGGGTCATCGTCGGGGGCTGGACCATAATGGGCATAATATTCTACTATTGGGCCAGAAGGACATACGGCAATGAAGCCGCCGATTCCTACATGCGCAAAGAAATCTTTTCAGCGGACAAGCAGTAGTGATAAAATGAGCCAAAGGCGCATGCAGGATATGTTATCCCGATGCGCAAAAAGGCTGGCATCATTATTGCTGTAATTGCAATACAGTTGGTAATCGGAGTTTAAAAGTGGTTATTCAGATAAATGTAAAGGCGGGGGTGCTGCTGGCCGGGTTGTCGCCGCGCTTTCCGTCCGGGGAAACAGAAAAAATATTTACTGTTGCTTCAGGAACCACCCTGGGAGATCTGCTGAAAATAGCCGCCATTCCCGGGGATCATGTGGGCTTTGCCGCCGTCAACGGTGAAAAAGCCGATAGTAATTACCTTCTCCAACAGGGTGACGAAGTAATATTTTTCCCCTACATAGTGGGGGGATAAAACTGGTTGACAAGTCAATGATGACGAATTCTACCGGCCAATGACGGCCGAATCTCAATAAAACACATTTTTAAAGGGAGGAAGACCAATGACAATGGAATTCAAACCGAATGCTGCCGGCTTACCTGGACCCAAGGGGCAGGCATTGCTTGACAGGAAAGCAAAAATCGTGGCCAGGGGTATATCCAACTCCACCCCTATTTTCGTGGACGAGGCCAAAGGCGCCATGTTGAAGGATGTTGACGGCAATACTTTCATTGATTTCTACGGCGGTATTGCCACCCTGAACGCGGGGCACTGTCCCGAGCCGGTGGTGAACGCCATCAAGGAACAGGCTGATAAACTGCTGCACACCTGCTTCATGGTTACCATGTACGAGCCTTATGTGGCCCTGGCTGAAAAGATTGCCGAACTGGCGCCGGGCAATTTCCCCAAAAAGGTGATGTTTGCCAACAGCGGCGCCGAGGCGGTGGAAAACGCCGTTAAAATAGCCCGCTCTGCCACCAAAAGATCAGGTATAGTTGCCTTTGAATGCGCTTTCCACGGCAGAACCCTTATGACCATGACCCTCACCAGCAAGGTGAAACCCTATAAATTCGGTTTCGGCCCCTTCGCTCCGGATGTCTACAAGGTTCCGTCCGCTTACTGCTACCGCTGCTACTATAATTCCACCTATCCGGGCTGCGGCATGCACTGCCTGGAAAGGTTCGACAGGTTCTTCGCCGCCGAGGCTGCCCCGGAGAGCATCGCTGCCATGATTATCGAGCCGGTGCAGGGTGAAGGCGGCTTCCTGGTCCCGCCCAAGGAGTTTCTGCCCGGATTGAAATCCATCTGTGAAAAGCACGGCATTGTTTTTATAGCAGACGAGGTTCAAACAGGTTTCGGCAGGACCGGAAAGATGTTCGCGGTGGAACATTTCGGCGTGGTGCCGGACCTGATGACCGTGGCCAAGTCCATTGCCGCCGGTATGCCTCTAAGCGGCGTGGTGGGCAAGGCGGAGATTATGGACGCCCCGGATCCCGGGTATATTGGCGGAACATACGGCGGCAACCCGGTATCCTGCGCGGCCGGTTTAGCCACCATAGATTATCTCCAGTCCGGCAACCTGGCGGATAGGTCCAGCGCTCTGGGCGCCAAGTCCATTGAAAGGTTGAAGGCCCTGCAGGAGAAATATCCCATGATCGGCGACGTGCGGGGACTTGGTGCCATGGTGGCCATGGAACTGGTCAAAGACTCCAAGACCAAGGAACCTGCCAAGGAAGCCGCCGGACAGATTGTTTCCGAGTGCTACAAGCGCGGCCTGCTGCTGCTGGGGGCCGGAATATTCGGCAACGTGGTGCGCATGCTTATGCCTCTGTCCATTACCGAGCAGCAGTTTGAGCAGGGCTTTGCCATACTGGACGGTGTGGCGGCGGAGGTTTTAAAGTAACTCTTAACCATAACTGAACTTAAAGAGCCTGCTTTAAGGGCAGGCTCTCTCCATATACCGGTATAAGAAGAAATGGCCCCTGAAGGAGTGAAACTGATGAAGGGCTTTTTCGGTAAGCTTTTAAGGATTAACCTAACGGATAAATCCTATGCCGTTGAAGGAATTCCCGAAAGCATCCTGAAAAAATATCTGGGGGGCAAGGGACTTGGCTCCTACCTGCTGTTGAACAATGTTTCCGCCGGTGTGGACCCTTTGAGTTCCGACAATAAATTAATATTTACCACCGGCCCGGCCACCGGCACCCTGGTGCCCGGCTCCAGCCGCTACGGATTATACGCCAAATCGCCCCAGACCGGGCTTTACGCCGAGTCTTACGCCGGTGGAAGGGTGGCGCCGGCTATCCGGGCAACCGGTTACGACGCGATAATAATTGAGGGAGCTGCCTCTTCTCCCGCCTATTTAGAAATAAATGACAAAGAAGTGCTCTTTCACGATGCGGGACAACTCTGGGGAACACAGACCTATGCCGCGGAAGACGCGCTGCTGGCTGCCGCCGGCAGAAAGGACGCCCAGGCCGTGGTCATCGGCCCCGCGGGGGAAAAACTGGTGGCCTTTGCCTGCGTGGAAAACAACTACTGGCGCTCGGCAGGCAGAACCGGCATGGGAGCCGTTATGGGCTCAAAGAAATTAAAGGGCATAGTATTTTACGGGGACGCCAAATCCCAGGCGGCGGACCCGGAATTGCTCAAAGAAGCCGTGGGCCGCATCCGGGAAAAGGCCAAGGACAACCCCGGGGTTAAGGCCTATCAAACCTACGGTACACCGGTAATGGTGGGAACAATGAATGCCGCCAAGGCCTTTCCCACCCGTTACTGGTCCGACGGCTCCTATGACAGGTGGCAGGAAATAAACGGCGACGCCCACCAGCAAAGGTTTAAGGTAAAGGCCCGCTCCTGCCCGTCCTGCTTTTTGGCCTGTGCCAAGGACACGGTGGTTACCGAGGGGGAGTACAAGGATCTGAGGATTGAAGGGCCTGAATACGAGACAATCTACTCCTTCGGAGGACTGTGCTGCATCCACCGGCTGGACGAGATTCTGTACCTTAACGACATCTGCGACCGCCTGGGAATGGATACAATAACAGCGGGCAATCTGGCCGGATTGGTTATTGAAGCCGGAAAAGGGGGAAGACTGGATTATAAACTGGAATACGGGGACGCCGGGGGTGTGGCCCGGTTGCTGGAGGATATGGCCCTGCGCCGGGGAATAGGAGAGGAGCTTGCCCGGGGAATTAAATATTTCAGTGAAAAGTATGGTTTACAAGACATTGCGGTTCACGTCAAGGGGCTTGAGCCCCCGGGGTACGATCCCCGGAAGCTGAAAGGCATGGGCCTTGCTTTTGCCACCTCCACCAGGGGCGCTTGCCACCTGCGGGCAACCTTTTACAAGCCGGAGCTGGCAGGTATGATTGACCCTTCCACCACGGACGGCAAAGCTGAGTTATTTATCCAGTTCGAAAACAGGCTTACAATATTCAATACCTTTATACTGTGCGTGTTCTTCAGGGACCTTTACCAGTGGGAAGATCTGATTCCGCTTATCAAGGCCCTGACGGGCTGGGAGTATACCCGGCAGGAGCTGGAGGAGGTGGCCAACAATATAGTCACCCTTACCCGGCAGTTCAACGCCAGGGAAGGCGCCACCAAACAGCAGGATACACTGCCGCCCAAGCTTTTCAACGAGCCGATCAATGAGGGCCGGAACATTATCACCAGGGAAGAGCTGCAAATTCTGGTGGATGACTATTACCGGCTCAGAGGCTGGGACGATCAGGGCTATCCCATGGCATAAAGTTAAATTTCCGGCGCAGCCATTTGCTGCCCGGTTACTTCCAATCATACGTTTCATTCTCCAATGGGCGGGCGCTTAATGGCACCCGCCGCTTTTTTTGTGCCGCCGGGCCGGCATGAATTAAAATAGGGGCCGGTAATATTGAATCTATTTATGGGCAGCCCGGCGTTGCTGCAAATTAATGCCGTTCGGCATAATTAATAATGCTCCGGCGCATCTTTTTGTATACATAATACTGGCCGCTTTGAATTGATTGTATATTCGAAAAGTTAAATGCAAATGCAGCAGGGCATTAACGGGTTGCACAGGGAAAGGCCCGCCGGGGTAATTTTGGCCTGAAGTGCTTGTTTTTATTGAATGTAATTAATTTTTTAACTATTAGAACCAATGGCATATTTTATGCAGATTCATAACACTAAATATTTGCTGTTATGGAGGGGCTAAAATTGAGTAAACAACAAATCAACAGCTTTGAGATTGTACAGGGACTGCTTAAAGATTCGGTTAAGCAGCTCAACCTTAAGCCGGTGGTATACGATATGTTCAAAGAACCCAACAGGGTTATGACCGTGGCTGTTCCTGTGGAGATGGACGACGGCAGCGTAAAGGTTTTTGTGGGTTACCGTTCCCAGCACAACAATGCTCTTGGTCCCTATAAAGGTGGCATCAGATTCCACCAGGATGTTACTTTGGACGAGGTAAAGGCGTTATCCACCTGGATGTCTCTTAAATGTGCCGTGGTGGGCATTCCATACGGCGGAGCCAAGGGCGGCGTCATAGTGGATCCCAAAAAACTGTCCCCCACCGAACTGGAAAGGCTCAGCAGGGGGTACATCCGGGCAATCGCCCCCATGCTTGGGGAAGAAATGGATATTCCAGCCCCGGATGTCAACACCAATGGCCAGGTTATGGCCTGGATGATGGATGAGTTTGCCAAACAAAGAGGGTTTAATGAATTTGGAGTTATTACCGGCAAACCCATGATCCTGGGAGGTTCCGCGGGCAGGGTGGAGGCCACCGCCAGGGGTTGTGTCATTACCGTCCGGGAAGCCGCCAAGGCTCTGGGGCTGAACATGAACGGCGCCAACGCCGCGGTATTGGGCTTCGGCAATGTGGGCGGCATCGCCGCGAGGCTGCTGGTTGAGCAGGGCGTCAAGGTTATAGCGGTGAACGATTCCACCGGCGGGGCTTACAATCCCATGGGACTGGATATCGCGTTACTGCAGTCGCATAAAAATAAAACCGGCTCGGTCAAGGGCTGCCCGGGCACCAAGGAAATCAGCAGCGACGAGATACTGGCGCTTAAATGCGACATACTCATTCCCGCCGCCCTGGAAAACCAGATTACAGAGGAAAACGCCGGTACCATCAAGGCCAAAATAGTGGCTGAGGGCGCCAATGGCCCCACCACCCCCGGCGCGGACAAAATACTGTTCCAGAACAAGGTGCTGGTGGTGCCCGACGTGCTGGCCAACGCCGGAGGCGTTACAGTGTCGTACTTCGAGTGGGTGCAAAACAAGGCCGGTTACTACTGGACCGAGGAAGAGGTCAACAGCAGGCTGGAATGCAGGATGGTGGAAGCATTCAATTGCGTGTACGGTTTATTCAAAAAGCGCAGGGATGTGGATATGAGGGGCGCCGCCTACCTGCTGGCTGTGGACCGGATTACCGAGGGCATGAGGCTGAGGGGCTGGCTGGGTCATAAAAGCGTTTACGAATCCAGGGTGGAGGACAAACTGGCTTAAATAAGGCTGCCTGTTTAAACGCCGGCGGAACTTTTGTTCCGGCCGGCGTTTAAAATTTAGGCCAACCGTAAATTAGCAAAATGTTGCCCAACAGGCATTTTTTAATGTAAGCCTGTCTCCCAATGATTTTTACCCTGCGCAAACCAGGTACCCTCCTGTTTAAAAAAGCACGTTTTTTGCATATATACTTTTACATGAAAAATGCCCCAGGGGTGAAATTGAAGGAATCCCGGTTATTCAATTGAAATTATTATAAAGGACGACACTTACCAGGGTAGTGAGGTGGGCTGCATGCAACAGGAAATTTTTGACGCAATATCCCACGGTATCATTATAATTAACGATAAAGGCGAAATAACGGTTTTTAACAGGCCTGCCGAGGCATTGCTGGGAATAGACGCCGGCATGGCACTGGGGCGTCCCATTAACGAGGTGCTGCCCTCCAACGGTTTGACGGAGGTGCTGGCCACGGGTAAACCACAGTTGAACCAGAAAGTAATCGCCGGCCGGTTTACCCTTGTGATTAACCGGACTCCGCTGATAAACGACGGTAAAGTGGTGGGAGCCGTTGCTCTTTTCGAGGATATCTCGGTAAAGGAGAGCATGGCCAGGGAACTGGCCATGGTCAGGGAACTGAAGGACGACCTGGAGGCCATTTTCAATTCCTCCTATGATGAGATATTTGTTATTGACGGCCAGGGCACTGTCACCAAGGTTAACAAAATTTCCGAAACCTATTACGGAGTGCCCACCGAGGAAATTGTGGGCAAAAATGTTTTGGATCTTGAAAAAGAGGGTTTTTTCCGGCCCTCTGTGACCAGCATGGTATTCAAAGAAAAGCGCCGCCTCACCATAGCCCAGAAAACCCGCAGCGGAAAGGAATTGATTGTAACCGCCAACCCTGTTTTCAACCAGCAGGGAGAGATTACCAGGGTGGTGGTCAACTCCCGGGACGTCACGGAATTAACCAGCCTGAAGCAAAAGCTGACTGAAACTGAAAAACTGGCCGAATCCTACCGCACTCAGATTATGCAGTTGCAGATGGAAAAGCTGAAGAGCGATGAGATAATAGCCCGCAGCAGTCATTCCAGGCAGCTTCTGGAAATGGTGGAAAAAGTGGCCCAGGTGGATTCCACTGTGCTGATAACAGGAGAATCGGGTGTGGGCAAGGGAATAATCAGCGCCAAAATCCACAAACTGAGCAAACGGTCCCCGGGTCCCTTCGTGGCCATCAACTGCGGCGCCATACCGGTTAATCTTCTTGAGTCGGAATTGTTCGGCTATGAGCCCGGAGCCTTTACCGGGGCTAAAAAGGAAGGGAAAAAGGGTTTAATCCAGCTTGGCCAGGGCGGCACCGTATTTTTGGATGAAATTGCCGACCTGCCGCTTAATCTGCAGGTAAAACTGCTGCACGTGATTCAGCAAAAGTCTCTTACCCGGGTGGGAGGCAGCAAACCCGTGGATGTTAACGTCAGATTTATAGCCGCCACCAACAGGGATATCAAGCAGATGATGAAAGAAGGAACCTTCAGGGAAGATCTCTTCTACCGCCTGAACGTGATACCTTTATACATTCAGCCTTTAAGATACCGCAGTGAGGATATATTGCCCCTGGTGGAGCATTTTTTAAGTATTTATAACGGAAAATACGGCATAAATAAAAAATTTGCCAAAGAGACCAGGGATATTTTGGAGAAGTACCACTGGCCCGGCAATGTCCGGGAGGTGGAAAACATTGTGGAGCGGCTGATGGTTACCACCGAGTCGGCGGACATATTGCCTATTCACCTGCCTGATTATATCATCAATTCATCGGACAATATGAACAACCGTGTTTACGTTCTGGATCTTTGCTCCCTGGACGAGGCCATAGAGGAAGTGGAGAGGCAGTTGCTCCAAAAGGCTTTTGAACGTTACGACAATACCTACCGCATGGCGGAGGCCCTGAAGGTAAACCAGTCCACAGTGGTGAGGAAGATGAAGAAATATATACCCTCGGCCGGGGGAAGACCCGGGGGCAGAAGAAGAAAGCAGTAGTGCTTTAATTAAACATTTAATTTTAACTATCGGTTTTTATTGGTTCTGAACATAGTGTATTTAAAGTTGGCGATTCTTTATAAACTATTGACGATTGCTATTTAAATGTGATATTTTATCCTATGACTTGAAAAATTAAATAGTGGCAATGATGCCACGATTTTTTGGTTACTACAAGGCAAAGGCGCTTGGCGGGATACCCGTCAAGCGGTTTTTGTTTTTAAATGCGCATATGCATTTAAAGATGCAATATTGCATCTTTAAATTAAGAAAAAATATAAAATATTTTTACATGCAGGAAAATTAAAAATATTTTTAGAATTATACTTGATATTTTTTATCATATTCCCGGGTTGGCTAAGTATGTCATTATAGAACAAGTGCTGACAGGAGGTGGTAAAAGAGGGGTTTGTAGTAAAAGAAAAATAAAATGATTTTAAAGGAGTGTTGTTTGTGAGAAAACGTATCAATTTCCTGTGGATTACAGCATTTTTACTATGTTTGGCCCTGGCGGTGCTGTCGGCCGGCTGCGGAAACAAGGAAGCCGCCACCACCGGGGATAGCAAGGAGCAGGGTGATGTTTTCAAGGTCGGGGTGCTGACCTCCCTTTCAGGGGCTGAAGTGTACGGAGGAAATATTACCAAACGCGGCTACGACACCTGGGCGGACACAGTTAATCAAAAGGGCGGCATAAAGGTTGGCGACAAGCAGTACAAGGTGCAGATGTTTTATGCCGATGACCAGAGCGACCCGGCGTCCGGCGCCGATGCGGTGGAGCGTATGATAACCAAGGACAAGGTGGATTTTATCCTGGGTCCTTATACCAGCGGCGTGACCCTGGCTGCGGCTCCCATTTGTGAGAAATACAAAGTTCCCATGATCACCGGTTCCGCGGAGTCTCCCATGATCTGGCAGCAAAAGTTCAAATATACCTTCGGAACCATACCGGCGGTGAATTTAACCGCCAGTTACCCGGTTAACACCCTGGTCAGCGATATACCCGGCGGAGCCAAAACCATGGCTATTCTGGCCGTAAACGACGCCTTTTCCAAGGCGGTGGCCGAATCCTTCAAAGCCACCGCGGAAAAGCTGGGTGTTAAAGTTGTTAAGTATGATATAGTGCCGGCGGGCACCGACTTTACTCCCCTGCTGGGCGCCATCAAGGGGCTAAATCCCGACGTGGTGGCAGTGGGCGGTCATGAAAAAGAGCATATGGAAGTTATTAAATCCGCAAAGTCCCTGGGATTCTTACCAAAAGCATTTTTAATGCATTACGGCGTAACCAATCCCGATTTTGTTAAAAACCTCGGCAAGGACGCGGAAGCCGTATATGGAGCTTCCACCTGGACCTCGGATCTGGATATCGCGGATGCCCTTTTTGAATCCTCTAAAAAGTTTGTAGAAACATATAAGACCAAATGGGGCGACGAGCCGGATTATACCGCCACCGGCTGCACCGTGGCCGGCGAGGTCTTTGGGGCCGCCCTGGAAAAACTGGGAGCAAAGCCGCCCCTGTCCGAATCGGATAGGGAAGCCATGGTGACAGTTCTGGAGGATATTAAGGTTGATACTTTGTACGGCGCCACCTCCTTCGCCAAGGAGGGCGACAATTACCACAACAATACGGGTCTTGAGGGCTTAACCATTCAAATTCAAGGCGGCGCGGTTAAAATTGTCGGACCCAAGGATAAAAAGCTGGCGGAACCCATATACCCCGCTCCGGCCTGGGATAAAAGATAATATAAGGGTAAAATGGGTGTAATTACACCGGTGTTTGAATTAAAGGGTATAACGGAGTTTATCCGTTATACCCCTCAATAAGAATTTTTAAGCCTTAAGAAATATGGCACTGAGGTGTGGCTGATGGAACTGCTAATACAAACTATTATAAACGGACTCCTGATTGGCGGCATCTATATCACTATATCAGCGGGTTTTACCCTGTGCTTCGGGGTTTTGCACGTTATTGACTTTGCCGTCGGGGAGTGGGTGATGCTGGGGGCATTTATAACCTTCATAATATCAACGTCAACTCATATTGATCCATTTTTATTGCTGCCTTTAATATTCGTAATGTTTTTTATAGCCGGTTATCTGCTGCAGCCAACGTTGCAGAGGGTAATTACAAAAAATAAATCAAATGCTTTATTAATGGCCCTTGCCTTTACCTTCGGCATATCGGTTCTGTTTAAAGGGGCCGCCCTGACCATTTGGGGTTTTAATGAACGCAACCTGGTGACTATATTGTCGGGGAAAAGCATATCCCTGCTGGGTATAAATATTCCTTCTTTACGTTTGGGAACTTTTGTTTTCGCCATTATTATCACTATTGTGTTTTTGTGGTTTTTGCAAAAAACAAGGTTTGGCCTTGCTGTCAGGGCAGCCGCTGAAAGACAGGATGTTGCCGGTTTAATGGGGATAGATTCCAATATGATTAACAAGGTGGTTTATGCCATATATACGGGATTAACAGCCTGTTCCGGCGCTTTAATAGGCGCCATATTCTCCATCAATACGGAAATGGGAGTCAGATATACCATCTTTGCCTTCTTTGTGGTGGTGGCCGGAGGTTTGGGTTCCATAGAGGGCGCCATAGTGGCGGGTATACTGCTGGGCCTGTTAAACAGTTTTATATCTGTTTATATAGGCGGCCAGTATGTTTTCCTGGTGCTATTCCTGTTCCTTTATCTGATACTTCTGGCTAAACCAAAGGGACTTCTGGGCAAAGGCTGGTAAGGGGGTAATCATTTGACAAAAAATAATAAAGCGCTGGTGGGGCTGCTGCTGGCAGGGATTGCCATGCTGATGCTGCCCCTGGTAATATCATCCTTCTGGCTGCGCATCGTTACCGGAGCCATTATGTGGGTGGGGCTGGCCCAGAGCTGGAATATGCTTGCCGGGTATATGGGATATGTAAGCTTCGGCCACGGCGCCTTTTTTGGAATAGGGGCGTATGTTACCGCCATTCTGATGGCTAAAGGACTTCCCTTCATTGGCGCCCTGGTCCTGGCAGCCCTGGTGACGGCCCTCTTCGCGGCTATTATCGGCCAGCCCACTTTACGGCTCCAGGGGGCCTATTTTGCCATCGCCACCTGGGCCTTTGCCGAGGGGATCCGCCAGCTGGTGCTGGTACTGCCCTTTACCGGAGGGGCGAACGGCATGCGCATGGAGGCCTTTCTCAATGAAAATTTCTTTTACTACAGCATGCTGCTGGTTTCAGCGGCGGCAGTGGCGGTTACGTATTTTTTGTTTCAAAAAGCGGTTTTTGGCCTCAGGGTAAGGGCAATCAGGGAGGAAGAAACAGCCTCGCAGGCCCTGGGACTTAACACCACGGCCATTAAAGTGAAGGTATTCGCCTTAAGCGCGCTGTTTCCCGGAATACTGGGAGGAGTATATGCCTACTGGATTACTTACATCCATCCGGAGAGTGTGCTGACACCGCTGATTGCGGACCAGATGGTGGTTATGGCCCTGCTGGGAGGCTTGGGCACCATTGCCGGCCCCATAGTTGGAGCCATGGTGCTTTTCCTGGGCAACAGGATACTCTGGGTTATGTTTGGCGATACGTCCTTCTACCTGGTATTGCTGGGACTTGCCATCGCCATTGTGATTTTGTTCCTTCCGGACGGCATTGTAAGTTTGTTTACCAGGAAGAAGAAAACCGGCGAAGGCATTTCCAAGGAAAATGTGCGGAACATTACCGGGTAGAATATTAAAGGGGAAGGTTAAATATGCTTTTATCCGTAAAAGGACTTACCCATTATTTCGGAGGACTCCGGGCGGTAAATGATTTTAACATGGAAATTGAAAAAGGTATCATCCAGGGGTTAATCGGGCCGAACGGAGCCGGGAAAACAACCACCTTCAACTTAATCACAGGTATGCATGTGCCCACCTCGGGGGAGATTATATTTTCAGGCGACAATATAACCGGCAAACCTGCTTACCACATCGCCGGAAAAGGTATTGCCAGAACCTTTCAAAATCTAAAGCTGTTTAGCAGGCTGACGGTAAGGGAGAACATCAGGGTTGTCCAGAATAAACAGGGTAAAGACGCTGCGGCTGAGGAAGAGCGGTTAATAAAACTGTTCGAGCTGGAAAAATATGCGGAGTACAGATCCTGCGACCTGCCCTACGGCGCCCAGAGGAGGCTGGAAATAGCCAGGGCTCTGGCCATAAAGCCCAAACTTTTATTGCTGGATGAACCCGCGGCGGGAATGAATCCTTCGGAGGTGGACAACCTTAGCGAATTGATTAATATGATTATTAAAGAGTTTGACATAACCATTCTGTTGATTGAACATCAAATGAGAATGGTTATGAAGCTGTGCCATAAATTGACCGTTCTTAATTTTGGTGAAGTAATAGCAACCGGAGCGCCCCGGGATATTCTTAATAATTCCGGTGTTGTTGAGGCTTATTTGGGCAAAGGGGGTGCTTCCATACGTGGCAAAAGGTCTGAGCGTTAAGGGTTTAAAAGTGGCTTACGGCAATATCGAAGCTGTTCACGGAGTTTCCTTCGAGGTTAACGAGGGGGAAATTGTAACCCTGATCGGAGCCAACGGCGCCGGTAAATCCACCATCTTGAGGGCCGTTTCAGGCATGATACCCGTAAAAGAAGGTACCGTTATTTTAAACGGCACCGAGATAACCTCCTGGCCCTCGCACCAGATTACGGGGCTGGGCATGGCCCATGTCCCCGAGGGCAGGGGAATATTTACCAGGCTGACGGTCCTGGAAAATTTATTGGTGGGGGCCTTTAAGAGGAAGGATAAAAAGGAAATCGACGGTGATCTGGATTACGTTCTGGGACTGTTTCCCCGGCTTAATGAAAGAAAAAAACAATTGGCCGGCACCCTGTCCGGGGGAGAGCAGCAGATGCTGGCCGTGGGCAGGGCGTTGATGACCGGAGCGGATATACTGCTGCTTGACGAGCCGTCCATGGGGTTGGCCCCGGTTCTGGTGGAAAGTATTTTTAACATATGCATAGATATTGCCGAAGCTGGAAAAACAATCCTTCTGGTGGAGCAGAATGCCGCCATGGCACTGGCCATAGCGGACCGCGGCTATGTGTTGGAAACAGGCAGCATTGCCATCCACGGGGACGCGGAATATCTTAGCAAACACCCTGATGTCCTAAACGCCTACCTAGGAGGCGCCTCCTAACGGGGCCAGGCTCTTAACTTATTAACTTATATATTAATGGTGTGTAGCCTTCTGTTAAAATATAACAGGAGGCGTTTTGCTTTGTCCGGGCGTAAGAGGATAGAATATCCGGGAGCCATGCGTCATGTAATACAGCGGGAAACAACAGGGAGAATGTGTTTTTGACGTGCCTGAAAAGAATAGTGAATTTTTGCGAAATCTGTGGCGGCGGATAACACTGAATTGTATGTTATGAATAATCACTAACAAATTGCTTTAAAATTATGTAAGGGAATTGCTTAACAAAGTGAGCACAGTATAATACCGGGTATAACATTAGAAAATACAGCCACAGATGGAGCAAGAAGACAATTTTATCTATTAAATAATTAAAACAACAGAGAATGATGTCAAAGAAGACCGGAATCAATAATGAGAACAGGCTGCCGCTAAACGAAACGCTGAGTGACCCCGGCGTCTGTCAGGAGGAATTTGAGATTCGGCGAGGATTTATTAGGCAAAATAGGCAGGGAACAATGTTATTCATTAAGTGAGATACAGGTTACATAGGGGGTTCCCCCGTGGTAATATTGAAATACTTAAACGGGAAATAAGAGAATAAGTTAATAAGTTAAGAGCCTGACCCCGAGGAGGTTGATAGTTATGAAGATAGTTGGTTTTATGGGAAGTCCGCGAAAGAATGGAAATACAGCAATATTGCTGAACAAGGTTATGGAGGGAGCCGAAAAAGAAGGTACTCAAACCACGGTATATTACCCCAATGACCTTAACCTAAGAGGTTGTCAGGGGTGTAATGCCTGTAAAAAGAAAGGGCATTGTGTTATACCGGACGATATGCAAAATATTTATAAGGCCATTGACGAAGCGGATGTTCTTATTTTCGCATCTCCCGTTTATATGTGGGGGATGACGGCCCAGTTGAAATTAGTGGTGGACCGTCTATATGCATATATGAATGCCGACTACTCCAGCAGAATTACTAAACCTATTAAATTTGCTTTAATATTTACCCAGCACCGGGAAGATCAAGAGGCCTTTATGCCTTATTTTAAATCTGTTGCCGGAATCTTGAAGGTCATAGGATTTGAGTTCATACCGGAAATATTGGTAGGTTCAGGGCTGCATGACGCGGGTGAAGTGAAAAGTAATAATACCCTGCTGGGAAAGGCTTATGCTTATGGGGTCAGGCTATTAACTTATTAACTTATATATTAATGGTGTAAACGCCTTCTGTTAAAATATAACAGAAGGCGTTTTGTCTTGGCCAGGCGCGAGAGGATGTCATATCCTGGAGTCATGCACCATGTAATACAGCGGGGAAACCGGGGTTATTCATTAACTTAGTAACCTGTTAAATAGGGGTTTCCCCTGTGGCAGTAGTTAAATATATAAAGGAGAAACGAAAGAATAAGTTAATAAGTTAATAGCCTGACCCCTATTTGTTAGCGGTTGGGGGCGTAGCCGAGTTCAATGTTGGCGATGATCTGCATATGCATGTTGGAGGTTCCTTCCAGGGTTTCAAACTGTTTGGAATCCCGGAGCCATCTGCCGCAGGGATACTCATTGGAATATCCGTATGAACCGTATATTTTCATTGCCAGGTTGGCGGCGTGAACAGCCGCATTGCAGCCTGACAGTTTGGCAATGGAGGTTGCCTGCTGGCTGGGTAATTTATTATCTTTTAACCAGGCGGCGCGATAAACCAGATTTTTGGCGGCCTCATCTTCCAATATCATTTCAGCAATCTGAGCTTGAATCATTTGATGTTTTCCGATTGGTTTGCCAAACTGGACGCGTTCATTGGCATATTGAACCGCGCCATCCAGGCATGCCCTGGAAAGAGCCGCGGCGCCGGTGGCACAGCCCATGCGGGTATTGTTCAGCTGCCACATGCAAATATAGAAGCCTTTGTTTAACGGGCCTAAAAGATTTTCTTTGGGAACCACCGCATTTTCGAAAATTAGTTCCGAAGTGGGGGCGGACCACATGCCGACTTTCTCGTGAATCGGAATTCTATTAACGCCGGGGGTATTGTTGTAGTCAATTACAAAACAGGATATCCCCTTGGCGCCTGCTCCTTTTTCAGTGACAGCATAGAGCAGTCCGGTATCGCAGGAGTGTCCCCCGGATATCCAGGTTTTGGTGCCGTTTATCAGCCAGTGGTCACCCTTATCTTCCGCAAAGGTCTTCATGCTGGCTACATCGGAACCCGTATTAGGCTCGGTCATGGCAAAGCTTCCCACCGCCGACCCGTCCAGCAGTCCCGGGATATATTTCTGCTTTTGTTCTTCCGTACCATATTCATTAATGGTCATTGCCGGACCCCAGTTGTTGCCGCTGATGGAAAGTCTCCAGGAAGTGTGGACCTTGGATATTTCATACAGTGCAATAACGCCTTCCATCCAACCCATGCCATTTCCGCCGTATTCCTCCGGAAGGCTCCAGCCCAAAAGGCCCAGTTCCCCCATTTTAGTTAATATCTCTCTGCGATAGTAATGGTTTTTTTCATCCTCTTCAACATAAGGAGCAATTTCCTTTTCCGCAAAATTACGAGCCATATCCTGTACCATTTGTTGTTCTTCTGTTAATCCAAAATCCATTGTTTATCCCTCCTAATTTTAAATAATATTACATATTAAGAATTGTACCCGCAAATTTAAATAGGCACGGGCCCATAATCAGGGCTCTTGAATTAACACCAAATAATTTAGCAATTAACATGCCACATAGAAAAAACACCCGGCAACTACCCTTATCCAGGCCTTCACTACAAAAATTAAGCTTTTCGGAACCTGTGGACTAATAAAAACGGCCCTTTTTTACAAGAGCCGGCAATGTATTTTTGCATCTGCAATGCAATATTGCAGTACGTGATTAGGTTTATTGATTTTTCAACCACCATGCATAATGCAATAACGCATCGAGTTGTATTTCAAACTTGGTATTAAACTGCAAAATACCTGTGGCGAAAAATCCCGCCGTGGCGAGGGATTTTTAATCACCTTTTTGTGTTGCCGTGGATATGCGTTAATTTCGATGATATCAATATAAATAATTGTCTAACTGATGAATATTATAAAACAAGGGGGTGGTATATGGCAAAATTATGCAAAACCGTCCGGTGCTTGTCGCCGGGAGAATGTTGGGCAAGTAAACCATGAAAGGGGGATTATGGGGAGTGGAAGGCAACGAGGTATATTGTGAAAGAAAACCGCTTCTAAAGAATGAAGATTGGTGGGCCGTTTGGCTCGGGCTGTTTATATTTTTACTTGGACTGGGGCCAATCTTCGGATCGGATTTGCTTGGCTGGGTGGTTAAGGCGTCAACCTGGATGGATATTTCCAAGGCCATTGCGCCAATTTCCAAAACATACCAGGGCAGCATGGCCGGTGTAACCTCCCTGGTGCTGACTTATTTATTCCTGCTTGTGGTCACCGCCATTGGCGCCGCTGCCATGGGCGCCAATGTTAAAAGGTATATTGCGGGCTTCACCATTATATTCTGGATTACTTATATATGTATGATTATCGGTGAAAACGCGTATATCGCGGCCACCCCCGACAAACAGGCAAAGTTCGGCATAACCTGGTCTTTAAGCCTCGGTGAAATGGGTTTTGTGTTTGCAATGATAATAGGTTTAATAATCGGCAACTTTTTCACAGGGTTCGCCAAATTTTTGGAGGACGCGGCCAAGCCGGAATGGTTCATTAAAACCGGCATAGTCATATTGGGCGCGGCCATAGGCATTAAAACCGTGGGTGCCCTGGACCTCGGCAAAACGGTAATTATCCGGGGGCTCTGCGCGGTTGTGGAGGCGTATTTGATATACTGGCCGGTGGTATATTTCATATCCCGCAGATATTTCAGATTTACCCCGGAATGGGCCGCCCCCCTGGCGTCGGGGATATCCATCTGCGGTGTTTCGGCGGCCATAGCCACCGGCGGCGCCATACGCTCCCGGCCGGTGGTACCGGTGGTGCTGGCGGCGGTTATTATAGTGTTTGTGGCCGTGGAGTTGCTGTTTTTGCCCTGGCTGGCGTCTTTCCTGCTCTATCAGGAGCCCATGGTGGCCGGAGCCTGGATGGGCCTGGCGGTAAAGAGCGACGGGGGGGCCGTGGCCAGCGGGGCCATTACCGACTCGCTGATACGGGCCCGGGCCTTGACGGAAATGGGGGTAAAATGGGAAGAGGGCTGGATGCTGATGGCCACCACCACCACAAAAGTGTTCATCGACATTTTTATCGGTGTGTGGGCTTTTATACTGGCTATCATCTGGTCTGTTTTTAAAATTGACAAATGCGGCGCCCGGGAAGCCGGCCACAGGGTTAAAGCCCGGGAAATCTGGGACCGCTTCCCCAAATTTGTGATAGGTTTTGTCATTACCTTCGGGATATTGCTGCTGGTGGGACTGAACAACCCGGCGATGATAAAAAGCGCCCAGGCGGGCTCTGATCAGGCCAACGCCCTGAGAACAATATTTTTTGCCCTTTGCTTTTTCTCCATCGGCCTGGTCACCAACGTGCGCAAGCTGTGGAGGGCCGGACTGGGGCGCGTGATAGCGGTATACGCGGTCTGTCTCTTTGCCTTTATCCTCTGGGTGGGGCTTTTGATATCGTGGATTTTCTATCATGGCATAATGCCTCCGGTGGTAGGCTGAGGTCAAGGGGTCACACCTTCCCGGACCGGCAGAATTCATTACTCTTAAACAATTCCTGGAAGGGATGCCCCGGAATTATGTGAAGTGATGTCCCCAATTATAGGAGGAATGAAAATGACTGAGGGTAAAATAAAGGAAGCGGAACAGCAGACGGCCAACGCCCTGGCCATAGAAGAGGAAGAATGGCACGATTTGCTCCCGGTGGAGAAAAAGCTTATCGGCTATTCCCTGGGACTGGGTATAGCCTTGCTGGTTGTATTCATAGGCGTTTTTGAAATACTCTAATAAAGCACTAAAGCACTTTTGGCCTGTGGCCGAGGCATTTGCCGGTATCCGGCCTGTGTCCGGCAGCCGTGGCGCCGGTCTGGCTAAGACATGTTAAACCTTTATTATTCCGGGGATTCCCCGGATTTTCTTTTTCTGGATGTCAAGAAAGCTGAAGCCGAAATAATTATTGCGGCTGAGGTTTGTTAAAATCCACATTAATTTATCCTTTTTTACAGGAATTGCTAAATTCGGCTAAAAATCAGTTTTAGTGGTTTATTTGTTATCCTTAAGGTTCAGAA
The DNA here is from genome assembly GCF_002933875.1 of Desulfocucumis palustris. Classification (GTDB taxonomy): domain Bacteria; phylum Bacillota; class Desulfotomaculia; order Desulfotomaculales; family Desulfocucumaceae; genus Desulfocucumis; species Desulfocucumis palustris. The sequence continues at coordinate 227,276 of NZ_BFAV01000157.1, read as the reverse complement.
GGTTTAGCGAGAGCATGCAAAACACCGGATAAATTACCGCCGTGGCTGCGGCCACTATCCCCGCATCGTTGGTAAACAGCGCCACCGCCGCCCCCAGCAGTCCGGCATGGCATCCGTTAAGGGTTTGTGGTGCGGTTCTGCGGATGCTGTCCAGAAAGTTCAGTTTGAATTTAAACATTACAAGCATTAACAGCAGGGACACAATGAGCATGCCGCTCCAGTAAGAGTACCGCATCAGGCGGAAATTCATGCTGATTTTTCTTATTATTATGTTATAAATGTTTTCCCAGCCGCCTGCCTGGAATTCTTTAATTGCCCTGCCCACATGGGTGCGGGGAACGCCTATTGAATCAATTACGGATATGGCGGCGATAACCAGCAGCACCGCGATGATCACGATAAATACCTGTTTTTTTCCGGTGCGGTAGCCGGACAGCAGCCATATCAAAGTAACAAAGGCCGCCGTGACGGATATGGAGGCTCCGGCCTTGGAGCCCAGGCCCGGATATACCAGTACAAAAAGAATTCCCAGCATTAGGACACCTGCCAGCAATAAACGGCCTTTAAATTTTTTGATGTCCATGAACGTGGCGATACCCAGAGTTGAAGCCCCTATCACAGCGCCCATGAATTCATTTCCGATTCCGTAAAAACGCGCGCCGGACTGGGGATCATATCCCAGCGGCGAGGTGACAATCAAGTCGGCACCGGTGAATAAATCCGCGAAGAGTATTGCTATAAAGGTAAGGCTTATGCCCGATATGTAATATAAAATGTTGTATTTCCTGTACAGCGGGTAGTACAGCCCCGTGATCAGCAGAATGATCAACAGCAGGGCAATAAAGGACTGCCCTACGGTTAAGGCCCCGGGGACTGCCAGCAGTAAGAGGGCCAGGGGCAGGGAAAATATGGCCAGATAGTTTGCCAGCAGAAACTTTTTTAAAAGGTCGGAGGTTTCCACGCCGAAAAGGTGCAAAATGAATATCAGCAACGATACGATCAGTATGGCCAGGGTGTAATAAGCCACGGCGCTTAGCATCGGCAGGCGGCGTGTTGTATTGTCCACCAGCTTGTTTTCAATATCCCGGAGGTATTCCATTTGGTTGCCGGAGGGAAGAGATGTGATTTTCTGGCCGTATATGGCCTCTGTTTTATCGATGTTATAAAAACCGAGTATGGTCGGGGCCACGTCGATATTGGCTACTATTCCCTTCCGGTGTGTGCTGCCCGAGGTCAGCAGGCCCTTATTAACGCCGTTTCCCGTCAAAATAACCGGGGTCAGGGTATTGCCCAGGCTTATGCTTTTCTGCGACGGTGTGGGAGCCAGTACCGCCAGGCAATCCCTTTTTAAATCAATCTGCCGCAATACCCGCCCGATAAAATCATCGGCTCTTTTTAAAGCCGCGGATGTGTGCCTGTTAGAAATTATTTCATTGGATTTTCCGGTGTAAACGGCCGCCCGGGTGGTATCGCCGAAGTCAATTATAATTACCTTGCAGCGGCCGTAATTCTCAGTAAAGCGGGATAACAGCCTTTTTTCGTCGGTGCGGACACCAAAGGGCGCGCTTTTGTCGGCCATTAATAAATCGCCGGAAATATCGCCGTAATCAACCACTCCCCTGCCGTCCATTAGCAAGGAGACTGCCTGGCGGCCGTAAATATAACCGGGGAAAGAGGAATCCTCCGGCGGCATGTCGGAATTTCCCAGCACGGCGGTGCTTATTCCCGCCGAGTTGAGAAGGTCGCCCGTCGCGCCTATATGTACGTTGTAATGGCGGTTACTGTTTAGTGTTTTAAGCTGATCCGTGTTAAGGTTTAATATATTGTGAGGGGTTAAGTTATGTTCCTCATTCCGGCGCAGGTAAATATCCTCCACATTGTGGCTGTTTATTTTATCTCCGGCGTTAAATGCCTGTGCCGCCGCCGGATAACCCACCGCCCGGCTGCCGGCGCCCACGGTGGTAAAGGTGTTATCGGCAATTGAGGCGCCGCCGGTGCGGTTGTTCATTAAAGCGACAGCCCCGTTTTCAATGAGGTAATTAATATTTTTGAGCGAAGGGTCGCTTAAGTCTTCCAGTCCGATTTGATCAAGCACCACTATGATAAAGCGGCCGGGCGCCGTTGTCCCGGCGGCAGCCGGCCCCGGAGAGAATATCAAGCAGCAGATAAAAATTATAATGACCATATGACAAATTTTCCTGATGAGTTTCAACATTTATCCCCTGCTTCCGGTTGTATATTCTGCGGTTTTAAAAATGGAGCACTGCTGGAAAAATATGCTTGTATTTATATGCAGGTATATATTATAACAAAAAATCACAATACCTAAAAACTCTTTTGGAGCTTTAAATAGAGTTTAACTTTCCCGCCGGGAAGTCCCCACAACTTTAGTCTTCCTTACTCGCGAAGCGAGAGCGAAGGGAGTGGCAGTTCACTGCCCCTCGGCCTGAATTCCTATGTCCCCCCAAAAGGGACCCTCTGGTCTGCGGGAGTTCTTATTTAAAATAAAATACTTCTTTTTGAGGTTTGCCTTTCGCGGGCATTTTTTTGTTTGGTCTGTTATCCCGGTTGTTCGCGCGTGAAACCACGGGGAAATTTCTTGTGGCCCGGTTGTTGTTGCCGGTGGTGATGTGCAAGTTGGCGGAATTTTAATCTGTAGTGGCAAAAATGTGTTGGCAAAAAAATTTTGATATTGTATAATATTTCTCAAGCACCATGGTGACAAAATTTTATTCCTGCAGTCTGTCCTGAGCGGATTATTGACAACGTGTCTGAAACAATTTTTAGGGTGGATATTCATCTGTTTGTCGGGGAGGATTCGAAAAAACAGGATAATTAGTAGTGACATTCGGACCATAATTGTTTTTCTTGGGAATGTGAACTCAATCATATGTAAAAATACATTCCCTGAAAGAATAAAACCCGCCGTGTCGCTATTAAGAGTTAATAAGGCTAAAGGGGTGGTGACAATAGAATAAGGTCAATTGGAGGTAAAACAATGTATTTCCGCTTGGTTAAGGCAAACCACAACGGAAAGGAATACCAATACCTTAGGCTGTCCGAAAGCTACAGGGATGGTGACAAATCCAGGCAGCGGCTGATTATGAATGTTGCCAATCTCAGTGATTTGTCAAGACAAAAAGCAGAGTCTGTTGTGGATAAATTACAGAATGTGATAAAAAGGGCCAGGGAACTGAGAAAATACGATATGCCCTGGGGGAAGTATTATAAAATAGCAATAATTATGGCGGTTGAGAGAATATTTAAACCCTCCGGCTGTGCGGAAGATGTACTTGGCAGGGTCATTTTGTCGGAGAAGAAACGGCCTTCCCGTTCAAAAAAAACTGTGCGGCGCTCCTTCCCGGATCAGGCGGGGGAGTATGGAGGCAGGGAAATATCCAGGGGACTCATACTGCTTGTTAAAAGACTGGACCAGGTAATTAACCGGGAATCCGCTACAGCATTCTTTGTGTTTGGGCATAACGGCCTGCCGCTGAAGTGTTTTCTGCCGGGGACCGATATCAACAGCCTCCGGGAAGTCGCGGAAAAATACAAACCGGCCTTTTTTTTGTATCTATTATGTGAAAAATCCTACAACGCACATGAGTTCAAAAATGTCCTGCTGGAAAAAGGTGAAAAGCCCCAGTTGGTATACATGTACAAACCGGGCACCGAAACTGCCGGTGCGGAAAAGTACTATCTGATCAGCCGGGGCCGGGCCGCCAGGAAAAATGTTGAGCTGGCAGTATCCCTGGTTTCCCAAAGCATAGAGCACATGTATTATGTTTTCCGCAGGCTTAAACCCTTTGTAAAAAACACGGGATTTTACTGGAAAGACGCGGCGGAGGTATTCTTTACATCACAGTTTTATAAAAAACTCATTATGGATGCGCTGCTAAGCGACGGTATTGATTTTGTCCGCCGGGGCAAACAGGGAGCGGGAGAACATATTAAAGTCGATTGACTGACTGGCTTTAATAAGAAGGAGATGATTAAAAATGACTATTGATAAAAAGAATATGTTATTTTTATTGCTGGGTCTCGGACTTTTATTTTTGTTTCATTTTTTACCTGAATTTAAACCTGCCGTGGATCCCTCCGGCAAGGTCTTTGAGCTGTCCGCCGCCGGAAAATCGGCTATCGGGCTGTTCCTGCTGGCCGGAGTCTGGTGGGTGTTTGAGGTGATTCCCATTGGCGTAACCAGTATAGCCATAGGCATATTCCAGCCGCTTTTTGCCATCCGCCCCGCCAAGGACGCCATGAGGGATTTTATGGACCCCACCGTGTTGTTCATTTTGGGCTCCCTGCTGATAGGCCTCAGTTTTTCCAAGGTGGGACTGACCAAAAGAATCGCCTACAAGATGCTGGTTGTGGTGGGTGAGGACACCAGGAAGATACTGCTGGGCTGTTTTGTTATAACCGCGCTGCTCACGCACCTGATGGCGCACACCGCCGTGGCCGCTACGGTTATCCCCATTTTTATAACCATACTGGCCCTTTATAACGAGGGTGACGGCCATACTTCCAAACCCACAAAATTCGGTAAGGCCCTGTTCATCGGGATGGCCTACACTGCCGGGGCCGGCAGCATATGCACTCTGCTGGGGGGAGCCCGCAACCCTGCGGCGGTCGGCTTTTTCAAGGAGTTTACCGGGCAGGATGTATCCTTTATCGATTTTTCACTGCATTTAATGCCTCTGGGCTGGATAATTGTATTTCTTACCTGGGCCATGCTGATGGTGATATTTAAGCCGGAAAAAAAGACGATACCGGGACTGCGTTCGAAGGCTGCGCAGCTTTACAAAGAGCTGGGGCCCATGTCCAGGGAAGAGATTTTTGTAATGATAGGGGTTGCCTGCTCCCTGGGCCTGCTTATAGCCCAGGCGGCGGTGCCTGCCCTGAAGGGCCTTGACCGCTCCATACCCCTGCTGCTGGCCGGACTGGTGTTTTTCGCCACAGGTATATTGGACGTCCAGGACCTGGAAAAGAAAGTTCCCTGGAATATTGTTTTGCTGTTCAGCGGTGCAATGAGCATAGGATTTGCATTATGGAAAACCGGGGCCGCCGAATGGATGGCGATTAAATGGCTTTCCCTGCTGCAGGGAGCGCCCTGGTTGTTCTTTGTGATTGGTGTATCCGTTCTGGTAATTATTATGACCAACTTTATAATGAACGTGGCTGCCATAGCCATAACGCTTCCCGTGGCCCTGGTTATCGCCCAGTATCTCGGGGTTAATCCGCAGCTGATACTCTACACCGCAACGGCAGCCGCCGGTTTGCCCATGTTTCTGCTGATCGGCGCGGCTCCCAACGCCATGGCTTACGAGTCGAAGCAGTTCACAACCGGAGAGTTCTTCATGGCGGGCATACCGGGAACAATCCTGGTGCTGGCGGTAATGACCATTTTTATCTATACCTACTGGCCCATAATCGGCCTTTCCCCGATGATTAAATAGCCGGGTGGGAAGGAAATACCGTCCTGCTAACCGGCGACCCGGGGATTAAAAAAAATGTAGCCATTTCCCGGCGCGGGCTCCTCATAATTTTAGAAGCAGACTTTGGAAAAAATAATTTTGTTTACCAGGGAGCCTGGTGGCCGGTGTGAACCTGAGTGCAGCCCGTCTGTTTTTCCCGGTAAAGCTATACGGAAGCAGGGTTGGGCAGGTGGGCTTCTTTCTCTTGTGAAGGAGCAAAAGCACTATTCCCCGGAGGTTACGGGAATGAACCGGACTTTAAGATAGGGATATTTCGATGAAATCAATTAATATGGCCCATGAGCACAAAATTGGAGCCGGAAAAGTTCCTTATAAGGAACTTCCGGTGAAAAACGGTGAAAGGGCTTAGGGAGGAAATATAATGTCGGCTCAAGCCCAGGTATATTTTACAGGGGGACTTTTTCTGGCTACATACGCCATGATTATGCTGGAAAAAATCCACCGCACGGTGGTTGCCCTGGCAGGGGCAATGATTGTAATAATCGCGGGGATTATCAGCCAGGAAAAAGCCGTGGAATACGTGGATTTCAATACCATTGGCCTGCTGATAGGCATGATGATTATAGTGGGGATAACCAGGCATACCGGGGTTTTCGAGTACATGGCGGTATACGCGGCCAAGGCGGCTAAAGGAGAGCCGGCCCAAATTATGATTTCCCTGGCCACAATAACCGCCATAACCTCGGCCTTTCTGGACAATGTAACTACCGTTTTGCTGATAGTTCCGGTTACTTTCGCCATAGCCAAGCAGCTAGAAATTAATCCCATACCTTTTTTAATCGCGGAGGTGGTGGCCTCCAATATAGGCGGCACAGCCACTCTCATAGGCGACCCTCCCAATATAATGATAGGCAGCGCCACCGGGCTGGGATTTATGGATTTTGTAATAGCGCTGGCCCCTGTGATAGTGGTGGTTCACATAGCCACCATGCTCTGGCTGAAAATTCTTTACAGAAAGGATATGTTTGCCAGGGAGGAATTAAAAAAAGGCATTTTAGTCATGGATGAGAAGAAGGAAATAAAGGATCAAAGGCTGCTTAAAAAGTGTCTCATCGTGATTGGCATCACCGTGGCTGGATTTGTGCTGCACCAGTACCTGCACATGGAGTCCGGCACCGTGGCGCTGGGAGGGGCGACACTGCTTTTGCTGTTAACCAGGGACGAGCCCGAGCACGCCCTGGCCGCGGTGGAGTGGCCGGTTATATTCTTCTTTGTGGGCCTGTTTATTATTGTAGGTGCACTGGAGCATGTGGGCATTATTGAGGCCATTGCCAAAGAGTCTCTGAAACTAACGGGAGGAGCAATGCTGCCCACGGGATTGCTGATACTCTGGCTTTCCGCCATAGCCTCGGCCTTTGTGGACAATATTCCCTTTGTGGCAACCATGATACCCCTGATTCAGGATATGGGCCGCCTGGGAGGAATCACCGATTTAAACCCGCTCTGGTGGTCGCTGTCCCTGGGAGCCTGCCTGGGCGGCAACGGAACCCTTATCGGGGCTTCCGCCAATGTTGTGGTGGCCGGTATGGCGGAAAAGAGGGGAATACTGATTACATTTATTAAATTTACAAAGATTGCTTTTCCCATGATGATTATGTCAATAATAATCTGTACAGCTTACCTTGTTCTGTTCCACCTCAGATAAAACATGTTAAACAAACCCTGCCAAAGGGTCCGCCGGCAGTTCCTAAAAAGCCTTGGGCAGTCCTATGGTGCCGCCCGTCAGAAAAGGTGCCGGGGTAATTTGAGAGGGTTGGAACCATGGGAGTTTGACCGGGCGTCAAATAGAAAGCCGGGTGTTGCTTTAAATTAAAAGTCCGGAGGGCAATTGCCTTCCGGACTCCGTTACGTATTTTTTTTTCGGGTGCCCAGGGTTATTATGAACAGTCCCGCAATAGCCAGGATGTAGCCTGTCAGCAGGGTTGTCACCCTGGAGCTGTCAGGCATCTGCAGGGACAATACCCTGACCGCGTAAACTCCTGTAAAAGCCGTCAGAGTGCCTGAAATCCAGTAAGCCAATTTCTTTTTTATCATTTTATCACCGGTATTAAAGTAACGTATATTCCCGTGAGAATGGCCGATGTAATAACCCCGCTGATGCTGGCGCCGATGGCGTAGGGCAGAACTATGGCGTAGGGGTTTTCCTCGCTTACTATTTTTTGGGCCACCTTGGTTGTGGTCGGCACGCAGGACACTCCGGCGATACCGATTACCGGGTTGAACTTGCCCTTACTTATAAAATACATCAGGTAGCCGCCTAATATACCTCCGATTCCGGAGAGCAGCAGGGCCAGGATGCCAAGAACCAGAAGCACCAGTATTTTGGGGTTCATGATGGTGTTGGCCTCGCAGAGCACTCCCAGCAGGAGTCCCAAAAAGAACGTTGAACCGTAGAGCAGGGGTCCTTCGATGAAGGTTATGTAATGTTTTAAGTTTGCTTCCCGTATGGTCACACCCAGGAAAAAGGACATGAAAAGGGGCGCCGCCACCGGGAACAGCAGGCACAACACGGTGCATGCTATCACGGAGAAGGTAATCTTTTCACCCGGGGTAACTGTCGGTATTTTGCTCAAATCCATTTGTATTCCGCGCAGGCGTTTTGGTATGAAAAGTTTTATCAGGTAGGGGTATCCGCCATAGGTAAGGCTTAAGTAAAGATAAGCCACAATGGTAATGGGAACGAAAAGGTCCTTGGCCAGCATCAGCGAAGTATACAGCACCATTGGGCCGTCGGCGCCGCCCACCATGGCGACGGATGCCGCCTCGTTATAGTCCAGGCCCATCAGTACGGCGACGGGGAAAGTCACTATGGTACCCAGTTCGGCGCAAATGGCAATAAGCATGCTGCTGAAAGGGCTGGCCAAAACATAGCCTATTTCCGTCATTACCCCTATGCCCAGGAAAACAAAGCAGGCAATAAGGCCGTTGCTGAAGGTAAAGGTATATATGGGCTGCAAAAAATCAATCTGCAAAATGGTCATCAGCTCGCCTGGATCGGTGAGCATCGGGTCGATAAAAATGGTTCCGGTTTTGCTGGCGGATAAAAAGAGCACCGCTGCGTTAACGGCGGTCATGCCAAACCCCATGGGTATCATGATTAAGGGTTCGAGAATATTTTTGGCGCCCAGATATACCAGGCCGATACCCAGGAGTATGAGAACAATCCTGGCAATGGCAATTCCTGTGTCCGCTGCAAAAAGTGTGGCGATACCCTGGAAAAGATTCAGTACGTTAATGTCAGGCATATTTTGCACCTCTGTTTACATCCTTTTATAATGCTACTTTGAAGATGTGGCGGCGGAACCTTTCCAGGCCGGATTTTTGTCGGCGGAACCTTTTAGCCTGAAAGTATCGTTAAATCTGATGCAGGTAAATATTGCCTTAATCATCAGGGCCACGGAGAATGAGATTATCAACGCCATGGTGAAAGTTATCAGGGCTACAATTATGGATTCAGTAAACATTGTAATACCTTCTTTCTTTTATTTTTTTATAGAAAAATTTTTTGGGGCCGCTGTAAAAAAGGGTTTGTTTGTTCACCTCCGAAATGTTTTATAATGTATACATAAGCAAATTTCGTACCTGATGTAGTATGTATATTGTATTGTGTATACACATAAATCGTATTGGTTTTTGTTAGGTAATTCAATGTTTTTCCGTGATTTATTTTTTATCGGGGCATTGGAAAATCGGGGAGATTGAATTTGGTGATGCGATTATGCATTGTCGGCCCGGTTTATTGAAAACAGCTGATTTAATTGCCAATGTAAAAAGACATTGCCAATGCTGTTTTGCATTGGCAAGGCATAAAAAAACCGCCACCTGTGGCGGCGGATAACGGATAAGGAATGTGGGTAAAAAGAATTTTTTGAAAAATTATTTAATTGCCATTATAAAGGCTCCCGCCGCCACCGCCGTGCCGATAACCCCGGCCACGTTGGGGCCCATGGCGTGCATTAACAGGTAGTTTTGGGGGTTGGCCTCGGACCCTATATTATGTACGACCCTGGCCGCCATAGGCACTGCGGAGACCCCCGCCGCTCCGATCAGCGGGTTAACCTTATTTTTGCTGAAAACATTCATTAATTTGGCTATTAGTATCCCGCCGGCGGCGGCAAAGGAAAAGGCAACCACGCCCAGGATAAAAATATAGATGGTCTTTGGGTTGAGAAAATTTTCGGCGGACATTGTGGAACCCACGCCCAGTCCAAGGAAAATAGTGACAATATTCATCAGCTCGTTGCGGGAAACGTTGGTCAGGCGTTCCACCACCCCCGACTCCATGAAGAGATTGCCCAGCATGAACATGGCCATCAGCGGCGCGGCCTGGGGCACAAGCAGAATGATCACCAGTGAGGCAAGGATGGGAAATAAAATTTTTTCAGCTTTGCTTACCGTTCTCATGCCGGTCATTACCATGGCGCGCTCTTTTTTGGTTGTCAGGAGTTTTGCCACCGGCGGTATGATTACGGGCACCAGGGCCATATATGAATAAGCCGCCACTGAAGTAGCGCCCATCAGGTGAGGGGCCAGGTTGGCCGACAGGTATATGGTGGTGGGACCGTCGGCTCCGCCGATAATTCCGATGGTGGCAGCTTCCTCAATAGTAAAGCCGAACAAAAGCGCCGTGAAGAAAGCCGCATATACGCCCAGTTGCGCCGCCGCTCCCAGTATTAAGGTTTTGGGGTTGGCCAGAACCGGTCCGAAATCCGTCATGGCGCCCAGCCCCAGAAAAATAAGGGGAGGTATTAACTCTGTTTCTATGCCGTGGTGGAAAAAGAGATAAAATAGACCTCCTTCTCCTGTCAATCCGGTTAGGGGGAAGTTGGCGGCAAATATGCCAAAACTGATGGGGACCAGCAGCAGCGGCTCCACCCCCTTCTTAATGGCCAGGTACATCAGGGCGAAAGATATAACCCACATAATTACATTGCCGGCTGTGAGCTGCCAGATGCCAAGGCCTGCAATGCTATCGGTCAATTGTTGCAGCAGCAATTATATCCCTCCGGAAAAACTTATTCATGAGTACTGATAACGGCGTCGGAAACTATCATGTTACCTGTGGAAGACTTAATTTTAGCCGCTTTCCTTTTTTGAGCCTGACTGAAACTATAACCGGATATGGTTATAGTAATTTGTAAGATTCCCAGGGCTAAAAAAACGGAAACAATTCCCGAGGTCGCCACACTGAGAGCCTTGGACCATTCAACCATCCTGCCAACCTCCCTCCTGTGTATTAATCCGAACAAGCAGATCGTCTTAACCTGAAGCTGTAACTCTATTTTAGCCGTTTTGAAGGCAAATAAGGGGATTACGCAGCAAGAATATAAAATACATTTTAGCGCGGGCAAAAAATGAATTATGTATTATGTATAAATGAAGAAATATAAATATTAAATTTATCTTTAACAGTATCTTGCCCAAAATGTTGATTGCCGCCCCGGTCAATGGGTTAATGCATTGTGCCGGGGCACATTTTTATAAAAGGCGATTATACCGGGTAATTGTCGTCTTATGCATAACGACATTTTTAATGCTCCGGGGCATTGAGCGCTGATAAATTTTTAACAATTCCATGTCCGGGAGGTGGAGTTGAAGGAAAGTGCCCGGGTATAACGTTGTTTTTGATGAGCTTAGCGGGGGATATAATAATTAAGCCAGAGTCCGGTATTGGAATTGCTGGCATGTCTTTTGCTCATTGTGGGTATGCAGGGTGTTAAAGAGCTGTGCTATTTAATAGAGAATTTTTTAAAATCTATAATGGGAGGGAGTACAGTAGATTTTGAACTTACCGAGGAGTTACAGGACATTAAAAAATTAGCCCGGGATTTTGCGGTAAAGGAAATTTTGCCCACGGTGGATCTGGACGACAAGGCCCACCGCTTCCGCCACGACCTGGTGAAGAAGATGGGTGAACTGGGCTTTTTTGGCTGCGTGGTGCCGGAGGAATACGGCGGAAATGAAATGGGGTTCCTGGCAATAACACTTATAGCGGAGGAAATCGCCCGGGTGCACAGTTCCATGCGGTTGCCCTTTAACATGAACGCTTTGGGACCGGCGCTGACCATATTGAAATACGGCTCCGAATATCTGAAGAAAAAATATGTGCCGGGGCTGGCCAGCGCCGAGCTTCTGGGGGCATTTGCCATCACCGAGGCGGATGCGGGCTCGGACGTGGCTTCAATGAAAACCAGGGCCGTTCCTGAGGGTGATCATTATGTGGTGAACGGCTCCAAGATGTGGATTTCCAACGCCCCTGTGGCTGATGTGGCGCTTCTTTACGCCTACACGGACCCTTCTAAAAGGGCCGAGGGCATGTCCGCCTTTGTGCTGGATGTGAAATCTCCCGGTGTTTCCGTGGATCCCATCACCGAAAAGCTGGGCACCTGGGCGGCGCCGGTGGGGGCCATGACCTTTGAAAATGTACGTATACCCAGGGAAAACCTGCTGGGCAAAGAGGGTGACGGCTTCAAAATCTGCATGGCCCAGCTGGATGACACCCGCCTGGGATGCGCCGCCGGCGGTCTGGGAGTGGCCCAGGCCTGCATCGACGCCGTGCTGCAATATGCCAACCAGAGGGAGCAGTTTGGCCGTCCGGTGGGTAAGTTCCAGATGATTCAGGATATGATCGCCCAGATGGTTGTGGAGACCGAGGCTGCCAGATTCCTGGTATACAGGGCCGCCACCCTCAAGGACAAGGGAGTGCCCAATACCCTGGAGACCTCCATGGGCAAGTATGCTGCCGCGGAAGCGGCAAACAAGTGTGCCGATTATGCCATGAAGATATACGGCTCCTACGGCTATTCGGAGGAATACCCCGTGGCCAGATTCTACCGGGACGCCAAGTCCTATCAAATTGTGGAGGGCACCAGCAATATCCAGAAGATGATTATCGCCAACGACGCCCTGGGTTATCGCAAAGCCAACCGCCGGTAAGTCGGTGGCCTGTAACAAGGGGTTGTAACAACAATCAAAAAAATAACCGGAGGTTATCGAATGAGCAAATTGTATGAAGACCTTGCGGCAAAAAGGGAAAAGATCAAGCAGATGGGCGGCGAAAAGGCCGTGGCCGGCCAGCACAAGGCGGGCAAAATGACCGCCAGGGAAAGAATAGAGTACTTTTTCGATCCCGGTACTTTTACCGAAATAGGCATGCACATCAAACACCGCATCACCGCTTTCGGCATGGATAAAAAAGAAATTCCCGCTGAAGGCGTCGTGATCGGCTATGGCAAGGTCAACGGGAAAATGGTCATGGCGGCTGCGGAGGACTACACCTCCATGGCAGGCACCTTTGGAGAGTATCACGGCAAAAAGTTTGCCCAGGCCATAGACATGGCCAAGGACATGGGTATTCCCTTTGTGGGCATGAACGACTCCGGCGGGGCCAGGCTGCAGGAGGGTATTGATACCCTGCAGGCTTACGCCTGGCTGTTTAAAGCCCAGAACCTGGCATCCGGAATCATACCCCAGCTTTCCCTGCTGATGGGCCCCTGCCTGGGCGGCCAGGCCTATCACCCGGTGATGCAGGACTTTGTGTTCCAGTGCCGCAAAACCGGATTTATGGGCATAGCCGGCCCCGCTTTCGTTAAAACCCAGCTGGGTATAGATATCGACCTGGAAACCCTCTGCGGGGTACAGGCCCACGCGGTGAAATCCGGCTGCACCCATGTGGTGGCCGAGGATGACAAGGACTGCCTGGACAAGGTTAAGGAAATGCTGGCCTTTTTGCCCCAGAACAACAGGGAAAAGGCGCCCAGGATAGACACCGGGGATGATCCCTACCGCCTGGTTCCGGAACTGGACGGGCTGATTCCGGAAAAAACAATGATGCCCTTTGACATGCACGAGGTAATCAACCTGCTGGTGGATAACGGTTATTTCTTTGAAATAGCCCCGGATTTCGCCAAAAATATTATTGTCGGCTTCGGCCGCTTCAACGGGTACACCACCGGAATCATCGCCAGCCAGCCCAACTGGATGGGCGGCGTCATCGATTGCAACGCCGCGGATAAAGCCGCCAGGTTTATCCGGTTCTGCGACCTGTTCAACATACCCCTGGTCAATTTGCACGACACCCCGGCCTTTATGATCGGACCGGATGAAGAGTGGAAGGGTATCCTGCGTCACGGCGCCAAAATGCTGTATGCCTACATCGACGCCACCGTTCCCAAGGTTACCGTGATGCTGCGCAAATCCTTCGCCGGGGCCTACCTGGGAATGTGCTGCAAGGACACCGGTGCGGACCTGGTGTTCGGCTGGCCCGAGGCCACGGTTACCATCGTGGGGGCCGAGACAGCGGCCAGTGTTATCTTTGCCAAGGAAATTAAAAATGCCGAGAATCCCCAGGAGGTCAGGGCCAAGAGGATACAGGAGTACCGCGACCTTTACGAAAACCCGTATAACGCCGCCGAGCGGGGTTATATTGACGACGTTATCATGCCCTCGGAAACCAGGAGCAAAATCTGCCTGTCCCTTGAGATGCTAAAGGACAAGGCCGTGGCCAGGCCTCACAGGAAATTCTCCAATATCAACCTGTAATTAATTTTCCGGGTCTCAAGACAGGTTGGATTATTCCGGCAAATGTTTTCAGGCCGGGGACATTCCTTTGTTATTTGTCAAAAAAGCTATACAGTAACATAAAAGGAGGATACAAGGATGAACATTACTTCACCCATGGTGGGAAAACTATTGTCCATTGATGTCAAGGTGGGCGACAAGGTAAAGAAAAACGACGTGGTGGCAACCATAGAGGCCATGAAGATGCAGGTTAAGGTATTCGCCCCGGAGGACGGGGAGGTGGCGGCGGTCAACGCGGCGCCGGACACCGTGGTTAACCCCGACACGGTAATAGTGGTTTTGAAGTAAAAAATCCGCGGAAGGCGGTTTAACCGCCTTCCGCGGCATGCAAATCAGAGAATCGTACAAAAGGCCGTTCAAAAACAAGCGTGGCACAAAAGTCGAAGGCGGACAGCCCGGAGCGTACCGGGAGAGTGTTGAAAAGCACATTGAAAAAAAGTGCCGGACGCAGTTTTTCAACGGCCTCCTTTTCGGCAATTTCAAGTGTCCTTGTGGTATATATTCAGTTTATTGGCCTTGCGCACGATGGTGGATTGATCCACCTGCAGCACCCTGGCGGCTTTGTAAGTGCTGCCGAATTGTTTGAGGGCGTTTGATATCAACTGCCTCTCAACGGTATTGACCGCCTCTTTCAGGGGGATGATTCCCTGAACTTTGATTTCCGGGTGGTTGTCCGGAGTGTAGTTAATTAAATGCGGGGGGATGTCGTTAACACCGATGGTGTCTCCGTTGGTGGTGACCATCAGGCGTTCTATGACGTTCTCCAGTTCCCTTACATTGCCGGGCCACTGGTACTGCAGCAGTATGTCGTAGACTTCCGGCGCAATGTCTTTGTTAATTTCGTATGCTTTGCTGAATTTGTTTTTAAAGCTGTATATCAGCGGGATGATATCCTCCTTTCTTTCCCTTAAGGGTGGGATATCAAGGGGAACGACGTTAAGGCGAAAATACAGATCCTCTCGAAACTTTCCTTCCCGTACCAGGTTTTCCAGGTCATGATTGGTAGCCGCGATAATTCTGACATTGATGGGCCTGGGCTTGTTTCCGCCCACCCTCATTATCTCGCGCTCCTGGATGGCTCTTAATAATTTGACCTGAAAATCCTTTGGAAGGTCGCCTATTTCGTCCAGAAACAGCGTGCCGCCGTTAGCCAGTTCAAACATGCCGGATTTTCCCTCCCGGTTGGCTCCGGTGAACGCCCCCTTTTCATAGCCGAACAACTCCGACTCCAGTAGATCGGCCGGGATTGCGCCGCAGTTTACGGCGATGAAGGGGCCTTCTTTTCTGTGACTCTGGGAGTGGATGGTGGTGGCGATAACCTCCTTGCCCACACCGGATTCGCCCAGAAGCAAAACTGTGGAATCCACCTGGGAAAGCCTCAGGGCGGTTTTCAACAGTTCCTGCATTTTGGGAGAGCTGAAAACCAGTCCCGTTTGCTTAAAATGCTTTTGGCGCAGCTGGCTCAGTTCTTTCTGATATTGTTCGCTTAACTTTTTGCTTTGCTCCAGCTCCTGCCTTAAATGGTTTAATTCGGTGAGATCCCGGACATTTACCACCACCCTGAAAATTTCGTTATGGTCATTTCTTACGGGGTTGGCGGTAACCAGGATATGGTTTCCGGAAGGTGTCTTTTCCACCTGGGTAACAGCCTCTCCCTGCTGCAGCACGGTTTCAATTATCCCTGGTGAAAAAGCGTCTTTAACGCCGCTGCTGTCCGTATCCATACCGAAGGTTTTTTTGAAGGCCCCGTTGGATTTTGTAATATTGCCGGAGCGGTCGGTAATTACAATGCCGTCGTAGGAGGATTCTATGATTCCCTCAAGCTCTTTATTGAGGTGTTTAACGGAGTTAAGCTCTTCGGAGATAAATTCTATTTCTGAAATGTCCTGAAAGACCGCCACGGCCCCTACTGTCTCGCCGTTTTCAATGATGGGGTTGCGGTTGGTCAGGTAAATGTGGCTGCCGGTGGAATAGTGCACGCTGAATTTAACATGCCTTTGGGTTTTTCCTTCTTTCAGCACGTCAAGCAGATCCTGGGGAATAATTACCTGGGACAGGTGTTTTCCCAGGGCCCAGCTTTTTGACCGGCGGGTTATCTTTTCAGCCGCGCTGTTAAAAATAGTTACCTTGCCCGTTTTGTCAATGGCTATTATTCCGTTGTGAGCGGAATCCAATATGGCTTCCAGCTGTTGCTGCATATAGCTGGCCATATTGAAAAGTTCCGGGGAAACCGCGTTTTTATCCAGAATTCCGGTAAGCCGCCCTTCGTCATTGACCACCGGGAATACCCGTCCGGGTAGCATCCAGGCTTCCACCAGAGGGGTGTTCTCGGTTATAACGGCAACGTTTTTTTCCATCGCCTGGCCCACGGTAAAGGAAGGATTGACGCAATCCGGACCGGCGGAAATGATGTCTTCCCTGGTAATCATTCCGGCGATCCCGTCATTACCGCCTGTTACGGGGATGCCCATTATATTGGAATCCATCATCATTTTCCAGGCTTCCAAAAGGGGGCTATCCATGGCTATGGTGATGGCGGTTTTTATCATCAGTTTGCTGACCAGCATTTTAGTGACCTCGCTTTTATCATGTTATAGCACCGTTGCTAATTATGGTAAAGGCCTTAAAGTTTTGCCCGAAATTAAACTGCAAAAACAATGCCGTGACCTGTGCAATACGGCTATATTAATAAGGATAAAATATATTTGACGATAAAAGCAACCGGAATATTTAAGATATTTATCCTGAAGTCATTTGGTAGGGAATTTTTGGGGAGTGAATAAATTGACTGAAAATAACCACGGCAATAAACGGATGACCCTGCGGGAGGCTGTAAGCGCCTATATAAAGGACGGCGCCAGCATAACCTTTGGCGGATTCATCGGCAGGGACTGCGTGGCCGCCGTACATGAAATTATCCGGCAGGGTATAAAGGATTTAACGGTAATTGACGACAGCAAAACAGATATTATGGACCTGCTGGTGGGGGCTGGCTGCGTCAGGCGCTGGGAGGGCGCGTATCTTGGTTACGGAGCCATCGGGCTGGCCAATAACGTGCGCAGGGCCGTGGAGCAGGGCATACCCGCGACTTTGGAGGTTGAAGATTGGTCCAACGCCGGCATAAGCATGCGCTTTCTGGCCGGCGGGCTGAATTTGCCCTTTATGGCCACCAGATCCATGCTGGGCACGGACATAATTAAATATAATGAACGAATCAAGGTTGTGGACGACCCCTACGGCGGTTCCCAGGTGGCCCTGGTTCCCGCCGCGCGGCCGGAGGTGGCCGTTATTCATGTGCAAAGGGCCGACGTGCTGGGGAATGCCCAGGTCTGGGGATTTACCGGCAACGACGAGAACAAGGCCAGAGCTGCCAGGCATACCATCATAACCTGTGAGGAAATAGTGCCCACGGAGCAGATACGCCGGCAGGGAAATATGACCCTGATACCCTTTTACTGTGTTGACGCCGTGGTACAGGTTCCCTACGGCTGTTATCCGCAGTCCTGTTACGGGTTTTATTCCTATGATGTAATGTTTTGCGGGGACTATCATGAAATGTCCAAAACCCGTGAGGGCTTCTTGAAGTGGCTGGACGAATATGTCCACGGCTGCCGGGATCATAATGAATACTGTGCAAAAGTGGGCTGGGAGCGGCTGCAGGCATTGAGTCACCTGGAAAAGCAATTTAACAGAATATAATGGGGACATTAGAGGGAGTGAGCCTGATGAAAGGCAGCAGTGAGCTTGTTAAAGGTAAAAGCTACACCGCCTCGGAACTGATGGCCATAACCACGGCCAAGGAATTCAAGGACTGGGAAGTGGCCTTTGTGGGCATCGGCATACCGCTGGTGGCGGGGATACTGGCCAAGAGGTTCCATGCGCCTAATTTGAGCATAGTTTACGAATCCGGATGCATCGGGCCTGAAAAATACAGGGTGGATTTCAACGTCGGGGATTCCTCCGCGGCTGACGAAGCCCTTTGCCTTACCTCGGAATGGCATGTTTTCGGAGACCTGCAGGCGGGCTACTATGACATCGGAGTACTTGGGGGAGCCCAGATAGACAGGTTCGGCAACTTAAACACCACCGCTATTTACGGGGAGGGGGATTATAAACGCCCCAAGGTGCGTTTGCCGGGCAGCGGCGGCGGTAACGACATCGGCTCTTCGGTGGGCCGGGTGGTAATTATGATGCGCCTGGAAAAACACAGATTTGTTCCCAGGGTTGATTTTCTCACCACCCCGGGTTTCCTGGACGGAACCCCCGGGGCCAGGGAAAGGGCCGGCCTTCTGGGCGGCGGCCCGGTGGCCGTGGTTACCAGCAAGTGCGTGTTCCGCTTCCACCCGGAGACCCGGGAAATGTATCTGGATACCATATATCCCGGGGTTGAGGTGGATGAAATAAGGCAAAGCGTGGGCTGGGACCTGCTGGTGGCCAATGAATTGAAAGTGGCGGAAGATCCCGGGGAGGCTGAACTGGCCGCCCTGAGGGCGGCGGACCCCGCCAACCTGATTATGGGGGGCGCCGCTGCAAGACAGAAACTGTCCGGGCTGGATGAGTTTTTAGAGCTTACATTAAAATATGCGGGTAAATAAAAATATGCTGGTAAATAAAAGCCGGGGGAGTGTCCTCCGGCTTTTATCCCGCCAACAGCCTGTGAGCCTCATTTAAATTTGCCATTCTCCCCGCCGGGTATATCAATTATGGCCATGGTGCATCTGGATACGCAGACAAGCTTTTCTTTTTCGTCCGTTATTTTAATATCCCAGACCATGGTGGTGCTTCCCTTGTGCAGGGGAATCGCCCTGGCCCTTACCACCCCGTCCCTTTTGGGCTTGATATGGTTGGCGTTTATTTCAAGGCCCACCGCCGCCTTGCCCTCCGGGGCGGCATTCAGGTGCGCGCCGATGCTGGCGGCGGTTTCCGCCAGGGCCACGGACGCTCCACCGTGCAGGAGCCCGTACGGTTGCCTGGTGGCGGGGCCCACCGGCATGGTCAGCACCACCTTGTCCGGTCCGGCTTCCTCCACTATGATACCCAAGGCCTCAAACATTGTGCCCTGGATTGAGGGGTTTTTCATATCGGCCATATACACTTCACTCCCTGCCATTTTTATGCATATCAAGAGAAAATATCCTAAAGAATACATAAAGTGATAATAAGTTGCATGTTAACAGTTTATATGTAATATAAGCCGTTCGATAGATTTTGTCAATAAGGTGGATTTGTTTGTTCTTTGACACTATTTTTGTCGATTTGTAAAATGATTATATTTTACCGGCCTTTAAGGCCAGTGGTCAGCCTGTGAGTTTAGAATTTTGGCCGCCATCGCGGCCCTTGCGGCGGGGGTTGTTGTTGGCTTGCTCCAAAGAATGTCTCCGGGCGGGAAAGGGGCCTAAGGATGTGGGGTAAATGAAATCAAATTAGGAAATGAAGTAAATCATTCCTCTGTTGCGTCTATATGTATGGGAGGAATCTATTCAAGGGCGCTATGCCATAGCCTCACATGGTCAGGCGATGGTTGTTTTCATTGCCATTGTGATGTGCCCTGTTTTTAAGGGGGAAATAATTGCTAAACTTGAATTCCCCGGGAAATAACGGAAATACAGCAGAGCCGTGGCGCTTACCCCCGGCTCTGCTGTATTGGTAATTTTACCACCGTCAGGCGGCACTGTTAGAAAACAAAAATTTTTCAGCCGGGATGAAACATTATTGTATTTCCCCGTGTAATGTTAGTTAGGGTTAACCCAAATTTTACTTGACCGGGTGGCAGCCGGCTGGTAGATTATTTTTGGAAACTCAGGGAACCGTTTTATTTTCCATAGGGAGGGTATCCCCTTGAGAGACAGAATTATAAGGTCGGCCGGGGCGCAAATCGGTAAATTCGGGCTGAGAAGATTCACCATTGACGATATTGCTTCCGACCTTGGCATTAGTAAAAAAACCGTTTACAAATATTTTGAAAGCAAGCGGCAGATTATAGCCGAATTATTTGACAGACATATTGAAAATGAAAAAAACTGTACCCTGGAGGCTTTAAAAACAGACGGCGGCTGGTTAGATAAATTAAGGGCGGTGATACACTGTTACGGCCAGGAAAAGCTGTCTCCCGGGCTGCTGGAGGAACTGCAGCTTTACTTTCCCCGGGAGTGGGAGAAAACCCAGGCCATACGAACATTTAAAAGGGAAAAGGTAATTGAGGTGCTTATGCAGGGAGTGGAGGCCGGAGAAATTAAAAAGGATGTTCACCTGGGGATTCTGGGACTGATTTTGGATAATACAATTAACGCCCTTTTTGATTACAAAATACTGAACCGGCTGGATTTAACGGTAAATCAAATGATGGATGGGGTTAGAAGTATCATATTATACGGCATTTTAAAACAAAATCCGAACAGTGGAGAGTGTAAGAATGAAATATAAATGGAAGCTGCTGTTGATAATACCCGTGGCCGCCGTGGTGGTCTTCGGTCTGCTAAAAGCCGGGGGCAACCTTGCGGGCGGTAAAGACGCGGATAAAGATACCGTGAATAACGCGGTTCAGACCGTGGTGGTCAAAGAAGTGACCAGGGCTAAAATGGAAAACGTCATGTCTCTTACCGGAACCCTGGAGGCTCTGCATGAAGCCTCTGTCAGCTCCAAGGTGGCCGGCAGGGTAAGCCGGGTGGCGGTGGAGAACGGCCACAGGGTGTCTCCGGGCCAGTCTTTGGTCTTTTTGGAGTATACAGAATACAGGAACGCCCTGAGTTCAAACCAGGCCTTGCTGCAGAAGGCCAATGCCGCTTTGCTCACCGCCCGGTCCAACCATGACCGCTTTAGTGAGCTGCACAAACAGGGGGCGGTGTCGGACAAGGATTTTGAAGACATATCCACCGCCCTGGCCCTGGCGGAGGCTGACGTAAGCTCGGCCGAAGCAGCCGTGAGCAACGCCGAAGAGAACCTGCGCAACGCCACCATAAACGCTCCCCTGGGAGGTGTCGTGGCGGACCGCAATGTTAATGTGGGACAGGTGGTGTCCCCGGGGATGCAGCTCATGACAATTTCGGACATATCTTCCGTTTACGCGGTGGTTAATATTGAACAGGCAAAAATAGCGCAGATTAAACCCGGACTTAAAGCCGTCATAACCCTTGACGCCTATCCCGGCAAAACCTTCGAGGGCGTGGTGGATATTATAAATCCCGTGGCCAGTAAATCCGCCAGGGTTTTCGAGACGAAAATAAAAATTAACAACCGTGACGGGCTGTTGAAGCCGGGCATGTTCGCCAAGGCGGATATAAAAATAGGCGGCGCGGAGGAGGTTGCGGCGGTTTCCAGGGACGCCCTGACAGACAGGGAAGGTCTGTACTTCGTATTCATGGCCAGGGACGGCAAGGCTGTGCGCCAGCAGGTGCAAATAGGTAAAATGATTGATCAACTGGTTGAAATTAAATCCGGACTTGCCCCGGGGCAAAAGGTAATAGTAACCAATGTAAACAAACTCAAAGACCAGGACAGCATAAAGATTGCCGAATAAGGAGGAGTAGCTTTTGTTTCTGACTAATCTCAGTCTGAAAAGGCCCGTCTTTGCTACGGTAATCATACTTGCCCTGGTATCCCTCGGCATTATCAGTTACGTGGGCCTGAACATAAACGACTACCCCGAGGTGGAATTTCCCTACGTGGTGGTGACCGTGGTGCAGCAGGGGGCCTCCCCCGAGCAGATTGAAACCAAAATTGCCCGTAAACTGGAAGAGGCGGTGGGCCAGATTTCCGGGGTGAAGCATATTTATACCACCGCCCAGGAAGGGGTCGCCACCGTGGTGGCGGAATTCAGCCTGGAAACGTCTCCGGAGGTGGCCGCCCAGGATGTAAGGGATAAAATAGGCACTATCCGGGGGGAGCTTCCGGATGATATCGAGGACCCCGTGATAGCAAGGTTCGACCCCACTGCTTTTCCCATCATTTCCCTGGCCATTACCGGTAACATTACCCAGAAGGAAATGACCGGAGTTGTGGACGACCTGGTGAAAAAGCGCCTGGAAGTAATCAAGGGCGTGGGGAATATAACCGTGTACGGGGCCCAGGAAAGGGAAATACAGATCAACCTGGATAAAGACAAACTGGCGGCCTACGGCATTACCACCTCCGAGGTTTTAGCCAGCCTGGGCAGCGAGAATATGGAGGTCCCCGGGGGTAAAGTCAGCAGCAACGGCCGGGAAATAACCCTGAGAACCATGGGGCAGGTGGACCGTCCGGCGAATTTTTTGGACCTGCCGGTGGCCCGCAAGGACGGGGTGCAGATTTATGTTAAGGATATAGCCACCGTGGTGGACGGGGTGAAGGAAATGGACAGCAGTTCCCGTTACCAGGGGAAACCGGCCATTGGACTTGACGTAGTCAAGCAGTCCGGCAGCAATACCGTGCTGGTGGCGGACAGTGTTAAAGAGGCTGTGGAAGACCTCCGGAAGGAACTGCCCCCGGGGGTCAGCCTGGACATAGTCAGCGACAACTCCGTCTACATAAGAGACTCCGTCAGGGACGTGTTCAACACCATTATTGAGGGGGCGCTGCTGGCGGTAGCCATGGTGTTCATTTTCCTGCGGGACTGGCGCAGCACCATGATTAGCGCCCTGTCCATACCCACTTCGATCATAGCCACTTTCTTTGCCATGAAGATGATGAATTTTTCCCTTAATTTCATGTCCCTGATGGCCCTCTCCCTTTCGGTGGGGCTGCTTATCGACGATGCCATAGTGGTCATTGAAAACATTGTGCGGCACATGAGAATGGGCAAAACTCCCCTTGCCGCGGCAAAGGAAGCCTCGGAGGAAATAGGGCTGGCGGTTATGTCCACCACCCTTACCGTGGTGGCGGTGTTTTTGCCGGTGGCCATGATGACCGGCATTGTGGGCCAGTTTTTTAAACAGTTCGGTATCACCGTGGTCTTCAGCGTGCTGGTTTCCCTGCTGGTCTCCTTCACCCTGGTGCCTCTCCTGGCTTCCCGCCATTTAAAGGATGAGAAGTTCAGGTCCAGGGGTCCCCTGGGTAAATTCCTGGCCTGGTTTAACAAGGGCTTTGACAATTTTAACTTGATATACGCGCACTTTCTCAGGGTTGTGCTCAGGAACCGCTGGAAGACAATGGGGGTAGCCCTGCTGCTGTTTATAGGCAGCATTATGCTGGTCCCCCTGCTGGGCTCCAGCTTCATACCCTCCGCCGATATGGGGGAATTTACCGTGGAGGCGGAATTCGACGCCGGTTTGAACCTGGAGGCCGCCGCGGGCATGACCGACAAACTGGAGGCTATAATCAGGGATTATCCCGAGGTGGTAAAAACCTACTCCACCATTAATACGGACAAGGTAAATATTTATGTGAAAATGGTGGACAAAAAGGAGAGGGAGCGCAGCGCCAGCCAGATAGCGGCGGATTTGCGCAAAAAGCTGCACGAAGTACCCGGTATTCGCACGGCCATAGTAATGCAGGCGGGCCTCAACGTGGAAAAAACAGTTGTTTTCCGGCTGCTGGGAGACGATATGAATCAGCTGCAGAAATATGCGGAGCAGGCCCAGGGTATAATGGAAAGCATTCCCGGGGCGGTTGACGTGGGGAGCAGCTATATTCCCGGCAAACCCGAGGGAAAAGTTCAAATCAAGCAGGATGTGGCGGCGGACCTTGGGATTTCCACGGCCCAGATTGGGGATACGTTGCGAACACTGTTCAACGGCGTGGTGGTAAGCCAGTATGAGGACGGGGAAGACCGGGTTGACGTGCGGGTGCGCCTGGGGGACGGCCAGCGCAAGGGCCTGGATGATTTAAGCAATATTTATCTCACCAGCAGCATAGAGCCCGCGGGTGGCGGACCCCATGCCCGAATCGCCCTCAGCCAGGTGACCGAGCAGTCCTACGCCACGTCACCCAGCAAGATCAGGAGATTCGACAGGGCCAAGGAAATTGAGCTGTCGGGCAACCTGGACGGCATTTCCCTGGGGGAATTCAACAAAATATTCGATGAGCGGGTTAAAAAAGAGATGCCGCTGCCCCCGGGCTACAGCATCACCGCCAGCGGCGAATCGGAAAGAATGGGAGATACCTTCACCTCCATGGGAATAGCGCTGGTAACGGCCATATTGTTCATCTTCTTCATACTGGCCTCCCAGTTTGAAAGTTATATAGACCCCTTTGCCATTATGTTTTCCATACCGATGGCCATTGTGGGGGCGATTTTCGGACTGCTGGTGATGGGCAGCGACTTGAGCCTCATGTCCATGATAGGCATCATCATGCTGATGGGCCTGGTCACCAAGAACGCCATATTGCTGATCGACTTCACCAAACAGCGGCGGACCCAGGGCATGGAGCGGTCCGAGGCCATAATTTCCGCGGGTCTCACCAGGCTCAGGCCAATTATTATGACCTCCATGGCCATGATATTCGGCATGTTGCCCCTGGCGCTGGCCCTGGGCTCCGGGGCGGAGAGCAGGGCGCCCATGGCCCACGCCATCATCGGGGGGCTGATTGCCTCAACCATGCTGACCCTGGTGGTGGTGCCGGTGATGTACACCTTCCTGGACGACCTGAAAAACAAAGTTTACTCCGTCACGCGCCGGTCCAAGGCGCCGGCCGCGGAAGCCGAATAAAAAATGCGACAGAATGCGACAGGGGACGGTTCTTCCCTGTCGCATTTTTTATTTTTAACTTGCTGACAGCCTGTAAGACCCCGTCCTTGAAGACCGGGGATGAACAGGCGATTAAGGAAAGGGGACACACCTCTCTTTGGAGCATGGCTTTCGGGCCAGAGGAATGTCCCCAACGTATGTATAAAATAAATGCGACAGGAGAGAACCGTCCCCTGTCGCACACTGCCGGCACCCCAGGAAGAACCGGGTGATTTGCGGCTGGAGGAACTCATGAAGCAAAAAGAGCGCCTGGAAGATCTTATCGCGGAAAGGCAGGCAGTTTCGGCTTCCTAAAAATTTTAACCGGTCTTTTCAAAGCAAATCCCAGTATGCCCGCCGGCAGGCTTTACTGGGATTGCTTGCTAATAAAGCTTGAAGGGAGCGGCCCGGTCCACGGGGCCGCTCCTTTAGCGCCTAGCGGAAACAGGCTCCTTAAAAATATTGGCTGAACAACAATATTGAATATTGACAGACGTGCAAAATTGTAATATGTTAATGAAAATGAAAATCATTTTCATATGTTTTAATTTTTTACTTTCCGGAGCGGATATTGGAAATTGTTGCCGTTAATTAAAAAAAGTTTGCCGGGCCGGCTGACAATAAATTTTACGGGTGTTGTGCTATGTTGCCCCTGAAATACTTTACCTTGCAGGAAATAAGTTTGTTGGAAGCGGAGCTTTTCATAGCCAAACTGCGCAAATGGGCGGTATGCCTTGGAGTCGCGGTGGGGGCTCTGTACGCCAGGTTTGATTCCCTGTCCGCGGCCCAGGGGGTGGTTGCCGCTGCGGCGGTGTTTTATTGTTTTAAGATAGAGGGCTATTACCGCTCCGCCGGTGTAAAGGGGCTGAAACACCTCTCCACACTATTGGATTTTGCCCTGCTCTGGGGAGTGCTGGCCGCCAGTTGGCCGGGGTGCAATTGTCATGCGGCAATGTTAAATGGCAAGGGGGAATTCAGCGTGGTTGCCTCGTCCCCCGACAAACTGCCGGGCAAACTGGAGCTGGGGTCAGTTATCACCGGGAAACTGGTGGAGGAAATGGCACCTGTGGTGGAACAGGGAAGGACCACGGGACTGGTGCTTATGGAATCCAACAAGCTCCGGGAATTCAACAATGGCGAACTGGCCCTGATCATGCTGGCCTCCGGGCAGATGGGCATAAGCCTGGAAAACGCGGGGCTGTACGAGCGGATGGAAAGATTGGCCCGTTTTGACGAATTGACCAATATTTATAACCGGCGGGCCTTCAACGAGGTGGTGGAGGCCGAACTGGTCCGAGCAAAGCAGAAAATCGCCGGTTTTTCACTGGTTATGGTGGATATAGATTTTTTTAAACGGATTAATGACCGCTGGGGGCATCAATTTGGGGACCGGGTGCTGGCACAGGTGGCGGAAGCAATTAAACAAAGCCTGCGGGCGGAGGATAGCGTGGCCCGTTTTGGGGGTGAAGAGTTTGTAATCCTTCTTCCGGGGGCCGATTGCAGGACGGCCCTTCAGGTGGCCGAAAGGGTGCGCCGGGGTGTGGAGGGTGTAAATTGGCAGGACGGCCTGGGGGTTACCGTCAGTGCCGGGGTGGCCTCCTACCCGGAGGATGGCGAAAAGCTGGCGGAATTATTGAAAAATGCCGACCTGGCCCTTTACAAGGCCAAGTCCGGGGGGCGAAATCAGGTGCGTCACGTCTGCGGTATCGGAGCGGAGGGGCAGATGGTTTGTTGAAAGTAAAAAATTAAAGCGGAAGGTGATTAAAGGTGGTTCAAGCAGGAACGGTGCGGGTGAAGCAAGATAGCGGCCGTTTTTCCCTGGTCATGCTGGACATAGATTTCTTTGAACCGCTCAAAAACCTCTGGGGACGCCAGGTGGGGGAATTCGTTCTAAATAAGGTGGGCCAATTGATAAAGCGAAACCTGTTGGAAGGGGACAGTGTTACCCGTTACAGGGGCAGGGAATTTTTAATCCTTTTGCCCGAGGCCGACGGCCGGACGGCCCTCCTGGCGGCGGAAAAAATACGCCGTGCCGTGGAGAGGGCGCAATGGCCCAACGGCATGAGTGTTACCGTAAGCGCGGGGGTGGCCTATTATCCGGATGACGGTGAAAAGCTGACGGAATTATTGAAAAACGTCAAGAAGGCTCTTTCCCGGGCCAGATCCGGGGGCAGAAACCGGGTATGCCGCGCCTGCTATAAGACCGGCCGGATACAGTAAATGCCAACAGTGCCGGGCCATCCGCTTGTTCAGTTTTTAAAAAAGGAAGTGAAATGCAGTTGGCGCATTGTCACGGTCCTGTTGGTCTGAAAAACATACCCCCCGGGGCGGGGAAACTGGTATTGGCCGGAAACCCCAATACCGGCAAGTCGGTTTTTTTTAACTATTTCACCGGTCTGTATGTGGATGTTTCCAACTACCCCGGCACCACCCTGGAGATCTCCCACGGCCGGTTTGGCCGTGATGTTATAATAGATACCCCGGGGGTATACGGCATTTCCTCCTTTAACGACGAGGAGCGCATCGCCCGGGATATTATCCTGTCCGCCGATATTGTTATAAACGTTGTGGACGCCGTTCACCTGGAAAGGGACCTGTTTTTGACCCAGCAGGTAATTGATACCGGAGTCCCCGTGATCGTGGCCTTAAATATGCTGGACGAGGCCGGCCGGCACGGGTTGGAGATAGATATCCAGCTGTTAAGCGACCTTTTGGGAGTGCCCGTGGTGCCCACGGTGGCGGTGCGGAAAAAGGGACTGAAGGAATTAAAGGAACGGCTTGCCGGCGCCAAAACCGGCAATATAACCCCGGGGCTGAATCCTTTGATTAACCTGCTGGTTAACCGGCTGGGCAGCCGGGGTGAGGCGCTGCTGGTGCTGGAAGGCGACCCCGTGGTGGCGGAGCGCCATGGCCTGGAACCCGGAAACCACCGGGAGGAAATATACCTGAAGCGGCGGGAGCGGGTAAACAGTATCGTAAAGCGCGTTCTGAGGGAAAGTCCTGAAGCGGCTTCCCTTGGCGGCCTGCTGGGGCGCTGGATGCTAAGGCCCGTAACCGGCATCCCCATTCTGGCCCTGGCCCTTTATGCCATGTACCAGGTTATCGGTATATTTATTGCCGGGACGGTGGTGGGTGTCACCGAGGAGACCGTCATGCTGGGAATTTATGAGCCCGCGGTGCGGGATATTGTCGGCCGGTTCATAGCCGGGGAGTCGGCTTTTGGCACCATTCTCATCGGTGAATTCGGCCTTTTGACCATGACCGTTACTTACGTCCTGGGGCTGTTGATGCCCCTGGTTATAGGGTTCTATTTTTTTCTTGCCATTTTTGAGGATTCCGGGTACCTGCCCAGAATCGCCACTCTGGTTGACCGTTTGCTGACAGGTATAGGTTTGAACGGCCGGGGGGTGATTCCGTTAATACTGGGTTTCGGTTGCGTAACCATGGCCACCATCACCACCAGGCTGCTGGCTTCGGACCGGGAGCGCAGGATTGCCGTGTTTCTGCTGGGGCTTACCATTCCCTGTTCCGCCCAGCTGGGTGTGATAGCCGGAATGCTTGCGGCGGTGGGCGGCTGGTATGTGGCCCTGTACGTATTTGTTATTTTCACTGTTCTGGTTATGATTGGCACCCTGCTGAACGCCCTGCTGCCCGGCAGTTCCTCCGAGCTGCTGATCGACCTGCCGCCCCTGCGGCTGCCCGGGCTGGATAACGTGCTGAAAAAGACCGCCACCAAATCATATAATTTCTTAAAAGAAGCATTTCCCCTGTTCGCTTTTGGCGCCCTGATCATCAGCGTATTTCAGGTTACCGGCATACTGGAATTTTTGCAGGAACTGCTGGCGCCCCTCACGGTGGGCTGGCTGAAGCTGCCCAAGGAAACAGCCACCGCATTCATCATGGGCATCGTGCGGCGGGATTTTGGGGCGGCGGGTCTTACCGGAATGACCCTGACACCGGCGCAAACCGTAGCGGCCCTGATTACTATCACCCTTTTCGTGCCCTGCATCGCTTCCATCCTGATTCTTTTTAAGGAGCGCTCCAGGAAAGAGGCGGCAATGATCTGGGCCGCCAGCTGGGTGGTGGCCTTCCTGGTGGGCGGCATCGTATCCCAGCTGCACGGCGCCCTCGGCTGGGACAGCGGGTTTGCGGAAGCCCTGCTGATCATACTGGTATTTGCCGGAATGACCCTGGCAACTGTCGCCGCCAGCCACCTGCTTAAGCGGTATAAATAATGCGACAGGGGAGAACCGTCCCCTGTCGCATTCCTTCTGTTGCAAATGTTTGATTTAAGTCCTGGTTATTATACCGCTCCCATGGCCGGACCGGTTCAAATCCTTTAATGTCAACCGGAATATAAATCTCATAATCACCCGTGTTTATTAAATTATTTTTGTAGTCCTCCCACGCCTTCCCGCGCTCCTCAAGGCCTGCTGTTTTAGAAACAGTCTCATAAAAAGTGTTTCTTAGCTTAACTCTTGCCAGTTGTTTTCTATAGGCATCAAGAACCCTGTTGTCTTTTTCATAATCCTCAATACTGTTATAGCCGGAAGACTTTATCCGGTTTAAAAAGCTGATTTTCCCCGGATCCTCCGGGGCCAGGTATTTAATTTGTTGTAATTGCTTGTTCAATTGGTCGGAAGCTTCTTTAGCTGAAACAACAATTCCTTCTTTTTTTGCCTGAACATCCAGTAAAGCATTGGTAATAAGCCTTTTTAAAACCACCTTTTCATAATACGCATCATCTTCAGGCATATTTATGTTTAATTTACCCCAAATGTTTTTTTCTGCTTCCACCATGGCGGAGAAGGTTTGTTCGGTAATTTCAATGTCATCAATTTTTGCAACAATTTCAGGCGATTCTTTTGCATTAACATTACAGGCAATTAATAAAGGAGCCAATAAAGTTAAACAGAAAATTAACGAGTAAACTTTTCTTCGCATACTCTCACCTCTTAATGGAAGGCTTAAACAAGCTCATCCTTTTCGTGTGCTTTTAAAGCTTTTACCATCATCTTCGTGATTTCAGGCATAATAGTCTGCCCATCGGGTTTTCTATCCACACCGTAAACAAATTTGGGGAAATTTAAAGGTTTCTGTATTGCCCAAATTTCATTATGCCTGTCGGGCGGCAAAATCTCCAACGGGTTGCCAACGGCAACCCAGCCTATGGGAACAGTTTTATTTTCCGGTAAAATTGTTTTAATATGAACAACCCCATTAATTCTCACTTCAGAACCTTTACATAATTTTGCTCCATGGAATATAGATGCGCCTGTGGCAATAAATACATTGTCTTCAACCGTACATCCAACCAAATGAGCATTGGGACCTACCAGCACATTGTTGCTAATTTTTAACGAATGATTAATGGTGCTTCTCAAAACTGCATTTTCCAGCACAATACAATCATCACCGATTTCTATACAGCCGCCTTCGGCAATTATCGCGGCGCCAAACATTATTTTTGTGTTTTTGCCAATTTTCACCTCGCCGCAGACTGCCGCATTGGGAGCTATATATGCGCTCTCATCTATTCTGGGGGATTTTTCTAAATGTTTTATTATCATGCCGACACCTCCGATTTGCTGTAAGTCAATCCTTTCAATAAGCCGGGCCTGACCCCGGGAAGTGTTTAACCAGGTCTTCCAATGTTTCTCTTCTCCGGATTAATCTATGGGTTCCGTCGGAACATATGAGCACCTCTGCCGGTCTCAGCCTGCAATTATAATTTGAGCTCATTGAAAAACCGTAGGCCCCGGCGCAGCAAACAACTACCAGGTCACCTTCTTCCGCCCGGGGCAAAAGTCTGTCCCTGGCGATTATATCTCCGCTTTCACAGATGTTTCCCACTATATTTACCTGTTCTTTTTCATGGCTGTCAACATTATCACGTTTAACTATTTTTATTTCGTGATATGAATCGTACAACACCGGCCTTATGAGAACATTGAAACCCAGATCGGTTCCCACATATTTTTTTTCGTAATTGTATTTGACCGCATTCACCCTGCCAAGCAGAAAACCGCTTTCCGCCACGATATATCTGCCGGGTTCTATTTTAAAGGTTATATTTTTGTTGTCATATTCCCTGATAAAGGATTCAATTAAATTCATTAATTTAATTGAGAGCTGGGTTAAATTCAGCTTGCTTTCGTCGCCATTGTACGGTATCCCAAAACCACCGCCGAAATCTATAAAGGATAAGCCGGAAAATTCCCCGGCAATCTCCAGCAGTTTCATACATCCCTCAATGTAGTTGTCTTCCTCCAGTATGAAAGAGCCGATATGCTGGTTGATACCCGCCAATTCCAGGGAGTATTTCCGCAATATTTCTTTTACAGCGTTTATGTATATTTTTTGGATACCGAATTTTGTGCTTTCCCCCCCGGTAATCACCTTATCGCTATGTCCGGAGCCATATCCGGGATTAAACCTGACGGCTATTCTCCCGCCCGGTTTTTTCTTTCCATAAAGTTCCAGCTGCGATAGGGAATCCACACTGATTAATATGTCTCTTTCAATGGCATAGAGCATTTCTTCCGCGGATACGTTGTTGCAGACAAAAAATATGCGGTCACCGGGAAATCCCGCCTTTTGTTCAATATATATCTCTCCCGGGGACATGGCATCAACATCGATGCCCTCATCCAGTATTATTTTCAATATTTCCATGTTGCTGTTTGCCTTGGCCGAGTAGTTGACCCTGAAATTTTCATACGGCAACAGGTTTTTCATTTCCCTGCAGCGGAGCCTTATGGTGTTTTCATCATAAACATACAGGGGCGTGCCGTAAAGATCCGCCAGTTCCTTTATTTTTTTGTGGTCAACCGTTAAATTTATCATTATTTCACCTTCATAACAGTTTTTAAGAGTTTTCTTTACCCGGGTAAATATTTCCTTTAATAGCTATAATATTTAATTGATTAAAAAATTAGCAATTTAAATGGTTGGGCGGCCATTCCCGGATAAAACCGGTTTTACCCAAAATTATTCTCCGGGTGCTTAAAAAGGAAAATTGCGACAGGGA
The DNA here is from genome assembly GCF_002933875.1 of Desulfocucumis palustris. Classification (GTDB taxonomy): domain Bacteria; phylum Bacillota; class Desulfotomaculia; order Desulfotomaculales; family Desulfocucumaceae; genus Desulfocucumis; species Desulfocucumis palustris. The sequence goes on along the minus strand of NZ_BFAV01000157.1, from coordinate 195,531 downwards.
AGAACCGTCCCCTGTCGCAATTTTGTCTCCGTTTGTGCTGAAAATCAGGGTGCCGTCCCGGTCGGTCCTGAATACTTTAACATTTGCTTTTTCCAAACGCTGCAGGGTTTCCTGGTGGGGGTGCCCGTAGTCGTTGTCCTTGCCCGCGGATATTACGGCATAGCGGGGAGCCACCGCCCTGAGGAAGGCCGGGGAGGTGGAGGTACGGCTGCCGTGGTGCCCCACCTTTAACACATCCGCCCGGACGTCAAAGCCGGCTTTAAGCATTTCTTTTTCCGAGGTTTCTTCCGCGTCGCCGGCCAGAAGGAAGCTGACATTCTTATAAGTAAGCTTGATTACCGCGGAGTAGTCGTTTAATTCTTCATAGCCGGTATTCACCGGCGCCAGCATGGCGGCGTCAACCCCGGCGCTGCTGAACATTTCAACCCCCGCGGCGGCGGTGGTTACTTTAAGCCCCCTGGCCTTAATGGCGGCCAGTAGGTCCCGGTACGTTTTGGTGTTGTGGTTCACCCTGGGCAGATACACTTTTCCAATCTCAAAATTATTAATCACCGTGTCCAGCCCGCCGATGTGGTCCTCGTGGGGGTGAGTTCCCACCAGGAAGTCTATTTTATTAACTCCCGCCTCCCGGAGATAGGAAACCACTTTTTCTCCGTCGTCGTTGTTGCCGGCGTCCACCAGCATATTTTCACCGCCGGGCAGCTGGGCCAGAATGCAGTCCGCCTGCCCCACGTCTATAAAATGCACCTTTAACAATCCCTCCGCCGGGACGGAAGGGGACAGTGTGTCTTGCGTTCCCCGGGGCCCGCCGGGAGCGGCGCAGCCGGCGGCAGCCAGCAGCACCGCAAGTATTAACAGGAGTAGAAAGCGTTTTGTTTTCAGTATTGTGCACCTCATTCTTCAAATAAGCTGTCAGCAAGTTTTTCAGTTTCTCTTTTCAGTTTTTCGGTGGATTCCCTGTCCAGGGAAACCTCCAGGTTCACAACGTCCCCCTCCCCGGCCTCCGGGGGAAGGAGCAGCCTGGGGATTTTAAAGACCTTCCGGCCCAGTTCAATTACGGCCCACTCACCCTCGAAACGGTCAATAATAAGCATTATATGTCACCCCGCAGATAGTTACTGTAGGGTATTATAATTTAAATTTGCCGTTGACGGCAACCTGCAGTCGCAGGGGGAGAAGGAGGGTATGTTAAATTAGGAAAAGGGATTTCTAGCGGACAAACTCTTTTATCTCCTGCAGCATTTTTTGGCGCTCCCGGTCCGTCACTGAGGGAACCCCGTAACAGTTCCTGTACTTAATCTCGTCAAAACCGCAGAAGCCGAAAATGCCGCCGGCCACCGAGGCCTTGATGGAGCCGGTCATGCCGGTATGCTTATCGTGTTCCTCCAGTGCCCCGGAGGTGGTTATTATTTTAACCTTTTTGCCGGATAGCAGGCCCCGGGGGCCTATTTCAGCATATTCGTAGGCGAAGCCCATGCTGAATACCCGGTCCACATAGCCCTTTAAAATGGCCGGAATGGAGAACCACCACACCGGGCTGATCAAAATCAGCTGGTCGGCCCAGGAAATGTCGGCCTGCTCCCGGGCGATGTCCTCCGGCACATTGCCGGCCAGCAGCTGCTGAAAATCCCCGGCTCCCAGCACGGGGTTCCAGTTCATGGCGTATAAATCCTTTATCCTTGTTTCCACACCTTTTTTCTCCAGTTCCTCCTTTACCGCCCCCAGTATGGCGGCGTTAAAGCTGGCGGGGTTGGGATGGGCGAAAATTATAAGGGTTTTCATTGCATGACCTCCAGATAAATTTAAATACATAACAACCTTTATTATATGTAGCGGAAAACGGTATATTCCAATTGCGCCATTCTTCTCGGATTTTATCCCGGATGCGGGATTTTTATTTTTCTCTTTTTATAAAAGATGCAAATTGATGAAGACTGAAATTAAACGGGGCTGCCCAAAAAATTCTTTGGAACAGCCCCTGCTAATTCATACGGTTAATTTCCCCCGGCCTTAAAATTCCGGCGGCAGCTCCTTGAGCTGGTTCAGGCTGAATACCGGCCCGTCCAGGCAGACGAACTTGCTGCCGATATTGCAGCGCCCGCATTTGCCTATGCCGCACTTCATTTTCATTTCCAGGGTGGTGATTACCCGGTGGTCTGGGAAGCCCAATTTCTCCAGGGCCGATAACACAAATTTAATCATAATGGGCGGCCCGCAGGTGATGGCGTATTTGTTGTCCGCCCCGGGGGCGATTTCCTCCAGGTAGGCCGGGACGAATCCCACGTGACCCTGCCAGGCGGGGTCTTCCCGGTCAATGGTGGTGTATACGGAGGTGTTCTTTATATTGGGCCAGCGCTTCATTAAACCGTTTTTAAAGCAGAGGTCGTCCAGGGACCTGGCGCCGTAGACAATTTCCACCTTTCCGTAATCATCGCGGTTTTCCTCCGCCAGCACAAAATCGATCAGGGAGCGCAGGGGGGCCAGTCCGATGCCGCCGCCCACGAACAGCAAATCCCTGCCTTTCATTATTTCATAGGGGAAGTGGTTGCCGTAAGGTCCCCTGACGCCAACCTTGCAGCCGGGCTCAAGGTTGTGCAGCACCGTGGTGAGCCGGCCCACCCTTTTTACGCTGAATTCCAGAAAGCCCTTTCTGGTGGGGGAGGAGGTAATGGATATGGTGGACTCCCCCATTCCAAATACGGAAATCTGGGCCACCTGACCGGGCTTCTGCCGGAAGTTTTCCATTACCGCCGGGTCGTCGAAGACCATCTGAAAGGTCTTGACGTCGCCGGTTTCCTCCGTCACCGATGTAATGGTGGCGGTGTGGGGCATTAAAGGGTTGCCGGCGGCGCAGGCGCAGTTACCGCCCATTTTGGGCCACCTCCCTCAGTTCCTTGATTATTTGCCTGATGTCAATGTTCGCGGGACAGGCTCCCGCGCACCGGCCGCAGCCCACGCAGCCGGGAAGGTTGTAGCGGTCCAGGTGGTATTTAAGTTTGTGCATGAACCTGTTGCGCAGCCTTTCCTTCCTGGTGGGCCTGGGGTTGTGCCCCCCGGCCATGCGGGTAAAATTCATGAACATGCAGGAGTCCCAGGTGCGGCAGCGCACCCCGCCGGTCCCGCCCCTGGTGAAGTCCATGATGTTGAAGCAGTGGCAGGTGGGGCATATATAAGTGCAGATGCCGCAGTTGAGGCATTTTAAGGCAAGTTCCTCCCAGTAGGGCAGTTCGAAATTTTCATCCAGCAGTTCTTTAATTCCGCCGGTGTCCAGTTTGTTCACCTTTTGGGCCGCCGCCCCGGCCAACCGGTTTTTTTCGGCCGCATGCCCCCCGGAAGCAGTGGAAAAGAATTGCCTGTAAGCCTCCAGCAAATCATTTCCCTTAGGGGTTATGGCCTCCGCCAGATAGCATGACTCCAGCTGGGTCAGCAGCAGGTCCGCCCCCTCCGCCCCGGCGGGGTCTACCCCGAAGGTGGCGCAGAAGCAGCGGTGGGACGGGTTTGTGCAGGCAAGGGCGACTATGGTGGTTTTCTCCCTCTTGTCCAGATATAAAGGGTCAGGAAAATCCCCGGAAAAAACAGGATCAATGGACAGTATGGCCTTGACGTCGCAGGGGCGCGCGCCGAAAAGAACCCTTTTGCCCTTTGCCGGCTCCGCCGGCTGCAGCCCTCCGTCCGCTGTGGAAAAGGCGAACATCTTCTCCGTGGCTGGGAAAAACATTTCCCTGGGGGAAACACTTGCATTTAAATAATCCAGGCATACCGGCTCCCCGCCGGTTACGTGTCTGAACATTACCACGTTGTCCTCTTCCCTTACCGGGGCCACCAGCAGCCGGTCCCGGGCCACGGAGTCCAAAAATTTGGTAATATTGCCGTTGTCTATGAGCATGGCGGTCATGGCCGGCACCTCCTTACATGAATTCATCCGGGTCACCGGTATGGAAGCCTCCCAGCACCGGTGTCCTGTCAGGGGAAATTCCCGGCGTGGGTTCGTCGTACATTTGTTTAATATCCATCAATATTTTGCGGTTCAAAATTCCCACGGGAATATGCACCGGGCATACCCTCTGGCACTCGCCGCAGTCCACGCAGCGGCCGGCCACATGAAAGGCCCTGACCAGGTGAAAGGCGGTGTTATTGGACAGGTTGCTGGCCCTGGCCACCCAGCCCGGCTCGGCCCGGTCGAAAACGCACTCCCGGCAGCTGCAGGCGGGGCAGACGTTGCGGCAGGCGTAACAGCGCAGGCAGCGGCTGAATTGCCTGTCCCAGTAGGCGTTCTTTTCCTCCGGGGGTAGCTCTTCTATATTTTTGACGTCCGCAAAGTCGTCCCCGGTTTCATTCTCCCTGAGGGGCTGTCCCACAAGCCGGTCATATACCACCGGGTTGCGCCCGGCGCAGCGCCGGCACTTATCCATAAAAAACCCGGCGGGGAGGCTGTAATTTCCCCGGTCGGTTGTTATTTTGACCCCGTCTTTTTCCATTTCAGCCGTAAGCAGCCGGGCGGAGGGGTCAATTACAGCCTCCGCCTTTTCCGGGTCCAGCAGGCCGGGGCAGGGGAGCCCCAGTATAAAAACTTTGTTCCGGTCCACCTGTTTGTCCTGGAGCAGCCTGTTGACGGCCCGGGAGTCGCAGCCCTTTACGCATATGGCTATCTTGCCGGGATAATCTTTCAGGTCAATCAAATATTTAACCAGGTTGTTCACGCAGAAGGGATTGAAAACCAATTTTTCCGTGTCTCCGGCCCCGGTTATAAAAACCGGCGTGGTGCGGGTTGCCTCGCTTCCCGGGCCAAAACCCAGCACCATTTGCGCTTCTCCGCTGCTCAGCAAATCGGCGGCCGCTTTTTTTAGTTCTGCTTCTATTGCTATCATAGCTCATCCCTCATTTTTTGGTTGGGGCCCAGTTCCTTAACCCGGGCGGTAATCTCTTCAACCGTGCGGGCAAACTTTTCTCCCTCCGAGCCGCTGATCCAGCGGGCGTGCATTCTCCCGGGCTCAAAACCCACGAATTCCAGCAGGTTTTTAAAAACCTGGAACCTGCGCCGGGTGTAGTAATTGCCACTAGCATAGTGGCAGTCCCCGGGGTGTCACCCGCTGACCAGCACCGCGTCCGCGCCCCGCTGGAACGCCCGCAGTATGAACTGTGGATTTACCCGTCCCGAGCAGGGAACCCTGAGCACCCTGATGTTGGCGGGATAGCTGAACCTGTTTACACCCGCCAGGTCCGCCCCGGCGTAGCTGCACCAGTTGCAGCAGAAGCCTATTATTTTCGGCTCCCAGTTTTTTTCCTCTATAGACATAGCGCGTCCACCTCCGCCAGCAACTGTTCGTTGGTGAATCCAAGCAGATTTATGGCTCCGGGGCGGCAGGCCACGGTGCAGCAGCCGCAGCCCTGGCACAGGCCGGTGTTCACCGACGCCACCCTGCGCCGGATGGTTTTGCCCCCCGCTCTTTCACTGACACTGTCTTCTTCAATGGCCTTGTAGGGGCAGACCCTGGCGCATTCCAGGCATCCGGAGCAAAGGGACCGGTTAACTGAAGAAATCATGGGTTCAGTCTCCAGCCGTTCCTTGGATAACAGGGCGCATACTTTCATGGCCGCGCCGCTGGCCTGGGCCACGGTGTCCGGTATATCCCTGGGACCCTGACAGGCGCCGGCCAGGAATACCCCGGCGGTGTTTGTCTCCATGGGCCGCAGCTTGGGGTGCGCTTCCTGGAAGAAGCCGTCCTTGTCGGTGGAAAAGCCCACTACGCGCGCTATTTCACCATATCCCCGGCTGGGTGTCATGGCGGTGGCCAGCACCACCAGGTCGGCCTCCAGTTCCACCGGCATGCCCAGCAGGGTGTCGGCGCCCTTAACCATCAGCTTGTCCCCGGACTGGTATATTTTCGCCACCCTGCCCCTGATATACTGGGCCCCTTCCCGCACCGAGCGCTGGTAAAACTCCTCGTATGCCTTGCCGGGGGTCCTGACATCCATGTAAAACACAAAAGCCCTGGAACCGGGTATCTTTTCAAGCACCTGGTGGGCGTGCTTGGCGGTATACATGCAGCAGGTCCGGGAGCAGTAGCTTTTTCCCTTGGTATCGTCCCTGGAGCCCACGCATTTTATAAACACCACGTTTTGGGGCTCCCTGCCGTCCGAGGGCCTTAATATCCTGCCCCCGGTGGGCCCCGAGGCGTTGCTCATGCGTTCGAACTGGAGCCCTGTTATTACGTCCGGGTAGCGGCCGTAGCCGTATTCCCCGTAAGCTTCCTCCCAGGGGAAGAGATCGTAGCCCGTGGCCATTATTATGGCCCCGGCGCTGAATTTAACCAGCTGGTCCTCCTGTTGGTAGTCTATGGCCCCGGCGGGGCAGACCTTGCTGCAGACCCCGCATTTGCCGCCGTTTAAATAACGGCAGCTGTCCCGGTCAATTACGGGCTTGTTGGGCACCGCCTGGGGAAAGGAAACGTATATGGACTTTCTGTCGCCCAGGCCCAGATTGTATTCGCTGGAGGTCCTGGAAGGACATTTTTCCCAGCAGGTGCCGCAGCCGGTGCATTTTTCGTGGTCCACATATCTTGCTTTTTGTTTAACGGTTATTTCAAAATTGCCGACATATCCGTCAACCTTCAGCACTTCCGCGAAGGTCATCAGTTTAATGTGAGGGTGCTGCGCCGCAGCAACCATTTTAGGCGTGCTTATTCAGGCGGAGCAGTCCAGGGTGGGGAAGGTCTTGTCCAGCATGGCCATTTTGCCGCCTATGGTGGACTCCCTTTCCACCAGCACCACTTCGTGGCCCGCGTCGGCGATATCCAGGGCCGCCTGCAGGCCGGCGATGCCGCCCCCGATTACCAGCGCCCGCCTGGTCACGGGTATGCTGGCGGCGGTCAGGGGGGAGGCCAGTCCCGTCTTGGCCACGGCTCTTCTGACCAGATCTATGGCCTTTTCCGTGGCTTTATCCTTTTCCTGCCGGTGCACCCAGGAGCATTGCTCCCGGATGTTGGCCATTTCCAGCATGTAAGGGTTTAAGCCGGCCCTGGCCAGGGTTTTGCGGAAAGTGCCCTCGTGCAGCCGGGGTGAGCAGGACGCCACCACCACCCGGTCCAGCCGGTGCTCCCGCACGGCCTGTATAATGGTGTCCTGCCCCGGCTCCGAGCACATATATTTATAATGGGTGGCCAGAACAACACCGGTAAATCCGGCGGCAGCCTCCGCCACCCGGGGAACGTCCACCACCGCGCCTATATTGGAGCCGCACCAGCAGACGAAAACTCCTGTCCTGTTCATATATTATCAACTCCTGCCGTAGAGAATGTTTAACCAATGGATCTGAGCAGTTTGGTGGGGTTTACAAAATGGGAATAAACCCCGATGTCGGCAAAATTAAGCCCCAGGGCCACACCCATGAGCTGGGTGAAATAGAACACCGGCAGCCGGTAGCCGGTTCCCAGGTTCCTGTTGATTTTGAACTGCCTCACGTCCAGATTGAAGTGGCACAGGGGGCAGGCGGTGACAATGCTGTTGGCCCCGGCCAGCACGGCGTTGCGGATAATTTTTTCCACCAGTTGAATGACTATATCCTCATTGCTCACCGCCAGGGAGGCGCCGCAGCATTCGGTTTTGTAGCCCCATTCCACTGTCCGCGCGCCCAGCTTTTCCATTATAATATCCATTTTCCGGGGGTTTTCCGGGTCGTCGGCGGAAATCTCCCCGGGTCTTACCAGCAGGCACCCGTAATAACACGCTACTTTAAGGCCCTTTAAGGGTTTGACCGCCATGGTTTCCAGCTGGTCGCCGGCTGACTCGTGCACCACGTCCAGAATGGATTTTACCTTTATATCACCCCGGTATTTTTTGCCGGTGATTTTATTTACTTTTTTCATTAAGTCGCCATCACCGGAAAGTTCATGGCGGGCCAGGGCCAATCTCTGGTAACAGGCCGCGCAGGCGGCGGTGACGTCCAGTCCGGTTTCCTCCGCCAGGGCCAGGTTTCTGGCCGAAAGAGCCAGGGCCAGCAGCCGGCTGGTGCTGTGAGCGGCGGTGGAGCCGCAGCAGCTCCAGTCCGGCACGTCCGTAAGATTGATGCCCAGGTTTTTACATACCAGCCTGGTGGACAGGTCGTATTCCCTGGCACTGGTGTGGTGGCAGCACCCGGGAAAATAGGAGTAGTTCATTTTTGTTCCGCCTCCATCCGCTGCACTTCTTCAAAAATGCGGCTGATTTCATCCATTTCCCTTGGTTTCTCGGGCAGAAATTTAAGTTTGCCCTGCAGGAACATGATCAATCCGGTATCCCCATCCTTGAACGGCGTGCCGCATTTCAGGTTGTAACCAACCATTGTTCCCAATTCGAACATTCTGCCGAATCTTTTAACGGAATCCAGAAAATTGTCGTTAAATATATGGACCTTTTTACCCCTGCCCTTTAATGCCGTTCCCTCCCGGCGGGCCATAATCCTCAGGCTCTCCATCACCCGGGCGGGGTCCAGTCCCCGGGGGCAGCGGACCGTGCAGGTGGAGCAGAAGGCGCATATCCATATGGTCTGGCTGTTTAGCAGCCTGTCCTTGAGACCCAGTTGGACCATGCGCATAACCCTGTTGGGGGGGATGTCCATGGTGCCGGCCAGGGGGCAGCCCGCGGTGCATTTACCGCACTGGTAGCAATTGCCCGCCGGCTGTCCGCTTTCCCGGCACACCCGGTCGGTGAAATCCCGGCTTTCCATCAGGCCGTTTAAACTGACTGTCTCCAAATTAATAAAACACCTCTTTTGCTTTTCTCCCTCTATCTCAGTCCGACCAGTAATATATTTTAATTTTCAGTAAATTACGCCATATATATTATATTTCTACAAGCGGAATACTAATCCTTTAGATTAGCAGAAAAATCAATGTTTAGTATTTGTGAAAACAGCATAATCAGGGGTGATAGATATTCCCGGCATACAATAAATAACTTTTATTCGACATAATAACTATTGATTTAATTTGCATATGAAAAACTGGTGCCAGGGAGATTTGCCGGTTTTTCAATAAAGGTATTTTTAATATCCGGTCTCCGGGTGATTATGCCTGCAAACCGGACTGTTTAAAGGTTTGTAACCGGTATTCCGGCAGCCGGGGCCGCTGTTGTATACCTGATAATTCGTATAATCTATAAAAAATTCGCTAAATTTTCGCTATTTTTCATGCCATTGTAGACCAGTTTGACACCATTTGGAGCAGGGGCAATGTCATTATGGAACAGCAGACTTGCCAACGTCCCGCCGGCAGCGCTGAAAATAAACGTGCTATTATCTGGTATGCTTATTGCAACATAGCGTAAATTCAATTATCATAATGTTTAATAAATGAATAACTCCGAGCCAAACAGCCTAAGGGGAAGCTATGGCTGTTCGGTTGGCAGGGTTTAACGGGAAACCGGTAGGCCTCCCATGGTGGAAAGGAGAACTGTTACACACACACGGCTATTTTTGCCGGTGTCGGTTTCTTTTCCGTACACCGGCATTTGTTTTTGAATATTAAAAACAAATATTCTCCGAGCCAATCGGCCTAAGGGATGCTATGGCCGTTCGGCCCACAGGGTTTGCCGGGAAACCTGCAGACCTCCCATGGCGGAAAGGAGTACACTGCTGACTTTGTTTATTGACGGAGCGCTGTATTCTTTCAGCGCTCCGTTTTTCATGGTATTTTTTCCAGGGAATGTCCCAAACTATGGAAAGGTGATGTGCTCATGAAGGTTGTGCCGGTTCAAGAGGCGGTGGGAATGGTTCTCTGCCACGACATTACCCAGATTATACCCGGTGAATTCAAGGGCAGGGCGTTTAAGAAGGGACATATCGTCCAGATTGAGGATGTCCCCAAACTGCTCAACATTGGTAAGGAAAACCTGTATGTCTGGGATATGAAGGAGGGCCTGCTGCATGAAAATGACGCGGCCGTCAGAATGGCCCGGGCGGCGGCCGGCCCCGGAATTAGTCTGACCGAGCCAAAGGAGGGCAAGGTGAGCCTGGTGGCCACCAGGACTGGGCTGCTGAAAGTCAACACCGGGGCGCTGTACCGGATTGCCGAAATGGAACAAATAGTGTTTGCCACCCTGCACACCAACCAGATAGTGGCAGAGAATAAAATAGTCGCCGGCACCAGGATTATACCCCTGGTGATTGACGAGCAGAGCGTTGAAAGAGTTGAGAAAATATGCGGCGGGAATTATCCGCTGGTGGAAGTCAAGCCCCTCAGGCCCTTGAAGGTGGGCGTGGTCACCACGGGCAGCGAGGTTTACCACGGGCGGATAAAGGACAAGTTCGGCCCGGTGGTATCCCGCAAGCTTGAGGGATGGGGAAGCAGCGTGCTCAGGCAGATACTGGTTTCCGACAGTATAGATATGATTGTGGAGGCTATTACAACATTATTAAGAGAGGGGGCTGAGATGATTGTAGTCACCGGGGGCATGTCGGTGGACCCCGACGATGTCACTCCGGCGGGTATCAGGGCCGCGGGCGGGCGTATAGTAAGCTACGGCGCTCCCACACTGCCCGGCGCCATGTTTATGATGGCCTATATCGGCGATATTCCGGTTATGGGCCTGCCAGGCTGCGTAATGTATGCCAGAAGCAGTATATTCGACCTTATCGCGCCGCGGGTGCTGGCCGGTGAAGAAATTACCCCCAGGGACATTGCCCGGCTGTCACACGGCGGTTTATGCGTAAATTGCAAAGAATGCAGGTACCCTGACTGCGGCTTTGGCAAAGGCAATTAAATTTTATCAACAAAATATTAATTGAAAAGGAGTTGCAATAATGATTAAAAAGTCTCTTAACATTAACGGGGCTAAAACCACTTTGGTTGTGGACCCGGAAACCGCCCTGGTGGACGTTATCCGGGGCCAGCTGCACCTGACCGGGACCAAGGTGGGCTGCGGCAAGGCCCAGTGCGGAGCCTGCTCGGTGATCATGAACGGCAAGGTTATTTTATCCTGCGCCACCAAGATGAAGCGGGTTCCCGACGACTCCATCATTACCACCATTGAAGGAATCGGCACACCGTCCAACCTGCACGCCCTGCAGCTGGCCTGGGTTAAACACGGCAGCGCCCAGTGCGGTTTTTGCTCCCCGGGCTTTATCGTTTCCGCCAAGGCGCTCCTGGACGAAAATATAAATCCCACCAGGGAAGAAGTGCGGGGCTGGTTCCAGAAGCATAAAAACGTATGCCGCTGCACCGGATACAAGCCCCTGGTGGATGCCGTGATGGACGCGGCCCGGCTGATGCGCGGCGAAATCACCGTGGAGGACCTGAGCTTCCATATGCCGGCGGACGGCAAGATTTTGGGCACCGACTACCCGCGCCCCTCGGCGGTGGGCAAGGTCACCGGCACCATTGAATACGGCGCTGACTTCGGCCTGGAGATGCCCCCGGGCACACTGCACTTAAAACTGGTGCAGGCCCAGGTTTCCCACGCCAATATTCTTTCCATCGACACCTCAGAGGCCGAAAAAATGCCCGGTGTATACAAGGTGGTTACCCACAAGGACATCAAGGGCAAAAACCGCATCAACGGCCTGAACTTCCCCAGCAACAAGGGTGACAGCTTTGACCGGCCGATTCTGTGCGATGAAAAGGTATTCCAGTTTGGCGACGCCATAGCCATAGTCTGCGCCGACACCGAGGCAAACGCCCAGGCAGCGGTGGAAAAGGTGAAAGTGGAACTGGAAGTGCTGCCGGCGTACATGGGCGCTCCCGCCGCCATGGAGCCGGACGCCATTGAAATTCACCCCGGCACCCCCAACGTTTATTATAAACAGCCCCTCGAAAAGGGCGAAGACACCGCGCCCCTGATGGAAAAGGCGGATGTTGTGGTGTCCATGGAAGATTTATTCGTAGGCCGCCAGCCCCACCTGCCCATTGAGCCGGACGTTGCCGCCGCTTATTATGATGCAAATGGCAACCTGCAGATTTTATCCAAGAGTATCGGCCTGGACCTGCACGCCCTGATGATTGGGGAAGGACTGGGTCTTGAGCCCGGCAAAAATATGTTCCTGTCCCAGTTCCCCGGCGTGGGCGGCACCTTTGGCTATAAATTCAGCCCCACCAATGAGGCCCTGGTTGGCGCGGCCACCATGGCCACCGGCAAGCCGGTTTTCCTGAACTTCAACTATTACCAGCAGATTACCTATACCGGCAAGCGCTCTCCCTTCTTTGTGGACCTGAAATACGGCGCCAATAAAGACGGCAAGATCATTGCCATGGAAAGCAACTGGGCGGTGGACCACGGCCCCTATTCCGAATTCGGCGACCTCCTCACCGTGCGGGGCGCCCAGTTTATAGGAGCGGGCTACGGCATTCCCAACATCAAGGGCGCCGGCTACACGGTCTGCACCAACCACGGCTGGGGTTCCGCCTTCCGGGCTTACGGCTCGCCCCAGAGCTTCTTTGCTTCGGAGACTCTAATGGACGTGCTGGCCGAGAAATTGGGCATGGACCCGCTGGAGCTGCGCTACATCAACGCTTACCGTCCCGGCGACACCAACCCTTCCGGCCATGAGCCCGAAGTGTACTCCATGACCCAGTTGATCGAAGCCATCCGGCCCAAATACCAGGCCGCCCTGGAGAATGCCAAAAAGCATTCCACCCCGGAGAAGAAGCGTGGCGTGGGCGTGTCCGTGGGTGTTTACGGCTGCGGCCTGGACGGCGTGGACGGTGCCGAGGTGTGGGTTGAACTGCTGGCGGACGGCAGGGTGCAGGTGAGCACCAACTGGCAGGATCACGGCCAGGGCGCGGACATGGGCCTGCTGGCCACCTCCCATGAAGCCCTGCGGCCAATGGGCATCAAGCCGGAGCAAATAAAGCTGGTCATGAACGATATGAACCTGGCCCCGGCCGGCGGCCCCGCCGGCGGCAGCCGCTCACAGCTGGTCATCGGCAACTCCGCGGTCAACGGCTGCCAGCAGCTGGTGGACGCGCTGAAGAAAGCCGACGGCACCTACATGACCTATGCCGAGGCGGTGGCGGCGAACATCCCGTTAAAATATGAAGGCAAATGGAGCACGGCTGCGGATAACTGCACCGCCTGCGATGACAAAGGACAGGGCAAACCCTTTGCCACATACATGTACGGCGTTTTCCTGGCTGAGGTGGAAGTGGACACCAAGACAGGCAAAACCCAGGTTGTGAAGATGACCCTGGCCGCGGACGTGGGTGAAATTATCAACAAAACCGTTCTGGACGGGCAAATATACGGCGGCCTGGCCCAGGGCATCGGCCTGGCGCTGACCGAGGATTTCGAGGATCTTAAAAAGCACACCAGCATGGTTGCCTGCGGCATACCGTACATCAAGGACATTCCGGACGACCTGGAAATAATCTACGTAAACCACACTCGTAAACATGGACCGCACGGTGCCACCGGAGTGGGTGAACTGCCCCTGACCTCACCCCACGCGGCCATCTGCAACGCCATATACAACGCCTGCGGCGTGCGTATCATCCAGCTCCCGGCCCTGCCGGAGAAGGTGCTGGCAGGGCTCCAGGGGAAAGAAATTCCCGTGGTGAAACGCCCGGTAAAAAACCCGGCTTACTAGGAGAGTGCTGAAAAACACGCTGAAAAAGCAATAAATGGTTGGTAAATTACCGCCCGGGGCCGTCCCAAAAACCCCGGATGCAAGTAGCGGCAAGGCCTCAAGCTTAAGTGCGCTCATAGTACGCTTAAGCATTGAGGCCGCAGCCGCAACGCAGCAGATGGACTTTTTCAACGGCCTCCTAGGAGAGTGCTGGACAGAAGGTCGCAATAAAGACTAAAATATTGATAACGTAGCAGTTTACCTAAAACGAACTAAACAGTCCAGTACTTTTAGTTCGTTTTAGGTTTACTTTGTTTTGTGTTAGCTTTTATGGACTGCCAAGCTCAATGGGAAAAGGTGGTGGGATAAAATGGACCATAAACAGTGGCGGGAATTCGAGGAAAAATGCATTCAGGAACGCCCTCCTGCCTGCGTGACCGCCTGTCCCGTTCATGTGGACGCCAGAAGTTTCGTGGCGGAAATGAAAAATGGACGTTTCAATGAAGCATTTGATATTTTCAGGAAAACAGTTCCCTTTCCCGGGATCATCGGACGAATCTGCGACCATCCCTGCCAGAAGGCCTGCAAACGGGGCGAGGTGGGAGACCCCATATCCATCGCCGGGCTGGAAAAGGCTTGCGTTCAGATGAATTCCGCCCGGCCTGCCAAAATTACCGCCCCGGCCCGGAAAGACAAGCGGGTGGCCGTGGCGGGAGGAGGGCTGAGCGGATTGACGGCAGCCTTTGAGCTGGCCGGTAAAGGTTACCCGGTGGTTGTTATTGAAGCCGCGGACCGGCTGGGAGGCACCCTGTGGGAAATACCGGAGGAGGTATTGCCCCGGCAGGTGCTCACCGGGGAAATAGCCGTGCTTGACGCCCTGGGTGTGCAGACCAGGTTTAACACCAGGGTGGGTCGGGAGGTATCCCTCCAGGAGCTGTGCCGGGAGTTTGACGCCGTTTACCTGGGCTTTGGAAAGAATTCCCGGGATATCCCGGGCCTGGAACCGGACTCCCGGGGCCGGATCTCCATCAATCCTGTGACTTTCGGCACCAGCCTGGAGGGGGTTTTTGCCGGGGGCGGCATGGTCAGGGAAACGGGATATTCTCCCGTGGGCTCCCTTTCCGACGGAAGGCGGGCCGCCATATCCATCGACCGTTATATTCAAAAGGTTTCCCTGACCGCTGTCCGGGAAAACGAGGGGCCTCACCAGACCCGGCTTTTTACCAGTGTGAAGGGAGTTGAGCCGCTTCCCGCCATCCTGCCGGAGGACCCCGCCCGGGGTTACACCCGGGAGGAGGCGCTTCTTGAAGCCGGCCGCTGCCTCCAGTGCCAGTGCCTGGAATGCGTGAAGTCCTGCGAATTTCTGGCCCATTATAAAGGTTATCCTAAAAAGTACGCCCGTCAAATCAACCATAATCTGAAAATGATCATGGGCCGGCACGAGGCCAACACCCTGATAAACTCCTGCAGCTTGTGCGGCCTCTGTCAGGAGGTTTGCCCGGAAGATGTCAACATGGGAGAATTATGCTGGCAGGCCCGGGTGGAGATGTTCAAAAAAGGAAAAATGCCGCCTTCGGCCCATGATTTTCCCATCCGGGAGATGGTTTTCAGCAATGAAAGCCTTTGCGCCCTAACCCGCCACCAGCCGGGACATGCCTCCAGCAGCCATATTTTCTTCCCGGGGTGCCAGCTGAGCGCTTCCGCCCCTGAGCAGGTGCGGAAAGTTTATTCCTATTTGACGGAAAGGGTTGACGGAGGGGTAGGGCTGATGCTGCGGTGCTGCGGCGCCCCGGCGGAATGGTCCGGCCGGACTGAGCTGTTTGAGGCTGGCCTCCGGGAAATTACGGAGCAGTGGCGGGAAATGGGCAGTCCGAAAATGATCCTGGCCTGTTCCACCTGCTACCAGATGTTTAAAAAGCACATCCCCGGGATTGAAATTGTATCCCTCTGGGAATTATACGACCAGTTCGGCCTGCCGGAGGGAGCCCCGCTCCGGGGGACCGGCCCGGTGGCCGTGCAGGACGCCTGCACCACCAGGAATGAGCGGCAAATCCACCAAAGCGTCCGGAATATATTGCAAAAACTCGGTATGGATATCGAAGAACTGCCCACCAGCCGGGAAACCACCGAATGCTGCGGCTACGGGGGGCTGATGCTGTTTGCCAACCGGGAGCTGGCGGATGACGTAATCCGGCGGCGGGCCGGGGAGAGCGCTGCTGACTTTGTGGCTTATTGCGCCATGTGCCGGGATAATTTCGCGGCCCGGGGCAAGAGAACCTATCACCTTCTGGATTTGATTTACCCCGGGGCCGGACGGCCTTCGCCGGGGCAAAAGGGTCCTGGTTACTCCCAGAGGCGCGAAAACAGGGTCAGGCTTAAAAACAAAATGCTCAAAGAGGTTTGGGGGGATACGGTGACGGAGCAAAAAAAATCCTTTGAGACAATTAAAGTAACAATTCCTGCCGGAGTGAGCGATATTATGGAGGAGCGCCTGATCCTGCTGGAGGATATCCAGAAGGTGATTGAATACGCCGAGAGAACGGGCAATAAATTATTGAACCGCGCCAACGGCCATGTTTTGGCCTGTTACAGGCCGGTGGCCGTTACCTACTGGGTGGAGTACACCGCCCTGGAGGACGGTTTTACTATCCACAATGCTTACTCGCACCGGATGGAAGTGGAAGGCAACAGTCAATGAAAGGGGACGCCTCATTTGCCGGGCGGGCCGGGTCAGGGAATGCCCCCGGCTGAAAAGGAAGGATCCCAATTAGAGGTGAAAAAATGGCCGGTAAGGATACCATAGCAAATAATACTTTCGAATGTCTTAAATGCGGCATACCCATGGAGCCGGGCAAGGTTACGGTTTCTTATATGGGCAGCAGCTTTCCGGTTGACCTGTTGAAATGTAAAAAGTGCGGGCTTGTATTGATTACGGAGGACCTGGCCCTGGGCAAAATGCTGGAAGTGGAAAAGGCCCTGGAAGACAAATAGGCGGGGAGAGGAAAAGATGAATTCTCCGGACAGATGCCTGGTTTACGAGAGTGGCCCGGTCCGGGACGCCACCGGAGACACCATTCGGCCCGGCGGTTTTTATTTAACCGGGCGGGCCCTTGGCTACTGCGCCTTCGGGCCGGGGGCGAAGATCCTGGATGTGGGCTGCGGTACCGGCGCCACGGTGGAATACCTGATAGATAATGGACTTGACGCCTCCGGTATCGACCGGTCCGGGGTGCTGCTGGAAGCCGGGCGGCTGAGAAATCCCGGGCTGCCGCTGATACAGGCCCGGGGCGAGAGCCTTCCCTTTGCCGATTCTGAAATGGACGGTATTTTCGCCGAGTGCAGCCTTTCCCTGATGTCCGATACCCACCGGGCGCTTTCCGAGATGCACAGGGTGTTAAAGAGCGGCGGCCGGCTGGTGCTTACCGACGTGTATGCGCGCAATCCCGGTCTCCAGGAGAAATTGCGCTCACTGCCCCTGACCAGCTGCCTGACCGGGGCGCTGTCCAGGGAGGAACTGGAGCGGAAACTGGTTTTTAACGGCTTTGATATAATGCTGTGGGAAGACCATTCGAATTTACTCAAAGATTTGACAGCCCGGCTGATCTGGTCTCATGGCTCCCTGGATTCCTTCTGGCGCAAAATGTTTGCCGGGGATTGTGATACGGGTTTTGTCCAGGAGACCATTGCCGGATCCAGGCCGGGTTATTATTTATTGATTGCCGGTAAGCCTTAAAGCCGGTAACCGGCAGAGGGGGGACGATTGATGTCCGAAGATTTTTTTCGCATGTTTCAGCTGGCCCAGCAGGGTTTTTATTGCAGCCAGATTTTGCTGATACTGGGTTTGGAGGCCCGGGGAAAGGATAATCCCGATTTAATCAGGGCCATGACCGGACTGGCCGGGGGACTGGGCTTCAGCGGCAAAACCTGCGGTGCTTTGAGCGGAGGGGCGTGTCTGCTGGGCCTTTACGCCGGTAAGGGAACCCCGGAGGAAGTGGAGCACGATCGTTTTAGACTGATGGTTGACGAATTGGTAAAATGGTTTGAGGACGAAATAGGTTCCCAACACGGCGGTATCAACTGTGAGGAAATTCTGGGCGAGGATTTTAAACACAGGGCCGTAAACACCAAGTGCGGCAATATTGTGGCCTCCACCTATGACAAGGTAAAGGAGATACTGGCGGAAAACCATATAGCCTTGGAAGGCGCCGGGGAATGAATATTTATGAAAATTAATGAAGCAAAAATAATATCCGTTACCGAAAGCGTTTGCCCGGTGTGTCTGGCCAGGATTCCCGCCGCCAGGGCGGAGCGGGACGGGAATGTGTACCTGGAAAAAAGCTGCCCGGAGCACGGCGATTTCAGCTGTGTGCTGTGGAGGGGGCGGCCGTATTATCAATCCTGGTCCAGACCCAAAATACCTTCCCGGCCGCCGGTTTGCTTGACAGAGGTCAGGGGACACACCTCCTCCGGAGGAATGTCCCCAACTGATGTCAGGGAACACACCTCCTGCGGAGGAAAGTCTTCAGCGGATGCCGGGGAACATTCCACCAGCGGAGGAATGTCCCCCTTTGATGATTACCGGGGATGTCCCTACGACTGCGGGCTGTGCCCGGATCACCGCCAGCATAGCTGCACGGTCCTGCTGGAGGTCACCGGCAGGTGCAACCTGGGATGTCCCATTTGCTTCGCCGCTGCCGGGGACGCGCCGGCGGACCCGGATATTGAGCAGATTGAGTTTTGGTACCGCAGAATTCTATTCGCCGGAGGCCCGTACAATATCCAGCTTTCCGGCGGGGAGCCCACCATGCGGGACGACCTGCCCGGTATAGTCGCCCTGGGCATCCGGCTGGGCTTTAATTTTATCCAGCTTAACACCAACGGCCTTCGCCTGGCCGCGGACAACGGGTATTTAAAAGAACTGAAGGCTGCCGGGCTAAAATCCGTATTCCTGCAGTTCGACGGCACCAGGGAAGATATTTACCTTAAATTGCGGGGCCGGGAAATACTGGCGGAAAAGATAGCGGCCATTGAGCATTGCGCCGCCCACAATATCGGGGTGGTGCTGGTGCCCACCCTGGTGCCTGGGGTAAACACAGGCAATATCGGGGAGATAATCAGATTCGCCCTGGAATACGCTCCGGCGGTGCGGGGAGTGCATTTTCAGCCGGTAAGCTATTTCGGCAGGTATACCGGGATTCCCTCGGACCAGGACCGGATAACCATACCGGAGGTAATCAGGGAAATGGAATCCCAGACCGGGGGATTAATCGACTCCGGCAGTTTCAGGCCCCCCGGCTGTGAAAACGCCCTCTGCTCTTTCCATGGCAATTTTATTCTCATGCCGGGAGGAAAACTGAGGCCCTGGAGCGGCGACAGCCCGGGCAAATGCTGCCCTCTCCCTGAAAAGGCCGAGGAGGGGGCCGACAAGGCCCGCAGCTTTGTGTCCAGGTTCTGGTCCTCCCCGGGGGGGGAAGGCGTATCCCCGCCCAAGGGAGACTGCGGCTGCAAGGACGCCTTCGATGATTTCCTGGAGCGTTTTCGCACCCACACCTTCACAGTTTCCGGGATGGCCTTCCAGGACGCCTGGAACCTGGACCTGGAGCGTTTAAAGGATTGCTGCATTCACGTGATGTCCGGCGACGGCAGGCTTATTCCCTTCTGCGCCTACAATCTGACCTCGGCCGAGGGCATGCCCCTGTACAGGCGCTAAATGCGACAGGCGGGGACGGTTCTCGGTGTCGCATTTTTATCCTTTATCCTGCTAACAGCCTGTAAAAGCCCGTCCTTAAAGGCCGGGGCCAGGCAGGCTGTGAAGTTTGAGGAGAGGATAAAACTCTATTTGGAGCAAGGCTTTAGGGTCGGAGGGAGTCTTGCGACAGGCGGGGACGGTTCTCGGTGTCGCATTTCTATCCTTTATCCCGTTAACAGCCTGTAAGAGCATGTCCTTGAAGACCGGGTTCCCTGTGGCATTGGCATGGGATAAAATTAGGGAGTAATAAGCTATGAAAGTTGATAAAACCCCCCTGGAAGGCTGGCTGCTGAAAAAAATAAAAGGTGGGACGGCTGGCGGGGAATGCCTGACTCCTGAAATGATCCGGGGGTATCAGCTTGACAAAATCAGGGAAACCCTGGACCTGGCGGTGAGGCAAAGCCCTTTTTACGGCCGGCGGCTTAAAGGGTGGTCCGGCGGGGATATAGCCGCCCTGGAGGATTTAACCCGGCTGCCCTTTACCACCGCCGAAGACATAAAGGAAAACCCATTGAAATTTCTCTGTGTTTCCCAGGATGAAATAAGCCGGGTGGTGACGCTGCAGAGTTCGGGTACCGGCGGAGAGTCTAAAAGGTTGTATTTCACCCGGGAAGACCAGGAGCATATCATTGATTTTTTTCATTACGGCATGGCCTGCCTGGTGGATCCCGGAGACAGGGTGCTGATACTGCTGCCGGGAAGGCTGCCGGGCAGTGTGGGGGATCTGCTGCGGAGCGGCCTGGAAAGGCTTGGGGCTGTGCCCGTGCCCCACGGGCCTGTGACGGACCCCGAAGCGACTCTGCAGGTAATGCGTCAGGAACAGGTTGACTCCCTGGTGGGAATTCCCACCCAGGTGCTTGCCCTGGCCAGGTGCCGGGAAGATCCGGGGAAGCCCGCGGCCCCAAGATTGAAAAGCATGCTGCTGACCACGGATCATGTGCCAGGTTCCATTGCCAAAATTCTGCGGCGGACCTGGGGCTGCCCGGTATTCAATCATTACGGCATGACCGAAATGGGGCTGGGCGGCGCCGTGGAGTGCCGGGCCCTGGCGGGCTACCACCTGAGGGAGGCTGATTTGTATTTTGAAATAATTGACCCGGCAACCGGTAAGACTGTGCCGGAGGGCCAATACGGAGAAGTTGTTTTCACCACCCTGACCAGGAAGGGCATGCCCCTGCTCCGTTACCGCACCGGGGACGTGTCCAGGTTCATTCCCGGCCCCTGTCCCTGCGGCACGGTGATGCGGAGGCTGGAAAGCGTACGGGGGCGGTTAAGCGGCAAAGTCCGGCTGGGCGGGAATGTTTTTATAACCATGGCGGACCTTGACCAGGCCATTTTCCCCCTGGACGGGGTACTGAACTTCACTGCCGGGGTTTCCCGGGAGAAGGAAACAGACTGCCTGCGCCTGGAGATAACAGCGGCGGATTGGGCCGGCCCGGAATTGGCCGCCCGGGCGCGGGCCGCGGTGGAGTCCCTGCCGGATATTAAAAGGGCGCTGGAAAGCGGCGCGCTGAAAGTGGAGATATCTTCCGGGAGGGAAGGGGATAAATTTAATACCGGCACAGCCAAGAGGACTATAAAAGATTTAAGAAACGCGGGGGTAAATTAATGAAGGCGATTATAAAGGATATATGCAGCCTTTTGAACAGCGGCGAAAGCTTTTCCCTGGCCACCATACTGAGCCAGTCCGGTTCTTCGCCCCGCACGGCGGGAACCAAAATGATCGTCAGGTCCGACGGCTCAATACTGGGGACCATTGGCGGAGGGCTTTTGGAAGCCCAGGTGATGCGCCTGGCTTCCGATGTTTTGCAAAGCCCCAGGGCCGTAACCAGGGTTTTTAACCTTACCGGCAAGGATGCCGGGCAGATGGACATGATATGCGGCGGGCGGCTGGAGGTGCTGGTGGATTACCTGGACGCCTCCGATGTTTCCACGGTGGATGCTTATAATGCCATGGAGCTGGCTGTGGATAACAGGGAAAGGACTATGCTGGTCACACCCATACCGGCCGCCGAAGAGGACGCCTCTTACGGAAAGCCCTGCCTGGTAAAGGGTGACGGCATACTGCCCGGGGGATTGCCGGAGCTGATTAGCCAATCCGGCGGCAGGCGGCCCGAGGTGGTCACTGCCGGAGAAAAGCGTTTCCTGGTGGAGCCCGCCTGTGATCTGGGCACTGTTTATATATTCGGAGCGGGCCATGTTTCCCAGAAAATAGCGCCTTTGGCCACCCTGGTGGATTTCAGGACGGTGGTGCTGGACGACCGCGGGGAATTTGCCAACCGGGAGAGGTTTCCCACCGCGGACAGGGTGATGGTGCTGGATACTTTTGAACGCGCCCTGGAAGGATTGGAAATTGACCGGGACAGCTATCTGGTGATAGTCACCAGGGGCCATGCCCACGATAAAACAGTGCTGGGGCAGGCGCTCAAAACCAATGCCGGGTATATAGGCATGATCGGCAGCCGCAGGAAGAGAGACGCCATTTACAAGGCTCTTTCCGCAGAGGGCTTTGCCCGGGATGAATTTGCCCGGGTGTACTGTCCCATCGGCCTGGAAATAGAGGCGGAAACTCCCGAGGAGATTGCCGTCAGTGTGATGGCGGAGCTGATCAAAGTCCGGGCGGAACTGGGCTGATGCGCCGGGGGGGAAAAATAGCCGCCCTGCTGCTGGCTGCCGGGTATTCATCCAGAATGGGGGAATTTAAACCCTTGTTGCCCCTGGGTGAAAGAACGGTTATTGAAACGGCCGTGCATAGTTTCCTCCGGGCCGGTGTTGAGGATGTAAGGGTGGTTTTGGGACACCGGGCTGAACAGCTGGCCACGGTTACAGGCAATACCGGTATTAAAACGGTGTTGAATGAAAATTATCCCCAGGGCATGTACTCCTCGGTCAAGGCCGGGGTAAAAAGCCTTGGGCCGGGGGTGGAGGCATTTTTTCTGCTGCCGGTGGACAACCCTTTAATCAAACGCCGCACCCTGGAGGAGCTAATCCGGACTCGCCGGGAAACCCGGGCGGACATAACATATCCCTGTTTTGAAGTGGAAAGGGGACACCCCCCGCTTATTTCCACAAGGCTTACGGAAGCCATTCTGTCCTGGGACCGCCAGGGAGGACTGAGGTCACTGCTGGAAGAATACGATTCTAAGGCGGTTGATGTGGAGGTTATTGACCAGGGCACCCTGATGGATATGGACACCCCGGAGGATTACCGGCTATTGACGGAGTATTATAATAGAAAAGACATTCCCACGGTTAGGGAATGCCGGGCCATTTTCAAAAAATTCGCGGTTCCCGAAGGAGTTGTCGCCCACTGCAGGGCGGTGGCGGTTCTGTCGGAAAAAATGGCCCGGCTGCTTAACGGGGCCGGCTGCAATGTTGATACAGCCCTGGTGGAGACTTCCGCCCTGCTGCATGATTTGGCCAGGGGCCGGTCCGATCATGCCGGGGCCGGGGCGGATATTTTGCGGGAGCTGGGCTTTCCCCGGGTGGCGGAGATTGTGGCCTCCCACATGGATATAATACCATCGGGGGGAAGAATCCCTGTTGAGGCTGAACTGGTTTACCTGGCGGACAAGATGGTCAAGGGCGATATGCCGGTGACTCTGGAGGTGAGGTTTGCCGAAACCAGGGGCAGGCTGGCCGGAGACCAGGCTGCTTTGAAGGCGGCTGAAAAAAGGCTGGAAAACGCGGAGAATATAAAGAGCCGGGTTGAGGCGGCACTGGGCATGACCCTGGAGAAATTGTTAGTAAAGGGAAGCATTTATGAATAGATTCATTTATTTAATAAGGCACGGTGAATTACAGACCGGGGGCGGCAAGCGGTTTGTGGGACAAATCGATCTGCCGCTGGCCGATGCGGGAATCAAGCAGGCCGGCAGCCTGGCCCTGGAATTGAGCCGTGTCCGTTTGACGGAAATTTTTTGCAGTGATTTGAGCCGTTCCATGGAGACAGGCAAAATAATTGGCGAAAAGCATAAATTAATCCCCCGGGCCGTTCCGGAATTAAGGGAAATAAGCCTGGGAGACTGGGAAGGCCGGGCTTTTGACGAGATTAAGCGCAAATATCCCCGGGAGTTTAAAAGTCGCGGCAAGGATATAGCCAATTACCGCCCTCCGGGCGGGGAAAGCTTTGCCGATTGCAGCGCCAGGGCGGTGGAGGCTTTTAATAAAATTGCCGCTCTTTACCGGGGTAATATTTTAATCGTCGGTCATGCCGGGGTGAACAGGCTTATTCTGTGCCACCTGCTGGGCATGCCCCTGGAAAATATTTTCAGAATAGGGCAGGATTACGGCTGCCTTAACGTTATTTTCCAGGGAGAGCAGGGTTTCCAGGTCAAATTGATGAACAGGATATTCATGGGTCCGGGCTGAGCCGGGAAGCCATGGATTAGGTATTAATATTTTAACGATAAAAATGTTTTAGCCGGATAAATTCCCGGGGTTACTTTATAGAGAATCGCCGGGCCGAAAAGAAGCAGCCTTTAACAGGCTGCTCCCCGGAAGGTTGATTGCTTTCATCTTTTACCGCAATTTTACTACCTGTGAGCCTCTTCGGGAACGTAAACTCCCCCGTGACCCATGGGGAGCGGGGCTGATTTCCGCAGGGCCGGAGCAGTTTCCCGGGGGCGTTCGGTCTGGCCTGGTTTGCGGATTTTTCTCATATGCTCAATCCTCCTCGATAGATTTGCAAACCCCTGGACTGATTTTATTTTAACCACAACCCCCGGGGGAAAATCCACCGGTGCTTTGGATATAGCCGCGCCAAGATGACTGAATTGCGTGGAAAATATATCTCATTAATAATAAACAGCCGGATTATTTGATGCCCGGCAGCCTTGCCGGCCGGCCTCCGGCGCCTGAGCAGGCGAAAGCTGTTCCGGGTAATTCCAAAAAATAGCTGGCGCTGCTTTGACTTTTCATGCAGAATAATAAAAGAATGAATATTCATATTAAAATGAAAGGGGCTAATTAATGGAATTTATTGATGTGGTTAAGAAACGTCGCAGTATCCGGGCGTATAAACCGGACCCGGTGGAACTGGAAAAAATTTCCGCCATTCTGGAGGCGGCCCGGCAGGCTCCATCATGGAAAAACCTCCAGTGCTGGCGCTTCATGGTTATTGGCAGCCGGGAAAAACGCGAAGCTATTACCACTGCCTTTTCCCCTCAAAATCCGGGTGCGAAAGCGCTGGTACAGGCGCCGGTGATAATTGTGTTGTGTGCAAACCCGGTGGAGTCTGAAAATTGGCAAAACAAGGACTTTTATATGCTGGATGCGGGGCTGGCCATGGAGCACCTGGTGCTGGCCGCCACGGACCAGGGACTGGCCACCTGCTGGCAGGGGCTTTATGACGAGGGAAAATTGCGCGAAGTGCTGGGAGTGCCGGGTGAGTTCAGGATTGTTGCCCTGACTCCCCTGGGTTATCCGGCACAGGAAAGGGACCCCCGCCCGCGTAAGGCCATGGAGCAAATCGCCTTTGGAGAACAATGGGGCGAGCCCTGGAAGGGCTAAACCGTAAACATTTATATGAGCGGTGCGGTAAGGTGATTACATTATAATGCCTTAAAATGAAAATATGATTTCCCGGGAGAAAAAGCCGGAATTCTGTATATCGGAATCCGGCTTTTTCATAACTGTTTTCCTTCCATAAATAAGTAATATTAGTGTAGGACATATTATAATTATTATTCAATTGTAGCTGTATATTAAAACATGAAAGGTGGAATCTTAAAGAAACAAAAAAGGAGGTTAAATTAATGAATAAATCAAGACTGCTTATTCCTGGCCTGTTAATCATTGCTATAGTGTTAATGTTAACCGTATTTACCGGAATTGCCATGGCGCAACAGCGAGGTTATAGCAACAGCTCCATGGTGCGGGTTATCCATGCAAGCCCGGGTTCGCCCCCGGTGGATGTGTATGTTGATGGAAAGATCGCACTTCGCAATCAAACCTACAGACATGCATCAAACTATTTAAATCTTTCTTCCGGCTCGCACCATATCAAGGTAATCACCGCGGGCAAAGGCCCTAATGGAAATATACTGATCAGCAGAACCGTAAATGTCCGGCCAAATGAAAGGTACTCCCTTATGGCTGTGGGAAACAAAAAAAGCATACATTTGCTTCCGGTGGCCAGCAGCCAGCAAGTGGCCAGAGGAAAGTGCAAAATTCGCTTCGTGCACGCTTCATCCGATTCGCCTCCGGTGGACGTGGCTATCAGGGGCGGCAGGGTTTTATTCCGCAATGTATCCTATGGAAAGTCCTCAGGCTATGTGGAAATAAAGCCCACAACGGCCAACCTGGAAATAAGGGAGGCCGGAACCGGAAAAGTTCTTGTGAATTTACCCAATATGAGGCAGAAAACGGACAATTTATATTCCCTGAATCTAATTGGCTTTTCAAAGGGACAGCCCGGGCTGGAGGCTACCCTGACGGTGGACTCGAACATGCAGCCGTTTTCTATGCCCAGGACGGGTATGGGCGGAACCAGCATGAAATAATACCTGAAATTATCGAAATACCCTCCATCGGGGTAAAGGCCCCGGTGGTTCCGGTGGGAGTGCTGCCCGACGGGCAGATGGAGGTTCCCCGGGACACGGATGCCGTGGGCTGGTACAGGCCCGGGGCCAATCCCGGCGACCGCGGGAATGCGGTTATGGCCGGACACGTGGATAGCAAAACAGGACCGGCTGTTTTCTACAAGCTGAATAAACTAAAAAAGGGAGATATCATTTTAATCAGGCTAAACGGCGGCTTCACCCGCGCTTTCTCGGTAAAGAAAGCAGTTATCTACCGGCGTGACAGGGCTCCAATGGAACAGATCTTTGGACCCACCGGGGATGTTAATCTGAACTTGATTACCTGCACCGGCACATTCGACAAAACCAAGGGAACCCACCAGGAGCGCCTGGTGATTTACGCAGGGCTGAAGGCCGCGCACGAAATAAAAAACAGAGTCCCGCCATTGTAGTAAGGCGCCGGGGCTCTGTTTTTTTGTTTAACAACAATAACCGTTCAGCAAAAATGCCAACTGCCGGCCATTATAGGACATGCGGGGCGGTGGGCCGGAGGAACTTCCGGTTACCGGCCGGGGTATGAGCATGTTAAACGAAGACTGAATCCGTACTCACTTTTTGTTTGCGCCGGTCAAGGCGGTGGCCACGCCAAGTCCCAGGTAGATGGTTCCGGTAAAATACCGCTGGGCCCGTAAAAAACTTGAATTGCCTTTCAGCCAGTGTCCGACGCTTCCCGCTGTTATCGCATAAAGACTATCGCTGCACAGACCCATGGCTGCCAGAAGGAGCCCCAGAAATATGAACTGTTCGACTATGGTTCCTTTGGAAGTATCAATAAACTGGGGCAGGAAAGCTAAAAAGAATAGAGCGGTCTTGGGGTTTAGCAGGTTAACAAGCACAGCTTGACAAAAGATCCGTTTTAATTCTTTTTGTTCCTTTATTTCCGTTTGCCGCAGCTTTTCATCAACAATTAGTTTGCGGATGCCAAGATAAATAAGGTATACCGCGCCAATATATTTCAGGGCGCTAAAGGCCAGGGCCGAGGACAGTATCAGCGCCGACAGTCCCAATGCCGCCGCCGCAATATGAAAAAGGGTTCCAAACTGTATGCCCAGGGCGGAAACAATACCCGCCAGACGCCCCTGATCCATGCTTCTTGTCACAATGTAAAGCACTGATGGGCCGGGTATAAGCAAGAAAACCAAAGCCGAACCAATAAATAAAACAAGTGTTGAAAATTCAGGCATGGACATCTCCCACAGTTTCTATATGTACATTGGTATCTGTGTTAATTATTGCTTTCTTCGGCATTAATAAATAAATTCCTCCCAAATCCGGGGGCCGGTGGATGAAAAAAGTGAGCATACCATTGAGCCGGCGGGCTTTGCTGCCGACCACGCAAATACCGGAGGCGGCGCCGGGCCAGGCCCAGCCCGCCAAGGGCGATAGGGAGATGGAGGGGTGTGATGAATAATATTGCCAATGATGGCAAAAATTAAATAGGCAATTTCCTTAGGGGGTGAATTTGTGCGCAGAGTCACCAGACATATTAAGGGCGGCTGCCGGAACAAGGCGAAAATACCCCCGGGCAGCAGCAATAAAGATTCGTCTGCGGAGCTGGATGAGAGCTTGTTGCTCACAGAAAATTTAACAACAAATCTTTTTCGGATAAAACAGTTTCTAATAGATTGCAGCGATATAGTCTACCGGGAATTTCTATTCGCCCAGCGCGAGGACATAAGACTTGTGATGATTTATACCGACGGCCTGGCCGACAAAAGCCAGCTCAGCGACCAGATTATGCGCGCGCTCTCCCTTGAATTGCCCCTATCCGCGCCCCAGGCGGATATCACCAGGTCCGGGGCCTATCATTTAATCAAGGAGCGTGGGGTATGCGTCCACCAGATAAAGGAAACAAACCGCCTGGACGAGATCATTGAAGCCATTCTCTCCGGTGATACCGTGCTGCTGGTGGAAGGAAACTCCACCGCCATTATTAACGGGGCCAGGGGCTGGGAATCCCGCAGCATATCCGAACCGGATACGGAGGTTATTGTGCGCGGCCCCCGGGAGGCTTTTGTCGAAAATCTGAGCACCAATACGGCAATGCTTCGCCGCAAGCTGAAAAGCCACCTGCTAAAAATAGAAGCGCTAAGGTTGGGAAGAATAAGCAAAACCGACGTGGTTATTATTTACATCAAGGGTGTAGCCAATGAAAAGCTGGTTACAGAGGTAAAACGCAGGCTGCGAAAAATTGATCTGGACGGCATCCTTGGCAGCGGGTACATTGAGGAATTGATCGAGGACAATCCATGGAGTCCGTTCCCCCAGATCAACCATACCGAGCGGCCGGACAGAATGGCGGCCCGCCTCCTGGAAGGACGTGTGGGAATCATGGTTGACGGGACGCCTTTCGCCCTTACCGTTCCCAATGTATTCATCGAATACCTGCAGGCTCCGGAGGATTATTACGAGCGATTTTATTTTGCCACCGGCGTCAGGATTATTCGTTTTGCGGCCCTTGTGCTTTCCCTTACGGCCCCTTCCCTGTATGTGGCCATCATCACCTTCCACCAGGAGATGCTGCCCACCCCGCTTCTGCTGAGCATTGCCGCCCAACGGGAGTCCGTGCCCTATCCGGCCATTTTCGAAGTTCTGTTTATGGAATTATCCTTTGAAATATTAAGGGAGGCGGGAATTCGCCTGCCGAGGCAAATCGGACAGGCGGTCAGTATCGTGGGTGCTTTAATTATCGGCGAGGCGGCGGTGCGGGCGGGGCTGGTTGCTTCCGCCACGGTGATTGTGGTGGCCATCACCGGTATATCCTCCTTTGTTTTTTTCTACTCCGCCAGTATCGCTATCCGCATGCTGCGTTTTCCAATAATGATGGCTTCGGCCGCCCTGGGGCTGTTTGGGCTGATTTCCTCCATAATTGTCCTGGTGCTGCACCTGTGCAGCCTGCGTTCCTTTGGAATTCCCTATCTTTCCCCGGTCGCTCCCATTAGCGTGGGGGACATGAAGGACGTCGTGCTGCGCGTGCCCTGGTGGGCCATGTACAACCGCCCCCGGCTGATTGGGTGGAAGAACCCCAGAAGGCTGGGACCGGAGCAAAAGCCTGACTTCCCGGAGGTTAAGAACAGGGGAGGCGCGGGAGATGCTTGAAGATGGCAGAATCAGCAGCAGGCAGGCTACTTTCTTAATGAGCACCATGATAATAGCCACGGTGGTCCTTTTTGTGCCGAGCATAACCGCCAAATATGCCCGGCAGGATGCCTGGCTTTCAATTATCGCGGCTATTCTGGCCGGGCTTCTGATTGCCAGGCTGGCCACCACACTGGGCCTGCGCTATCCGGACAAGAGCATTTTTGAATACCCGGAGGATATTCTGGGCAAATGGCCGGGAAAACTGGTGGGCTTGTTGTACGTTTGCTGGTTTTTGCATTTGAACGCGGAGGTAATCAGGGAATACGGCTCTTTCATGGTCACTGCCTTTATGCCGGAGACACCGATTATTGTTTTTATACTGGTGGTGGTGTCGATAGCTGCTTACGCCACCATAAACGGCCTTGAAGTTTTCTCCCGGGCCAACGAAATCTTTCTCCCGTTGATTGTGGGCTCTGTCATTATTCTTTTTATACTGGCATTGGGGCAAATGAATTTTCATATGCTGCTGCCCATGTTTGACGCGGAACCCGAGGATGTTTTAAAGGGGGCCATAGCCCCGGAGGGCTGGTTCGGCGAGGTTGCCGTTATCACCGTGCTTATTCCCTATCTGAATAAACCCCGGGAGGCTCACCGGGTGGGTGCCCTGGCCGTACTGACCTGCGGCGGGCTTCTGTTACTGGATGCGGTGGGTATCATTGCCTTGTTCGGTCCCAACCTTGTGGAGGCGTGGCTTATTACCACCCTGAACGGGGCCCGTATGATAATCGTCGCTTCATTTATTGAGAGGCTGGAAGCGGTGATAATGATTATCTGGGTAACCGGGGGCCTGATAAAAATAACGGTTTTTTATTGGGCTGCGGCCCTGGGCAGCGCGCAACTGCTAAAATTGAAGGACTACCGCCCGCTGGTGGTGCCCATTGGAACGGTTCTGGTCTCCCTGTCAACCCTGCTTCACCCAAACATATCGGATTTGCTGCAATTTCTGACCAGTGTCTGGCCGCCTTACGCTATTATTGTCTTTGAGGCGGGCCTTCCTTTGCTGTTATTGACGGTTTCGCTGGCCAGGGGTATTAGGGGTGCCAGGGTTTGAACAGGAAAATTATACTGCTTATGGTGTTGATTTTAGCGCTGTTATTCCCGGAGGGGTGCTGGAGCCGCCGGGAAATTAATGAATTGGCCATCGTTCTCGGGGCCGGGCTGGACAGAACCGCCGATAATAAAGTACAGCTCACCCTTCAGCTGGCCAGGCCCAGCGCGTTCAGCGGCGGGGGTGAAAACGCCGGGGGAGAGGCGCCCAGACAGAATAACTCCTGGGTGGTCACCGGCACGGGGGATACGGTCCTTGACGCCGAGAATAACCTGGCGTTAAAGGTATCCCGCCATATATACTGGAGCCACAGCATTATCATTGTATACGGTGAAAGCATGGCAAGGGGGGGAGTGCGGGATGTAAGCAACTTCTTCATGCGCAACCCCCAGCCCAGGGAAACCTCCTGGATATTCGTTACTGAAGGGGAAGCGAAAAATGTATTGGAAAGCCACTCCGAACTGGAAAAGACCTCTGCCCAGTCCATTGCCTTTCTTGCCAGGAACCAGCCCGGCTATTCGATAATGCTGGAGGATTTTCAGCAGAATTTGACTTCTCCGGGAACAAACCCGGCGGCGCCGCGGATCCAGTTGTTAAAATTGGGACAGCCCCAGGGCGTCGGCATGGAGGAAAGGCTGCGGCATGAAGAGGTCGGCATAACCGGCACGGGCATCTTTAAAGATGATAAGCTGGTGGGCTGGCTGGATATGTCCGAAACAAGGGGGCTGCTCTGGCTGCACGGCAAGGTAAAGGAAGGGGCGATTATCGTCCCGTCTCCGGGGCAGCCGGACAAAAAAATCTCTCTGGCCATTAGCCGGGATAAAATCAAGGTTAACCCGGAATATGACGGGGAGACCGTTAAATTTAACGTTAATATAGAATTTGACATGGAATTGCTGGAGCAGCAATCCAACGAAGACCTGACGCAGCCGGAAAAAATAAAAGAAATAGAGAGGCTGGCGGCTGAGGAAGTGCTGGAACAGTGTAATTCCGCCCTGGCAAAAGCCCAGGGAGATTATGGCACTGATATTTTCGGTTTTGGGGAAGCCTTTCACCGGAAGTATAAAACAGAATGGAAAAAAGTAAAAGGGCACTGGAACGACGAATTTCAAAAGGCCCGGGTTGATATAGCGGTGGAACCCCATTTGCGGCTCACCGGAATGCTGCACAGAAGAGCCAGCCTGAAGAGATAACAATATCCTCAAATAAAATAGATAAGGCTGAAATAATTTCAGCCTGTACTCTAATTTTAACATGGAGTGCTGTTAATGCCGGTACTGCTGGTTTTGGTTTTTTTATTGATTATTTTCCTGGAAGCGCCGGGGCTGATAAAAAAGAAATGGTGGAGGGAAATGATTGCCGTCTCCTTTTTCCTCCTTCTGGGCTTTGCCCTGTCCCTGCCCCAGGTGCTGGGGTTTGAGCTGCCCAGTCCCAATATAGTAATTGAAGCTATTTTTAAACCAATATCGGACTGGCTGCGGGTAACCACTTAACTCAATTTTGACGGATTGAGTCCAATTCCGGCCGGCATGAACAGATATTCGCCGGGTAAACCGTCACCTTATCCCCTTCCCGCACCGGCGGGTGTCCGGAGGGGATTTCAATCAGCGCGTTGTAACTGCCCAGTGAATTTAACATGCTGGATTTCTGTCCGGGCAAAATCCGCACGGTCCAGCCCCCTGCGTCACATTGGGCATAACCTCTCAAAAACCGGCGGGTATCTCCTCCTTTGTCATAGGGGCTCAGGCAGGTGGCGGTGAATACCCCAGGAAGAGGGTTTAATCCCTGCATTGCCCGCAGCGCCGGGGTGGCCAGCAGGTGATAGCCCGTGATGCAGGCGGAAGGATTGCCGGATAGGGATATTATGGTGGTCGAACCGCTGATTCCGCCCCCGCTGTGTGACCCGGGTTTCACCCGGATACCCCAAAAAAGCATTCTTGCCCCGGTTTCCCGCAATAATGCAAGAGCCTGGTCGGAGGCCCCGGAGGCCGCCCCCCCCACGGTTAAAACCAGGTCGGCCCGGCTGATTAGACCGGCCAGAACTTCCCTAAGCCCATCCGGCTTCTTCCCGTGTAAATATTCCATGCTTACAGCCAGACCCCCGTCCAGGTTAATCAGCGCTGCCAGCAGGGGGCCGTTGCTGTCCCGGACCTGTCCTTTTTCAGGCGTCAAATGGCAGGGAACTATCTCCGGCCCCAGGCATACTATGGCAACCCGGGGGCGTCTGTACACCGCAATCTTGCTATGGCCGAAAGCGGCAAGTATACCCGTCATTCCCGGGGTAACAGGGGAACCGCGCTTAATCAGGGGCTGACCGCCGCAAAAATCCTCACCCCGGGGTTTAATGTTGACTCCCGGAGCAATTTCCCCGTCACAGAATACGTAATCCCCCTCCAGCCGCACCTTTTCCAGCGGTACAACCGCTGCCGTGTCCAGGGGCAGGGGCCCGCCGGTGACCACCCCGGAAGTTTTTCCCGGCTCCAGGGGCATGGAGGGCACGTCTCCCGGAAACAATATTTCCAAAAGAGCCAGGCCGGGCCGCTCTTTTAAATTTTTTTGGTGAATTGCGTATCCATCCACCGCCGACTGGGGGCAGGGGGGCAGGTCCGCCGTGGCCGCGTAATCCGTGGCGGCAATCCGGTTAAGGGCTTGCGACAGCGGAACGGTTTTTACCGGCAGGGGTAATATTTGGCCCAGGAGCGTGTCCCGGGCCTCTTCAACACCAATTTGAAATAACATTTTATCATCTCCGGGTGAACTTGCTTTTATATTTATGCTCCGGTGGATTTACCGAAGGAGCAGGAAGGGTAGCGGCATATCTCGCACTCCTCGCACAGTCCTCCGTGCCCCATGGCCACCACGTCGGCCCGGCTCACTCTCTCCCCGGCGAAGAATCTCGGCAGCAGCAGGTCCAGTATGGTTGTGCTGTTGTACATTACACAGCCCGGCAGCCCGCAAATGGGAACATGTCCCAGGTAAGCCAGCATGAACATGGAGCCCGGCAGCACCGGAGCCCCGTAAAAGACCACCTCCGCCCCGGTGGCTCTTATTCCCGGAGGGGTGACGTCGTCCGGGTCCACGGACATGCCTCCGCTGGTCAAAACCATCTCCGCGCCTTCCGCGATGAAGCGGCGTATTTCCCCGGTAATCAGGTCCTGGTCGTCCGGAACTATGGACTGGCCCATTACCCTGCCTCCGAAGGGTGTGACTTTGTTTCGGATCATACCGAAGGAGGCGTCCTGGATGCGACCGCTGTATACCTCGTTACCGGTGGTGACCACGGCCACCCACAGCGGGTTGAAGGGTTTGACGTAAATCAGCGGCCCCGGTCGGCTGCATATTCTTTCAGCCTCTTCAAGCTTATCCCCGGGCACGGCCAGGGGGGTCACCCTGGTGCCCGCCACTGTCTGGCCCTCTTCCACCCCCCGGTTGTTGTGCAGGGTGGAAAACACCATGTCCTCTATGCTGTTCACAGAGTTAAGCCGGTCAATATCCACCTTGAGCAGCCCCTTATGGGTGGCCCTGAGGGCTACCTTGCCCTGGTTGGGCCCGTTCATGGCCAGGCCCTGGCCGGCCGCGGCGCCGGCCAGCCGGAGGGCGGCTTCATCCTCGTGCACCATGTTCTCCCCCGGCTCCCAAACGTATATATGCTCCTTGCCCAGGTTACGCAGGGCTTCTATATCCGTTTCCCGGATAACGTGCCCTTTTTTAAAGGCCCGGTTTTTTTCCCGGCCAGGGACAATCCTGGTGATATCGTGGCCAAGAACCATTCCCACCGCTCCGGTAACAGGCACTTTCCGCATTGTCACGGCCTCCTTGCCGCTGCCGGAACTTCACAACAATCTGGCTTTAAGGGAAGCCCGGCTTAAATTTAAAAGTATTAATTTTTGACGTATACTTCTATATTCTATCATACACAGCCGGCAGGCCTCCAGAGGGCTGAGATTTTTTTACGGCAAGGCCCCTGGGAATAAGACGCCCGCCAGTATTGCGGCGTCCGGCTGCCGGTTTTTAACCATGCCAACCGCCTTACTGACGGGCGTCTTTTATTTCCGGATGCTTGCTATGCTTTTATCACATTGACGGCGCAGACCTTGTATTCACCGGTTTTGGTGATTGGGTCCAGTGCGTCGCTGGTCAGGGCGTTGGCCGGACTGTCCTTGTAGTGGAAGGACATCCATATAACGCCCGGCGGCACCCGGTCCGTCACTTGAATTTTGGTGGTCAGTTCGCCCCTTCTGGAGTATACCTTCACCCTGTCTCCGTAGTCCACGCCCAGCCGGGCGGCGTCTTCGGGATTCACCTCGGCGTATTCCTCGTTCCATATACTGTTTATGGCTTCGGAATAGGGCGTGGTGACATTGTAATGATAGAGTATCCTGCCGGTGGACAGCAGGAAAGGA
The DNA here is from genome assembly GCF_002933875.1 of Desulfocucumis palustris. Taxonomy (GTDB): domain Bacteria; phylum Bacillota; class Desulfotomaculia; order Desulfotomaculales; family Desulfocucumaceae; genus Desulfocucumis; species Desulfocucumis palustris. Next base: position 161,075 of record NZ_BFAV01000157.1, on the reverse strand, counting down.
TATTCCTGGTCCGGCAGCTCCGCCGGCGGAATGTGATCTATGGACTGGAACAGTCCCTTGCCCCTGCTGAAGGCCTGGGCATGCAGGTACGGCGTGCCCGGGTGGTCGCAGGTGGGGCAGGGCCACTGAATTCCTTTTTCCTCCAGCCTGGTGTAGTTAATGCCTCCATAAGACGGTGCAAGGGAAGCCATTTCCGCAAATATTTCTTCGGGTCCGCGATAGTTCATGGGATAGCCCATTTTGTTGCTCAGGCTGATAATGGCCTGCCAGTTGGTCATTCCCGGCAGGGGGGCAATGGCCTGGCGAACACGCTGAACCCTGCGCTCCGTATTGGTAAAGGTCCCGTCGGTTTCCGCAAAGCTGGCGGCCGGCAGTATTACATCCGCATATTCGGCGGTTTCGGTCAGGAACAGTTCCTGTACCACCAAAAATTCCAGATTTTCCAGCCCGGCCCGGATATGATTGCTGTTGGGGTCCGTAAGCACCGGATTTTCGCCCAGTATATACATGGACTTGACTTCTCCGGAATGAGCCTTATCAAACATTTCAGGGATCATCAGGCCCATATCTCCTGAAAGACTGGCTCCCCAGGCCTTTTCAAATTTTTCCCTTGCAGCCGGGTCTATTACCCTCTGGTAGCCGGGGTATACGTTGGGAAGCGCCCCCATGTCGCAGGCGCCCTGCACGTTGTTCTGGCCCCGGATGGGGTTTACCCCGGTGCCGGGCCGTCCCAGGTGGCCGGTTAACATGGCCAGGTTGGCCACGCTCATTACGTTGTTTGTCCCGCAGACATGCTCCGTAATACCCAGGGTATAGAAAAGCATTGCCTTGTCGGTGGTGGCGTAAAGCCTGGCCACCGCGTATAAGTCTTCCTCCGGTATTCCGGTAAGCCGGGATACGTAATCCGGAGTGTATTTTCCCACCGTTTCCTTCAGGGCTTCGTAATTTTCGGTTCTTTCCCTGACGAAAGCCTCGTTATGAAGATTTTCCTTGATAATTATGTGCATCAGCCCGTTGAGAAGAGGGATGTCCGTGCCTGGTTGCAGCCGCAGCCAGTAGTCGGCCTCCTCCGCCAGTTCTATGCGCCTGGGGTCGGCTACAATGAGCTTCGCCCCCCGGCGCGCCGCCTGGCGCATTTTATACCCGATGACGGGGTGGGCCTCGGTGGTGTTGGTGCCCACCAGAAACATCAATTCAGTCTGATCTATCTCGCCAATGGAATTGGTCATTGCGCCGCTGCCGAAAGAAGTGGCCAGACCGGCCACCGTCGGAGCGTGTCAGGTACGGGCACAGTGGTCTACACTATTTGTGCCCATCACCACCCTTGTAAATTTTTGCAACAGATAGTTCTCCTCGTTGGTGCACCTGGCCGAGCTCAGCGCCGCAAAGGAATCGGGACCGTATTTTTCCTTAACTTCCCGCAGTCCGACCGCTATCCTGTCCAATGCCTCGTCCCAGGTTGCGGGGACGAATTGCCCGTCCTTTTTAATAAGGGGGGTGGTAAGCCGCCGTTTGCTGTAAATAAAGTCCCAGCCAAAACGGCCCTTGATACATAGTGAACGCCCGTTAACCACATTGTCCGGCCCGGTGGTGACGGCCATTACCTTGCCGTCTTTGACATTCAGGTCGAAATTGCAGCCGGTTCCGCAAAACGGGCAGGTGGTTCTAATCTTTTTAAATTCGTAGTGCCGGGCCACGCCCTGAATGCGCTTTTCAGTCAGCGCCCCGGTGGGGCAGGCGGAAACGCAGTTGCCGCAGAAAACGCAGTCCGACTCTATGAAGGGAACGTCGTAGAAGGTGGTTACCTTGCTGTTAAACCCCCTGTAAGCGTAGTCCAGGTTGTTTTTACCGGTGATTTCAGCGCAGGCCCGCACACATTTGCCGCAAAGAATGCATTTGTTCATGTCCCGCACTATAAAGGGATTGCTGTCCTCCACCGGGTAATGGTGCCTGTCCCCCTGGAAGGTGCTCTGCTTTACCCCGTATTCGTAGCAGTAGTTGGCAAGTTTGCAATTGCCCATTTTCTCGCAGGTGAGGCAATCCTGGGGGTGATTGGCCAGCAGCAGCTCCAGTATGGTCCGTCTGGCCTCCATAACCGCCGGGGAATGGGTATGCACCACCATTCCGGAGGATACCGCGGTTACGCAGGAAGCGGGAAGGTTGCGCATGCCCTGGATTTCCACCACGCAGAGCCTACAGGCCCCCAGGGGGCTTAAGTCCTTTTCGTAGCAGAGCCTGGGTATGTGGATGCCTGCCATTTCGGCGGCATTCAGGACGGTGGTGCCCGCCGGCACTTCAACCTCCAACCCGTTAATGGTCAGCTTAACGGTGTCCAACTCATCACATCCTTTATTAAATAGATAATTGATTACCTTGGAGTATGTTTGTCCAAACAAAAAACCTCCGGCCGGGCTGGAGGTTTATAAGGCAATTAACAGCCAGGTGGACGGCGGCACCCGAAAAAGATGCCAATAACCATCACTGACAGTAGTTTAAAGCTCCTTTCCAACCACGGGAGGCAAACCCGTTTCCAGATTTACCCTAACAGCCTGATGCCCTGGCTAAAAGCGCTTTAGGCAAAAAGGCTCGGAGCGGCATATTAATTTGTCAGTAAATAAATACAATTCGGCTGGCTTAATTTTAAGGCTTTCCATGATAAAGTGTCAAGCTTAATTGTTTTTCCGGGCTGGTCGGATGAAATTTAAAACAATAAAATCAGCCAGCTCGCTAATTTGTTCAAAGCCGAACCGGGGCAGGCCGTCTTCCAGGGGGGCGTCCGTTACCAGGGCGATTACGTTGGAATCCGGGGGAAGCCTCCGGGTGGAATGATTATTCCTGTATAATTCTATTTTGGGGCCCGGCTCGGATTTGAAGCCTTCCACCAAAATTATGTCGACATCCCGTATTTCCCGGAGCAGCTCCTGTAAAGCCGGCGGCCGGCGGCAGCCGTGGTGCACCGTGTAGGAATCCGGGCCCGCCAGTATCATTTGGTCCGCTCCGGCCCGAAACACGCGCCAGGAATCCTTTCCCAGCGGATCCACGCTATAGCCGTGGGCGGCATGTTTTATGGCGGCCACACTATAGCCGCGGTTCTTTAAAGCCTTGACCAGTCTTTCCACCACGGTGGTTTTGCCGGAATTAGAGTAGCCTGCGATAAAAACGAAGGGAATCAATATGCGACCTCCCTATCCCGTTATTCTCTCATTATGGCTGTATATGCTAAAGCTCCGGCCCCGGGCGAAGCCCACCAGGGTTATACCCAGCTCATCCGCCAGCTCCACCGCCAGCATGGTGGGCGCGGAGCGGGACAGCACCAGGGGTATGCCCAGGCGCGCGGCTTTAATTAGTATTTCCGAGGAAACCCGTCCTGTTAACAGCAGGCATTTATCACCGGTGACCAGACGGTTTAAAAGGGTGTAGCCCAGCACCTTGTCCACCGCGTTGTGCCTGCCTATGTCTTCATACATAACAGTTATATCCCCGCCGCTGCCCAGGCCGGCGCTGTGCACGCCGCCGGTGACGCGAAAGGTGGCGGAGCTTTCATCCAGGGCGGACATCAGCTTTGCCATGGCGGAGGCGGCAAACAGGGCTTCCGATTTCACCGGCTGTATTTGCCGGGCATCGTTTACAAAATACAGAAGCGCCCGGCCCTTGCCGCAGCAACTGGCAATCTGGCGGCGCAAAAAGTTTTCCGCCTGGGGGACCGGGGAGTGGGTCTGTATCCACAGTAATCCCTCGTCTTCCCGGCAGGATATTTCCCTGATCTCGGAGCAGCTTGTAATCAAGCCTTCGGTGGCCAGAAAGCCGACAGCCAGCTCCCGGTAATTTCCCGGCGAACAGACCAGGGTGGCCAGCTCCGCATCGTTAAGGTATAGGGTTAGCGGCACTTCATTTACGATCATGGCGTTTGTTTCCCGCATTTCGCCCCGGTCGTACTTGATTATGCCGCGCTGGGTGTATGTGGAAGGCGTCGCCACGGTGCAATGCTCCTTTCCTGTTCCGGCGCCTGCACTATTTTGCCGGCCGGCGGGTATTAATTCATGTCCGGGTTTTTGTTAATTTTACGACAGCCCGGGGTATTTGACAATTATAAGCGTTTACCTTAAACACAAAACATTGGGATGGTCCCAAAGTTATGGCGGCGGAGTGCCGAACAAAGAGCCGGATGCGTGAGCGCAGGCGGTTTCTTTAATTTATAAGTAAATTTTATAATGAACATAGTTAAAATAAAAATTACTAATGGTTACCATAAAGTATTTAAATGTGTGCAATGTTAGTTTAATATATTTATGTGAAGAGAAAGGAATGGAGGAGGTTTAAATGAACGGCAAAAAATTTCTTGTCGTGGCGACCGGGGGCGTTTTGGGGCTGCTGTCCGTATATCTTGTCAAAATGGGGAACCCGGCCAATATGGGCTACTGCATAGCCTGTTTTCTCAGGGATATAGGCGGCGGGTTGGGGTTTCACAGGGCGGAGACCGTTTTGTACATGCGCCCGGAGATATTTGGACTCATCACCGGCGCCTTTTTGGCGGCGCTGGTGACCAAAGAGCACAAAGCCGTGGGCGGTTCCAGCCCTTTATTGCGGTTTTTTCTGGCTTTTGCGGGCATGGTGGGCATGCTGGTATTCCTGGGCTGTCCTGTTCGGGCCGTGCTTAGACTGGCGGGAGGGGACCTTAACGCGGGGGTCGGTATACTGGGCCTGATTGCAGGTGTTTTTATCGGCATTCAATTTTTAAACAGGGGCTTTTCCCTGGGCAGGGCAACCGCTCAGAGCAGCGTTAACGGGTATATTTTTCCCTTAACGGCAATTATACTTCTACTTATTGTATTATCCGGCGCCGTTGTCTTTTTTGCCAGCAAAACCGGCCCCGGCTCGATGCATGCCCCGGTACTTGTATCCGCCGCGGCGGGACTTGCGGTGGGGGTGCTTGCCCAGCGGTCCCGCTTTTGCATGATCGGGGGGTTAAGGGATTTTATTCTTTTTAAAGATACCCACCTTTTATGGGGCTTCTTCGCTCTGTTAATATTTGCCCTGGCGGGTAATCTGGCGGTGGGCGCCTTTAAAATTGGTTTTGCCGGCCAGCCCATAGCACACTCCGACGGGCTCTGGAATTTTATGGGTATGCTGTTGGCCGGTGTTTCCGTATGTTTGCTGGGAGGTTGTCCCTTAAGGCAGATAATTGCCGCCAGTGAAGGAAACACTGACTGCGCCGTTACAATCATCGGATTTATCGCCGGTGCCGCCTTTGCCCATAATTTCGGCCTGGCGGCCAGTCCCAAGGGAGTGCCCGTGGCAGGCCAGGCAGCCACCGTAATAGGTATTGTTTTGGTGCTGATAATAGGATTTGCCGGAGCTTACCGGACAAGCGCGGCTTCAGGGGGTGTAAAGCTTGGACAAAATGGTTGATGCCCGGGGGCTTTTATGCCCGGAGCCGGTTCTGCTGACCAAAAAGGTGATAGATAACCTGGGGGGCGGAGTGGTCAGGGTAATGGTGGATAATAACGCGGCCAAAGAAAATGTTACCCGCCTGGCGGAAAACAAGGGGTGGGGAGTGGAGGCCGCCCTGGAGGGCGGCGAGTATATTCTCACCCTAAAAAAATAATTTAAGTATAATAATGGGAGGATGCCCCGTCAAACCTGATGGAGAAGCACCCTCCCATTTTTTCGCACGGTGAAATTATTTGGCGATCATTACCGAGCTGGCTTTAACCAGGGCTGTTATTTCATCGCCCGCTTTCAGTCCCAGCCGGTTTACCGAACCGGTGGTTATGGTGGAGCACATTTCCTGACCGCCCACATCCAGCACCAGTTCCGACATTATGGCGTCGGACTTGATGTCCTTGATACGGGCCTTTAGCCTGTTCCGAGTGCTGAGTTCCATGTAATATTCCCCCTTTCCGGAATATTTTGTACCCGGGAGGAAATATTTATACTTTTTAATGCCATAAATATTCTTCTGTTATATTTTATCTATGGTTACGCCGATATCAGCGGGTTTGCCGAAGTAGACCCAGGTGGTTACCACTGCGTCTATTCCTGTTCCGGCATATGCCGCGACATTTTTTTCATTGATGCCCCCGGCTGCCAGGGCTACTATCCGGGGATTTTTTTCTTTAATTGCAGCCACGTATTTTGTCAATTGGTCCGGCGGCACCTTGTCGAACTGTATGCCGTCCACCCCGCTGTCGCAGAGCATTATAGCGTCTTCCAGGTTGTCCACTTCAATGATTATCTTTTTTTCACAGGCCCTGGTTTTAACGGTGTCGATCATTTTTATGAAGTTTGCCGGACCTCCCAGAAAGTTCAAGTGCTGTTTGAATACCAGAACGGTTTCGGACAGCCCCAGCCGGTGGGGGTAACCGCCTCCGGCCACAGCGGCCTTGATGGACAGGTCTTTGGTTCCCGGGAAATTTTTTCTGGTGGTTATTATGGAAACCCCCGGGTTTATACTTTGGGCGGTATCCACCAGCCTTCTGGTTCTGGTGGCTATGCCGGAGCAATATTCAAGAATATTTAAAGACACCTTCCAGGCCATGTGCAGATCCCCGGCCTTTCCCTCCGCCTCGAGGAACACCTGGTTTGGTTTAAGCGCCGTTCCGGAGGGAAGATGTTTAATTGTTGCGATATTCAGCTTGGAAAAAATCCTCAACACTTCTTCCGTGCCTGATAATACCGTGTCTTCCCTGCCGGCAAACCGGATTCTGCCCTGCTGGGAGCCTATTCCCAGCACCAGGGTGGTTAAATCAATGAACGGCGCGTCTTCCTTGATGAAATAATCGATCCTGTGATCAGAAAAGTAAATCATTCTATTTCCTTTCCGGCGGTTTTCTGCCGCCTGTTAATATTGGCGCCCGGTTTTAGTTTTCAGGTATGATATGCAGGTTCTCCGGATTTACCCAGAGGTTTACCCTTTCGCCTGCCGATAATTGAAGTTCCCGCCACCGGGCCAGGGACAGGCTGGCCTGCCAGTTGCCGCTTCCGTGGCAGTAAACGTCCGCGTGGGTCCTGTTCAGGGCGATTCTGCTGACTGAAGCGGTCCAGCTGATGGAATTGGCGGATTCCGGCGGCTGGCGGCCAAGCCGCAGGTTGCCGGCCCGGATGAGCATTTTCCGCTTCTGGGACCCGGGATTGTCAGCAATTGCGGCGCCGCAATCCAAAGGCAGCGGACCGAACAGCAACGGCCCGTTATCCTGGCGGAACCACCTGCGGCCGTTTATGGTGAGTATGGTACCCGCAAGCAGGTTTTCTCCCTGCAGGAATCCGGCAACGTACACCGTGGCCGGGTGAAAGAAAATGTCACAGGGAGCGCCCCTTTGCTCTATCGCCCCATTTTTCAGCACGGCCATGCAGGTGCCCAGCTGCATGGCCTCGGTAAAGTCATGGGTTACATGAATTATGCCCAGCCCTTCCCTTAAGTGTATTTGCCGCAGCAGTTCCTGCATGGCGCCCCGGGTCCGGGGGTCCAGGGCGGATAGCGGTTCGTCCAGCAGCAGCAGGGGAGGTCGTTTCACAATAGCCCTGGCCAGTGACACCCGCTGCCTTTCGCCGCCGCTTAAACCCGCCGGATATCTGTCCAGCAGGCCGGATATGTTCATGGCCTCAACCAGCTGCTCCAGGTGCCTGCGAATTTGGGGGTCGCCGGCCTTGCCCCGGCCCCGGGAGCCGAACAATATGTTTTCCTTCACTGTCAGGAAAGGATATAGCAGGCTGTCCTGGTAAGCCAGCCCGATGCTTCTCTGCTCCGGGGGCAGCCTGGTTATATCCCTGCCCTGCAAAATTATGGCGCCCCCGGCAGGCATATAAAGGCCGGCAATGGTTTCCAGCAGCAATGTTTTGCCGCAGCCGGTGGGGCCAAGCACCATGAAGTAATCGGACCGCGCCATGGAGATATTAATATTTTTCAGAGCAAATTTACCGGCGTTTAAATGAAGTCCGCTAATTTCCAGCAATGTGTTCATGCCCGCGCCTCAAGTCTGGATATGGTTTTAAAAACGGCCAGCAAAAACATGGCCAGGAACAGCATTATAATTGATGTGGCCATGGCAAAATTCATATCGCCGATGGACATGTTTAAAAAAACAGCCACCGCCAGTGTTTCCGTTTTCATTCTGATGATTCCGGCCAGCATGGCCGTGGCGCCGAATTCACCCAGGGTTCTGGCCCAGGCCATGGTAAGGCCTCCCAAAAGTCCCTTTTTGGCCATGGGCACGGTGACTTTGAAGAACACTTCGGACGGGGTGTAACCCAGGGTCCGGGCGATTTTTTCCAGCCGCGGATCGATTGAATCAAAGGCCTGTTTGAAGGTTCTGACCGCAAAGGGAGTGGCGATAAACCACTGGGCCACTATAACCCCCCGGATGCTGAAAACTATGTCCAGCCCCAGCCTGGTCAGGGCGTCGCCCAGCACGGGGCCGAACAGTATTAACAGGGCCACCCCGCTTACCAGGGGCGGCAGCACTATGGGTATGTCAATTAAGGTATCCACCAGTATTTTCCCCGGGAAATTGTGCCTGGACAATATAAATCCGCAGGGAACCGCCACCATGCCCGCAAGCATGGTGGACAGCAACGTGGTCCAGAGGGTGAAGGTCATTGCGTAATGGAATTCCGGCTGCTGTAACACCTTCAGGAAAGCGCTCCATTCGCCGTATAGAAAGAGGCCGCCTACCAGGGTCAGCATGAACGCCGTCATCAGTATTAAAACCAGCCAGAACGCTGCCTGGAAGGGGCCGGGACCCTTGAGGGACATTTTCATGGCATTAAAGAATACAGCTTTATGATCCTGTTTTAAAGCCGTGTTTTGCAAAAATGGCTGGTCCTTCCTGCTTCATGAATTCAAGAAAATCCTTGGCCTGCTCCTGTTGGGTGGAGAAGGTGAGCAGGGCGCAGGGGATTTCCTCGGGCATGTTTACCCCGGGGTCTATTTCAATAACGTCCAGCTTGTCCCGGTTTTTATACATGCTGATTTCCGTGATGCCGGCGTTTCCCTGGCCCAGCATGAGCATTTCGGCAACCTTCATCGGTGTTTCGGCGTAGGTTAAAATATTTTTTTCCACCTGCGCGGTTATCCCCAGCTTGTCGAATATCTTAAAGGCCGTTTTACCCATGGCGGTGGCCTCTTTATCGGGCATGATAATCTTTACCCCCGGTTTGGCCAGGTCTTCAATTTTAGTGATATGGGCCGGGTTGCCCTTGGGGGTTATAATTGCCGGGGTGTGGTAGGCTATGGGGCCGGCCATTTCTCCCAGGTAGCCGGCTTCTTTGGCCTTTTGTATGTAGGGCATGCTTCCGGGCATGAAAATGTCGCCTTTTTTGGCGGTTTCCATCTGGTTCAGCAGGGCGCCGGAATTATTGAAGGAGGTTTCCAGTTTGACCCCTGTTTTCTGTTCGTATAGGGCGGCGATTTCACTGAAGGGCTCCTTCAGGCCGGCCCCCACATAGGCAAACATAGGGGCTTTTTCAGCTGTGGCGGAGTCCTGCTGGTTTTCCGGGGCTTTTTGTTCCGCCGGAGTAGTATTTGCGCATCCCACCAACAGCAGCAAGGTCAGGGACAATACTAAAAATAGCTTGATATTTTTAATTGGCTGATTAAACAAAATACCCATCTCCTTATAATTCACCCTGGCGGTTGCCGGGGTGAATGAAATTTATGGCGAACAAGTTTCTGCGGCAAAGTCTGAAAGTTTTTAAGACCTGCATATGTTCAAAAAAATGGCTCAAAAAATAAGCCGGCTGCGGCGCCGGCAGCCGGCTTATTCAAGGCATGCTTTGGGTAAGCCCGGAAGCCGCTTCGGATATGGTTTGCAGGGGTGTATCGGAACTGCGGCCTTTTTCCAGGGATATTATTTTGTCCCCCAGAAATCCGGCGTCCTCCTCGTCGTGGGTGACCAGCACAAAGGGTATTTTCCATTTACGGTGCAGTTTTTTTATTTCCTGGCGTAAATTTTCCTTTATATTTCTGTCCAGGGCGCTGAAGGGCTCATCCAGCAGCAGCAATTGCGGCTGGACCGCCAGTGCCCTGGCTAGGGCCACCCGCTGCTTTTCACCCCCCGAGAGCTGTGTGGGATAACGGTCGATCAGGTGGCTCACCCCGAAGGGTTCCAGCAGCTCCAAAGGGTTCTTCCCGGGCAGGTCGTGGTCCTTTTTCCTTTTGCATTTCACCCCGTACAATACGTTTTGCCGCACCGTGAGATGCGGGAACAGGGCGTAGTCCTGGAACAGGTAGCCCACGTTCCTGAAGCGAGTGTTTACATTGATTCTTTCCTCCGAAGAGTAGAGAACCGTGTCGCCCAGTTTGATCAGCCCCCCGCCGGGACTGGACAGCCCGGCCAGACAATGCAGAATAGTGGTCTTGCCGGCCCCGGAAGGGCCCCATAGAACCAATATTTCAGTGCCCAGGTTAATCCTTATGTCCAGGGTAAAATGCCATAATTTTTTTGTGAAGCGCGCTTCCAGCATAATATCACCGGCTGTTTAATGATTTTGACGCTTGGCCCACCTGTTAACCCAGAAAATCACCAGGAAGCTGAATACGGTGATGATGGCCACCAGGGTCCTGGCGGTAACGTTGTCCCCGGCGTTTACCGCGAAATAAATGGCCATGGGAACGGTCTGGGTCTGTCCGGGTATATTCCCGGCCACCATCAGTGTGGCTCCGAATTCACCCAACCCCCTGGCAAAGGACAGCACCAGCCCGGCAATGATGCCCGGCCAGGCCAGGGGCAGGGTAATGGTGAAAAAAATTTTAATCTCTCCCGCACCGAGAGTTCTGGCGGCTTTTTCATAATTAATGTCCACGCTTTTAAAAGCCGCCTTGGCGCTTTGATACATCAGAGGGAAGGCCACCACGGTGGAGGCCAGCACAGCCGCCCACCAGGTGAATATTAAAGTTAGTCCCAATTCCGTTAAGGTTTTGCCCAGTATGCTGTTTTTGCCGATGAGCATCAGCAGCCCGTAACCAATTACCGAAGGAGGTAGCACCAGGGGCAGGGTGATGGCGGCCTCCAGCAGGTCCTTGCCGTGGAATTCCCTGCGGGCCATGAGCCTTGCCACCGGCAGGCCGAAACAGGTTACTGCCGCCAGGGCAATAAACGCCACCCTGAGGGAAAGAAATACCGGGAACCAGTCATTTATTTGAAAATACATGGTCGCGGGATTTCGCTATTTCTTTGTTATAAAACCGTATTTTTCAAATACCGCCCCGGCTGTGTCGCTTTGCAGGAAGGCGGCAAAGTCCCCGATTTCCTTCTGGTGCTTGGTGCTTTTGATAAGGGCCATGGGATATTCAATGGGTTTGTGCGAATCCGCCGGGGCGGCGGCAACTATTTTTATGTTTTTCCCGGCAATGGCGTCGGAGCGGTATACCAGTCCGGCATCGGTATTGCCTGTTTCCACATAGGTGAGCACTTGGCGCACGTCACTGGCCGGAACCAGTTTGGACTGTAGTTTATCCCAGAGCTGCAGGCTGGTCAGGGCTTCTTTGGCGTAGCTTCCGGCAGGCACGGTTTCCGGTGTGCCGATGCCGATTTTTTTCACATCGGCTCCGGTTAAGCCGTCAAATCCCGCCAGCTTGCTGTCCTGGCCGGCTATTAGCACCAATTCGTTGCTTAAAAGGTTTACCCTGCTTTCGTCTATAAGCAGTCCCTTATCCGCCAGGGCGTCCATTTGTTTCTTGCCGGCGGAAATAAACATGTCCACCGAGGCGCCTTCCTCAATTTGCTTTTGCAGGGGTCCGGAAGCGGCAAAATTGTATGTAATTTCTACTTCGGAGTGCTGTTTCTGATATGTATCTTTTAACTCGGCCGCCGCGTCCTGCAGGCTGGCGGCGGCGGATATGGTCAGTTTGACCGGTTCCGCCTTGGTCTGGGGCTGTTGCTGTTCCTGGCTGCCGCAGCCGGCCAGGGCAAGAGTGATGAACATCAAAAAACAAAAAAATAGCCGCATTTTTTTCATGACAGGGAGCCTCCCGTTAAAATTGTTTTTGTTACAACAAGGAGTTGATGACGGTGAATTCATAATCATTGGCATCCTTACCGCTGTTTTGTTTAAAACGGTGGAGCATTCTTTCGCACAGCATATTGATTGTAAGGGATAAGGCGATGAGTCCCGGTAATTTTAAAAATATATCCAGCAGCAAGGAATGATACGCATCCAAATTAAGGCCCACCCCCTTTTGTATAAAATGGAACTTAAAAACATCTTTGGGACTCCGTAATAAAAAAACCCGACATTGTTGATATGTAGGGCATCGTTGCCATATTAATAATATGCAAAGTAATCGTTATGTAGAATTATAAAACGTTATGAAAATAAGTATTGGTTGTCCAAGTGCAGTGTTTTGTCTAGTATGATTACCTTTCAGATATCGCCTGGTCGAAAATTAAATACCGGCATGGTTTTAATGGGTAATCTTATCATTTAAACCGGTTATAATAGTGATGAAACAATACATAACATAACTATACGTAAATAATAATGTATGTTAAAATGAATGTCAAGTAATATGAAAAATATTAAAGGGGCACCATGTGATAAAAATTTATGGCAGGGAGGAAGTGCCGGTGAATGTAACCGATAATATGGCAGCTATAATTCTTGCGGCGGGTTCTTCCTTCCGGATGAAGGAATTCAGGCCCTTGATGAAATTGGGAAATGTTACGGCCATCGAACATGCGGTTCGCTGCTTTTATTACGCGGGGATCAACGACATAAGAATTGTATTGGGATATAATGCGCTTGATGTGATAGAAACCCTAAGGTATTATGTAGTCAGATTTATTTTTAACAGGCGTTTTCACGAGGAAATGTTTTCTTCGGTGCGGGAGGGGATCGCCACCCTGGAGCCGGAAATAAGGGCATTTTTTGTTATGCCGGCGGACAACCCCCTGGTGAGTGTTAAGACAGTATATACAATGCTTGAACGTTTTCATGCCCCGGACCAGCCGGATATTGTATACCCCAGTTTTAACAACAGGCGCGGGCACCCGCCCCTTATCTCAGCCAGACTGAAAATGGATATTTATAATAGCTCCAGCCCCGGGGGATTGCGTGAAGTATTGAGGAATTTTGAATCCGGGGCGGTGGACGTGGCGGTGGATGATGAGGCGGTATTGCTGGATATGAACGTGCCCGATGATTACCATCGTTTGCTGAAGTATTTAAAATATCAGGATGCCGCGGAGTATAAATGATGTTAAAAAAAATAACCGGGTATGGTTTGGGGGCGGATAAGATGGGTGAATTGTCTTTGACACCGGAGGAAGTGGCCGGTATTTTAAAAATAGCCAAAAATACCGTTTACGAGCTGATTAAGCGGGGGGAGCTTCCCGCTTACCGGGTGGGCAGAAAAATCCGAATAGATTTGGAGGACGTGGAGTCTTATAAAAGAAGGGGCAAAAAGGTTGAGGCCGCCTCTGACGAGTACGGCCTTTGCAAGGTGGCGGAAAGGAATTCAGCGGTAAAAAACGCCGCCGGTCAGCCTGCTAAATTGATCATATGCGGCCAGGATGTTTTGCTGGATATCCTTACCCGTCATCTTGAGCGGCATCCCGACGGAACACACGCCTTCCGTCACCACGTGGGAAGTTTTGCCGGGCTGCAGGCCCTTTACCAGGGCAAGGCCCAGATGTCGGCAATTCATTTATGGGACGGGGATTCGGACAAATACAACCTGCCCTACGTGCGCCACATGCTGCCCGGAATACCCACGGTAATTATCCATCTGGCCTGCCGTATGCAAGGGTTTTACGTGGCTGCCGGCAATCCCAAGAAAATAAAGGAGTGGCGGGATCTGGTCCGGCCCGGCGTGCGTTTTATAAACAGGGAAAAAGGCTGCGGCACCCGGGTGCTGCTGGATGAACACCTGCGTTTGCAGGGGATGGACCGGAGAGCGATAAAGGGCTATGGGGTTGAGGAATATTCCCACCTGGGTGTTGCCAGCACCGTGGCCAGGGGGGAGGCCGACGTGGGGCTGGGCAGTGAAAAGGCGTCTCTGCAGGTCAGGGGCATAGAATTTATTCCCCTGCAGAAGGAACGCTATGAGCTGGTGATAAAGCGGGAAGACCTGGACAGGCCTGAATTCAGGGCGGTCATTGATATATTGCAGTCCGAGGAATTTAAAGCCGAGCTCCGGGGATTGGGGGATTATGATTTGACGGAGACAGGCAGGATAGTGTCTGAAGGTTAATTTTTGCCTTAAAAGTAAAAACAAAGCCTTCCCTTAAACCCGCCGGGTTGGGGAAGGCTTTGAAATTTTAAGCCTGTTTTATTCAATGCAATCCGTAAAAATATCGCTGTCCGGCGTGTTCCAGAAATCCACCGGGCTGATCCGGCGCCGGGCTGAAATGCTTAATGTTTTGCTGCCCAGGCTCCAGTCGCTGCGGCCCGGGGAATCAGCCAATTGATGTCTGAACCGCGGCGGGTTGGCCAGCCTGGCCCTGGTCAGCCCCTGCAGGGTATCGGCCAGACACGCGGAGCCGGTTACCGCCACCTGGAGATCCGGCGAATTGATGTGTCCAAGGCTCTCTTCGGCCAGCATGGTCATGCGCACCGCCAGCAGGAGATCCGGACATTCCTCCTGATGGTGGGCGATAGCCCGTTTTAATAATATACCCTTTAGCACCTCGCGCCGGAGGGGCCTCATGTGGGGCGTGCGGGGGGAAAATATAATGTCGTTTTCAAAATACGGCTTGATATCAATAACCGGAGTTCCGTCAATGGCATCCAGTCCGGTTACATGCAATTTGTTTCCTTCCACGCTCTCCAATTGCACCAGGCTGAGACCCACCGGATTGGGGCGGACCGGGGAGCGCAGGCCAAATACTCCGTATTCGGGCAGATTGGGATTAATGCGGCCGGGCACTGTGACCAGGACGTTCCGCCTTGCCTGATGAAACCAGGTCAGTATCCAGAAATGCGAATGTTCTTCTATCCGCAGCAGGGCATTCGCATAATCGGGAAAAACCTCCACCGTGGCGCGGTATCCCAGTATGGGCGCCTGGGTGGGATCCGCATAGGGGGCCTGAACAACCCCCACCGGCTTAATGACTATGTCTTGAAACAGCATTGTTTGCTCCTTTCCTGCCATCTGCCTTGTGGCGCTTGAAATTTTCAACCTTGCGGGGGGCCTGGCCGGCTTAAAGGTCTCCAGGTTGAAAGGGGCTTTCCGAAGGATTTGTTGGTTTTTTCCGGCACATATTCAATACCGTAAAATCTTTGGTAGAATTCTTTGGTTTCCGCCGGCACGTCAAATTGAAAAATTTCCGGATGCAGCACGTTGGCAATGTGCATTAATCCCAGAATCCAGCGGGGACTGCCGAAATCCGACACGGGAACGGGATGCGTGTGTATTCTGCCCTTGCGAACCGCCTCCACATCTATGCCGGTAAAGACGCAGTCCACGGAAAAGTCCTCCACCCGGTTGCTGAAGAAAGAAGAGATAAAGATGAACTCCGGATTTAACCTGTTCAATATTTCCGGGGTAATCTCGAAACCGGGCCTTCCGCTTCTTTCCAGCTGCTTGTTGACACTGGCTCCGCCTGCCAATTCCACCAGATTATTTTCCATCCGGTCACCGTTCAGGCAAAACAGGGGCTTTCCCATTACATAATAAGTCCGGGGGCGGAGTTCTGTTTTTTTAAGACCTTCTTTTATCAGCCGCAGCTTTGCACCGATATAATCCACCAGTTCCAGGGCGCTCTTCTGGCGCCCGGTCAGCTCTCCAAAGGTGCCGATAATCTCCAGATAGGCTTCGGGGCTTTGAATGCCTTTATGCAGCCGGTTCAGGCTGTAATTGCCCAGCACGTGATCCAGAACATCTACAAAATCCCTTTCGGTGTTTACCCCGATGGATATTAATACCGCTTCTATCATTTCCAGCGCCCGGGTAAAGGGATAGCCTCCCTCAAACATTTCTTCCTTGTAGGCTTTGGCGGATATTTCCCCCCGGATGGCAGTCCCGGTTCCGCAGCGGGGGCAATGGCGCCCCGGGGCGGAACCGGGGCTATTCCGTAATTTCGCGCCCATGGGCCCGTAAAATTCCCGCCTGTAAAGCACCAGACCGCATTCCGGGCAGCGGGTGTTTAATAAATGTGTGCCCGGGCTATTGAACAGATACACGTATTTCAGCATCTTTTCCAGCTGGCTGCAAAGAATTTCGGATTCTTTAATGGAGGGCTCGGTGGATATATCCGTATTTTCCAGCGGTATAAACCGCATAATCTGCAGGGGGATATCCGGATTAATAGCCGCCAGCCGTCCGGCCAGTTTTAAAATCTCCGGTTCGTTGCCTGTCTTGTGCACGCAGGAGGCCTCCACATGGACGCCATTGTTAGCAAGAATCTCCACGTTGCGCAATACCGGTTCCACGCTCTTTCCCCCGCACAGGGTATAAGCCCGGCTGGAGAAACCTTTAAATCCCACATTGATGAAATTCAGGAAGGGCATTAATTGGCTTAAGGATACCTCGGTAAAATAGCAGTTGGTGGAGCAGCCCACCAGCAATCCGCGTTCTCTGGCCAGTGCCGCCACTCTAATGAAGGTAGGCAGCGAGGCAAGGGGGTCATTCATTAAAAAGGCAACTCCCCGGCAATTTTGTTTGACCGCCTCCTCTATAATGGTTTCCGGCGCCAACCGGCGGACGGCTTTAAACCCGGGATGAATTCCTTTAACAATCAAATTGGAAACGCAGCCCGGACAGTCAAGGTTGCAGCCCAGGGTGCTGATTTGCAAAAGTTTGCCGGCCGGGTGAAAGTGCAACACCGGCATGGTTTCCACCGAGATTGGGCAGACCGCGATATAGTGATCCGGGAAAAGCTCCAGCATGGTGCCGCCTGTGTTGCGGTACATGCCGCAGGCCCCGCTGGAGCCCTCCTGAACTACGCAGCCCCGCTCACAAATATTACAAATCATAACCGGATCTCCTTTCAGGGGTGGTCTTGCGTAAAAGCTTCTATTTGCCGCCCGGGGGGGTCAGTAATTTATCCGCCTCCTGGTCGGAAAGGTCGTAATGGTAAAACATTGAATAGAATTTTTTAACTTCCGCCGCCAGGTCATATTGATAAACATCCGGGTAGAGCATTTTGCCCAGCCATTTTATTCCGATAATCCGGTTTGAGGAAGGAGGCCGGTCAAACCAGCAAAAGGGGTAATCGTTGATTAAATATATCCGGTTATTTTTTACGGCTTTCAGTTCCCGCCATTTCGGGTCGGAAAGGATGGCGTTGTAAGCGCCCCCCTGTTCTTCGGGCCTGGTGAGAATTACATCGGGATTCCAGGACAGCACCTGCTCCATGGATACGTCGGACATCCCCATTCCCCCGACTCCGCGTTGCGGGGGGATATCGGCAACGTTAATGCCGCCCACCAGATCCAGCACCTGGGTATGCGGCGAGCCCGAGGGATCGGTCTGCAGGCCCTTCGGGCCTTCGGCGTAATACACTCTTACCCTTTTGTCCGCCGGAATTTGCGCGGCTTTTCCAGCAGCCTCGCTCACCGTTTGCCGGCAGTAGGCGGCCAGCTCCGCCGCCCGGGATTTTTCATCCAGCAGTTCCCCCAGTATTTCATAGGCCTTGTCCATTTTGTCCAGATCCGTCTTGATGGTAACCACGGGAATGCCTGTCTGGTTTTGAATTTTGTCGGCCTGGGAGGCGGATGTCTGATCCACGGCTCCCATGGAAAGAATCAAATCCGGGTGAATTTTCAAAATCTCTTCCACGTTGCAGGTGCTTTTGGCGTACCAGCCGCCCAGATTCGGTAAGGACCTGTACTGGGGCAGAATAAAATTGGCATCCCCGGGTTTTAGATCGTAATTCCACCCGATGAGTTTATCGGGGTCCAGGGTGTATACCATAATGGTCCCAACCGGGCTGGTTGAAAATACTTTATTAATCTCCCCGGGAATGGTGCTGGTCCTCCCCGCGTCGTCAACAAAGGCGCGGGTTTTGTCCGGGGAATTGTCCGCCGGGGTTTCTCCCTGTTTATTGGCGCAGCCTGCAAGCCCGGTAACGAAAACAATAACAATCACCAAAAAAAGGCCTGCCAGGGAGGTTGAATTCAATCGTTTAATCACTTTAATCTCTCCATTCCAATTTTCGGTTGGCGGTTTCTTGTTTTTATTATCCCGCCGGCTCCTTTAACCCGGGATGGGATACTGGGCATTATCCCTTGTTCTTTTGATGTTATTGCTTTAATCCCGCCTTGTAATAACAGTCCGGCTGGCTGATTTGCCAAAGAAGTGATAACCTGAGCCGCCTTCCGCCAGAAGATCCAGCAACCGGTCGGGGCTGTTCACGGAAATTCCGCCTATAATATCAGCTCCCCGTTGAAAGAAAGCATCCGGCAGCAGGCTTGCATGGCTCTGGCGGAACTGGGACAGCAGACCGCCTCGGGAATGGTCTTGACCGGTGTAAAGCAAATGCCGCCGAAGCTATTGCTGAGTTTTACCCCTGTGAAAAATAAACCCAAAACTATCCGTTCCAGGGAGATTTCGTCTAACTCCTCCCCTAAAGCAGCCTGGATATGTCCGTGGGTTTCCCGGAGGATGGCGCCGGGACTAAAGTCTAATGAGCCCACAGATTATTCTCCTTTTCCGTAAACTTAAAAGCCTTACCCGGCCATGAGAATGTTCCCCTGACGCCGGGCCGCCGGCGCAATCCTTTGCCTTGCTGTGTTATTTAAAGGTTATTCCCCGGCCGATTGCGGGTTGAAAAATGCTTTGAATTCCTGGTCGGTTAATGAATAATGATAAAAGGTTTTAAAAAATTCCCCGGTTTCCCGGGCCAGGTTGATATTTGCAAAGGTATCCGGATAAAGCGTCCGGGCCAGCCACATAATCCCGAGGATGGATTCCGGGGAAGGCCGGTCCCACCAAAAGGCGCCGATGGGGCATTGGTACAGCTGATTATTTTTCACTGCGTTTATATTGGTCATTTGCGCGTTGTTTTTCAGTTCGTCGGCCATGATAAAGTGGTTTTTGGTGGGTCCTATATTGCTGCTCATGATAATAACGTCAGGATTCCATTGCAGGACCTGTTCGGCTGAAACCTGGTTGGCATTGTCCACTCCCCGGGCAACGTTGATTCCCCCTGCTGTTGTAATAAAATCCTGTCCCCAGGCAGAGCCGTCGGTTCTCAGCGGGATGCCCAGCATATAATAGACTTTTTTCTGTTTGTCCGCCGTCAGTCCGGCGGCCTCATCCTTAAGCATTTTCAGCCGGCTGTCCCAAAAACCGATCAGGGTATTTGCTTCATTTTCCTTGTTTAATACTTCTCCCATCATCTTAAATTCTTTTTTTAAGCCGTCAATGGTGGCCCGGCCCGTTAGCACCGTTACAACAGGTATCCCGGCATCCTCCAGCTTTTTGTTGCCCTTGGGGGAAGTGACGCTGGCAATTACAACATCCGGTTTAAGCCTGATAATCTCTTCCACGCTGATATTGTCAAAGGAACCGGCATCCGGTATGTTTTTGAACTGCGGCTCAAATTTAAGTAAATGCGGGAAGTTTTCCTGTGAAGGCTGGCCTACAATCTTGTCGGCCGCGCCGAGGACAACGATTTCATTGGTGGCGCCCCCGTAACAGGTGACGACGATTTTATTAACCTCCGCCGGAACTTTAACTGTTTTACCGGACATGTCCACAACAGTCTTTTCTGCCGGGGCGGTTTTGACTGCCGTCTGGGTGCCGCAGCCGGCCTGAATAAGAAGGCATGCCATTATGACGGCTGCAGCCAGATAGTATTTAATGTATCTATTCATATTCTTCTCTCCATTGCTATCTTGTTTTTGGCCCTGGGAACTCAGCCCAATGCCGCCGGAGGGTACCGGCACGGGTTTTGATGACCGGCTCCTTATCCGCCCTGCACATTTATGCGCTTGCATTTTCCGGGGCCGGACAGTCCATTGGTCCGGTATGAATATTGATAATTTACCGGCGGTCTACTGTACTAAGGGGACAATAACCCTTGTTTCACCGCCTTTTCGGATGGTTGTGGTTATTATTTTAACGTCAACCCCAAAAAGTGTTTTCAGGCTCTGCTCGGTTATCATTTCCTCCGGCCTGCCGGCCCCAAAGACTTTGCCCTTATGCAGCAGCAGCACTTTTGTGGCACTTAAAAGGGCGTGTTCCGGGAAGTGGGAGGACATCACCACCGCCAGGCCCATTTGGGCCAGCTTTTGAACGTGCCTGAGAACCAGCAGCTGGTTGCCGAAGTCCAGGTTGGAGGTTGGCTCATCCATGATTAAAACCTGGGGCTGCTGGGCCAGTGCCCTGGCAATAAGCACCAGCTGCCTTTCACCGCCGCTTATTTCCGTGTAGATTTTATTCTGTAGATGGGAAATATTAAGGGCCTCAATGGCTTCCAGGGCTATCTTCTGATCGTTTTCGGAGGGCGAGGCGAAAGCCCCCAGGTGAGCTGTCCTGCCCATTAGAACAATATCCAGCACCTTATAGGGAAAGGGCGGATTATGGGCCTGGGGAATGTATCCCATAAACCTGGCTATTCTGGAGCGGGGCCAGTTGCCGATATTCTCCCCGCCGCAGAGAATTTCTCCCCCCTGTAATCTTAGTAATCCCAGCATGGTTTTAAAAAGTGTTGTCTTTCCCGACCCGTTCGGTCCCAGCAGGTATAAAACCTCTCCTGAATCAACGGGCAGGGAGACCTGGTGGACCACCGGCTTGCTGCCATAGCCGCAGGTAACGTTTTTAAGCTCCAGTCTCATAGCCAGCCCCTCCGGCTTCGCTGCAGCAGATATAAGAAAAAGGGAGCGCCAATCAGGGAGGTCAATATGCCCAGGGGAATTTCCACCACGGCCATAATCCTTGCCAGGTCATCCACCAGCAGTAAATAGGAACTGCCGATCAGGATGGAGGCAGGCAACAAAACCTTGTAGTTTGGACCCACCAGCATCCGGGCCAGGTGCGGAACCAGCAGTCCCACCCAGCCGATTACCCCGCAGATGGAGACGGCGGCGGCGGTCATCAGGGTGGAGCAAACAATCACCAGAAACTTTAATCTGCCGGTGTTGATACCCAGTGCCCGGGCCTCTTCCTCTCCCAGGGACAGCACGTTCAGGCGCCAGCGCAGGAGATACAGGGGAACGGCCCCGGCCAGCATCGGGATGATCACCGAAAGGACATCCCGGGGGGCGACGGCGGCCAGACTGCCCATCAGCCAGTAGGTGATGGCCGGCAGCTTGTCGTAAGGGTCGGCCATATACTTAATCAGGGAAGTGCCTGAGGTAAAAAGCGTTCCAACCAGGATGCCGGAAAGAATCAGGGCCAGCATGGGGTCGTGCCTGATTCTGCTGCTGACGGCATAGGCCAAAAGCACGGCCAGAAGGCCGAAGAGAAAGGAGGAAGCCTGGATTCCGATTATGCTGAAGGAGTTAAAGATGGCTATGGCGGCGCCAAACCCGGCCCCGGCGGAAGCCCCTAGAATATCCGGCGATACCAGCGGGTTTTTAAACATTCCCTGGTAGGCGGCGCCCGCCGTGGCCAGAGCGGCTCCCACCAGCATGGAGGCAATGATTCTCGGCAGCCGGACCTGAAAGACCACCGTATCCACCGTGTCCGGCCAGGTATGCTGCAAGGGCAGGAGTTTGGCCGCCAGGACATTGAGCAACAGGTCCGGAGAAACCGGGTAGCGGCCCAGGGTAAAGGAGATGATGAAAAGCAGCGGCGGCAGCGCAAACAATGCGCCGCCTTTAATTACGCGGAGGCCGTCCCGGGATTGAAAAATTAATTGAAATATATTTCTCTTTTTAATTAATTCCAATTCCGTTCACCTGCTTGAGGCTTGTTCGCCGTTTATCTTTACCATCCGGGCGCCCCGCTGGAACAGCTGCAGGCTGCCGCCCTCCTGAACCACCTGGCGGACGGTTTCCGGGTCAACCACCACGGTGCCCGCCAGCACGTTGACGCCGTATTGAAAAAGAATGGGAGTCAGGGGGGTGCTGGGACCCACCAGTATAACCACCGCCTGCCTGCTCAGTTCCAGCAGCCGGGGCAGGGTTTTATTGATCAGGGTGGTGGCGGTGATAAAGATGTAATCCTGCCGGGGTAAAATGTATTCACAGGCCGGGTCCGGAAAATCACCCGGCCGGGGCCTGCGCTCCAGGATGGAAAGCCGGCAGATGGCGGCCAGCGGGTCCAGGTCGGGAAAGTGGCCTATTACGGCTACGTTTTTATCTCTCAGCTGCTCTTGAAAACAGGTGAAGGCGTTGACCTGTATCTGCTCGCTAAGAGGCTTGCCGGACAGTTTTTCCGCCTGTTCGGGAGTGTTGTAAAAAGAGTTGATGGCGGCAAGGCCTATGGTTGCCTCTAAAAAATCCCAGGATTTAACATGCTCAGCCAGTTGACGAAGAGGCATGCCGCGTATTTCACCTGCCAGCCTTGTGCCGGTACCGCTTTCCGGGTAGGTCATGGCAATTCCCGCGGTTCTGGAGTCGACCATGGTCCAGCATAACCCCAGCAGGCAGTCTCTCACCTTTAGGCCGGGCGGAATTGCGGCAATGAGTTCGTCGTAGATTTCCCACATGAAAATTCCTCCAAAATATGGCCGGGCCGGGCTTGTTTTCCCCGGCAAGTTCAAATGCGGGCGACAAGGAAAGCGCCGCTACCGGCATATTTGTCCGCGGTCTAAATTTCAGAGAAATATTTTAAAGCATACTCTTCTTCATCCCCCAGGTCGCTGGTGATGACAATGCATCCGGACATTCTGCCGTAGCTCAAAACCTCGTATACTTTTCCCCTGGTAATATTAAAGACTGTGGACCCGGCCCTTATTTTGCTTCCAATTTCAGGCATCAAGGTCTGGCCGCAGCACCGGCAAACAGCTTCCATGCGCTTTTCCTCCTCTATTGCGGGTATGGGGACGCTGCTATTGAATAATAGTATGTTGTCATGCAATATATTACATGACAAAAATAAGCATGACATAGTTGTTGTTTGGGTTGGACGTTACATAACATATCGTAACGTAACATAAATTTATTATGTTAATAATAGTAAATTAGGTTGGGGTGCTTGTCAATACAATGGGGATTAAAAAATCATGCAACATTTTAGCGGCGGAGAATGGCAGGGAGGCTTCGGGGCGCCTTCTGCATGGGGTGAGAGTGCTGCCGCGCGGGAAGGTAATATCCGTGCCCCAAGAATTATTTTTATAAAAATATCTTCAGGGTATATTGACATTTATTTTATTATGACTTATCATTCTTTCATAGTTACGTAATGTACAGTTATGTTACGTTATAATTATTTATATCAATGAAACAATTTGTATTGAGTGGAGTTGAGTGGCGTTGAGTGGCGTTAAAATATTTAACGTTAATCTATGCTCTATCCGATTTGCCTGACAGTCTTTATAGTATACAAGCGATACGATGAAGTATCAGGCCGACGATGCCCTAATTACGCAGTGCGCGTATATTAGGGCAATTATATTTTTACGGTCTTTTTAATTATGACAACAAAAATTTAATTAAAGGATACAAAGCGGTATCAAAAGGGCGGCGGCGCTTTTTAAGAAAGCTATTTTTCCTGAAGAGCGCGCTGGTCAGCACAAGGATGTATTAAACCGAGCAGTGACGCTTTCACGACAGGAGTCAACCCTGTTGTGACGGCGTTTTTTGTTTTAGCCCGGCGGTTTTTGGCAGGCTATCCGGCTGAATCCAGGGTTTCAGCAAAAACACTATGCAAATAAACTTCCTGATATTTAAGTAATATGAATTTTGGAGGCGATGGAGATGTGGGGAATAGAGGTTAATAACGTTACTAAAAAAGCAATTTTGCCTGATGGAACAAGTGATTTGTTATTTGAAAATTTTAATTTAAGAGTAAAGGAATCGGAGGTTGTTGGAATTTTTGGGCCTAACGGCTGTGGAAAGACTACGCTGTTAAATATGGTTTCAGGAATTAGCAGGCCCGATTCAGGCGAAATATTGATATTTGGGGAAAAACCGGGAGAAAAAAGGATTGCCTATATTTTTCAGGATTATCGAAGCAGTCTTTTCCCCTGGCTTACAGTGAGGGATAACATTGTATTCCCTCTTTCTCTCAGAAAAATGAACAAAAGGGATATTGATGAAAAACTGAATCGCATGGCGGAAAACATTAAAATCTCATTCGACATGGCTAAGTATCCTTATCAGTTAAGCGGCGGGCAGCAGCAATACATTTCCATATTAAGAGGGCTTATTTCCGACCCCGTTGCAATGTTGATTGATGAACCTTTCTCAGCATTGGATTATAGCAATAGCTTATGGCTCATGAAAAAGATGTCGGAGATTATGGATGCCGTAAAAATTCCGGCAATATTGGTGGCGCATGACATTAATCATCTAATGCGTCTTTCTCACCGGATTTGCTTTTTTTCCAAAAAGCCCACGGGAATAATTAAAGAGAGGCATATCAAGTCTGATAGAGCATGGAGAAATCAGTATTTTAAATATAATGAAATTTTAGAAGCAATGCACTAGTTATTAAAAATGTCATACCTTCGGTGCAATTGCAGATAAAAATCGGCATCAAAAGAAATATAAAAAATAGGAGGTTTATGCTGTGAGATACTTTATTGCCCCGTGAAAAACCAGGCGAATCCGCAACAAAACCGATTATATCACCGGCATTCAGTGGTAAGGGCAAAAGTCAGAAAAACCGCTTAAAAGGCATATGAATTGGAGGTGCAATTAACTGTGAAAGAAAAAATTAAAAAAATAATGGAGAAATACCCGGCCAAAGTTTTTAAGAACAGAAAGGAACATGTTCTGGTGGTGAATAAATGCGAGGCGCCGCAAATGATTATGGCCGATGCCAGAACAATACCGGGAATCATAACAGAGCGCGGGTGCACTTATGCGGGCTGCAAGGGTGTTGTGGTGGGTCCCCTGAAAGATACCGTGGCCATAACCCATGGTCCCATAGGCTGTGGTTATTACAGCTGGCTGACAAGACGAAACAGGGCAAGAAATAATGAAGGAGAGGGTTATAATTTTCTGACTTACTGTTTTTCAACCGATATGCAGGAAAAGGATATCATATTCGGCGGTGAAAACAAGCTGAAGCAAGCCATCGGGGAAGCCGTGGAGATATTTAAGCCCAGGAGTATCATGATATGCGCGACCTGCCCCGTGGGATTGATCGGTGACGATATTAACGCGGTGGCAAATTGGGCCGAAAAGGAATTCGACACCCAGGTAATAGCCTTCAGCTGTGAAGGCTATAAAGGAGTAAGCCAGTCCGCCGGGCACCACATTGCCAATAACGGCCTGTTTAAACATGTCATTGGTACGGGGGATGAGCCCGTTGGAGAATACTCCGTCAATATATTGGGGGAGTACAACATTGGCGGCGACGGCTGGGAAATTGAAAGGCTGCTGAAAACCGTCGGCTACCATATTATATCCATCATGTCCGGGGACGGTTCCGTCGAAAGATTGCGAAACGCCCACAAGGCGCACCTCAACCTGGTGCAGTGCCACCGTTCCACCAACTATACCGCGGAATTGCTGCGGGCCCAATACGGCACCGACTGGCTTAAGATCAACTTCCTTGGAATTGAAAGCACCGTTCAATCTTTGAGAGATATTGCAAAATACTTCGGGGACCGGAAACTGATTGACAGAACCGAGGCGCTGATTGCCGAAGAGCTTGCTATTATACAGCCGGAAATGGAAAAGTACAGAAAGCTCTGTCAGGGTAAAACCGCGGCGCTCTTTGTGGGAGGCTCAAGGGCGAACCATTTCCAGGGCCCGTTCAAAGAACTGGGCATGGAAACAGTTCTGGCCGGTTTTGAGTTTGCCCACAGGGATGATTATGAAGGAAGGGAAGTAATCCCGTTTATAAAAGAGAACGCGGACAATAAAAACATTGAAAATATTGTGGTCGGGCCTGACAGGGAGCGTTACCGCCTGGTACTGTCCAGGGAAAAGTATGAGCAGTTGAATAAGGAAATGTCTCTGAATTATTTTAAAGGAATGATCAAGATCATGGATGACGGCAGTATCGTTGTGGATGACATCAATCATTACGAGATAGAATCTTTTATGAAATTATTGAAGCCGGATGTTTTCGGTTCGGGAATAAAGGAGAAATACGTCATCCACAAAATGGGGACGCTGTCGAAACAGCTCCATTCCTATGATTACAGCGGACCCTTCGCAGGTTTCAGAGGGGCCGTGATATTTGCCAGGGATGTGGCCATGGGATTGACCACACCTGCCTGGAGGTTGATTAAACCTAAATGGAAAACCGGTCCGACCCTTGAAGGCGATTTTATCCGGGAGGTGGTTTAAATGCTGGATCATACCCCGAAGGAATGTATTGAAAGAAAAGCCCTGGTAATAAACCCCGCCAAAACCTGCCAGCCTCTGGGCGCCACCTATGCCGCACTGGGCATACACCGGTGTTTGCCGCACAGTCACGGCTCCCAGGGGTGCCAGATGTATTTCAGGTCACACCTGAACAGGCATTTCAGGGAACCGGTTGAGGCTTCCACGAGCTCCTTTACAGAGGGCGCGGCGGTTTTTGGCGGGGGAGCGAACCTGAAAACATCAATTAAAAACATATTTTCCATTTACGACCCGGATATTATTGCCATTCATACCACCTGTTTGTCGGAAACCATTGGAGACGATATACCAACCTATATTGCCCAGGCTGAAGTGCCCGAAGGCAAATTTGTCATTCATGCCAATACGCCCAGCTACGTGGGCTCGCATATCGTAGGATTTTCCAATATGGTCAAGGGTATGGTTAAATATCTTTGCAATAATAACGGCAACCCGAACCGGAAGATAAACATCATCCCCGGTTTTGTAAATCCCGGGGACATGAGGGAGATTAAAAGAATCTTAAAAGCCATGGAAATTGATTTTACCATGTTTCCCGACACAAGCGGCGTATTGGATGCTCCCCTCACCGGGGACTATACCATGTTTCCCGCCGGGGGCGCCAGGGTGGAGGATATTGTTGCCGCGGGAAACTCAGGCGCCACATTGGCCCTGGGAGGTTTCGCCTCCGGAGACGGGGCTTTTGAATTGAAGAAAAAGTGCAAGGTTCCGGCAAAAGTATTGCAAACCCCCATTGGTATAAATGCCACCGACGAGCTTCTGATGGCGGCGTCGAATTTCAGCGGCAGGGAAATTCCGGCGGAACTGGAGGAGGAAAGAGGCCAGGTAATTGATATAATGGCGGATTTGCATCAGCATTATCATGGTAAAAGAGCGGCAATCTTTGGAGATCCGGATATTCTCATCGGACTTGCGGCATTTCTCCTGGAATTGGGTATGATTCCTAAATATGTACTTACGGGAACGCCGGGAGCTTTATTTAAAAAAGAGGTTGACCGGATGCTTCAGGAGGCGGGTGTCGACGGCAGGGTCATAAGCGGCGGCGACCTTTTCACATTGCACCAGTTGCTAAAGAATGAACCGGTTGACCTGTTGATGGGAACAACCTACGGCAAATATATCTCCAGGGCCGAGGATATCCCCCTTGTACGGGTGGGCTTCCCGGTTATGGACAGGGGCGTTCACTCTTATCTGCCCATTGTCGGCTATAGAGGGGCCATGAGGCTGGTGGAAATGATCAGCAATACGCTGTTGGACAGGGTGGACAGAGACGCGCCTGATGAAAATATGGAATTAATCATGTGACAACCGGAGGGATAAAAATGCCCAATTTCCCCCATCAATATTTTCCATTTAAACCAAATCATATTCCCCCGGAGCACGCGCCGGGCGTAAGGGAGCGATTGCTTTCCTGCGACGGGGCGGGTGATCAATTCGACCGCCATGTGATGTCCTGCGCATTGGCCACCGCCATGGCCGAGAGGGAATATCATCCGCTGACAGAAGCCCTTGGTCTTACCCGGGAAACAATTGCGGAAATATTGGGAAGCATGTTTCCCGGTAGCTATGCCATTGACGAAATTATTCCAGCCCATGCCGGCACCGGAGAAGCTGCCCCTGAGGAGCCCGCCCTTAGAAAAATGCTTTTGCTTCACCGCACGGCAGGTACGCCGATTGAGGAAACAAAAGTATAAAAATCCACAAATATCCTTTTTGTGATTACTGTCCTGATCTGGAAGAGTGCATTGCCACGGAGGATTAATCCCCGACTCTGAATTCTATGGAAAGGAGGAAGAAATTTTGCGCAAAAAGATTGCTGAAACTCCCGGAAACGTCGCTCCCTGCGCACATAAAAGCGCCGGCGGGCAGGATTGCAGAGGAATTGAACCTCCGGGACTTGCCACCTTCGGCTGCGCCTACGAGGGGGCCTATTTTGCCCTGGCGCCGGTGTCCGACGCCGTTCACCTGGTGCACGGGCCGATGACCTGCCTGGGCTCCACCTGGGAATTTCGCCATGTGGGAAGCAGTTGTGCGGGCCTGGACAAGACTCAGGTGGGTTTTACCACCGATATAGGCGAAATGGAGCTTGTTCACGGGGGAGAGAAAAAACTGGCCGGGGCTATTGATTATGCCATAAGCAAATATCAGCCCCAGGGAGTGTTTGTCTATGAAACCTGTGTGACCGCGCTGATTGGGGATGATATGGATTCAGTCTGCGGAGCGGCGGAGAGGCGCTGGAACATCCCTGTTGTTCCTGTCCACGCCCCGGGTTTCATCGGCACAAAAAATTACGGAGAGCGGCTGGGCCTTGAGGCGGTGGTGAATCATATAGTCGGAACAAAGGAGCCGGAATTCGCCACTCCTTATGACATCAACCTTATTGGCGAACACAACATCAACGGGGAGATGTGGATGTACAAACCCATTCTCCAGGAGATTGGCGTCCGGATTCTTTCCACCTTTTCCGGTGACGGGCGCATAGAAAAAATGCGCCAGGCTCACCGGGCGCGCCTCAATGTTGTGGTGTGCGCCAAATCTTCCCTGGCTATAGCTGAAATAATGAAAAAGAGGTGGGGTATACCCTATTTGTCCGCGTCCTTTTACGGCATGAGGGAGGCCTCGGATGCCATCCGCCGGATTTGCCGGCAATTAGGTGATGCCAAATTGATCAAAAAGGCTGAGCAGGTGATAGCCCGGGAAGAAGCTAAAGTCAATAAGGCGCTGGAACCGTACAGGGAGCTGTTTGCGGGACGTAAGGCGGTTCTCAACACCGGCGGCAACAAATCCTGGGCCTTTGCCGTGGCCCTGCAGGATATAGGCATAGAGGTGGTTGGCGTTTCAGTGCGCAAATCCAATGAGGAAGACCGGGCAAAACTCCGAAATATCCTCGGGGCGGATGCTGTGCTGATGGAAAAGCCGGTGGTTGAACAGATTCCCCTGATTATGCGCACCGGGGCCGACTTGCTTCTGGCCGGGGGGCGCAGCCTTTACTCGGCATTGAAAAAGGCTATTCCATTTATCGAAGTGAGCCAGGAGAAAACCGGCAATTATTGCGGCTACGGGGGTCTGATCAATCTTGCCCGGGATATCGACCTGTCAATAAACAATCCCGTGTTTAAGCTTGTCAGCGGTGACGCCCCCTGGGAAAAGAAGGTAATGGAGCCGGAGCAATGCCTGGGCAGGGGGGCATAATTATGAGGGCCTATGCGACTATTGGCAATAAGAATATGCAGGTTTACCCCATAAAGCTGTCCCAGCCCATGGGCGCGACCCTGGCGGTTCTGGGGGTGAAGGGAAGTCTCGCCCTGGCCCATGGGGCTGTTGGCTGTTCCAGTCTGACAAAAATATTTTTCACGCGTCATTTTTGTGATCCCATCGCCATACGAACCACGGCGGTGAGCGAGCTGGCCGCCATCTTTGACGGCGGGGAGGGCATTGTGCGGGAAGCTGTTCAAAATTTTCTGCCCAGGGTGAGGCCCGAGGTTATCGGCCTGTTTTCCACGGGGCTGACCAGCGCCAAGGGTGATGACCTTAAGCGCATCGCAAACAGTATAAATTATCCCATTGTTTATGCTGAAACTCCCGATTTTGAAGGCGGGCTGGAAAGCGGCTGGGCAAAGATGGCCGCGGCCTTTATAGAACAGGTCATGAAGCCCGGGTTAAACCTCCGGCCTGATAAGGTTCTGCTAATGCCGCATGTCAGCCTGCACCCCCTGGAAGTGGAGGGCGTTAAGGATCTTCTGGCGGAATTCGGCCTGGAGGTCCACGCGCTTCCGGATATTTCCGATTCCCTGGACGGCCACCTTGGAATTAACCAGGCGTCATTGTGCCAGGGCGGCATTGCAATGGATGAAATTAAACAGCTGGGCTCCGCGGGGCTCGTCATTTCCGTGGGAGCCTCAATGCTGCCCGTGGCGGAGGCGTTTCTCCGCAAGAGCCCCCAGGCCTTGCATATTAATATTCCCGGTCTTATGGGATTGCAGGCCACGGATACTTTTATCGGGCAGCTGATGCGGCTGACCGGCAGGGAGCCCGGCCCCAGGGTCAAGCACTGGCGCCGGCGCCATCGGGATGCTCTTATTGATTCCCATTTTTACATCGGCAGGAAGCGCTTCATACTGGCAGGCGAGCCCGACCGGATTGTGGATATGGCTGCGGCCCTGGCGGAGGCCGGAGGAATCATAACCGCCATTATTGCCAGCACACCCGGCAAGTCGCTGGAGAGATCCGTGGCGCACCGGACCCTGGTGGGGGACCTGGAGGATGCCGAGGGCATGATTGATGACTGTGATGTTTTGATATCAAATTACCATGGTGAGCGCATCGCCCGCCGTCATGGAAAAATTCAGGTTTTGCGGGGCTTCCCGATTCTTGAGCAGATTGGTGCTCAATTGAAGGTGGATACTCTTTACGATGGAGGCACCCATTTTCTGGTGGAGGTGGCAAATGCAATTATTGCAGGCCACCCTCATTGACAGTCTTTCAGGAAGACACCAATTCAGCATTGTATTTAGAAGCATTTATTATGAAATAAAAGGACGATTGAAAAATATTTCAGGAAAGAAGGTATTGTCATGCTCAAGGAGATCGCCGTTCATGTGGGCAGGAATGGAGAAACCGCCACCCTGTACGAGCAGGGGAAAATTGTAATATATCAAAGGAAGCAGGGAAGCTGGAATGTCCATAGGGAAAAAGACTATAGCTTCAAGCGGGAGCAAGGATTGCCGGGGATGCGCAAGCAAATGGGAGAAGTGGTTGATTTTATTGGCGGCTGTAAAATATTTGTGGCCGGCGCCATTAGCGGTATACCCTATTATGA
The DNA here is from genome assembly GCF_002933875.1 of Desulfocucumis palustris. Lineage (GTDB taxonomy): Bacteria > Bacillota > Desulfotomaculia > Desulfotomaculales > Desulfocucumaceae > Desulfocucumis > Desulfocucumis palustris. Next base: position 129,907 of record NZ_BFAV01000157.1, on the reverse strand, counting down.
ATTGGAGAAGGCCGGGTGCAGTATCTGGGAGTTTTCCGGCGAACCCGATGATTTGCTGGAGTATGTCTGGGAAAAGGAGGAGCAGGCGGCCCTGGAAAAAGCGGTCAGGCTTGTGGCGGTGCCCGGGCCGGTGGATATGGGCAACGGCTGCTATAGTATTTCAATCAAGGAGATTCAGGAAGCCGGAACGGGAATTACCACCAAGCAGGTGCTGTTGCCCTTTTTGCGGCAGGGCGATTTTTACCGGCTGGAAGTGCTGTGCAATCACATCCCGCCATGGCTTAAGATGGAGATCATGGGTAGCGGCCTGACCTGCGAGGTGGAAAAAGTGGCTACGGGTGAAGTGAGGCTGGTGATTGGCAAAAAGGTCTGTTCCGCTTAAACGGGGGTTGTGCCCCTGTGGGAAAGCGGTCCCGGACTAAGTTGCCGCCGGTAATAATAGCTTTGCGCAAAATTCGTTATTTACGTGCCGGGCGAACGGGGGGTTAGTATGCAAAGGAGAGCTTTAAAGGGGTTAATTGTGCTACTGGTGTTTATTTTCATCGCGGCTCTTTTAACGGGATGCGGTAAACCGGAGACCCGTGGCACCAGCCCGCAAAAAGTTAAAATTGGATATAGCCGGTTAATTATCAGCCTGCCAGTATTTGTTGCTGAAGAAAGGGGAATTTTCCGCGAAAACGGGCTTGATGTTGAATTGGAAGGATTTGACACCGCCCAGCCGCTAATGGACGCGCTTTTGGCCGGGCAGCTGGATGTAGCCGGCTACACGGCCTTTCCCATTACCTTTAACGGCCAAGTCAGAAGTAAAAAACAGCTGTATTATCTCACCGCCCTGGTGGAGGATGACAAGCATCCCATCAGCATGCTAATGGTGAAAAAAGACTCGCCCGTCAGCGGCATAAATGATTTGCGCGGCAGGAGAATCGGCATTTTACCCACAGTGGCCTATAAGGCATGGCTGAACATGATATTGCAGGAAAACGGTATTTCTCCCGATGAGGTGGTTATTCAAACCCTCGCTCCCGCTTTAACAGCCTCCTCCCTTGATTCAGGGGCGGTGGACGCCGTATTCTCCAATGATCCCGCGGTAACAACAACCCTGCAAAAAGGAATAGGAAGGCTTCTTTACCAGGGAGCCATTGTCCCCAAATATTTATGGTCGCCTCTTCCATTTGGCAGTTTCAACGTCAGTAAGGAATTTGCCGACAAAGACCCCGATATGGTGGAGCGGATAGCCAAATCCCTGGATGAGGCCATTGAATTTATAGACGCAAATCCCAGGGAGGCGAAAAAGATGATGGCCGGTTTTGTTTCCGATACCGAGAAACCTTTTGTTGAAAATTATTCGGACCCCAGGTATTTAAAAACCGGCGAGGTCTCTCCCGGGGAGCTCTCCAGGCTTGTGGAAGCCTATCAGAAACAGAACATAATAAAAGGAAATCTGGATTTGACAAATATGCTGTATAAATACCCTCAGTAAAATGCACACGCGGCTAATGGCAAAAATATTTTAAACGGGTCGGTATTGAAGATGAAAAAATATATGCTTGCTTTTGCAACCGCGGTTTCATTCTGGCAAATAATTTGCTGGCTTCAATTGATTAACCCCATGTTTTTGCCGACTCCTTATGAAACTTTCAAAGAGATTATTTATCTTGTTTGCAAGGATATTATACTTTTGGATGCGGCCTATTCCCTAAAGCGCGTGCTGACAGGCGGCGCCGTATCTTTCTTGATTGGGGTCCCCGCGGGGCTCCTGCTGGGTTATTATGAAAACTTATACAATTATGTGGAGTGTTTGATAGATTTTTTCAGATCTATTCCCCCGATAATTGTTTTTCCCCTGGCGTTGTTGATATTCGGCATTGGCGAGGTATCCAGAATAATTGTTATTGTATTTGGGTGCGCCACCATAATGATGTTGCATTCAGCCGTGGGAGTGCGCAACAGCCCGAAAATGCGGGTCAGTATCGCTAAAATGATGGGGGCAAAATGGCACCAGGTTTTTTCCCGGGTGATTATATTCGACGCTTTGCCCCAGATATTTATCGGGACACGGGTTTCATTGTCTCTGGGGGTTATTATTGAGGTGGTGACGGAAATGCTGGCCGGGGCGAAACATGGGCTGGGCAGCAGGGCGGTATATGCCCAGATCGCCTACAATACCCCGGAGCTATATGCTACTATAATTTTTGTCGGGCTGATTGGGTTTTTTATAAACAAGGGCCTGATTTTGCTGGAAGACAGGGTGATTTACTGGAGAAAAGGCATATAAGTTGAATTTGTACCGGGCCGGGATTGTTTAGAGGCAAGTATATAAAACAGAATAAAAATGGGGCCGGTGCAAAACCGGCCCCATTTTTACGGGTCGTGCCATTGTTTGTCCATTTGTTTAATAGCTGCGATAATTACCGCTGTTAGAAATTAAACACCTCATCCAGCTCGTCTCTGAGGGCGAACTTGGTGTTGTGGGGAGCCAGTTCCTCGTTGTAGAAGAATTCCGGCAGGCGGTCGTCGGCTTTGGTGAAGCCGGCCTTTGCGTTGAAGGCCCGCTCGTTTTTAAGGACGCTCTGGCCAAGGGCCACCACGTCGTCGGTGGTCAGGGAGGTGCCGTACATGGCGTTCAGCATTTCCACCACTGTGGGCAGGCCTTCCGGGTTGTCCAGCACCGCGAAGGCGATGAAAAGGCACAGTCCGGTGGAGTCCACGGCGGCGGTGGCGATTTGCAGGTTCCTGGAAAGTTCGATCTGTCCCTGGTCGCTGGTAGGCTCCACGAAACCGCCAACCTTAAGAATGTTTGCGGTAACCGCGTAGCCGGCGGTGTGGTCCGCGCCCATGGTGGTGGTGGCGTAGGTTACACCGTTGCCCCGGCAGGAGCGGGGATCGTAAGCGGGAATGGCCTGGCCCTTGACGGTGGGCACCCTGGTCACACCGTACAGTTTGCCGGCAAAGGTTGTGCCTGAGCCGATGATTCTTCCCAGGGGGGAGCCGGTGTATACTTCTTCCAGCGCTTTGATGGCGGCCTTGCCGTCGCCGAAGGGAATTACTCCGGCCTCCATCAGAACGCCCAGGGTGGCGCCGGCGTCAATGGTGTCCAGGCCGATATCATTGCAGAGCCAGTTCATCATGGCCACGTCGTCCAGGTCGCTTACTTCCAGGTTGGGACCGAAGCCCCAGGCGGATTCATATTCAATGGGGGCGCAGACCTTGCCGTTGGGCATGGGATATACGTTGGAGCAGCGCATTACGCAGCCGGGATGGCAGGCGTGGGTGGCCTTGCCTCCCCTGGCCACGGCAACCTCGGCCAGTTTTTCACCTGATACCTCGCTGGCCTTGTCAAAGCGGCCGAAACGGAAGTTCCTGGTGGGCAGGGTGCCGGCCTCGTTGATAATGTTCATCAAAACGTTGGTGCCGTAGCTGGGCAGTCCGGAGCCGCATACCGGGTGGTCCAGGAGTATTTTGGCAAATTTTCTGGCCGCGGCCTTGAACCTTTCCGGGTCCTTCACCGGGACGTCGAAGGTGGTGGGGCTGTCGATAATAATGGCCTTGAGGCCTTTCGAGCCCATCACGGCGCCCAGGCCGCCCCGGCCCGCGTAACGGGAGGCGTTGCCCTCGCCGTCGTTGGTGCCGACCCCGGCGTTGGCCATGAGCATTTCGCCTGCGGGGCCGATGAAGATGACGCCGACCTTTTGTCCGAATTTTTCACGGCACAGGGCAACCGTGTCATATCCGCCCTTACCGGTCAAATCGCCCGCCGGCTCAAGCTTTACGCCAGCGGGGGTGATGCTGATGAGGTAGAACTCACCTTTGGGAGCCTGGCCTTCCACTATTACGGCTTTGTAGCCAAGGTTGGCCAGTTTCTGGGAGCTGATTCCCCCCGCGTTTGATTCTTTGATGGTTCCGGTGAGAGGGCTTTTCCCGCCCACGGAGAGCCGTCCGGATGAGGGAGCGCTGGTTCCGGAAAGCAGGCCGGGGGCATAAATCAGTTTGTTAAAGGGACCCAGCGGATCACAGGTGGGTTCTACTTCGTCCAGCACAAATTGTGATGTCAGGGCCCTTCCGCCCAGAGCCGCGTATTTCCCGGGAACCGGCTCAACTTTGACTTCCTGGGTGGTCATGTTGATTCTTAAAATTTTATCCATCCATAGTCCTCCCTTTTCTTTTTTCTTATTAATTGTTAAAACTTTTGACAAAACTCAATATAACCGTTATGCAATCTATATACCACTCGAATTTAAAAAAACCTTCTTAAATTAGCAGCTTTTTTATTTCCATAATGATAAAAAATAACAAAATAGGGGCGAGATGCCCCTATTTTGTGTGAAAATAGCACAATCAACCGGTCATTAATGGATCGCCTGTCCCATAATAAAACAAAAGCAATGCCTTGAACGGTATCCTGTATAATTTGAAAATGTTATGGCTACAGTGATTATCTTAAACAATCTGTCTTTCCATATGCTTAATTATGCATAACGTGTGCCAGGTTAATAAAATGATAAAAGCCGGTGTTCATGTACATACCGGCTTGTTTTCCCTGTCTTTTTATGTGGCTGTTGGGGGATATGCTATCAATAAAGCCTAAGGCGGTCTTCCAGGGTTTCGTTCATGCTGCCGGACCGAAACCCCCGTAGATCAAGGGTGACATAAATATAGCCAATTGTCTTTATGGCGGCGGTAATCCTTTCGGCGTCCCGGAGAACGCTTTCCATCCGGTCCGGGGGCACCTCGATGCGGGCCAGGTGCCCGTGATGCCTGACTCTTAAGGGAGTATAGCCCAGGCTTTTTAAAAAGGCTTCCGATTTGTGCACCATATCCAGGGCCTCGGGAGTAATTTCAGTCCCGTACGGAAACCTGGAGGCCAGACAGGGATTTGCCGGTTTATGGGCGGTGGGCAGGCCCATTTCCCTGGACAGGGCGTATATGTCCCGCTTGGTAAGGTTTGCCTGCTTTAAAGGTGTGCGCACCCCGGCCTCCACCCCGGCACGCATTCCCGGGCGGTAGTCCGAGGCGTCGTCCGCGTTGACTCCGTCAGCCACATAATTTAAGCCCCTTTCCCGGGCCAGGCTGTTAAGCTTCTCGTATAATTCCTTTTTGCAGTGATAACACCTGTCCGGAGGGTTTCCCGCAAAAGCCGGGCTTTTAAGTCCCCCGGTTTTTAATATTAGGTGTTCCGCCCCCAGGGAGCGGGCAATTTCAGAGGCTTCCTCCGCCTCTCCCGGCGGGTAGATTTCCGATCTGGCCGTTACCGCAAGCACCCTGTCACCCAGCGCGTCCAGGGCGGATTTTAGCAAAAGTGTGCTGTCCGCGCCCCCGGAAAAGGCCACCAGCACACTGCCGTAGCCTTTTATAATTTTATTTAGATATTGGCTCTTGTCCTGTAAAGTTTCCATTTGCACCCGGCCCGTCCTTTAAAAATTTTAGGGCATTAAAATGCTGTTTATCACCACGGCATTTATTTCAATTTGTTTATCTCGCTAACGGCCTGTAAGACCCCGTCCTCGAAGGTCGGGGATAAACAGGTAATTAAGGAAAGGAGACACACCTCTATTAAAAGCTTGACTTTGGGGTGAGGAATGTCCCCAACTTATTCGAACTAAGTTCGCTCTAAGGGTTCGGTAAGGGGATAACCCCTTCCAAACCCAAGGCTCACTTATATTCCCGCCCGGGGTTATGCTGGTGCCCATGTTCATGCCCGTGCTCCTTATGACCCCCGGCGCCTGCCGGCACCCCAAGGGGGCTGTCAGCGGTGTCGCCGGTTATCAGCCTTAGCAGGTTGGGGTGTTCCATATCTTTTTTGCCCGAACCGTAACCCACTGTTTCAATGGTCATCGGGGGGAGGCCGGAGAAAGCCTCCGCCAGTGTTGAAATCAGTGCCGCGCCGGTGGGAGTGACCAGCTCTCCCTGGACACCCGCGCCGTAAACAGGCACGCTGCGCAGTATTTCCAGGGTTGCCGGGGCCGGGGAGGGAATGATGCCGTGCATGCATTTAATAAATCCCGTACCCATGGGCAGGGGAGAGGAGTAAGCCTTTTCCGCTCCCAGCAAGTGCAGTCCCAGCACTGTGCCCACCACGTCCACTATGGCGTCAACGGCGCCCACCTCATGGAAGTGGATGCGGTCCGGCGTGGTGTCGTGCACCTTTGCCTCGGCCAGGGCAAGACGGTTAAAAACAGCCTTGCTTTTCTCCTTTACCTCATCCGGCAGGCCGCTGCCGTCAATAATCCGTAGAATATCTTCAAGATGGCGCAGGGGTTGTTTCTCCTCCGCAAGGTCCACAAATACGTTAACGGCGGTAATGCCGTTTCTTTTTATCTTTTCCCGGCGCAGCCGGTAACCTTCCACCGGCAGTTCGGACAACATGTCCTTGAGCCGGTCGAAATCCGCCCCTGCTGCAACAAGCGCTCCCAGGCACATGTCCCCGCTGATTCCTGAAAAACAATCAAAATAGGCTATTTTCATGCTTCCGTCCTTTCAAGCAGCCGGGTGATGGCGTTGGCCATGGCGGCTGCGCCAAATCCATTGTCGATATTTACCACGCTTACTCCCGAGGCGCAGCTGTTAAGCATGCATAAAAGGGCGGATAAACCGTTGAAGCTGGCCCCGTAGCCCACGCTGGTGGGCACCGCCACAATGGGCTGGTCGGCCAGGCCTCCCACCACGCTGGCCAGTGCTCCCTCCATGCCCGCCACCACGATGATTACATGGGCCCAGCGGATCAATTCCAGTTTGTCCAGCAGGCGGTGTATGCCCGCCACCCCCACGTCGTAGCAGCTTTTTACGTGGTTTCCCATTATCTCCGCGGTTACGAAGGCTTCCTCGGCCACGGGCAGGTCCGCGGTGCCGGCGCTCATAATCAGTATGTTTCCCTTTTGGGGCGGTTCTTCACCCCGCCTGACCACTATTGTTCCGGCCAGTTCGTGGTATTCGGCGTCCGGGTAAATTTCCTTTACCGCGCCGTAGGCTTCCCGGGAGGCCCTGGTCCCCAGAATGCTCCTGGTTCCCTGGCAAAGTTTATTAAAAATCTGTGCCACCTGTTCCACGGTTTTTCCCTGGCAGAAGATTACCTCCGGAAACCCCTTGCGCAGCGCCCGGTGGTGGTCCACCACCGCAAAGCCAAGGTCTTCATATGGCAAGTGCTTTAATTTGTTTAAAGCGTCACTTATCTCAACCCTGTTGTTTTTTACATCCTCCAGCAATTGGCGCAGTTCATTTTTCACCATAAATTACTGCTCCTTTTCAGGTGCTTTTATCAATATGCAATCAAGGGGGGCAAGTACATTATAATTATATACCTTTTTTCAATTAGGTCTACTTGGGGATCGGAAAAGGTTGTTTCCCGGCGGGGAAATCCTCCGGGAGGCAGGCGGGCCTTCCTGAAGCTGCAAAAAAAACAGGTGGAACAATGTCCACCTGCCGGTAAGTATATGGATTTACTGTGGTAATTTTAGAGAGCGGACTTAAAGATGCTTATTACGTCGTCTAATGTGGCGGTTCTCGGGTTGGTGAAGCTGCAGGCGTCTTTCATGGCGTTTTCAGCCATAATCTTGAGGTCTTGTTCTTTAACACCCAGTTCGGTCAGGCCGGCGGGAATGCCCACGTCGGAGGACAGCTTCTTGATGGCGGACAGGGCCAGGTCGGCGGCGTCACGCATGGATAAACCTTCGACATTTTCGCCCATGGCAACAGCTATGTCAACGAAACGCTCGGGGCAGGCAATCAGGTTGAAGCCTTCAACGTGGGGCAGCAGGATGGCGTTGCAAACTCCGTGGGGGAGATTGTAGAAGCCGCCCAGCTGGTGGGCCATGGCGTGAACATAACCCAGGGAAGCGTTGTTGAAAGCCATGCCGGCCAGGAATTCAGCATAAGCCATGTTGTCCCGGGCCACCATGTTCTGACCGTTGGCCACCGCATTGCGCAGGTTGGTGGCAATGAGTTTAATAGCCATTAAAGCCGCGGAGTCGGTTACAGGGGTGGCGATGGTGGACACATAGGCCTCGACCGCGTGGGTCAGGGCGTCCATTCCGGTGGCGGCGGTCAATGCCGGGGGCATGCCAACCATTAACAGGGGGTCGTTGATTGCCACGTTGGGGGTGCAGCGCCAGTCAACGATGGCCATTTTAACTTTGTTGCTGGTGTTGGTGATGATGCAGAAGCGGGTCATTTCGGAAGCGGTACCGGCTGTGGTGTTAACAGCGATGAAGGGGGGCATGGGCTTTGTGGTCTTGTCAACGCCCTCGCAGTCACGGATATGGCAGTTATTGGTGGCTACCATGCCGATGCCCTTGGCGCAGTCGTGGGAGCTGCCGCCGCCCAGGGAGAGTATCATGTCGGCGCCGCAGTCCTGGTAAACTTTCAGGCCGTCATGCACGTTAATGTCGGTGGGGTTCGGCTCGGCTCCGGCATAAATAGTAACCTTAGTGCCTGCGGCTTCCAGCATGGCCTTGATGTCGTCGGCCATTCCGCCTTCACGGCCCAGGAAAGCATCGGTAACGATTAAAACATTGGTGCCGCCCAGGGTTTTAACCTGATTGGGAATTTCCTTGTGGGAACCTACACCCATTAAGTTAACAGTGGGAATAAAATAACCAAATACCTGTTCGCCGATTGCCATTATAAAATTCCTCCTTGATATAATTAATATTTTGTTGGACTTTAAGGGTATCTTTGCCGGGGGCTGTTGCTGCGCCGCCGCCGGGCCTGATACGCTTGTCCAGGTAAGCCGTGTTTAGTAACCCGATTATCCGGAGCCGATGCTGTCTGCTCACTTGATGGTAGCGGGCGTGAATAAGATTTTGCAAAATTTTTCACATCTTTTAAATGTTTAGATAATACAGAAACGGATTGGATTAGCGCCTGCCGGTATTTCACCTCCCTTACCACACTTGCACTTCTTTTCAAAAAAGCTCAAATAAACAGATTATTTTGAGTGAATAGCAAATAGGATGCCATTGATTCACCGGTTTTGAACAAGCCGGTTAACCCGCCAACTTCATGGAGAGCCCGGTTAAACTTTTAACCGGTCATAGAGTATCTAACCCGGCCCGGTGTTTAATTTGGGGACAAGGGTATGCGCACAATTTGGAACGGTTGCTCCAAAACAGAACGGTTTGGCGGGCTTTGCAGGGATTCTGATGTTTTGAGGCCGGTGGGGTTTGGGCCGGCCGGAGGTTGGCCTTATCTGCCGGGAACGGCTTCAAAATTATAATTGGGTGGGAATTTTGCATGTTTTTATGCAAAATTCGTGAAATTTTTATTTTACGAATGAATTGTGATACGGGCGCAAGGCAGCCGCGGGCGAAAACCGGCAGAGGTTATGCTGCCGGTTTTTTCAGACCCGGCCGCCTCCGGGAAGGCTATTGGTTTTTTACGTAATTTTTTAATGTAAAAAGTTGCTCTCCGCGCAAATGCTTTGTTAACCGTAGCCATTTTAAGTATAATGTTTTCAATATATCGTAATACCGTAAAAAAACAGGGAGCCTCCCAGATGAAGATACTTTTTTTTGATTGTTTCGCAGGTCTCAGTGAAGCCGCGTTAATGGCGGCGCTTTTGGACGCGGGGATCGATTCCCTTTATGTGGTGGGGAGCATGAACTCCCTTATGCCGGAAAAAGTGCGTATCGAAACTGAAAAAAAACATAACCTGGGTCTCCGGGGAACCTTGCTGAAGGTTATTTGCAAGGAGGCAATAAATTTCAAAAGCCTATCCGAACCGGAGCACATAGTTTTAAAAAGCGGTCTTCCGGATATGGTTAAAACCAATGTTCTCAAGGTGTTGAAAAAAATGAAAGAGGCCGAGAACAGGGTTTACGGGCTGCCCCCGGGGGAACGGGGTTTTATTGAGTCCTTTTCAGCGGAGTCGCTGGTGTTTGTGGCGGGAATAACCCTGGCCCTGCACAGTATGCAGACTCCCGAGGTTTATTGTTCGCCTCTGCCGCTGGGAAGTGGCATGGCAATAAAAGGAAATAATTTACTGCCGGTTCCCACCCCCCTGACCGCGGAACTTTTGCTGAATGTTCCCGTTAAACTATTAAATACCGGGGAGGAACTGGTGACCCCGGCCGGCGCTGCCCTGGCTGTTGCAGCAGTCAGGGGATTCGGGGCCGCTCCGGAAATGAAGGTGAAATCCGCGGGTTATGGAATAGGGGCTGAAGGAACCGTAATTGGAACCCTGCGGGTATTGCTCGGCGAGGCTGAGCGTTCCTGCGCATTTATGGAATCGGTTACGGTAATTGAAACCAACATTGACGACATGAATCCCCAGTTTTATGAACATATTTTTCACCTGCTTTTAAAGGCGGGAGTACTGGATGTTTTCATAACGCCGGTGCAAATGAAAAAAAACAGGCCCGGCGGCCTGCTCACCGTGCTGTGCCGGGATGAGCAGCTGAAAACCGCGGCGGATATCATATTGAAGGAGACCACCACCCTGGGAATAAGGGTAAGGGAAGAAAAAAGAGTAGTGTTGCACAGAGACTTTATTACTGTTGATACCGTTTACGGTGCCGTGAAGATAAAAGTCGCCCGGGGCGGAGAGCCCGCCGCCGTGCTTCACTGGACACCGGAATATGAGGATTGCAAGCTTCTGGCGGAACAATCCGGCGCGCCTTTACAAAAGATATATACGGAAGTATATAAATTGGCCTCGAGGGATCCCCGGCTGGGAAACCTTTAAGGGGCTGCCTTTTAGCCGGTGGGATTACAATCCATTGGCTTAAGTCTTTAAGTTTATATATAATAATGATATATCGCAGTATATATGGAGGAATAAAAGCAACGTGAATATAAGCAAATTTGTGGCCCCGGAAATAATATGGGGGCTTGGTTCCCTGAATCAGGTGGGAGAGAGCGCGGTGCGCCTGGGGGTAACCAAGATTTTCGTGGTCACCGACGAGGGTGTGCTGAATAGCGGCTGGGTGGAAAAGGCTCTCAGTTTTTTAAAAATGGCTAAAATTGAATACAGGGTCTGGAACAGTCTGACCACCAACCCCAAATGTATGGAGGTTGCCCGGGCCGCCACGGAATATATGGCTTCCGGCTGTGACGGACTGCTGGCGGTGGGGGGCGGCAGCCCCATAGACGTGGCCAAGGCAATAGCCATACTGGCCACCAACGGGGGCGAAATCGCCGACTATGAAGGGATTAACAAGGTAACCAAACCCCTGCCGCCCATGGTGATAGTTCCCACCACCGCGGGATCAGGCTCGGAGGTTTCCCAGTTTACAATAATCGTTAATAAAAAAAGAAAAGCCAAGATGGTAATAGTATCCAAATCCCTGGTGCCGGACATAGCTATTGTGGACCCCACGGTGCTTCAGACCAAAAATCCCCGTCTTACAGCCGGCACCGGTATTGACGCCTTAAGCCACGCCATAGAGTCCTATGTTTCCCTGGCAGCCACCGAGTTAACTGATGTACAGGCTTTAAACGCCATCAGGATCATCGCCAACAATCTCAGGGAATCCGTGGCTTGCAGCACCAACCTTGACGCCAAGGCCGCCATGTCCATGGCCAGTCTGCAGGCCGGACTGGCTTTTTCCAATGCGATACTGGGCGTTACCCACGCCATGACCCACCAGATAGACGCCCTGCTGGATCTGTTCCATGGGGAAACCAACGGTATTTTACTTCCCCATGTAATGGAATACAACAGCATAGCCTGCGCGGATAAATACGCCCGGGTGGCTGAAGCCTTCGGGGTGAATGTCACGGGCCTAAGCAAATGGGAGGCGGCGGACCGGGCTATAGCCGAGGTAAGGCGCCTGGTAAAGGATATCGGACTGCCCGAGAGCCTTTCCGCGGTGGGCCTGAGCGATGACATTATTCCCAGGTTGAGTGAAAACGCCTTGATGGACACCTGTCTTATCACCAATCCCAGGGACTGCGGCCAGGAGGATATCGCGGGCATTTACCGGCGCGCCCTGTAGGCCGTAAGCAGTTTGGCGATTCGGGATTTAGGGGGGATATTTATTTTTAACAACAAGCAAAAACTTATAGAAAACCTGACCGGGGTGGATTCCTCCAAGCTGAATTATTACCTGGAGTTGAAAAAGCAGAACAAACAGATGGAGCTGCAGAACAACAGCCTGGAAATACTCCACCAGCTGGCCAAGGACATAAATATAGACATGTCCCTGGGCGACATAATAAAAAGGGTGTATCAAAAATTGCCCCTGGTTATAAATTGTGATTTTATGGCCCTGGCGCTGCTTAAGGGCGACGACCTGAAAATCACGGCCACCGTTCCCCGGGCCGAATGCATGGATAATAATGTTCCCCGGACGTCGCTTTTCTGGCGTACCGTGGAAACCAGGGAGAGCGGGTACTACCATCTTCCCGAATACGAAAAGCTTTTTGACTGCGGCATGGTTAGGGATTTGCAGTTGATCGCCGTGGCCTTGATTCCCCTGATTGTGAGGGGCAAAGCCATCGGGGTGCTGATGCTGGGCAGTAAAGCCAGGGATGTTTACGATGAAAGCCAGTCTTTCTTTATTCAGCAGCTGGCGGCTCAACTGGCCATATACGTTGAAAACGCCAAGCTTTACGAGGAGGTTCTGCGCAGCAAGAACGAGTGGGAAAAGACCTTCTGGTCGGTGACCGATCCCATTTTCATGTTTGACCTGGGGTACAACATTATCCGCTCCAACGAGAGAATGCGCCCGCTGAACGAGAACCCCGGCGAGGAAAGCTGGCGGAACAAAAAATGCTACGAGCTGTTGTGGAACCGACAGACAAAGTGTGATGTCTGCTTCATGGACGAGGCGGTTGAAACCCGGAATCCGGTATACAGGAAATTGCAGCTATCCTCCGGCCAGGTTTTTGATGTTTCCTACTACCCCGTATACAATACCAATTCCGATGTTTACGCCGTGATACACCATATTAAGGATATAACTGAAAAGGCCAGGATGGAGGAACAGCTTTCGCAGTCCGGAAAACTGGCTGCCATAGGGGAAATGGCCGCCGGAGTGGCCCATGAGCTGAACAGCCCCATGACGGTAATTATCGGCAACGCCCAAATGCTGCTGCGGGACATGGAAGAGAGCGACCCTTCTTACGATTTGTTGAAGGATATTGTAAACTGCGGGCTCAGGTGTAAAAAGATTATTCAGAACCTTCTAATCTTTTCCCGCCAGGAAGAGAGGCCCATGGGGCCCACCGACCTCAACGAGGTGGTGGAGAGGGTTTTAAGTCTTATTCATTACCAGATAAACAGGAACAGCGTGGATATAAAAATTAACCTGGCCCCTGATTTGCCGAAGATAAAAGCCAACGGCCACCAACTGGACCAGGTGCTCCTGAATCTGCTGTTAAACGCCAGGGACGCCCTGGATAAAAAGGAAGGCGAAAAGGTTATAGAAATAAGCACCGGGGTGGTATCGGACGGCGAGGCCGGCCGGAGCCTGGTGCTGGCGGTTAAAGACAACGGTGAGGGGATCAAACCGGACAGGGCGGCTAAAATATTCAACCCCTTTTATACCAGCAAGGAGACCACAAAGGGCACCGGACTGGGTTTAAGCGTCAGCCTGGGCATTGCCCAGGCCCACGGCGGGACAATCAATGTGGAAAGCAGCCCGGGAGAAGGAAGTGTGTTTTCACTGGTTTTACCCCTGTGCGACCATATGAAAATGCTTAACAAATAATTCCGGTGCCGATGGAACCCTGTCTTCGGCTAACTTTTGAGCCCCGGGCGGGGGCCTACGGGTTTTGTTTAGGCAAACCCGGGCAAATGTGTTTTGCATCAGTCTCTTAGGAGGGGTATTTTGAACGACCAGAGCTATGTATTGGTTATCGACGACGAGATGGAAGTGGGGACTTTTTTCCGCCGCTTGCTGGAGCGCAAGGGCTACCGGGTAAAGGTCGCCGCCAGTGGCGCGGAGGCCGTCCGGGCGCTGGACGAGCAGCAGTACCAGGTGGCCATGGTGGATTTGAAATTGCCGGATGCCAACGGGCTGAGCCTGCTGCAGGAAATTAAAAACCGCCAGCCCGGCTGTGAAGTTATTATCATGACCGGCTACAGCACCACCAAAACCGCTGTAAAGGCCATTCAGCTGGGGGCGTTTGACTATATAGACAAACCTTTTGAGGATATAGCTGAAGTGGAGGATTTAATAGACAAAGCCTGCGACTACGGGAAAAGCCTTCAGCATGGCGCCGGAACACAGCCGGAATGGTTCAATACAGCCGCTAAGGCCGGCTTTCTGGTGGGCGGCACCGCAAAAATGTTCAAGATGGTATCCATTGCGGATAAGATAGCCAAAAAAAATATCAACGTTTTGATACAGGGGGAAACCGGCACCGGCAAAGAGGTGCTGGCCAGGTTTATACATGCGGCCAGCAACCGTTCCGACATGCTGTTTATACCGGTCAACTGCGGCGCCTTTCCTGAAAATCTCCTGGAAAGCGAATTGTTCGGACACGAGAAGGGAGCTTTTACCGGAGCTTCCAGCCAGCGCAGGGGGATATTCGAGCTTGCTGACCGGGGCACGCTGTTTCTGGATGAAATAGGCGAGGCCAGCCTGTCCATTCAGGTAAAACTGTTACGGGTACTGGAGACAGGCGAATTCTTACGGGTGGGCGGGGAAAAAACCATACACACCGATGTAAGAATTGTTGCGGCCACCAACATAGACCTGGAGCAGGCGGTTAGGGACAAACTGTTCAGGGAGGATCTGTTTTACCGTCTGGATGTGGTGCGCTTTGAACTCCCCCCTTTAAGGGAACGGCGGGAGGATATACCGCTGCTGGTAAAACATTTTTTAAAGCGCAACTCCGAATTTGCGGACAAAGAGCCACCCCAGGTTTCCGGGGAGACCATGCGTTTACTCATGGAATACTCCTGGCCGGGAAACATAAGGGAACTGGCAAATACCATCGACCAGGCGGTGGCCCTGTGTGACGGCCCGGTGATATTGCCAAATCATTTGTCCGATAAAATTATGAATTCGCTGTTTCCTCAAAATAACTGGCAGACCGCGGACATAAACGCGGCCGATAATGTTCCGGCCAATACTATTAACGGGCAGCTGCAGAATCTTTTGGACCACAGGGAAGGGCTGGTAAGTATGAGTCCCGAGGAACTGCTGATAGCCCACCGGCTGGTCCGGGCCATCGACTCGGCCATAGGCGAGGCCATAGACACCAGAAAACTGCCGCGCCCGGAGCCGCCCGCCCTGCAGGAGGTGGAGGCCAGGGCCATCAGGGACGCCCTCTCGTATCACCGGGGTAACGTAACCTCCGCTTCCAGGTCACTGGGTATAGGAAGAAACACTCTATATAGAAAAATGAAAGAATATAATATAGACTTGAACTAGGAGAGTGTTGAAACTTTCGTCCGGCAGCCCCACAGCCGTGTTGCGGGCAATGTTGCAAGGCATGACAAAACTTTTTGCCGGCAGTATCCTTTTGGCACGACTGTTCCGTTTAAGGACAGAAAAAGTATTATAATTTTTCTCCCCGGCGGTTAATATTAAATTGTTTTTTGAAATCAGGGGCAAGAATACGCCGGGCTCCCCGGGAAGCATAAATAAAAGCCTTATTTATGGCATATTCATTGCAATTCATATACCACATTACAAAAGTATTAATTGACGGTGTTTTTCCGGAGGTGACGGGATGAGGCTGGAAGTCAGGGTATTCAGCGGTCTGGAGAAATTTGTCGACGGGGTAACCTTTGGCCAGGCCTTTGAGATGGAATTGCCTGAGGGCGCCAATGGCAGGGACCTTTTAGAGCTGCTGGGCATACCGGAAAACCAGGTGTTCAGTATTCTGGCCAATGGAAAACATTTCTCCCTTGGCGACAAGTTCGGCCCGGGCGACCGGGTGGCGCTGTTTCCCCCCGTGGGAGGGGGCTAAACAGGTAAGGGAAGGAAGGTTTCCGAATATTGTTAAAGCGGACAAATTGGAGTTGGTTGCATGACAGACAATAATTCGCTGCCTAAATTTAACCTGGGTTTTAAAGTATGGCTGGAAAAGGGCGGCCTGTCCTTCGGGGACGGCCTGTTTGATCTTCTGTCGGGTGTGTCCAGGCTGGGTTCAATCGCTAGGGCGGCAGCTGATTTAAAGATGTCTTACAGGGCGGCCTGGGGAAAGATTAAAGAGGCGGAACGTCAATGGAATATTACACTGGTACGGACCCATGTGGGTGGCGAAACCGGAGGGGGCGCGATATTGACTCCCGAGGGCGAGGAACTGCTGGTAAGGTATCGCCTGTTTCGCAGCAAGGCTGAAGATACCGCCAGAGAATTGTTTGCCGGTGTGTTTGACTAAAGGGAATCTTTCTTCAGGTGTCCCCATATATAAGACGGGGGGCATTCCTCCGGGCAATAGTTAAAAAAGAAGGGAATATGCCGGCATAAAAAGGTGTGTCCCCTTAAATTAGACGGGGTTTTACTTCGACATGGAATTGATCTGGCATGGCCTGCTCAAGGCTTTGGAACTATTGTTGCACATGGACAGGGAAGTATTCGGCATTACTTTTTTAACCCTCAAGGTTTCAGGATTAGCTACGCTGATCAGCGTGGCCATCGGAGTTCCCCTGGGAGTTTTTCTGGCCATTGCTGTTTTTCCCGGGCGCAATGTGGCGGTTAGCCTGGTAAACTTTGGTATGGGGTTGCCGCCTGTGGTGGTGGGGCTGTGGGTTTCAATTTTTTTATGGAGATCAGGCCCGCTGGGGTTTCTAAATATGATGTACACCCCCGCAGCCATCATACTTGCCCAGGCCATAATAGCCTCACCTATTGTGACCGGTTTTACCATAGCGGCCATCGGACAGCTTAATCCCAAAATCAGGCTGCAAATAATGGCCCTGGGGGCATCCCGGCTGCAGTTTCTCCGGTTGCTGCTGAGGGAGGCCAGAATGGGACTGCTGGCGGCCATTATCGCAGGTTTTGGCGGGGTTGTTTCGGAAGTAGGGGCTTCCATGATGGTGGGGGGGAATATTTATCACTACACCAGGGTACTTACAACCGCCACCGTGATGGAAGTTTCTAAGGGTAATTTTGATCTGGCCATTGCCATAAGCATTATATTAATGCTGCTGGCTTATGTGGTAACCTTTTCACTTACCATGCTCCAGCAAAGGGGTAGAAATTTATAATTTTAGCCTTCTTCTCGCCCCTTTTTTGCATGTAATCGATATTCAACTGCTCAACCGGTTTGATGAAATTATACTGTACAAGCCCTCCGGAAAAGGATAAGAGGAGGTAATAAACATTGAAGGATATTTGCCAGAGGGAGATCAACTATCTCCGCATATCAGTAACGGATCGCTGTAATTTACGATGCACTTACTGCATGCCCCGGGAAGGAGTCAAACCTATCCCCCACCAGGAGATACTGCGTAACGAGGAAATTGGCCAGATAGTAAAGGCCGGGGCGCTGGTGGGCATAAACAAAATCAGGTTGACCGGGGGAGAGCCCCTGGTGCGGAAAGGGCTGCAGGATTTAATAGGGCTTATTCACGAAACCCCCGGAATTGACGATATAGCCCTGACCACCAACGGAATTCTGCTTCCCGGAATGGCCGCCCAATTAAAATCCGCCGGTGTCAACAGGCTTAATATCAGCCTGGATACGTTAAAGCCCCGCCGTTACGAGGAAGTTACCAGGCTCGGTAAATTTAGCCAGGCCTGGAAGGGCATCGAAACAGCCCTGGAATTGGGATTCCATCCGGTTAAATTAAACGTGGTGGCCATCAGGGGCTTTAATGACGATGAAATACTGGAGCTTACGGCACTCAGCTTTAAGTATCCCCTGCATGTCCGCTTTATCGAGGTAATGCCCATAGGCGTATCCGACGCCTGGGCCTCGTACAGGCATATACCGGTATTTGAAATAAAGGAAATAATTGAACAGGGACTGGGAAAACTTCAAGAAGTGAGAAAGCTTGTGGGAAACGGTCCGGCCCAATATTACCGCCAGGACGGAATGCAGGGCTCCGTAGGCTTTATCAGCCCTGTGAGCGATCATTTCTGCGGCCGCTGCAACAGGCTCCGCCTGACCGCCGAGGGCAAACTGAGGCCGTGCCTTTACAGCAGCAATGAAATTGATCTCAAAACACCATTGAGAAACAGCGCCGGCGAAATGGAACTGGCCAAACTTTTCGCCCAGGCCATAAAAATTAAACCCGTCCGCCACAACATTGCCGGGGGCTGGCAAGACAAGGACAGGGTGATGTCTCAAATAGGAGGATGATTTCAGGTTGAGCGAGAACCCCGTATTAACTCACTTTGACAGCCGGGGCAGGGCCCGTATGGTTGATGTAGGCGAAAAGGACATTACTTTGAGGGAAGCGGTGGCCCGGGGCAAAATAGTCATGCGGCCGGAAACCTTAAGCCTGATTGAGAGCGGCGGCATGGCCAAGGGGGATGTGCTGGGGGTTGCCAGGGTGGCGGGCATCATGGCGGCCAAGGAGACCGGCAGGCTTGTTCCCATGGCCCATCCCATCAACCTGACCGGGGTGAATGTTAATTTCAGGCTGAAGAAGCCGGACACGGTGGAAATTCAGGCGGCGGTCCGCACCGCCGGGAAGACCGGGGTGGAAATGGAAGCCCTTACCGCGGTATCGGTGGCTGCGCTCACCGTATACGACATGTGCAAGGCCGTGGACAGGGGCATGACCATTGAAAACATCCGCCTGGTTAAAAAAAGCGGCGGCAAGAGCGGACTATTTACCAGGGAGGAAGAGGAAGAATGGGAAAAATAGTGGCTGTCTGCACAAGTCCCAGAAAAGGAATGCGCAAAAAGAACGTGGGAGAGGGCATACTGGTTACCGAGCACGGTCTGGAGGGAGACGCCCATACGGGTACCTGGCACAGGCAGGTAAGCCTGCTGGCCCTGGAAAGCATTCAAAAGATGCAGAAAATGGGTCTGGACGTCAAACCGGGGGATTTTGCCGAGAACATCACCACCGAGGATATGGATCTGGTCAGCCTGCCCGTGGGCACTAAACTCCGGCTGGGCGGGCAGGCCTTGGGTCAGGTTACCCAGATCGGCAAAGAGTGTCACACCCGCTGCGCCATATATCACCAGGCCGGGGACTGTGTGATGCCCAAAGAGGGCATTTTTATCCGGGTTCTCCAGGGAGGTCCGGTTAAGGTGGGGGACCGGGTGGAAATTGTGGAATGAGCGGTTTAAAGGATTGGTAGCATGCTTACGGACAATCAGCTTAAACGATACAAAAGAAATATTTTACTGCCGGGCGTGGGGACGGAGGGCCAGGAGAAACTTTTAAAATCCCGGGTGCTGGTGGTGGGCGCCGGGGGGCTGGGGTCCCCGGCGGCGTATTATCTGGCGGCGGCCGGTGTGGGTCACATTACCCTGGCGGACAGCGACAAGGTGGATCTGTCAAACCTGCAAAGGCAAATACTGCACCGCACCGGGGATATCGGCAGGCCGAAGGTAATATCCGGCTCGGAAAAGATTTCGGCCCTGAATCCGGATATTCAGGTAAATACAATAGAAGGATTAATAACGGCGGACAATGTTGACCAGGCGGTCCGGGAACATGATCTGGTGGTGGACTGCACGGATAATTTTCCCGTTCGCTACCTTTTAAACGCTGCCTGCGTCCGCCTGGGCAAAACAATGGTTTTTGGGGGGGTTCTTTCCTTCAGCGGGCAGTTGATGACCATTATTCCCGGAGAGGGACCCTGCCTGAGGTGCCTCTACCGGGACGAGCCTTCTCCCAGTGCTCCTTCCTGCGCGGAGGTGGGGGTTTTGGGAGCTGTTGCGGGGATTATCGGAGTACTGCAATGCGCCGAGGCGGTAAAATACCTGCTGGGTTTGGGTCAACTGCTGGTGGGCAGGCTTCTTACCTACGACGCCCTCTCGGCTGCATTTTTTGAAATAGCGCTGGAAAGAGATCCTTCATGTCCCGACTGTTTCGGGGTATAATTATATTGAGGCCTTTTTAACCAACCGATTGATAATTGTTTAACAGGTGATGTGCAAAAGGGGGCAATTGTTTTGGATAACGGCGCATGCGTAGAAGTCAGGGCATTTTCCTTTATAAAGGAAATTTTTGACCGGAGAGGCTGGCCTTTTCCCATGGAGGTGCCTCTGGAACAGGAATGCACCGCCGCGGAACTGGCTGAGAAGCTGGAAATCCCCCCGGAAAAGATCGAGGCGGTTTTTGTAAACGGCATAATAAGAAAGCTGAACGAATCCGTGAAACCCGGAGACAGGGTGGCCTTCGTGCCGCCGGGCACCCCCGGCCCCTACAGGGTTATACTGGGCATTGTGGGCAAAAAGGAATAAAACTTTATATAGATTCAGTAAGCCGCCGGTTAATCCGGCGGCGATTTTTTTTATGAAGCCCTGTCTTCTGCCGGCATTTAAAGAGGGGGCTTTTTCAGGTTGGAAGGGTAACATTATCTGTTATATTTTTTCAATATGCTAAAAAGGGAAATCGTGTTAAAATAAAGAAAATTAATAATTTTACAAAAATTCCTTGAATATATTTACTTCAAGGGATTTGGCAAAAGGAGAAATCTGTTATGGATAAAAATTCCAATGACGATTGTATTGGCCATGAAACCGGCGGAAGACGAAAATTTATTAACCACTTGAGGCGTAACTTTGTGATATATATTATAACAATAATTATTTTCGCCTATATTGTTTCGATATTTGTGACTGGTGAAATAAGTATCAATAGCACGCAAATAGTAAATTTGTTGTTTTTGCTGGCAATATACGCAGGATTAATTTATGTCTTTATCGGATTATTTAAATGCTTTTTAAAACTTAGGAATAAGTAAGTTTACAAATTAAAAGCGGGAGTTTATTACTCCCGCTTTTAATTTGCGTATTATTTTCATTAAATAATGCCATGGGGGACGGCCACAGATTGACGGTTTTTGCCTTTACTTTCCTTCCGCCAATTTCCCGCCGGTAACCGTCTCTATTATAAACAACTCCATGGCCGGTAGAAAATCCTTCCTCCCGGTTTTAACTCCCGCGTCAATTTCCTGAAGAGAATGCAGCGCCCGGATCAGGAGGTTAATATCAAATCCTTTGCATTGTTGATACAGCTTTTTTGCCACGAAGGGATGAATGCCGGTGGTTGAGGCCAGCTCGCCAAAGGAGCAGCCCCGGGATAAAGCTTCCTTTACCTGCAGAAGCAGCCTGAACTGCCTTGCCACCATGGACAGAATATATTGCGGGGGCTGGCGGGCCAGCAGCAGGTCCCGGATTCCCGATACCGCCTTGTCCGGTTTTTTTTCTCCCAGGGCGTCCACCACGTTGAAAATGTTTTCTTCCAGGGGGACCGCCGTCAGGAGATTAACATCCGCCAGTTTTATTACAGGGGCTTGGCCCGCGTAATCAATTAATTTATTTATCTCCGCATGAAGGGCGGTAAGATCCTGTCCGACCCTGTCCAGCAGTGCCCCGGCTGCCGCCGGTTCCAATTTTTTGCCCGCCAGGCGGGCCTGCTTGTCCAGCCATTTACGTATATCCGCAGGCTTTAAAAGGGCAAATTCCACCGCTTTGCCGTGCTTTTCCACCGATTTATAAATCTTTTTCCTTTTATCCACCTGGTCCGGGGTGTTGAAGATAACGCAGGTGGAAGGCATGGGGGAGGCGATATAATTTATGAGCGCCTCTTCCTCTCCGGGGGTTTTGCCTCCGGGTTTATTTGTTTCTTCCTCTTCCTGCCCCGCTGTCTCCTTCGGGGCGCGGCCCTTTCCCGGAGAGGCCCGGAATACCGCCGGGCGGTCAATTATCAGGAGCCTTTTCCCGGAGAAAAAAGGCGCGGTTTCGGCCGCGGATATTATCTCGCTTATCCCGGCCTTTTCACCGTCCAGTCTGGTAAGGTTGAAATCCCGGTTGTCGCCGTCCAGCAACGCCTCACGTATTTTTTCAACCGCCAGCCTCCTGAGGTATGCCTCCGGGCCGTGAAAAAGATAGACCGGGGCAAAATTCCGGCTTTTTACAGTCTCCAGAAGATCGGTGAAATATTTCATTGCCCTGTTAATTTCCTTTCCACCGAAGCCACCTTCCCGTCCATGGTCAAAGGGCGGTCCCTGCGGTCGTCAATGCGGATTGCGGTTACCACCCTTCCGGCTCCCGCCCTAAAGGGCTGCTCGTGCATTTCCCGCACCACTTTCAGTAAAACCTCCAGGTCTCCCTCAATTATGGTACCCATGGGCGTAAGCCGGTATGATATCCCGCCGGTTTCCCGCAGGGTTTTAAGGCAGTCGGCCACATAGGCGCTCAGGCTGGTGGAAGACGTGCCCACGGGGACTATGCTCACTTCCAGAACTGCCATGATAACCTCCATTTTCAGCGGTTATTATTCGATACTCAATTATAACAAAACCACCCTGGCAAGGGTGGTTGTTTTAAATTTCATATTAGCCTGCCATGGTTTTGTTGAAGCGTCGGGTCAGGCGAGATTTTTTACGGGCAGCGGTGTTTTTGTGCAAAATACCCTTGGTCACTGCCTTGTCGATGGCCACCAGCGCGCGCTTCAGCCTGCTTTTGGCGTCTTCCTGGTTGGCGGCGGTCATGGCCTCTTCAAATCTGCGAATGGTGGTGCGCAATGCAGATTTCAGCCTGGCATTTCTTATGGTTCTTCTGCGAATAATGTCAACTCTTTTGGCCGCAGATTTAATGTTTGGCAACGTTCTCACCTCCCAACAGCCTCCATTTTAACACGGCGGTTTAAAAAATGCAAGCAATGCCAGTATAGATAAATTAATTTTTGTCAATGATTATTATTAACCAAAAAGATTGGGGGTGATTTCGTGAATTGGGTAGGCGCCATCGTAAGGTTTGTGGTTTCAGCCCTGGTACTGATCGTGGTCAGCTGGCTTTCTCCCGGTTTTGTGGTTAAAGGCGGTTTTGTCGGCGCGTTGATTGCGGCAGCGGTGATCGCTATACTGGGATATATTGCCGAAGCGTTGCTGGGCGACAGGATATCTCCTCAAAGCAGGGGTATCGTCGGCTTCATTGCGGCGGCAGTGGTTATTTACCTGGCACAGTTTATTATTCCCGGATTGCTCAGTGTAAGCCTGCTGGGAGCTTTGATCTCGGCTTTTGTTATCGGACTTATCGATGCAGTTGTTCCCACCGTGTTGCGTTAAAGCCGTAAACCGCAGTTTTAAAAAGGGCAGGCCCGTTTGCGGGGGTCTGTTCTTTTTTATGCCGGTGGTGGAATTGTTTGATACTGTAAATCGTAAAAGAAATGCGGTTGAATATTTCACCACGCTATTGTACAATATATTGTACAATAGCGTGGACGAAACTGGAAAGGTGGAATTGATTTGCTTATCAACGCTTCAGCAGCAAGGCAAAATTTCTTCCGATTAATTGAAGCTGCTGTAAAAAACCACGAACCTGTTATGGTGACATCTAAACAGGGTAATGTTGTTATTATTTCCGAGGAGGATTACAGGGCTATCCAGGAAACCATGTATCTTTTAAACGTGCCCGGAATGAGGGAATCCATAATCGAGGGGATGAGGGCTGCCCCGGAGGATTGCGTCAAGGCTGAGGAGATTGAGTGGTGATGTGGGAGATAGAGTTTACCAAACGGGCGGTAAAGGATGTTGCTCTGATAAAGCAGGCGGGATTAAAGGAGGCTGTTCTTGGACTGCTGGAAGTATTGAAAAACAATCCTTTTGAAAATCCACCGCCTTACGAGAAATTGGTTGGAGACCTCAAAGGCGCGTACTCCCGGAGGATAAACATAAAACACCGTCTTGTTTATGCGGTGGACAGGGACAGGCATTGTGTAAGGGTATTGCGGCTTTGGACGCACTATGAGTGATGGAAAGCATATCATAATCTTAGTGAACCGGGAACCTGGCAGCGGGTTCTTTTTTGTTTGCCGTGCGGCGGGGCGGGACATTCAATCCAGGTCATGCTTTTAAAGTATTGCGATAATCGAACATATGTCAATATACTTTTTTGGTGCCGGTTGTTTTCTTTTGAATATGTTGAAATAACAAGTATTGTGCCGAAGGGATCTTCTTTATATAGAGGACTTTTCTTTTTTTTATAGAAAAAATTGAAATAATTTCAGTCATATCGCATAAATAAATTGACGAGGTTCCCCAAAACTGCTTGCCATGGCTACGGAGGGCGGAATGATTATAGAACTGGGATATAAGATATTTGCTACAAAGAAGGTTAACGACAATCTAAGTATAGTTTTAATGGAGAAGCATACCAGAGCAAATCGTTATAGCCCCAATTTTCGTACACCCATAAATCCTGTATGAGGAGGATAAGTAATGAGGGCGGGAGGGTTTACAGAACAAAATGTGCTGGATATGGCCAGAAGGGGGCATGAGGAAGGGAACGCCGGTTTTGAGGTGGTAAAGGAAAACTGTGCCCTGCTGGTTATTGACATGCAGGATGAATTTGTGAAGCCACACTGGACTCCTTACTGGGTTCCGGAAGCCACCCGCCAGGTACCGCATATAAAGCGGCTTGTGGAGGTTTGCAGAAATAAAAATATACCTGTGATATTTACATCGTACGCGAAAACCCATAATAATCTCGACCGCCCCGGTTCCGGGGGATTCATGCCCAATCGTTATCCCGGCTTTAATGATCCCTCCTGGTTTAAGGACGGAACCATTTTTCAGGAACTCACTCCTTTGGATGACGAGATTATTATTCACAAACCTTCCTATGGCGCTTTTTACGATACTCCGCTGGAGACCATACTGAAAAATTTGGACAGGGACACTGTGATTATTTGCGGCACACTGACAAATTATTGTTGCGGAATGACTGCCCGCCAGGCCTATGAAAGAGGATTTAAGGTTGTCTTCGGCAGCGACATCACCTCCACCGACGATCCGTCCATGCAGGAGGCCGAATTAAAGGTTTTAAGAAGAGGATTCGCCAGGGTGTTGTCTGTAAACGATATTATTAAAAGATTGGAGTAACAATTGATGTGGTCCGCCGGTATGAGCAACGCCATGCGGGGAACCCGCTTTCCGCAACAAAAAGTTGTTTTGCCGGGAAGGGAGAAAATGCCCGGCGGAAGAAAAATATTTTGTAATGATGTTTTTGCCGACATGTGGGGGGATAAAAGGTGAATCAATACTCTTCTCTGGAAAAGGCCTTGCAGCAATATTTTAATTTCAGCAGTTTTCGCGCCGGGCAAAAAGACGTGGTGGAAAAGGTATTGGGCGGCAACAACGTGCTGGCCATAATGCCCACCGGACAGGGCAAATCTCTCTGTTACCAGCTTCCGGCCCTGCTGATGCCCGGTGTCGCTGTGGTCATTTCCCCCTTGGTGGCCCTGATGAAGGACCAGGTGGACGCCCTGCACGGCAAAAATTTGCGCCAGGCGACATTTATCAGCAGTCAACTTACCCTGGAGGAGCAGCGGCGGCGGATGGATGAGATGGGCAGGGGTAAATACAAGATTGTTTATGTTGCCCCGGAGCGGCTGAAAAGCCGCACCTTCCTGGCCCAGTTGGCCAGGATAAAGGTATCCCTTTTGACGGTTGATGAAGCCCACTGCATATCTCACTGGGGACATGATTTTCGCCCGGACTACCTGTACATACGTGAATTTCACGGCCAGCTGCCGGGCAATCCGCAGATACTGGCGCTGACCGCCACAGCCACTCCCTCGGTGCAGCAGGATATATTAAACCAGCTGGACATTCCCGACGCCTGCAGGGTGGTAAGCGGCAGCGACAGGCCAAACCTTTATTATACCGCCGGAGTGTTCGATAATGACCGGGCCAGGCTGGATAAATTACATGAGCTGCTTTCAGGCCGCAGGGAAAGCGGCCTTATCTACGTGGCCACCAGGAAGGATGCGGAGAGGCTGGCCTCCTGGCTGAGCGGCAGTTTAAAAATCGCCGCTGCTGCCTATCACGCGGGACTGGAGCCGGAGGAGAGAAGCCGGGTGCAGGAGAATTTCCTGCAGGGCGGGATAGACGTGGTGGTGGGCACAAACGCCTTCGGAATGGGCATAGACAAGCCGGACATACGTTTTGTAATACATTGCTGTTTGCCTGCCTCCCTGGAGGCCTATTATCAGGAGGTGGGACGGGCCGGCAGGGACGGGCGGCCGGCCCTGTGCGCACTGTTGTTCATCCACCGGGACAGGCAGCTGCAGGACTGGATTATTGATAATGATTCCCTGGGCAAGGAAGATATTGTGAATTTTATGCATGCCTACAGGAATTCCCAAAGGGATAACGTGTCCGTGATATCCTGCGGGGAACTGGAGCAGGGGGGGCTTGGAGAGACCAAGGTAAGGTTTCTGATAAGCATGCTGGAGAGGCTGGGGATAATTCATTTAACCGACAGGGACGGGGACAATTTATACCTGGAAGCGGGTTCCGAGCCTCCCACCGCCAGGTTGATGAATGTGGTGCTGCAGGAAGCCAGGCAGAGAACCGCGGAGAGGAAAGAAAAACTGGCGGCCATGGCCAACTGGGTGCATACCAGCGGCTGCCGCCGGGCGGCTTTGTTAAATTATTTCGGCGAGGCTGTGGGTGAGCTGAAGGAAATATGCTGCGACAACTGCCTGAACAATTCCAGCGGGAAGCTGGTGAAATCGGATTTGCCCCTGGCGGTTTTTGGCGCGGTTAAGGAATTGCCCCGGCCGGTGGGTCAAAAAAAATTGGTGGACGTGCTGCGGGGGTCAAGGGCCAAGGACATTATCGAGTGGGGTTACGACAAAATAAACTTTTACGGCAGGTTATCGGCTTTACCCGCCCCGGCTGTGCGGGGACTGGTGAACCAGCTCATTGGTGACGGGTTCCTGGGGGTGGCGGGGGATGAATATCCGGTGGTGGTGCTGACCGCTAAGGGGGAAGAAGTGCTCAATAGCGGGCAGGCGATACCCATTAGGCAGGATTACATCCTATCCGGGGGCAATGCCTCCGGGACCGCCCCGGCGGGAAATATCGACGCGGACCGGGAACTGCTGGCAGTATTGAAAGAATTCAGATCCGAGCTGGCCCGGAGAGAATCCATGCCCCCCTATGTATTCTTTCATGATCGGGTATTGCAGGAGATAGCCGCTAAAAAGCCTGTTACCCCGGCGGAGTTGCTAAACATTAAGGGCCTGGGAGAAAAAAAGGTGGCCAGGTTTGGGGAACGGATAATTGAAATGGTAAGGTCAAATGTATACGGCGCGCCTGTGGGACCGGACCAGGAGAGTTTGGAAACCCCCGCCGCCGCCCCGGATCTCCGGGCACCCGGGGAAAAACCGCCGGCAGGGGATAAAGTTGACATGGCGGATAGAATCGAATCCATTTTCCGGCAGGGATTTTCCCCGGAGGACATTGCCCTGCGGCTGGGCCGGGCGGTATCCACTGTGGAGGGCTACCTGGCCCGGCTGGTGGCCGAAGACAGGATAAAGGTGGACGAACTGGTGCCCTGGCCGGTGCGCAGCCAAATATATCTGGCCATGGAGCAGGTTGGCGTAAAAAAAATTGCGCCTGTTAAAAAATTGCTGGGGGAGGATATACCGTACAGCGCCATCCGTTATGTTCAGGCGGGTCTGTTGAAAGATGAATTTCTAAACCCTGAAAAAACGACGCAGGATTAATGTCCTCCCGACCCCCCGGCTAAAACCGGCTTTAACCGGGGGAGATTAACATTATGGTTACTGTTTCAGCATTAATGGGGCCAGCAAATAATCGGCGTAGAACTGGGCGATTTCTTCCTTGCTTAAGGGGCCTTTTTCGGAGAACCAGCGGGAGATCCAGTTGATAGCCCCCATGATCAGAAAGATCACCATTTTTTCCGGAACCGGCTTGAAAATTCCCTGCTTTATTCCTTCAACAATTATTTTTTTAATGCTTTCCTCATATAAATCCCTTTTCTTTACAATTATTTCCGCATATTCATCCTGCAATAAAAAATCCGATGCCAGGGACACGTTGATAAGGTTTAACTCCCCCACCATAATTTCCACATGCCCCTTGATTACTTCTTTTAACATCAGGTCCGGAGCCAATCCGGATTCTTTTATTTTGTCTATGCTGGCCATCAGCATGTTCATGGCCAGGTCATGACATTCAAACAGCAAATCCTGTTTGCTCTGGATGTAGTAATAAATACTGCCCTTGGTATATTTTAACTCCTTGGCTATATCCTCCACCGTGGCTTCATGGTATCCTTTCTCGCTGAACAGTCTGGCCGCGGTCCTTATTATATTCAGCTTTCTTTCCGCGGCCCGTTCCTCTCTGAAACTCAAATTAATATCCTCCTCCGGGGGTCTGTTTCCATTTAGTAATAATATATTTTTTCGCCGTGAAGTCGAATCCTGCAAGAGTAGCTAAAAATAAACTATAATTTAAAAATTGACCATTCAGTATTTATTTTCAGCCGGCCGGGGTTTAATTTTAACCGCCCGGGGAAAAAGATTTTTTTGTTCTGTTTTATACATTACAATGATTGTAGTTAAAATTATACCCAAGGGTCAAATTTTATATTAATGGTTAACCTGTTTCATTTTTTAAAGCAAAGGGGGGATGCTTTTTGGGTTACGAACAGATAGCGGTGGAGCAACGGGGCCGGATTGCCGTTATTGCTCTAAACCGGCCGGAAAAGAGAAATTCATTAAGTGAGCAAATGAGCCGGGAGCTGATAACGGCCTTAAAGGATGCGGACAGGGACGATGCCGTGGGGGCCGTTGTAATCACGGGGAAGGGCAAGGCATTTTGCGCCGGAGGCGATCTGGGCGATTTTTCCCAGATGATTTCCAAAACAGCGCCGGCCATTCACCGGGAGGGAAAGGAGTCCACAGAGCTTTTCAAAATGGGATTGCATTTAAGCAAGCCGCTAATCGCGGGGATTAACGGTCCTGCCATGGGAGGCGGCCTGGGACTGGCGGCCATGTGCCACCTGGCGGTGGCCTCGGAGAATGCGCAATTCGGCACCCCGGAAATTAAAATGGGTATTTTCCCTTTTGTGGTGTTTCCCCTTTTAATAAGGGCCGTGGGGCCCCGGAAGGCTCTGGCCATGGCTCTTACCGGGGAGACCCTGGATGCCGGACAGGCCCTTGAACTGGGCCTGGTCCACAAGGTGGCGCCCGCGGGCTCCCTGGAGGAAGAGGTGATGAGCCTGGCGGGGCAGGTGGCGGAATACAGCCCGCTGGTGCTGAGACTGGGACTCAATGCCTTTAACACGGTGATGGATATGGAGTTTAACAAGGCCATGGATTACCTGAACACCATCCGGGTGATAGATTTTATGAGCCAGGATTTAAAGGAGGGAGCCACGGCTTTTCTGGAAAAACGCCGGCCCCTGTGGAAGGGCATGTAGTACAGGAGGTAATTAAATGGATTTAAAGGAAAGAGCGGCCAGGCTGAATGAGCGGAAAGAGAAAATAATGGGCATGGGTGGCCCTGAAAAAATCGCCGGCCAGCATGCCATGAATAAACTTACCGCCAGGGAGCGCATTGATTTGCTTTTTGAGCCGGGCACCTTTGTGGAAATGGGAATACTGGCGCACCACCATTCCAGCCATCCGGGCATGAAAAACAAGGAGACTCCGGCGGACGGGGTAATTGCCGGCTATGGAAAAATAGACGGCAGGCTGGCCTGTGTGGCGGCTTACGATTATACGGTAATGGCCGGCTCCATGGGGGAGTCCGGGGAGAAAAAGGTTGGCAGGATAAGGCAGTGGGCCTTAAAGCACAGGGTGCCCATGATCTGGCTGATTGATTCCGCCGGGGCCAGAATCCAGGAGGCGGTGGGCTCCATGTTTGCCGTTTCCGGCAGTTTGTTTTTTGAGGAAGTGGTCATGTCCGGGGTGATACCCCAGGTGTGCGCCGTGATGGGTCCCGGGGCGGCGGGAACGGCTTATATTCCGGCACTGGCGGATTTTGTGCCCATGGTGAAGGACAAAAGCTTTTTGGCCCTGGGCGGGCCGCCCCTGGTAAAGGCCATGATTGGCGAGGACGTGGATGAAAATACCCTGGGGGGCTCCAAAGTGCATTGCGAGACAAGCGGTGTGGGGGATCTGGAAGTGGAAAATGATCAGGACTGCATCTCGGCGGTAAAGGAATATTTGAGTTATTTTCCCTCCCATAACCGGGAGTCGCCGCCGGCAATTGCTTCCGCCGATGATCCTGACCGTTACGTGGAAGAGCTGCTGAATATAGTTCCCGGAGACCAGCGTAAACGGTACAACATGCTCCAGGTAATTGAAAAAATTGTGGACGGAGGGCGCTTTTTCCAGCTCAAACCCGGCTGGGCCAAAAATATAATAACCTGCCTGGCCAGGATGAACGGAATGGTGGTGGGCATTCTGGCCAACCAGCCCATGGTCCAGGGAGGGGTGCTGGACATAAACGCCGCCGACAAGTCCGCCAGGTTTATCAACCTGTGTGACGCCTTCAATATTCCCCTGGTCTTTCTGATGGATGTGCCCGGCTTTATGATCGGCTCCGCCGTGGAAAAACAGGGGATTATCAGGCACGGGGCCAAGATGCTGTACGCGGTGTCCGAGGCCACCGTGCCCAAAATAACGGTGGTATTGAGAAAGGCATACGGCGCCGGTTATTACGTCATGTGCGGCAGGGCCTTCGAGCCCGACCTTATTGTGGCCTGGCCCGGCGCGGAGATTAGTGTTATGGGCCCGGAGGGGGCGGTTAATATAGTTTTCCGCAAACAGATAGAAGCGTCGCCGGACCCGAAGACCGCCAGGGAGATGATGATTGGCGAGGTAAGGAAATTAATTGATCCGGAGATAGCCGCCTCCCATGCCTATGTCGATGACATAATCGACCCGGGTGATACCCGCCGGGTGATCATCCGGGGACTGGAAATGGCTAAAAACAAAGAAATCCACAGGCCCTGGAAGAAACACGGGGTGGTTCCGGTATAGAGGGGAGGTATTTTATTGAAAAAGATACGCATAGGGGCGGGGCAGGGCTTTTGGGGAGATTCGCCCTTTCCCGCCCTGGATGTGGCGGCCCGGGGCGATGTTGGATACATAGCCTGTGACGCCCTGGCGGAACTGACCCTGGCTATTTTGCAGAAGTCCAGGCAGAAGGACCCGGCCCTGGGTTATGTCCAGGATGGGTTTTTTAGCGTGCTGCTTCCGGTCTGCAAGGAAAAGGGGATCAAAATACTGACCAATGCCGGGGGAATAAATCCCCCCGGGGCGGGCCGGATGGTTTGCGAGCTGGCCCGGGGCATGGGGCTTGGGGGGTTGAAAATCGCCGTAATCACCGGCGATGATATTCTACCCAGGGTAAAGGAGCTTAAGGATAAGGGGGTCAGCTTTGACGATATGGAATCCGGCGGCAATATAGCCGCCGTGGAAGGCCGTATTTTATTCGCCAATGCCTACCTGGGAGCCAGGGGAATGGTCCAGGCCCTGGAAATGGGCGCCGATGTGGTGATAGCGGGCCGCACCGCGGACCCGGCCCAGTTTCTGGCCCCCATGATATATGAATTCGGCTGGTCCTGGGACCACTGGGACCGTCTGGCGTCGGGGATATTCCTGGGGCATCTGATGGAGTGCTCCGCCCAGAGTACCGGGGGCAATTTCAGCGGAGACTGGTGGAATATACCCATGATGGAGAGAATGGGATACCCGGTGGCTGAGGTATACGAAAACGGCGAAGCCATACTGACCAAACCGGAGGGCACCGGCGGCAGGGTGGACCTGGAAACGGTGAAGGAGCAAATGCTCTACGAAGTGCACGATCCCGCCGCCTATATAACCCCGGATGTGGTGGTGGATTTCACCACTCCCCGGCTGGAGGCGGCCGGGCCCGACCGGGTCAGGATAACCGGTGTAAGGGGCAGGCCCCGGCCGGAGCGGTTAAAGGTTTCCATGGGTTATCACGATGGCTGGATGGGGGAGGCGACGGTCAGGTACCCGTGGCCGGACGCCCTGGCCAAAGCCCGCAGGGCGGAGGAAATAATCAGAAAACAAATGGCCATGGTGGGCTTCCAGCCAAAGGAAATGCTGGTGGAATACATAGGTTACAATTCACTGAGCGGTCCCCTGGCCTGGGGAGACGGGGCAGATTTAAACGAGGTGGGCCTGCGCCTGGCCGTGCGCACGGAAACCAAGCTGGATGCTTCCCGGCTGCCGAGGTTTGTGCCGCCCATAGCTTTAAACGGTCCCCCCGGCGCCACCGGCGGCGGAGGGATGCCCAGACCCAGGGAGCTTATCGGGCTGTGGTCGGCACTGGTGCCCCGGGAAGAGGTGGAAAAGCAGGTGCGGGTGGAGCTTATGGAAGTCTGAGGCCGGGAGGGGGGTTGAAATGTCCAAAATATTGTTGAGGGAATTGGCCCACGCCCGTTCCGGGGATAAGGGAAATACGGTGAACATAGGGCTTTTCCCCTATCGGGCGGAGCATTATGAATTATTGAAAGAGCAGGTCACCGCTGAAAGGGTGAAGGAGCATTTTGCCGGTTTGGTGGAGGGCGAGGTGGCGCGGTACGAGGTTCCCAATATCAACGCCTTTAATTTTGTGCTGCGGGGAGCGCTGAACGGAGGGGCCTCCCGCTCCCTGCGCAGCGATAATCTGGGGAAGTGCTTCGGGGCCGCTATTTTGAGGATGCAAGTGGAATTTGAGGGAAATTAGTTTGAGCTTACAGGCTGTTTCTTCCCGGCCTCCGGGGACGGGGCCTTGCAGTCTGTTGGCGGGATAAAAAGGCCGGTATTGCATAAAGGATACCGCCGGGACGGCAATTTACATAATTTTGGAGGTATGAGTGATGTTTCAGGTATTAAGCGATATCGCCGGCGTGGTTATACAGGTGTTGGTGGCTGAAGGGGACGAGGTCGCCCGGGGCAGTGAAGTGGTAATACTGGAATCCATGAAAATGGAGCACCCCATTGAATCCGGGGACCCGGGCCGGGTGGCAAAAATACTGGTGGCGGAGGGCGACTTTGTGGAAGAGGGCCAGGCTGTCCTGGAAGTGGAATAGGGTATGGGCATGTTTAAAAAAATTCTCATAGCCAACCGGGGCGAGATTGCGGTGAGGATATTGAAGGCCTGCAGGGAGCTGGGAATTCCCGCGGCAACGGTATATTCCGAGGCCGACAGGGAGGCCCTGCACGTGGTTTCATCCCCGGAAGCCCATCTCATCGGGCCTGCCCCGGCTTTAAAAAGCTACCTGAATATGGCGGAGATTATAAGGGTTGCCCGGAGCTGCGGGGCGGACGCCATACACCCCGGCTATGGTTTTCTGGCGGAAAACGCCGGTTTTGCCGGGGCCTGCGCCGGGGCGGGAATTGCCTTTATCGGACCCGGCCCGGAGGCCATAGCCCAAATGGGATTAAAGGTGCAGTCCCGCAGGCTGGCACGGGAAGCGGGGGTGCCGGTGGTGCCGGGCAGCGGCGGGGCGCTGGAAACCCTTGCGGAGGCCCGGGCACAGGCTTCCCGGCTGGGTTATCCCGTGATGCTCAAGGCCTCCGCCGGGGGCGGGGGTATCGGCCTGCAGCTGGTTTTGCGGGAAGAGAACCTGGAAAGAGCCTATAAAACCTGCCGGGAGCGGGCTGCCGCCGGTTTCGGCAACCCCGGGGTTTATCTGGAGAAATATATAGCCCGGCCAAGGCATGTTGAAATTCAGGTTTTTGCGGACAAACAGGGCAATGTAATATACCTGGGGGAGCGGGAGTGCTCTGTTCAGCGGCGCCACCAGAAGATTATGGAGGAATCCCCCAGCCCGCTGGCTGACGATGTTCTCCGGGCCAGGATGGGGGAGGACGCCGTGAGGCTGGCCGGCAGTATCGGCTACCTGGGGGCGGGGACGGTGGAGTTTCTGGTGGATGACGCCAAAAACCATTATTTTTTGGAGATGAACACCCGCCTGCAGGTGGAACATCCGGTCACCGAAACCGTCACCGGGATTGACCTGGTGATTGAGCAGATCAGGGTGGCGGCGGGCTGCCCTCTGTCAGTGAGGCAGGAGGATGTAAAGATAAAGGGGCATTCCCTGGAATGCCGCCTGTATGCCGAAGATCCCTCAAATTTCAGGCCGTCCACCGGGGTGCTGGAGGAGGCGCGCTTTCCGGCGGCGGAAAAAATTAGGGTGGACAGAGGTGTTCAAAGGGGATACAGGGTCACACCCTATTACGATTCCCTGCTGGCCAAGGTTATTTCCCGGGGCGATACCAGGGAAGAGTCGCTGGATTTGATGCGGGACGCCCTGAAAGAGATTAAAATTACCGGCGTAAAAACAAATATTGACCTGCTCATTAAAGTAATAGCCCATCCCGAGTTCAGAAAGGGCAACCTGTCAACGGATTTTATCGAAAGATTCGCCGGCTGCCTGCTTGGCCGGGCATCCTCCGGCAAGGCGGTTGGTAACTAATAAAAAGGAATTGGATAATTATGAAAAAAGTTCTAGGGCTGGTAATATCGGAAAGACGGCTGGGGAACACAGAAATACTGTTAAAAGAAATCATTAAAAACGTTCCGGACCCGTGCTCCAGGGAATTAATCCGCCTCACGGAACTAACCCTGAAATCCTGCAAGGGTTGCTACCAGTGTCTTATTCCGGGCAACAGCTGCAGCATTAACGATGATTTTTTATTCCTGCGGGAACACATTAAAGACGCCGATGCCCTGATTATTGGGCTGCCGGTTTATTTCCTGGGTCCGCACGCCTATTTTAAATTATTGATGGACCGTTTGCTTTGCGCCGGATATTTTGCCGAACACACCAGGGGAAAGCCCTGCGTGCTGGTCATTCCCTTCGGCATGCGGGGCTGGGAAGGCTATGCCAGGGCAGCCGCCCTGACCTTGCCGGCGCTTTTGAAAATGAAATTGATTGATTGCTGGCTGGTGCACGCCGCCCTGCCGGGAGAAAGCGTATTAAACGAAGTGAATGCGGGGTATGCCGGGCAACTGGGCGCAAACCTGTTCAACTCGCCGGCCGGGCAGTGGGGAAAACTGGATTGCCCGCGCTGCGGCAGTGATTTATTGCGCTTTTTGCCCGGCGGTCTGGTGGAATGCCCAATCTGCAGCGGCAGGGGCAAAATAGTGGCCCGGGACGGTGATTTGCTGCCGGATTTTACCCTGGAGCCCTCGACCCACCGTTTTTCCGAGGCCGGCCTGGAGGAGCACTTCAAAGGGTGGCTGGTTGGCATGAAAGAAAGGTTCAAGACTCAAAAAGACATCCTTAAAAAAGTTCAGCAGCCCTATAAGGAATATGACTGGTGGGTACGGCCCCCGGGGCAAAAAAATGACAAATAAATGATCAATAGTGAATAAAGAAAGGGTGGGTTATGTTGGAGTTCACTCTGAGTTCCGAGCATCAGCTGCTGGCCGACACTGTTTACAGGTTTATGTTGAAGGAAATTGCCCCCCTGGCGGAAACCATTGACCGGGAGGATAAATTCCCGGATGGAATATGGCTCAAACTGGGGGAGCTGGGGGTATTGGGAACAACCATAGCGGAGGAGTACGGCGGGTCCGGGTTTGATGTGCTTTCGGCCCTGCTGGTAATGGAGCAGATAGGCAGGATTTGCCCCGCCCTGGCCCTTTCCACCGGCGCCCACGCCATGCTGTGCGCGGACACCCTTTATAGAAACGCCACCCCGGAACAGCGCAAAAAATATTTGCCCGGCCTGTGCTCCGGTGAAAGAATAGGGGCCATGGCCCTGACCGAGCCGGATGCCGGCTCGGATGCCCTGGGTATCCGGACCACCGCCGTTAAAAGGGGCGGCAAATATATGCTGAACGGCGGCAAGACCTTTATTACCAACGCCCCGGTGGCGGAGGTATTCGTGGTATATGCCAAAACGGACCAAAGTGCCGGACCCCGGGGCATTTCGGCATTTATCGTGGAGAGGGGCTATCCCGGCTTCACGGCTTCAAAAAAAATAGAAAAAATGGGGAATAAAGGATCACCCACCGGAGAACTGGCCTTTGAGGATTGTGAAGTTCCCGCTGAAAACCTGCTGGGGCAGGAAAACAGAGGTGTGGCGGTGATGATGTCCGGTCTGGACCGGGAAAGGGCGTTTTACTCCGGGCTGGCCGTGGGATCGGCCCAGGGGGCCTTTGAACTGGCCCTTAAATATAGCCGGGAAAGGATTCAGTTCGGTCAGCCCATAGCAAATTTCCAACTGATCCAGGCAAAGCTGGCGGACATGTACACGGGCATTGAGACGGCGCGCCTGTTGGCTTATAAGGCTGCGGTGCTGGCGGAGGGCTCCGAAAGGGGCGGGCTGGGAACGGAAATTCATAAAATTGCCGCCGCGGCTATATTATTCGCCTCGGAGATAAACACCAGAGTGGCCAACGACGCTGTGCAGATACACGGCGGTTACGGTTACACCCTGGAATACCCCGTGAACAGGTTCTACCGGGACGCCAAACTGGGGGAAATAGGGGCCGGGACCTCCGAAATGCGCAGGCTGATTATTGCCCGGGAGTTGCTAAAGGCATAAAAAGAACTGGATAAAATGGCCCTGGCGTTAATTTCGGTATTAATAATAAAGGGGGAAGCCTGATGAATGCCCAGTTGGAACAAAATCTTATCCAGCGGCTGGCGGTGGGGGATATCATTCGGCGGTCGGCGCTTCGGGCCCCGGGGCGGGAGGCCCTGGTGGAATACCGGGGGGATACCAGAATCAGCTATACCTACCGGGAGCTGAACCAGGCCGTTAATAAATTTACCAGGGCGCTGCAAGGTATTGGACTGCGAAAAGGCGACCGGGTGGCGGCGGTATGCCTTAATTCCGTGGAGTATATTGTCGCAATTTTCGGACTGGCCAGGGGCGGGTATGTAATGGTGCCGGTAAATCCAGGGCTGAATCCGGCTGATATGGGATATATTCTAAACCACTCCGAAGCCAGGGCGCTGATTGTGGATGACGCTTTTATCCCGGTGTTAAACAAATACCTGGATAAACTCCCCAATATCAAAAACTTTTTTTCACTGCCGGTATCCGGGCTTGCGGCGGTAAAACCCTTCATTTCTTTTCCGGAGCTGCTGGCCGGACAATCCCCGGAGGAAGTGGAGGATGTAATTATAGGGGA
This sequence comes from Desulfocucumis palustris, assembly GCF_002933875.1. Lineage (GTDB taxonomy): Bacteria > Bacillota > Desulfotomaculia > Desulfotomaculales > Desulfocucumaceae > Desulfocucumis > Desulfocucumis palustris. Next base: position 92,957 of record NZ_BFAV01000157.1, on the reverse strand, counting down.
CAGGGATATTTTGCAGATAATGTATACCAGCGGCACCACCGCGGCTCCCAAGGGTGTTATGATTACCAACCTTTCCGTGTATGTGGCGGCACTGCACAATATTATTTTTGCCAATATAAATTCCCGCAGCATTATGTCGGTAGTTCTGCCGTTATTTCATTGCGCCCAGCATAGCGTGCTGACCAGCGCCCTGCTGGCGGGGGCCGGGGCGGTAATAATGAGGGGCTTTGAGCCGGGCAAATATATCGCCATATGGAGCCGGGAAAAAATTAACTTTATGTTCGCCTTGCCCGTAATGTACCGGGCTTTACTGGATTATCCGGGGATTGATGAATATGATCTGTCCGCATTTGAACGTTGCATTTATGTTATGACTCCCATGGACCGGCGCACCCTGGAGGACGCCGGGGAAAAAATAGGGGCGGACAAATTCGTGCTGGCCACGGGGCAGACCGAGGCGTATCCCTCCACCAATTATTTCTACCCGGCCTGTTATCCCGGTAAGGAGGGCAATTACTGGGGTGTTTCCAATCTTACCTATGAAACAGCGGTGCTGGATGAGCAAGGCAACAAGCTGCCCCGGGGGCGGATTGGCGAGATTGTCTGGCGGGGGCCGGGGGTAATGGAGGGCTATTACAAAGATCAGGAGGCCACGGAAAAGTCCAGAAAGTTCGGCTGGCATCATTCCGGGGACCTGGGATATTTTGATGAGGACGGACTCCTGGTATTTATGGACCGGAAGAAAGATATGATTAAGACTGGTGGAGAAAATGTTCCTTCCATTAAGGTGGAAAGGGTATTGCTCAATCATCCCGGAATTGTATCCGCGGCTGTGGTTGGGCTGCCGCATCCCCACTGGGTTGAGGCGATTACGGCCTTCGTGGTTGCCGGGGAGAAAGGCGGCGGGCTTGCCGAAGGGGATGTAATCGCCTGGTGCAAACAGGAGCTGGGGGGGTTTGAAGTTCCCAAATCCGTGGTATTCGTTAAAGAACTTCCCCTGACCAGCACGGGAAAAATAAAGAAGCATGAGATCCGGAGCCGCTATGAACATTATTACAGGGAATAGTCCGCCGGTAAGCGGCGTTAGCCGCTTTATCGTCCTATGCCCTGGAAACCCTGAAGAAATACCGCAAACCGGATAAATTTAACTTGCCATGCCAAAAAGCCTCCCCGGGGGAGGTTTTTTGCATTCTGAGGCATTATATGGTAATTACTGTAAACGATCTTTTCAACATTTTATTTTTTGATTTGGGGAAAATAAATTCTGGATTCTTTTACCGGAAATGGAGAAAGGCATATGTCCCGCAGTATTTTCAGAAAACTTTTATCCATGAAACCCAAGCCTGATAATAAGAGGGTTTCCCCGGCCCGGGCCGTCCCTGCCGGAAGGGACAAACTGTCCGGAGAGCTGGCGGCGGATCTGGATATGCTCAGAAATGTCCTGGGCAACAGCATGGATTTGGTGATAAGGGAGTTTATGCTGTGCGACACCCGGGCGGCTCTGGTTTATATAAACGGAATTATTGACAAGGAGGCCTTGAGGGAAAATGTGCTCAGGGCGTTAATGGTGGATACGAAAATGGTGAATACCCCGGGTTATTCATCCGGCAACAGCCTGGCCGCCCGGGTTAAGGAAAATGTGCTGAGTATCGCCAATGTCAAAGAAGCCGTAGAAATCGGCTCAATACTCGAAGGAATATTAGGGGCCGGCATAGCCCTGCTCTTTGAAGGCGACCACACGGCACTCACTTTAAAACTTCCGGCTTTTGAGACCAGATCCGTTGGAGAGCCGCAAACCGAATCGGTGGTCAGGGGTCCCCGGGAGGGGTTCGTGGAATATTTATATACTAATTTATCCATGCTGCGCAGGAAAATAAAAAGCCCTGATTTGCGGCTGGAACGCATGCAGGTGGGCAGGGTAACCGGAACCGATGTCTGCGTGGCCTACATTAAAGGAATTGCCAATCCCAAAATAGTGGAAGAGGTAAAAAAGCGCCTGGAGCGGATCGAGCTGGACGGGGTATTGGAATCCGGCTATATTGAAGAATTTATAGAAGACGCCCCCTTTTCAATATTTCCCACCGTGGGCAACACGGAAAAGCCGGACAGGGTGGCGGCGCAGCTACTGGAAGGGCGGGTGGCCATATTCACGGACGGTACACCCTTTGTTCTTACAGTTCCCTATCTTTTTTTGGAATCCGTCCAGGCCAGCGAGGATTATTATTCCAGGCATTTTTCCAGTTCATTGTTCAGATCCTTAAGAATTCTGGCCCTGATCCTCACCACCGAGCTGCCCGCTCTTTATGTGGCAATTTCTTCCTTTAACCCGGAAATACTGCCCACTCCCCTGCTGCTGACCATGGCCTCCTCCAGGGAAGGGGTTCCCCTCCCCGCTATTGGTGAGGTTTTAGTGATGGGGGTTATTTTTGAGGTGCTCCGGGAAGCCGGGGTGCGTCTGCCCAGGCCTGTGGGCCAGGCGGTGAGTATCGTGGGAGCCCTGGTGCTCGGGGATGCGGCGGTCTCGGCAGGGCTGGTGAGCGCCCCGGCTGTAATCGTTACGGCCCTTACGGGGATTGCTTCCTTTGTTGTTCCCTCCCAGAGCGACGCCCAGATTTTTATCAGGTTTTGCTTTACCATTATGGCCGGTTTTGCCGGTTTTTTCGGCTTGTTCCTGGGCTTTGCCCTGATATTAATCCACCTGGCCTCCCTGCGCTCCTACGGGACGCCGTACCTTTCCCCTCTGGCCCCGTTCAGCAAAGGGGATTTAAGAGACACCTTCACCCGCTTCCCGTGGTGGGCAATGGGCGGCAGGCCCCGGGTGATAGGCTGGAGGAACCCCCGGAGGGCGGGGAATGTCTCACCCCCCGCCCCCCCCGGGGATAAAAGAAACAGCCGCGGGGAGGGGGACGGGTAAGTGCTGGAAGACGGAAAGATATCCGGTAGACAGGCGGCTTTTCTAATTATCAGCACTATTCTGCCCACCAGCATAATGCTGTTGCCCGGCATAATATACCAGGAGGCCGCCCAGGACAGCTGGATGTCGATTATTCTGGTAACCTTTTTCGGGATGGCGGCAGGCTTGGTCATCGCGGCCCTGGGTATGCGCTTCCCGGACAAGACCATTGTCCAGTACGCCGGGCTGTTGACAGGCCGGGTTTTGGGCAAGGCCATAGGGCTTTTGTACATAGTGTTTTTCATTTATATAAACACTTTCGTTATCAGGCAGTTTGGCGAGTTGCTGGTCACCATGTTCATGCCGGAAACTCCCCTGCTGGTTTTCCTGATCGGGCTGATGATGGCCTCCGCCTATTCCATACGCTGCGGTCTGGAGGTGCTGGCCAGGGTCAACGAAATAGTTTTGCCGGTGGTGCTGGGACTTTTGCTGCTCATCGTGTTGTTGATTATTCCGGAGATGCAGGCCCAAAAATTAACTCCGGTGCTGGAAAAAGGGATTGTGCCGGTACTGAGGGGGATCTACTACCCGGCTCTCTTTTTTGCGGAGACAGCGGTTATGTTAATGATTATTCCTTTTTTGAACAGACCCCGGAAAGCCGGGGGAATTATACTAAAGGGCATTGTCACCGTGGGGCTGTTTCAATTGCTCACCATGCTTGCCACCATTATGGTTTTTGGTCCCCGAACGGCCCGGATCCAATTTCCGGTCCTGATTCTTGCCAGGCAGATCAGCATCGCCGAGCTGATCGAGCGGGCGGAACCCTTTGTAATGTTAATCTGGGTACTGGGAGGCTTTGTCAAGGTGGCTGTCTTTTATTACTGCGCCGTGCTGGGCACGGCACAGTTGTTAAACCTTAAAGATTACAAATCCCTGGTACTGCCCACCGGGGTGCTGCTGACTGTTCTTTCGGTGCTGCTCTGGGGCGATGTGCTGGAATTGACCCGCCAGATCACCAAATTGCTGCCTCCTGTTTTCATACCCATTGAAGCCGGCCTGCCGCTGCTCCTCCTGGTGCTGGCCAGATTGCGCGGAAATAGGGGGGGAGGCCGGTGAAGCGCAAAACACTGACACTGATTATTTCTCTGGCGCTGCCTTTCTTTCTTGCTTCCGGTTGCTGGAACAAGGTGGAACTGGATCAAAGGGCCATTGTCGCCGGCTTTGGGCTGGATAAGGCCCGGGAGGAGGGGCGGCTGAAGGTAACCGTGCAGGTTGCCAAGCCCGGGGAAATTAAAGCCGGCGCCAAGAGCGAAGGAGGCGCTCCCAGCGCTGTGACGGTGTTTACCGGCACGGGTTACACCTTTTTCGACGGCCTTCGGAATCTGGCCATGGTAACGGGCAAAAAACTGTTTCTTTCTGAAGCGAAAATTTTGGTGGTGGGAGAGGAACTGGCCAGGGATGACATCGGCAAGGCCACGGACCTGTATGAACGCGACGCCGAGCCTTCCACCCGGAACTATCTGTTAATAGCCAGAGGGGAAGCGGAGGAGGTATTGGAGACCGAGATGGGGCTCGAAAAAATCTGGGCCTACGGCATAGGCAACACGGTTAAAGCGATGAGCGCGCACGGGAAAGCGCCGGCCATAGAGATAGCGGATTTTTTGGAAGCTGTGGAGAGTAAAACCACCGCTCCGGTTGCCACGGCGGTGCGGTTGGTTAGTAAGGGGGAGGAGAAAGGTGAAATAACGGCCGGGGAGAATAAGGCGAGGCCTCCCAAAGAAATCAAGGTGTCGGGGGCGGCGGTTTTTCGCAATTATAAAATGACCGGCTGGCTGGATGAAAGGGAGACCCGGGGGCTGCTCTGGGTAACCGGAAAAATAAAGAGCGGGATCATTGTGGTGCCTGCTCCGGGGGACGACAGCAGGCTGGTGGCCTTCGAGATAATCCGGGCCAAGGCGGATATCAAGCCGGAAATGAAGGACGGAAACTTAACCATAACCGTGGAGGTGGAGGAAGAGGGCAACCTGGGCGAGGAGCAGCCGGATTCGGTGGATGTGACCGTGCCCGGGGTTTTGCGGGAGCTGGAGAAGAGGAAAAAGGAGGCCATAGAAAAGGAAATACTGGCCGCCGTGTCCAGGTCCCGGGAACTGAACGCGGATATTTTCGGCTTCGGCGAGGCGGTGCACCGGAAGTATCCCGGGGAATGGAAACAACTGGAGGCCGGCTGGGATGAAATATACCCCACCCTGGAAGTGAACCTGGCGGTGGACGCCAGAATAAGGCGCACCGGAAAAATTACCAAACCCGCGGAGCCCAGGTCTTAAAATTTTTTCAAGTGAATTGACGCTATTTTATCAATATCCATTAAGGCGGTTGTATTGATGTTTTTAGATATTTTTTTCCTTATCCTGTCCTTTGTGATCATTGTGTTAATTGACGCGCCACGCCTGGTTCGCCTGGGGCTTTGGCGGGAGTTGTGGGTTTTCGGCACAATAATGGTCATGGGTTATACCCTGGCCTTCCTCAGGGTGTTTAAGGTGATATATCCATAGAAACGAAAGGGGAAGATGTAGGAAGTAAAGTTTGTCCTAATTACATTAAACATATGGAGGGAATGAGCCCTCGCTGACCGAAATTACTTGATAATCAACTGCTTATTACAAAAAAAGCATCGCGGGGTTGTTATCTAATGCCGGTTATGCAGAGGGAAAAAAACATCACGGCGGCGAAGCCAAAATTGTGGACGCTGGATTTTGTTCTCATTTGCCTGTCATCTCTCACTGTCTGCCTTGCTTTTCACAGCCTGATACCCACGTTGCCCATGTATATACAGGAGCACGGGGGGTCAAAGAGTATGGCCGGGCTTGCCATGGCTGCGCTCACCGTGGCCGCGGTTATTATCCGGCCGGTGAGCGGCTGGGCGCTGGACAGGTATGGCCGCAGGGTCATTCTTATTGCCGGACTGCTTACTTTCCTGCTCCCCTCGCTGGTTTATACTTTAATGCTTCCTATCATTCCGCTGCTCTTTTTTCGCTTTCTCCAGGGTTTTGGCTGGGGAATCGGCACCACCTCCCAGGGAACCGTGGCCTCGGATATCATCCCCGGGAGCAGGCTGGGGGAGGGGCTGGGATTTTTCAGCCTGGCAGTCAGCATTTCATTAGCTACGGCCCCTGCCATCGGTTTATGGCTGGTGAACCGTTTTTCCTTCCATGCTCTGTTCCTTGCCGGCGCTCTGTTGACCACGATTTCCATGGCCCTGGGGCTGTTAATCAAATACCCCGCAAGGAAGGCTCCGGAGCAGGCGGCAAAACCGGTTATCATTGAGAAGCAGGCCCTTGGCCCCTCGCTGGTAATGTTATTGACAACCACCACCTACAGCTCTTTGCTTTCATTTCTGGCCCTGTTCGTTCAGCAAAAGGGGATGACCACGGCCGGGCTGTTTTTTACCGTGGTGGCTGTTACTACCTTTATTTCCAGGCCCCTTGCGGGAACCATCGTGGACAGAAAAGGGCGCGGCGGATATGATCTGACGGTTTTTGCAGGTCTTTTTGCCATAATTGCGGCTATGATTATTATCGCCCGAACCTCTTCCCCGGGGCATTTGATAGCCGGGGGACTATTGTTCGGCATCGGATTTGGCTCCGTTCAGCCCAGCATGCTGGCTTTATGCATCAATAGCGTTCCGCTGCACAGAAGAGGCGCGGCAAATGCCACCTATTGGACCGCCTTTGATACCGGAGTGGCTTTCGGCTCTGTTTTCTGGGGGGTGCTGGCCAATTATTCCGGATATGCGGTGATGTACTATCTGAACATAATTCCGCCCCTTTTGGCATTGCCGGTCTACCTGTGGAATAAAAAAAGCAAATTAAAGCCCGGGGCTGACTAACCCCGGGCTTGGGGAAGGGATGGCGCCAATCCGGGGCATTAATTTTTTTCGTGCAGGAGATTCATAATGACCTGGGGGATGGTGTCTATGGGCTGCAGAAATTCCGCCCCGCCCAGCTCGTAGGCCACCTTGGGCATTCCGAATACCACCGAGGTGGATTCATCTTGAGCCAGGGTCCTGGCCCCGGCGTTGCGCATGGCCAGCAGGCCGTCCGCCCCGTCGTGCCCCATACCTGTTAAAATAATCCCTATGGCATTACTCCCGACTTTTCCGGCCACGGAGTGAAACAGCACATCCACAGACGGGCAATGGCCGTTGACCTTATCTCCTTCCCTGCACTCCACCAGGTAGACTCCACCTGAGCGCTTTACCGTCATGTGCTTGCCGCCGGGGGCTATTAAAATGCGCCCGGGCATTATCCGGTCATTGGTACTTGCCTCCAGTACTTCCATTTCGCATATATTATTAAGATTGTCCGCAAAATGTTTGGTAAAACCGGCGGGCATATGCTGCACGATGACCACACCGGGCATGGAAGCGGGAAAGGACTGGATAATCTGGCGAATGGCCCTGGTTCCCCCGGTGGAGGCGCCGATGGCTATCACCTTGTCCGTTGATTCCGCCGGGGCGGCGCCGGAGACGGGCTGTAACTTGGCCGCGGCCGCTGTTTTCTTTTCCTTCCATTCCCTTAAATTGGCTGTGGCCGCCATTTTTACCTTTTGCCTGAGCTTGTTCATCATGCTGTCCAGTCCCCTGGCAATGTCGGAGCTGGGCTTGGTCACATAATCCACCGCCCCGGCCTCCAGGGCTTCCAGGGTGGTTTTGGCTCCCTCCCTGGTTAGAGCGCTGACCATAACCACCGGAAGGGGATATTGCGGCATCAGCCTTCTCAAAAACTCCACCCCGTCCATACGGGGCATTTCCACATCAAGGGTCAACACATCCGGTTTTAACTGGACAATCTTATCACGGGCGATGTAGGGGTTGGACGCCGCGCCCACCACCTCAATTTCCGGGTCCATTCCCAGTCCCTGGGCCAATATTTCACGAACAAGCGCGGAATCGTCCACCACCAGTACTTTAATCCTTGTTTTCAGCTGTTCCACCCCGCATGCTTTAGCTTTTATATTTTTTGAAAAATAGCCGGCTGGATATATTTATACATTGACCTGTACTGGCTTAAGGACTCGGAATGGCCTACAAAAAGGTAGCCATTGGGCTCAGTATAATAGTGCAGCCTATTAATCAATTTCTGCTGCGTGGCGTTGTCAAAGTATATCATTACATTCCGGCAGAATATTACGTGAAAAAGTCCTTTAAAGGGGTAACTCTCATTCATCAGATTCAAACGGCGGAAAAGAATCATGTCCTGAATTTCGGGTGCTATCGACCAGGTTCCTTTTCCGGAGGGTTTAAAATAGCGTAACCGGTAGGCGGGCGGAATGCACTCCAGCTGGTTGTTCCTGTATAGCCCCGAGCGGGCCTTTTCCAGTGCCGTGACGGAAATATCCGTGGCCAGAATGCCCACATCCCACCCGGAAAGATCATCATCGAAAAAATCACTGATTACCATGGCCGCGGTATAGGCTTCTTCGCCTGAGGAGCAGCCGGCGGACCAAATCCTTATTTTACGGCTGTTCTGTTTTTGGAGACGTTCCAATAATTGGGGAAATACTCTCAACCTCAAAAAATCATAGTGTTCCGTTTCCCTGAAGAAAAAGGTATGGTTGGTGGACAGTCTGTCCACCATGTGCAGCAGGGCTTCCCCGGAAGTATCGGAAATCACATGTTTGTAATAAGCCTTGAAACTGGGAAACTGGCCCGCGCGCAGTGTTTTTTGCAGCCTCTCCACCACCAGGGCGCGTTTCTGCTCGGTAAGGTTAATGCCGCAGCGGTTATAAAGCAGCCGGCTGATCAACCTGAATTCATCATCCTGTAGTTTTATATTTTCCATTTTAGCCGGCCCCCTTATTTTACGGGCAGGGAAGGTTCTTAAAATTTGCCGAAGTCCTGATCGTCCAGGGAAATAACTTCATTAGGGCTTAAGGTGGCCGCCGCCTCTCCCGGGGGAACTGAAACGTAACCCTGTGCCTTTGCTTTCTGTCCGGATGTCATCCGGGGCTGGCCGCCTTCGGGCCGGGCAGCCATGGACAGGGCGCCGTAATTTATCCTGCGCAGTTTGAACCTTGCCAGCATGCCTTTGAGCTGCACCGACTGGCTGGACAGCTCCTCGCCGGCCGAGGCCAGTTCCTCGGCGCTGGCGGTATTTTGCTGGGTTACCTGGTCCACCTGCTGCAGTCCCTGGTTGATTTGTTTGATGCCCTGGGCCTGCTCCTTGGAGGCGGCGGCAATTTCACTGATTAAATCAGTAACCTTGGTGGCCCCGGTAACGATATCCTCCAGTGCCGTCGAGGTGTCCTGGGCGATTTTGGTGCCCACCTCGGTCTTCTTGATGGAATTCTCGATCATTTCGGTGGTCTCCCTGGCGGCCTTGGCGCTGCGCTGGGCCAGGTTTCTCACTTCCTCGGCCACCACTGTGAAGCCCTTGCCGTGCTTGCCGGCCCGGGCCGCCTCAACCGCGGCGTTAAGGGCCAGGAGGTTGGTTTGAAAGGCAATTTCATCGATGACTTTAATAATTTTGGAGATATTTGCCCCGGACTCGTTGATATCGTTCATGGCCCTGACCATTTGAGCCATCATTTCGTTGCCCTTTTCCGCGTTGTTCCTGGCCAGAACAGCCAGTTGGTTGGCCTGGGTGGCATTTTCGGCGTTTTGATTGGTCTGGGAGGACATTTCCTGCATGGAGGAGGAAATTTGTTCCACGGCGCTGGCCGACTCGCTGGCTCCCTTGGACAGGGCCTGGCCGGAATCGGAAATCTGTGACGAGCCTCCGGCAACCTGGTCCACGGCAACCGTTACCTGGCCCAGGATGTCGTTGACAGCCTCCAGGGTGGAATTTAAGGCTTCTTTAATTATGGCGTGGTCGCCCTTATAATTTCCGGCCACCGCCACATTCAGGTTTCCTCCGGCCATTTCCTTAAGACAGCCGGCCGCCTCGTTAATGGGTTTTAGCACTTCGTCCAGGGTGCTGTTGAAGCCCTGGACAATTTCCCTGTATCCTCCCTCAAATTTATCGGCATTTCCCCGGGCCCGGAGGTCGCCTTCCAGGGCGGCGCTGGAAAGCGACAGGCTCTCGTTAATCAGCCCTTTAATTGTTTTAACCATGTGGCTTAAATTTTTGCCGAGAATGTCGTTATCCGAGCTGATTTTTACCTCCACATTCATGTCCCCCGCGGCAACCTTCTCCGCCGCCAGGGCCGACGCCCTTATGTTTTCGGCCATGTTCCTGAATGACCCGGCCAGCATTCCTATTTCGTCCCTGGTATCGGCTTCAATTTTTACGTTCACATCGCCAAGGGCCAGGCTGTCCGCCGCCTCAGCCAGTTTCCGGATGGGCCTGCTGATTATGCGGGAGATGAAAAAGCCCAGTACCACCGCCAGGAGGACACCGATTACCAGAATTATAATCATTTCCCTTACCGTGGCCTCGGCCATTTCCGAATTGCTTAGAGAAGTCTCCGAGCCTTTTTCCAACACCATTTTAACCAGTTTATCCAGCGCGTCCTGTTCAACGGCGGCTGCCTTTTTGGCTTCGCCGTTCAATAATATTACGGCCTCTTCCCTGTGTCCGGCCCGGGCCAGTTCCATTATCTTTTCCAGCAGGGGCGCGAAGGCATTATGCGCCGACAGGTATTCGCCGTAGGCTTGCCTGGTGTCCTGCTGGGCAAGGGCCTTTTCAAGGATGGGGCCGTGCTCGTCCATGTTGGTTTTCAGCTCCGCGATACTTTCCATGTGCTGCTGAATTTCTCCCGGCGTATTGACCAGAACCATTTCCGCCAGGTTGACGCGAATTCTCTGAAAGGATGTGGATAATTCATCCAAATGCTCTATTGGCAAAGAGACATTTTCATACATGTATTTATTTTGCAGGTTAAGGGAATGAATATTTTTTATGCCGATGAAACCGATTACGCCCGCTATAAGGGCGACAATAACAAAGCCGGTCAATAGCTTGACGGCTATTTTTAAGTTATAATACCATTTCATTTTAACAATCCCCCTGTAATCCAAAGCTTTTTCAACTTGCCTTTAAAAAGGGCTGTTAATTAAATAAAAAGCATGACACTATTCCCAGTGGAAAAGCAGTTTTTCAGCGTCCAGCAATAGTTTTACTTCTTCTCCCGCTTTCCCCATGCCCTGAAGGAACCTGTTGCCCCTGTCTTTTCTTATCTCCGGTGTGGGCTCAATCTGTCCCGGGGGGATATCCAGCACTTCGGAAACCCGGTCCACTATGAGACCCACCGGCTGCTCCCTGACATTAATAACTATAATGCAGGTACGGTCGTCATAGACCCGGTATTCCATCCCGAAACGGAGGCGCACATCCATTACCGGTATAACCTTGCCGCGTAAATTAATTACTCCTTTAATAAATGAAGGCATATCCGGAACCTCGGTAATATTCTGCAGGCCGATTATTTCAGTGACGTAGCGGATTTCTATGCCATATTCCTCGTTGTTTAACAGGAAGGTTAAATATTTGCCCTCCTGGCTGTCCTCCATATCGTCATCGTCTTCATCATCCAGCAGGTCCGGGTTCAGTCTCTCTCTGACGGCCATACAATTAACCCCCTCCGGTGTTTTTAATGAGTGCGCGTTTTAAACGGCATGTTTGGCTGTACTGTTTTCCAGCAGGCTTTCCGCCGAATTTACCAGACTGGTGATATCCAGAATCATACTCACTTCGCCTTCCCCCAGGATGGCGAAGCCGGAAATGCCGCGCACTTTGCCGAAATAGCCGGACAGGGCCTTGATAACAATCTGCTGGTGGCCTGCCAGCTCATCCACGAAAAGGCAGCATTTTTTGGCGTCGCTTTCCACCACGATGACTATTCCTTCAGTTAAATTTTTATAGGTGGGCTTGATTTTATACAATTCATGCAGCCTGATTACAGGCAGTATTTCTCCCCTGATAGTAATCAGCTCCAGCCCTCCGGGGGTTACAGTGATCTGCTCGGGCCGGGGCTGCAGGGATTCCTTGATGGAAATAATGGGGATGGTATAACCCGCCTTGCCCACCCGCACCACCATGCCCTCAATAATGGCCATTGTCAGGGGAATACGGATGGAAAAGATGGTGCCCTGGCCGGGTGTGCTGCGTATGTCAACCCGCCCTCTAAGCTTGCCGATCTGGCTTTTAACCACATCCATGCCAACCCCTCGCCCTGATATGGAGGATACATTATCCGCGGTGCTGAAGCCCGGCTCAAAAATCAGATTCCAAACCTCTTCATCTTTCAAATCTTTGGCTTCATCCTGCAATAACCCCAGCTTGCCGGCTTTTTTCAATATTTTTTGGCGGTTAAGCCCTCTGCCGTCATCCTTGACAATAATCAAAACCTCACCGGCGGAATGCCTGGCCTCGAGGGTTATGTGACCAGTTTCCGGTTTGCCGGCGGCCATTCGTTCTTCCGGCGCCTCTATGCCGTGATCCGCCGCATTGCGTATTAAATGCACCAGGGGGTCGGAAATCTGTTCGATAATGGTTTTGTCAACCTCGGTTTCTTCTCCGGAAATCACCAACTTTATCCTTTTATTCACCTTAAGCGACAGATCCCTTACCAGCCGTGTCATTTTCTGAAAAGTGCCCGCCAGCGGGATCATGCGCATGGACATGGCCATATCCTGTATTTCCCGGGTAATCTTGGTCAACTGCAGCAGGGATTTGTCCAGGCGGTCGAGCTGTAGTCCCTGTATATCGGGATTGTGTGAAACCATGGCCTCGGCAATCACCAGTTCACCCACCAGGTCTAACAGTGAATCCAGTTTTTCCACATCAACCCTTATCGCCCGCTGTATGGTGCTTTGTTTTTTATTGTTTTCGGGACTGCCTGCATCGTGCTCCGGGTCTTTGCAGCGTTCTTTTCCCTCCGGCTTTTCGAGGGGAGGAGGGCATGGAGTCTCTTCCCCGTGATTATCCCGGCACTGTCCGTTCTGGTAAAAGAAATCTTCTTCTTCCTTAACGGTACAGGTAACAGTGACCCCGGCCGGGGTATCCACCGGAGGCTGTTCCGTCATTTCCGGTAAAAGCTGTGAAAAGATTTCCAGATTATCAAGAAGATCTATTAAAATGTCCTTTCCTGGCAAATCCGCCGTTTCTCCCGGCTTGAGGTTCCTGGTTCCGTCCCTCATCACGTCAATGACTGATAAAAGGACGGAAACCGTTTCCTCGTTAACCAGGCTGCGGCCTTTTCTGATATCCTCAAAAATACTCTCAGCCTTGTGGCTTAATTTTTCATAATCCCTGTAGCCCAGGAAGCCGGCGTTGCCCTTAAAACTGTGAAATACCCGGAATACCTGCTCAATATACTCTCTGTCTTCCGGACTTTTTTCCAGTTCCAGCAACGCCGTTTCGGCTTCCTCAAAAAGCTCCATGGCCTCGTTAATAAAAATATTGACCATCTCCGGCGTAACCACCGGCCGGTATTCCTGGGAGGCCGCCTCATTCTCCGTAACCCCCGCGGGGTTGTCTTCATTTATTAAGGTCAGGTTTTCCGCAATACTATCATTATCCGGGGTGTGTTTCCCGTTATTGTCACCTGTCATCAGTCAAATCAACCCTCCCCGTGAGGTTATAATAGGGTTAACTAATTAGCCTGGGTTCCCGGCAAAGAGATTTCAGGCAAGCCCTTTTCCAGCCTTTCAATCATGTTTTTGATTTTGTCCGGATGGAAGGGCTTTACTATGAAACCCGCAGCCCCGCTTTTTATTGACTCCAGTACGAATTCCCTCTGGCCCATGGAACTGACCATCACTACCCTGGCGCCGGGATCATGCTGCTTAATGGCTTTTAGTGCCTGCAGCCCGTCCATCACCGGCATGGTTATATCCATGGTAACCAGATCGGGTTTAATCTTTTTATACAGCTCTACTCCTTCCTGGCCGTTAGCGGCTTCTCCCGCCACTTCGCAGCCCATGCCCTTAAAAATGTTAGCAAGGTTGTAACGCATAAAAGTTGTGTCGTCCACGATTAAAATTTTCACTATCCGCACCTCCGTGGAAATTTTTTTGAACCTTACAAAGCCGCAAAAATAATGCAGGCCGCATAATGTTCCTGTTGTGTGGCTTGAACTGTCATTGGCAAACCCTAAAACTTGCCGTAATCCGTGTCATCCAGGGAAATAATGTCTTCCGGTCTGATATCGGCGCCGGCTGATGATGTGGCAGCCGCCTCGGCCATAGATGTTTTTACCTCTCTTGTGTTACCCCTTACCTCGGGGGGCTGGACCCTGCGCCGGGATGCCTGGGGATGCCTGCCGGCTGAGGGCTCTTCCGCCGCAAAATTCCCGCCATGCCTTTGCAGTTTGAATTTATTCAGCATTTCCTTAACCTGTAAGGCCTGGCTGGACATTTCCTCGCTGGCGGAAGCCAGTTCCTCGGAGTTGGCGGAATTCTGCTGGGTAACCTGATCCATCTGGTTTAAGCCCTGATTTATTTGTCCTATGCCTAAAGCCTGTTCTTTGGAAGCCGACGCTATTTCGCTGATCAGGTCGGTTATCCGGGTTACTCCCAGTACTATTTCTTCCAGCGCTCCGGATGTTTCCTCGGCGATCCTGGTGCCCACTTCTGTTTTTTTGATGGAGCCCTCGATCATTTCGGCAGTTTCCTTGGCGGCCCTGGCGCTGCGCTGGGCCAGATTTCTCACTTCCTCGGCCACCACGGTGAACCCTTTGCCGTGCTTGCCCGCCCGGGCCGCCTCAACCGCGGCGTTTAAGGCCAGCAGGTTGGTCTGGAAGGCTATTTCGTCTATGGCCTTGATAATCTTGGATATATTGGAGGCGGATTCATTTATATCGTTCATGGCCCTGACCATCTGGGCCATCTGTTCGTTGCCTTTTTCAGCATTGCCCCTGGCCTGGGTGGCCAGTTGGTTGGCCTGCACCGCGTTATCCGCGTTCTGCCTGGTCTGGGCGTTTATTTCCTGCATGGAGGAAGTGATCTGCTCCATTGAGCTGGCCGACTCCGCGGCGGCCTGGGACAATGTCTGGCTGGCGTCGGAAACCTGCTGGGCGCCGGTGCTTACCTGAACCATGGCGACGGAAACCTGGCTCAATATTTGATTCAGGTCGTAAATGGTGGTGTTGAGAGCTTCTTTAATGACGGCGAAATCACCCTGATATTGTCCGGTAACAGCCACGTCAAGGTTTCCTTTGGCCATTTCCTGCAGGCATCTTAGAGTCTCTTTTTTGAGAATTTCATTCAGCGCCTCCAGGGTGGTATTGAGGGCGTCTTTAATTATGGCGTGGTCACCCTGGTATTTTCCGGTGACCCTTACCTCCAGATGGCCCTTTGACATTTCTTTCAGGCATTTTGCCGCTTCATTGATTGGATCGATCACCGCGTCCAGGGTGTCGTTTACACCCTTGATAATATCCCTGTAGCTTCCCTGGAATTTGTTGGCGTCGCCCCGGGTCTGCAGCCGGCCTTCCACCGCGGCCCCGGAAAGCGTCAATGACTCGCTGACCAGCCCGTTAATTGTATCTATGCACCTGTTCAGATTGTTTTTAATCTCGTTGAAGTCACCGTAATAGGTTTCTGTAATCTGCGGCGGCAGGTTTCCCTTACTGATCCTTTCCACGTACTCCGCCGTAACATTAATCGGTCCCACAAAAGCGTCAACCAGTTTATTTATGCCGTCCACCATTTCGCCCCAGCCCCCGGGGAAGGACGAGGCATTGCCCCGGATATCAAGCTTGCCTTCCCTGATGGCCTGGATAAGAGTGTTGGTTTCTTTGAGCAGGTTTTTGATTGTTTTGACCATCATGCCCAGGTTATTGCCCAGCATATCCTTATCAGACCGGACTTTAACCTCAACGTCCAGCTCGCCCGCGGCCACTTTTTGCGCGGCAATTGCCGACTCTTTGATATTTTCAGCCATTGTTTTAAAGGACCGGGAGAGCATCCCTATTTCATCATTGGTGTTTGCTTCGATTTCAACGTTAACGTCTCCCAGGGCAAGTTTATCCGCCATGGAGGTAAGCTTCTTTACCGGATTGGAAACGCTGCGGGCGATGAAAAAAGCTATCAAAATACCCAGCCCCAGGGCGATCCCGCCCAACAAAAACATAAGCAGCCGGGCCTGGCCGTAAGCCTCCACCGATTCATCGAAATCCAGCTTGCTCTGGTCCTGCTGGTAATTGACGACCTCCTCCAGGCTCTCGCTTATTTTGGTCATTCCGGGCAGCGACTGGTTTATAAGCAGGGGAATGGCCTCCACGGTATTGTTGGCCATTCCCAGCTCAATGACTTTATTATTGGATGCGGCGGCGTCGTTTATGACATTCTGGACTTTGTCCAGCAGCGTTTTGCCTTCCGCGCTGTCTTCCATATCTTTTAATTTGTCAAAAGCCTCGCCGTACTTTTTCCGGGCTTCCTGTATTCTATCGTAGCTCTCCTGTTTTGCGCCGGGATCCTGTAAGAGAAGAAGGGTTTGTATTTCCCTGGAAATGGCATCCATGGAATTCATCATTTCGTTGGCCAGAATTATTTTTGAAGTGTTATCGTATATTTGCTCCAAATCGCCATTAATCTTCCCCATGTTGCCGACTCCTGTTATGGACAGGGCAATCATCAATATCAATACCAGACCGAACCCCAGCCCCAACCTCGTGCCGATTTTCATGTTCCCTATCTTCATGATGTTTCCCCCCGTGTTCTTTGTTATATATACCACTTGGCTTTTTAACAGTCATTGCCCACGCTGTCCTTAAGGGTGTTACCTGCAGAGTGAACATCGACTTTTCGGAATAACTGTGCGTCATCAGTTACCTGTTCAAAAAGATAGGCTGTTTCCCGGGGTAATTTTTGCGTCTGCTCCATGGCAAGATAACCGCCCGGCGCCAGTGCCCTGTGGAACATTTTGAGCACTTCGGCCCGCCCCTCGGGCTGAAAATGCAGCAAAACATTCTTACACACAACCAGGCTGTAACCATCCCCCACCGGCTGAAGAGAGAGCAAATTGTGCCTTTGATAATAAACCCTGCTTCGAACAATACTGTCAATCCTGAAGTAACCTGCTTTTTCGGATGGCCGGAAGTATTTTCTGAATAACCCGCCGGGTATCCGTTTGAGATCCTCCTCGGGGTATAACCCCTGGGAGATTATTTTTTCAAACAGGTTACTTTCATCCACATCCGTTGCATCTATTCGAAGATTACGGAATGCGAACTGCCCCATATTTTCGGCAAACATTATGGCCAGGGAGTATGGTTCCTGTCCCGTGGCGCAGCCCGCGTCCCAAATCCTGACCTTGCTGCGGCCGGCAACATGGGGTACGACATGTTTGATAATTAATTCAAGGGTGTACAGGTCACGAAAGAAATAGGTAAAAGCCATTGCAAAACCGTCTCCTGGCCTTCTGATATGTTAAGCAGTCCGATTAGCTTGCGTGTCCGGGCAAAGTAAGCGCAGGCAACCCCCTTTCCAATCCTTCCATACATGTTTTTAATTTTGTCCGGGTGAAAGGGCTTTACTGTGAAACCGGCAGTCCCGTTTTTTATGGCCTCCGGTATGAATTTCCTTTGCTCCATGGTGCCGGCCATTACCACCGGGGCAGGCTATAACGCGTAAAAACTGTGTGGTCTACAATTAAAACTCTCACCGGACATGTCCCGGGCATAATTACAGGGGCTAAAAGCATTAAGTTAAATCTCAGGGTTCGGCGGCCTTAAAGTCGAATCGAACCTGTGGCTAACCTGTCCGGATGGGATAACAGGGATTCGATTTAAACTGCCGATAAACAAAAAAGCTTACTGCCGGTCAACCGACAGTAAGCCTCCGTATTATGTATGAACGCAAAATAGAGGAATTCACTTCGGTAACCCGGCCATCATAGTGGAATAACTCCACCTTAGATCGTTGGCTTTGCGTCCCCGCCTTTCGACAGGTTTGCCTTTTTCGGTGATTTTAAGTAATTTTCCTGAATTTCTAAATTTTAATTCTACATATTTCTTCAATATCCTTCATAAAATGATTTCTCGAATAATGATTTCTTAAATAAAAAAGAGAATATTCCTCCCGAAAATGATTTAAATTCAGGTTAAAAAAAATTAATAATAATTTAAGTTCTCCTTATCCAAAGTGAAATTATAATAATAGATTGCCGGCGAAATGTGCTATTGAACAACGTTTCGCCAGGCAAAGGCTTGACAGCTAAAAGCAGTTCCTATATTATCCTGATTAAGGCAATTAATATTTAATTTTACAGGTGCCCGGTAGGGAGAATAGGGAACCAGGTGAGATTTCTGGACGGACCCGCCACTGTAAGGGAAAGCTGTTGCCGGTACCACTCCGCTTTAGGGGGAAGGGGCAATAAAGCGATGAACCCGAGTCAGGAGACCTGCCTGTAAATTACTACGCTGCCTCGAGTAAAGGCAAGCTTAGGTGAGGATGATGGAAAAATCCACACCCTGTCGGGTTGTGGGTTTTTTTATTTTTAGAAAAAGACTCTGGAACCGGAGCCTTATGGCATTGGGCAGGTAAAAGGCGGGCCGGGATGGCCGATAAATTGTTTTGACAGGGGGGCATTAAATGAATTCCCAACTTAACGGGGTTATTTCCCATATCAGGCCGGTGAGCCGGGAGTGGCGCCAAAAGGCCAGGGATTATTTGAGCCGGCTGGCGATTCCCCGGGGCAGCCTGGGGGAGCTTCTGGTCCTGGCGGAACAGCTGTCGGGCATCAGGGAAACACTGAAGCCCTCCGTAAGCAAGAAAGCCGTTGTTACCATGGCGGGGGATCACGGTGTTGTCAGGGAAGGGGTAAGCGCCTTTCCCCGGGAGGTTACCCCCCAGATGGTGAATAACTTCGTGCTGGGCGGAGCAGCCATCAACGTACTGGCGGAAACCGCCGGAGCCCGGGTGGTGGTGGTGGATATGGGAGTCGCCGCGGATCTCGGCACCCTGGTAAAGGAAGGTAAAATACTTTCCTACAAAATTGACCACGGAACCCGCAATATGGCCCGGGGGCCGGCGATGACCCGGGAGCAGGCCCGGCGGGCGGTGGAAAGCGGCATTGAAATCGCGGGCAAACTGGTCCGGGAAGGTGTTGAACTCCTGGCCACCGGGGACATGGGTATTGGCAATACCACTCCCAGCAGCGCCATTCTGGCCGTATTGTCGGGACGGCCGGTTCGCCAGGTTACCGGTAGGGGGACGGGTATCAGCGACCAGGCCCTTGAAAACAAAGTCAGGGCCATTGAAAAAGCCATCGAGGTAAACCGCCCGGATGCCAGGGATCCGGTGGATGTGCTGGCCAAGGTGGGGGGGTTTGAGATCGGCGGAATCGCCGGGGTAATACTGGGCGCGGCTTATCACAGGGTGCCCGTGCTGGTTGACGGATTTATTTCCACCGCCGGGGCCCTGCTGGCCAGGGCTCTGGCGCCGGACTCCGTTGAATATATGATTGCGGCGCACCGTTCCCTGGAATACGGGCACCAGTTTATGCTGGAGGAACTGGGCTTAAGTCCTTTGCTGAATTTGAACCTGCGCCTGGGCGAGGGCACCGGGGCGGCGCTGGCCATGAATATTGTGGAAGCGGCGGCACAGGTAATGGGTAAAATGCTCACCTTCGAAGATGCCGGGGTGGACGGTCCGGGAGGGTGAATTCAGTTGTTTTGCCAGTTTTCGGCGCTTCCCAGGTTATCAGCCGGTAAATAAGTTAATAAGTTAAGTGCCTGACCCCGGAAGAGGTGAGATTGTTGAGGTATCTGAAGCATGATCCCCAGGAAAAAGGTCCACAGTACCTTGAAGAACTGGCAACGGGTTACTGGTACTCGGAAGCCCTTTTTACCGCCGTGGAACTGGGGCTGTTCACACTGCTTGAGCCCGGCGGGAAAACGACGGAGGAGATCTCCGGGGAGCTGGATTTAAACCCGGAAGGGCTGGAGCGGTTCCTGCAAACCCTCTGCGCCCTTGGGCTCCTGGGCCGGCATGGCGGGCTTTATTTTAATACCAAAATATCAAGTGGTTTCCTGGTAAGGAATGCGGATAATTACCAGGGAGATTCCATCCTGTGGAGAAAAAAACTTTTTTCCAACTGGCGCAGTCTTGGAAGCTGCCTCAGGAAGGGTGGAAGGGTTAATTTTACCCGGCGGGAGGAAGGGCCGGAGGATTTAATCAGGCGCACGCGCCAATACAGCAGGGCCATGGATTGTGTGGCCGGGACCAAGATTAAGGAGATATTGCCTTTTTTTACGGGCGTTGTCCTGTCCGGAGCTGTTCTGGATGTGGGCTCGGGGACCGGAGCTGTTTCAGCCGGATTTTTAGAGCATTTTCCGGGGCTGCGGGCAACGCTGCTGGATCTTCCGGAAGTGCTGGATTATGCCGCAGAGCTGCTTCGGGAAAAGGAATATCATGACCGGTTTGATTATTGTCCGGCCAATATACTGGAACCCTGGCCGGTCAAAGAAGAGCGCTTCGATTTGGTCATCCTTTCCAATATAGTTCACGCTTATTCGGAAAGGGAGATTTTGCAGCTTCTGGACAGGGCCGCGGAATGTCTTCAGAGGGACGGATTTTTGCTGCTCCATGACTTTTTTTTCGAACACTGCCCGGAAAAAGCCGCATTATTTGATTTGAACATGTTTGTGAATACCTTTAACGGCAGGGTCTATCCGGCAAAGTGGCTCCAGGGGCAGCTTGTCTCCCGGGGACTTTATGTAACGGAATTGCTGCCCCTGGAATCGGACACCGCTCTCCTGATTGCCGCAAAAAGGCCTGAAAGACTGCAAAGTCTTTGTTTGGAGCAAAAATCCCGGCTTGCTTTCAGAATAAAAAGCATGGGCTTTCATAATGTGCTGCCCATTCCGGCGGAGATGGTGCATATACCGGAATGGGCCGGTTTACGGTGCAGGTTCGGCTGCGGCAATTACGGCAGGCCTCACTGCCGGCCGGACAGTCTCACCCCTGAAAAAACAAGGAAAATGCTGCGGGACTACAGTCATTGCCTGCTCCTGGAAGGGGCTCCGCCCACCGGGGATTTTCAGCGCCTGGTGCTGAGGGCGGAAAAAGAGGCCTTTAAAGCAGGCTTTTACAAGGCCTTCGCCCTTTGGGCGGGACCCTGCGACCTTTGCCACAGCTGCGCCGGGGAGGGAAGCTGCCGCAACCCGAAGGATTCCAGGCCTTCCATGGAAGGGTCGGGGATAGACGTTTTTGAAACTGTGAAACGGGCGGGGCTTACCCTTCGGACATTGTCAGCCAGAGGGGATTTTATCAAATACTTCGGGATTTTATTGTTGGAGTGATGACAGTGCGGGTGCTTATGGTACAGACCCCTTCGGTGGAGGGGCTATCCCGGGAAAGAGTTTATCCCATTGGAATCGTTACCCTGGCTACCCATTTAAAAGAGGCCGGCCATGAAGTGGAGCTTCTGGACATGAATATTGAGGCGGACTCCTTTGGTTCCTTAAAGGAGAAACTGCTGGATTACCGGCCGGAGGTGGTGGGTCTGTCATTGCGCAATATTGACCCCCTGGCCAATAAAACCAGTTCCCTGGTCCCGCCGTTTGTGGCCACGGTGCGTCTGGTGGCGGCGTTTCTTCCCGGGGTTTGGATTGTGGCCGGGGGAACGGGGTTTTCTCTCTTCCCCCGGCGGCTCATGGAGGAATTGCCCCAAATTCAGTACGGCCTTGTGGGGGAAGCCGAAACATCCTTTCCGGCCCTGCTTGCCTCCCTGGATAACCCGCCCGAATTAAAGGGGCTGTGCCGCAGGAAGGGTGAAAAATTACTGGTCAACCCGCCTTCGGCGGAATACGACATGGCCCGTTACGCGGTTCCCCGCAGAGAGCTTCTTTCACCCCGGCTTTACCAAGGACTCAATAATTACGTGCCGGCCATGGGTATTGAAACCAAACGGGGCTGCCGGCTAAACTGCGCCTATTGCGTTTATCCCCGGCTCCAGGGCAAAAAACTGCGTTGCCGCCAAACCGCCGGGGTGGTGGATGAAATAGAATTTTTACATAAAGAATACGGTATTAAAGATTTTCATTTCAATGACCCGGTGGTGAATCTTCCCCATGGTCATCTGGAGGATATTTGCCGGGAAATACTCCGCCGGAAGCTCCGGATCCGGTGGAGCGGCTTTTTCCGGGAAGACCATTTGGATGAAGGCAATATATTTCTTTTTGAAGAGGCCGGCTGCAATTGTTTTTCCTTCTCCCCGGACGGCCTTTGCGACCAGTCGCTGAGGGTGTTGGGCAAAAATCTCTGTGAAGACGATGTTTTAAAGGCGGCAGGTCTTGCCGCCCGAACGGATGTGGTAACCATGTACCATTTCATGGTTAATGTGCCCGGGGAAAACGCTGAGACAATACGTAAGGGGCTGAGCCTTCTGGATCGCCTCTATGAACTGCACAGCGTAAAAATAAATCTGGGAACGGTGGTATTGAACAATATCCGCATATTGCCCGGCACTCCCGTGGCGGAGAGGGCCCGGAGAGAAGGGGTAATCGGACCCGAAACGGACCTGCTCTATCCGGTGTATTACAACCCTCCCCCTTATGAAACCCTGCGTTACCGGCTGGAAACCCATCATCTTCACAGAAATGTGTTCATGTGGCTTAAAAGTGGGGAATTGCCATGAAAATTCTTTTGTTGGAGCATCCGCGAAAAATTGCCCGGGGCCGCTGCAATGACATTGCCAATACCCCGTTGTCCTCTTGCCTCATTAGCGGTTATGCCGCCGGGATGCTGGCAGCCGTGGGACATGAGGCCGCAATTGTGGAGGGGTATCTGGACGGTCTCTCTTATGAGCAAATTCGCCGGCAGATAAAGGACTTCGGCCCGGATATCCTGGGCGTCCACATGGTATATCAGTGGGGCCGGGACCAGGAACTTTTTGTATTTCTTGAAGATATTAAAAATGAGGGGAGCGCTCCCCTGATCATTGCTTACGGGTTTTATCCCACCTTTGCCTACGAGGAAATATTACGGCACTGCCGGGCCGTTGACGCCATAATTCTGGGCGAGCCGGAATACACTTTCGCCCGGCTGGCGGAGAAGTCCTGTCCCGGGACTGCGCTCCAGGGGATTTCCGGGCTGGCCCGGCGGGACGGCTCCGGCAATATCCTGGCCCGGCGCCGGGAGCCTCTGGCGGACCCGGAGCTGCTGCCTTTCCCCCTTCGTACCAAAGCCATGCTGGGTTTGCCTGAAATTAATATAGAAGGCAGCCGGGGATGCTACGGGGGATGCGCTTTTTGTTACATCAACTCCTATTATATGGAAAGGGAACACACCGGCCGCGGCAAGGTGACAACCCCCGGGCCTTCCCGGTGGAGGGGGCGCAGCCCGGAGAATATTACGGCGGAGATTGACCTGTTGATGGCTGAATTCGGGAAAAGGGACTTCTATTTTGTGGACCCCAACTTTTTCGGTCCCGGCAGGCAGGGCCAGGAACGGGCGCTCAGGCTGGCCGGTCTTTTAAAGGAGCGCGGCATTCGATTCGGCATCGAGGCCCGGGTGAACGATATCCACCAGCAAACCATTGAAGCCCTGGCGGAAGCCGGTTTGCGCAACATACTGGTGGGCCTGGAGAGCGGCAGGGATGAGTCGCTGAAACGGCTGAACAAAATGACCACCGTGGCCCAAAATGAAAAGGCCCTGAAGATTCTCCGGCGGCACGGGATAGAGCCCAACGTGGGTTTTATCATGTTTGAGCCGGACTCCACCCTGGAGGACCTTCGCATAAATTTTGAATTTTTGCAAAGGAATGATTTGCTGGGGGATTTGCCCATTACCGCCAATGTGCTTTACCACCCGCAAATCATACTGCAGGGCACCCGGGCTTATCACAAGCTTCAGGAGGAGGGGCGTTTGCAACTTCTTTCCACCACCTATGAAGGAACGGCTGGTTTTGCCAACCCGCGGGTGGCGGCGCTGGCACAAATTATGAGCGGAATCACCAATTATCTTTTTGTAAAGATGGAAGGAATTTGGAGCGGAAAGGCAGAAGAGCCAAAAAGCGCCCGGGCTATTTACGCCAAATTAAACCGTAGCCTGATAAAATGCTTTGCCGATACTTTGCATCAGTTGGAGACCGGAAAACAATTTTCGCCGGGGGAAATAGAAGATTTTGTTTTTATAGCGGAGCAAGAGATCGATAACATGTAAAGTTAGGGGTCAGGCTTGCGTTATTGCATATTTTTTAAAATATGCAATAACGCAAGCCTGACCCCTAAGTGCCGCTGAAATGGCGGCCAAATGCCCGGGGAGCCGGGCTTTTTATTTTTTTCCGGGATTATCACACCCTATTGACATCAGTAATAAAATAGTTATTATATATATAAAAGGTTATATATATTAATATTTGTATATGGCTAAAACGCCGAATAAATCGCAGAAAGGATACTGAACATGTCGCTGAAACATGCCCTGCTGGGTTTCTTGAACTATAAAGGCATGACCGGTTACGAACTGAAGCAGTGTTTTGACCGGTCGGTCCATTATTTTTGGAATGCCAACCTCAGCCAGATTTATCCCACCCTGGGCCAGATGGAAAAAGAGGGCCTGCTGACAATGGAGGTTGAATACCAGGAGAGCCGGCCCAACCGCAAAGTTTACCATATCACCGGTGCCGGGTGTGAAGAATTGCACCGGTGGCTGCGTGAACCAATGGATCCGCCGCCGGTGCGCCAGGCTTTTCTTGTTAAAGTCTTCTTTGGCGGGAGTCTGGAAAAAGAGGAAATTTTGGCCCAGTTGCGCCAGGAACTGGAACTGCACTGTAATCTGCTGGCCATTTTGGAGGACCGGGCCCGGGAGGGATTACAGCAAAGCATTGAAGACACCGGCTTCAAGCGGGAGGGTTTGTTCTGGGGACTGACCCTTGAGGCCGGCATCAAAAGCAAAAAGGCATGGATAGAGTGGCTTGAGGAGGCCATTGCAAAGGTCGAGCTTTACAGTTAGAAAACATTATTAAAAGGGGCGGCGACCCCAAAAAAAGGAGGTAATTAAAGTGAAAATACTGGCTGTCAACGGCAGTCCCAGGGGGGAGAACAGCAACACGGATCGCATCCTGCAGCCTTTTCTGGAGGGAGCCCGCGGGGCGGGGGCGGAGACCGAGACAATCTACCTTAGAAACAAAAAAATTAATCACTGTACCGGATGCTTCACCTGCTGGACTAAAACACCGGGGGTCTGCATCCATAAAGACGATGTGCCCGGGCTGCTGGAGAAGGTCCGCCAGGCGGATGTCATTGTTTATGCCACGCCTCTTTACATATTCACCGTAAGCGGTTTGATGAAGGACTTTATGGACCGGGTAATACCTTTATTAATGCCGCACATCATAAAACGCGGCGGCCAGTACATCCACCCGATGCGGCACCAGGGCGCCTGGCCCAAAAAAGTGGTGCTGATATCAAACTGCGGCTTTCCGGAGCGCCACCACTTTTCAGGCCTTCTTGAGACCTTTCGCTGTTATACTTCCGGTCCCGACATGGAACTGTCCGCCACCATTCTGTGCGCCGGTGGTGAATTGTTAAAAGTTCCGGAATTGCGGGAGAGTATTCAGTGGTACATTGATGCTTCCCGCCGGGCTGGAGTGGAGTTTATGGAAAGCGGCCGCATCTTGCCTGAAACACAGGAGGTGCTGGACAGAAGCCTGGTGGACGATCCGGAGTTTTTTTGCCGCATGGCCAATGCCCACTGGGACAGCGCCATCGACAGGCAGCCGGGGCCTGTTGCCGCGACCGGCGACGCCCCGGCGGGGACGCTTTCGCCGGCGCTGCCCCCGCCGCCGGCCGGTGCTGGAAAGCCGGAGACGTTCCAGGAGGCGGTTACAGGACAGGCGGCGATGTTCAACCCCCGGGCCGCCGGGAGCCTGCGGGCCGATATACAATTTATTGTTACCGGACAGGAGCCGGGAGAGTATGTGCTGCGCATGGCCGGTGGCCGGTGTACGGCCCACCGGGGTACTGTGCCGGAGCCGGCCCTTACCGTCCACTCTCCCTCGGAGGTCTGGCTGCAGATCGCCCGGGGCGAACTGAGCGGGCAGACCGCCTTTATGAAGGGGCTTTACCGCACCGATGGAGACCTGGGGTTACTGCTGCGCATGAGTGAACTTTTTTCAGGGAAGAATGACACCGCCCTTTGAAATTCCGCCGGCGGTCCGGTTGCGGGCCCTTCACCGGAAGATGCCGTGCAGCGCGGGCCGGTCCGCTTGCCGGGGATAATCTGGCTGAAAATGGCTTTTGTGCCCTGGATTGTCCATTGGTCCACCGTGAATAATCACAGCCTGGGTACACCGGCCAAAATGGGAATTCCCCTGTTGCTCGGGGTGCTGCTGTGGGGTTACCGCAGGGGCTACGGAAGCCCGACCTGGATGGAGACGGGAACGATGTTTTATTTTGCCCTGGCCGGTCTGCTGACAGTGCTTGGCAGCGGTTTCTTCACAGTTTACGGCGATGTGGTCGGCTCGCTGGTGCTGAGCGGACTGTGGATGGGCACCCTGGCAAAGTCCATGCCGCTTACCGGAGATTATATCAAGTGGCATTTTCATCCGGCGCTGTGGAGCAATCATGTCTTCATCAAGACCAACGCCATCATCACGGCGGTATGGGGTGGAATCTACCTGCTCCAGGCGGTGGCGGCCCTGGCGGGACATTTTACCCCGGCGCAGGCTTTCCAGTGGATGCTGGTTCGCCACCTGCTGCTGGTACCGGCTATTATATTCACCATCTGGTTCCAAAAGTGGTATCCTACCCATGGAGCTGCAAGCTGTGACTGAGCCGGCCTTGCCTTTAGCCAAAACCCGGGAATAAGCACAGGGGAGCCGTATGGCAAATTTTCCATAATTCAGGACGCTTCGTATG
The DNA here is from genome assembly GCF_002933875.1 of Desulfocucumis palustris. GTDB lineage: Bacteria > Bacillota > Desulfotomaculia > Desulfotomaculales > Desulfocucumaceae > Desulfocucumis > Desulfocucumis palustris. The sequence goes on along the minus strand of NZ_BFAV01000157.1, from coordinate 66,256 downwards.
GCAGAAGGGGCTGGAAAAGCCCCCTCTGCCGTTTTTTATTTTTTGGGGCGGCGGATAAATTCCAGCATACAAACAATCATAATAGTGATGTAATTTTGTTGAAACAAGGGATATTCCAGGTTTTGGGTGATAATAAGCAAACAATATATTATTGAAATATAAACCCAATTGCATTACGTTTTTTTAGCTGAAAAAAGCTATTTAACAGCGCAAAACACCCGTTGCCTGACGCAACAGGTGTTTTATAATTTTTCGGTTAAAAGAAATTTTGTATTGATATAAGAATATTTTTTACTTCCATTTAATTAAACCAACTGTGTCACGTTATATTTGATGAAATGTACATTAAGTATTTCCTTTTCGAAAATATGTTTTTAAAATGGCTTCTTCCTCTGCAAACACCAAAAATAAAAAAACCTCCAGTAAATTTAGCTGCAGGAAAAAAATTAGAGCACAGGTTGTAATAATAGGCTTTTACACTTATCTATAAATATTACGACAATTTCAGATAATTTTAGCCTAATTTAATCATTTTTTAACAACGTATTTATATTTTAATATTTATTAGATGTTACAATAAATTATGAAAGATTTACCAAGGGGGGTAATAAAATTGAGGTTAAACCTCGGACAAAAGTTTCTGCTAGTGTTCACTTTATCCATGGTAGTATATTTGGCACTGTCCACCTATTTTAATTCATCTGATCTTGAGAAAGCCATTTATAATGAAAAAAAATCTCAGATTAAAGGAATTGTAGAAAGCAGTACTTCCATAATTGCCCACTATTATGAATTAGAAAGCAAGGGACTACTCAGTACAAACGATGCTCAGGAAAAAGCCAAAGAGGCTATAGAATCCTTGCGCTACCAAGACAATAATTATGTTTGGATTGATACTACCGACATGATTAACGTAATATTACCCCCTAAACCGGAGACATCGGGCAAATATAGGGGTGATACAAAGGACAGTCAAGGACAACTTATTGTGAAAGACTTTGTTACAGGAGCTCTTAACAATAAGAATGACGGTTTTTACTACCGCTACTGGTTTGTTAAGATAGGTGACAATAAAGAATATCCTAAACTTGGTTACACTAAACTATTTGAACCCTGGAAATGGGTAGTTGGAACCGGGGTATACCTGGATGATGTGGAAAATATAGTTAGCGCTCAAAAAACAAAACAAATAATTTTAAATATTATTTTAGGTTCAATACTGTTGGTGCTTGTTCACATTATTTGCACCTTTATTACACGCAAATCCATTAAAAAACCCTTGCAACTAATTACCGCCGAAGTATTAAAATATGCTGAGGGTGATTTCAGAGGGAAGCTGGAACTTAATTCCACTGATGAATTTGGACAAATAGCTAACTTATTAAATAATATGAACGAAAAATTAAAGAACTTAATCGCCAATATCGTAGAAACATCAAATACTCTTACTGTTCATAGCGAAGAAATATCAGCAACTGACGAAGAAATTGCTGCAACAATTGAAGAGTTATCAAGCACTACACAACACGTTGCTGAATTGGCACTACAAAGTGCTTCTAGTGCCAACCATACAGCTGATGTCCAGGAACAGGCTAAAGAATCCGCCCATGAAGGGAATAATGCAGTACAACGTGTTGAAGAAAAAATGAATATAATTCAAACTGTTGCCCATGAAATGGCTTTCTCAATTAAAGAATTGGATAATCATTCTCAACAGATCGGAAAAGTTGTCGATATGATTTCCGCTATAGCCGCTCAAACTAACCTATTGGCATTAAATGCTGCTATCGAAGCTGCCAGAGCAGGGGAACATGGCCGTGGTTTTGCAGTGGTAGCTGATGAGGTTGGAAAATTGGCTGAGCAATCATCAAAATTTACCAAGGACATAGCTACTATTATACTGGATATTAAAGCTCAAATGGAAAACTCCACTCACAAAATGGACCAAAGTATTGCTGAAGTTAAAGAAGGAGCTGAAATTTCCCATCAAGCCGCTACTGCCTTAAACAAAATCCAAGAGCAGATAATCCAAAGTGCAGAATTATTAAATAATATAAGCAAAGGGGCACTTCGGGCCAGTGATGATACTCAGCATTTAGCCTCCACAATTCAACAAATAACATCCACCGTTCAACAGCAATCCAGCTCATCTCAAGAGCTGGCAAGGATAGCTGAGAAACTCCAGGACGCAGTAGGCAATTTTAAGATATAAGATATTATCACACCAGCGGCGTTTTCCGATCCGCCGCGTTAGGGTCTTGCATTACTCTTTAAGCATTGGGACATGCCCGGGTTTGAAAAGGCGGCATTTTATTTGTAGTGTACAATAAATGAATCCAAACTTACCACTCCGTTAGCCGAACTACCTTAATAAATAGATTAAATCCTCAAAGAACTGACTACTGGAGGGTTATCAAGTGTCAGCCTTAATTTTGATAAATCAATGGTTTTGTCGTAAGCTTCCAATTCCTTATATAGAAAACCTTCAAAAAGTTCCAGAATATCATCCCTAAGGGATACCGACAGTGCCCGTGCATGCAGGTTAACGGCTGATTGGAAGGCGATTGTAAGAACGCCTAATAATTCATCATCGCTTGCCCTTATTTTGTTGAGCTGCCCCGGTGTATATTGATTTGTTCTAATGACTGGCCTAGGGGGAATGGTTAATCCTTCTTTTTTTAGAATGGTTTCAAGCCTCTCCATCTGGGGCATAACTATTTCTTTCAGTCCCCAACTTATAAGGTTATTGAGTTGTGTGTCTTTGGTGCTGGCTAAATATGTCTCCATATTGACCTGGCTTGAGTGCCTTCCTGTCAGTTCATCCCAAATTACTCCAACCTCATACATGTTCAAGCTGTCTTTTCTTGCTGTGGCTGGCGGGGGAGGATCGAATACATTTCTGCTTTTCCCCAGTCCCAAGGCCATTTTATATACTTCTATTGTTTCACCTAGCAAATCCTTAAATAGTTTTCTTACGGAATCATTGGTAGATACCGTGACAGCCCGGACGAAAAACATAACGTATGTCTGAGCAAGACCAACAAGGTTTTTAATAACTTCCCGGTCGGTAAGTTTTACTTCCTGGCCTGACCCGGGAGAACCTTGCAGCGTTTTAGAAGATGGGCGTGGTGGAACGGTAAAGCCCTCTCCCTTCAAGACATTTTCCAGCTCACTCACTCTGAATAGGAAGGCTCCCGATGTTAAAGCTTTCAGGTATGCATGCAGCTCAGGGTCTTCGGTGTTCATAAGATACATTTCAGCTATTGTTATAAGTTTATAGGTTCCGGTAAGACTTTCCCATAAGTAATAGACCTCACCGGCGGTCAGTGGTTTTTTTGACGTCGCTTGTTCAAAAGGTAAAAGCTTTTTAAAAATATTCTTACCGAATATATTCATAGTAAATCCTCCAAGAGTTATTGGATAATATTATGCCTTGGTAAATTCCAAAATATTCGGCATGCCACCCTGAAAAGGAGCGACTGCTAATGTCGCATTTTTAACAAAAAGTTGATTGACAAAGTCTATACCATGCCTGCTTAACCGGCTTCCGCCTACTTCTTGATAGCTTCTCAGCAACAATCAACCTGCCCTATAGAACTACTGCAGAAAATAAAAGACCTCCAGGCTACATTACCTGCAGGCGCAAAAAATCTGGGAGAAACAAGTTTTTCTGGCTTTAATCAAGCCGGGGTAATAAACCTGCCGCATCAGCAGCCAGGGCTTCCAGGGCATGTTTCCTGGGCGGCGTCTTATTGGACTGCTCATGATAAAAGCAATATTGCCGGAGAGCCCTATTTTTCCTTAACTGTTGACGGAAGGAGTCACGGCCATTTTCTTTCCTTTAATACCAAGGCCAAGCAACCCCGCCGCAAGAGGCAGCCAGATCAGCAAATGAATGGCATAAACGATGCCCATATGCTCCGCCAGCAATCCCACCAGTCCAACCCCCAGCCCGCCGATACCGATGCCGAAACCCAGCATCAGGCCCGATGCCATGGCTGCATTTTTACTGATGACTTCCTGGGCAACAACCACGGTCACTGAAAAAGACGCCAGCAAGCAGGCTCCGGCCAGGGCCAGCAGCAGGTAGCTAATGACGCCGCCGGTGTTAAGGTAGAGGTAAAACAGTGGGCTGGCCGCCACCAGTGAGCCGACAATAACGGGCTTCCTCCCCACAAGGTCTGAAATATACCCTCCCAGCAGACCTCCCATAGCTCCGGCAAACAACATTAGAAATAAAAGGCGACTGCCGGTAAGAAGAGAAATTTTTTCATGCTGAAGATAAAGCGGCAGGAAGGAAACCAGGCCAAAGTAAGCCAGGGAACGGCAGGCAACCACCAGCACTATTTTGGTCAACTCGGTCCAGTTGGAGCGAAGGGTGGGCCAAAGGGGTGGGGGGGCGGACTTTTTCCCGACCGGCATCCTGGGCGCGGTGAACCAGAGCAAGAAAGCCACAAGCACCCCGGGCAGTACAAATAACGGAGTCAATTCCAAACCGTACTTTTGGGCAAAAGGAACCACCACCAGGGGGGTCAGTGCCCAGCCGACGTTTCCGGCGGCCACAAATAAGGCCTGAAAGAACCCCTTTCTATTCCCGCTAACTGCACTGACCATGGCCGAGGCCTGGGGGTGAAAAGCAGCGGTACCCAGGCCGGCCAGGGCTACGGTGAATACCAGTAGGGGGTAACTTTTAAGCACGCCCACCAGGCTTAGCAGCACCGCCATCCAGAAGGTACCCACGTACACCATCCAGCGCTGGTTTTTCTGATCCACCAGGTAGCCCGAAACCGGCTGGAGTACCGAGGAAGTTATGGTGAAGGCGGCAATCAAAAAAGCGCCCTTGCTGACTCCCAGCCCGGCGGCTACCATGAAAGGCAGCAAGGTCTGGATGTAATTCATGTACCAGTCGTTAAAAAGGTGGGCCAGGGATAGAGATAATATCTTTCCCTTATTGGGCGACTGAGAAATCAAAACAATCATTTCCTTTCAAGTCTATATTTTATAGCTGCCCGGTCTTTTGCTTATAAGCTGCCAGGAAAAATTCAAGGTTTTTCTTGCTCTTATCAATGTCTTCCGCGAATTTAGCCAACAGCTCCAGTCCCTGGCCGGTTATTTGATACCACTTTTTGGCCGGACCGGAAATACCGGTTTCCCAGTAGGATTTCACTGCGCCCACTTCCTCAAGTTCCTGGAGGGTGCGGTAAACCACGGCACCGTCGGCATGGCAAAAAGGTATTTCACTGTGCATCCTGTTAAACAGGGCCGCACCGTATAAATTCTCCCGGGACAAAAAAAGCAGAATAAATGCCGGAGTGTAGCGGTAGACCTGGCTTTTCTTGGATTTTCCGGACACGGCATCATCTCCATAGTGTAAATTACATGTATATGTAAACTGCATTTATAGTGTAACTACATTAATAATATAAGTCAAGTATTGGGGGCAGGCTTTGTTATAATGCACGGTATGATGGGGTAACTGTTTTGGTAAAAAGGGATTGAGCCAAATCCTTTTGCCTGTATAAATACAGAATAAAATCAGTATACAAACAATCATAATAGTGATATAATTTCATTAAAAACAAGAAAGGGGGTGTTTTGAGTTTTTTGAGCGGTAAAATGAACACTAACTTTGACATCGAAGGGAGCCTGGGATTTCTTATTGCCAAGTGTCACCAGAAAGGATTCCAGATATTCCGTGAAAAACTTTTACCACACAACCTCACTCCACCCCAGTTCGGACTGCTGGCTTTTCTATGGAAAAAAGACGGGCAGTCACAAATCCAGTTGGGAACAGCCATGGAGATGGACCGCACCACTACCAGCGGGGTTATTGACCGCCTGGAAAACCTGGGACTGGTCAGCCGCAGGAATCATCCGGAAGACAGGCGGGTTTTTATGATATTTCTGACTGAGGCCGGCAGGGAACTGGAGCATAACCTTTCCCATTTGTCGCTTGAGTCCAGCGCGGAATTAGCTGCGAATCTGTCTGCCGGCGAGAAAGAAACACTTTTGGGGCTATTAAAAAAAATAAGGGGTGAAGTTAAATGAAAAGCAAGATAGCGGAGGCTGTTAACCTGAGGTATTCTCCGGTAGCCATTGTATTCACCGATGAAAAGCCGGAAGGGGCGTTCCAGTACAAGGAGGGCCGCTGGGGCTGTGTGGTGGCCATGCTGAATGCGGCGGCCAAGGGGCGGACAGCGGTTTTCGACCGTAAGACTTACGGCTGCATCGGCGGAGGCGCCGGCCTGGGCTTCGGCAATACCTATACTGGTTTCCCGGGCGGGATTGAGTATTTCCTCTCCGTGGGTAACAAGGAGTTTTGCGAAAGTGAAATGGGTAAAAACGTGGTAAATAATTGGCCCGCCTTAAGCCATGGCGAAGCGTATAAGAAAACACCGGAATTAGCCAAATCCTTTGCCGACGCCCTCCCTTATTACGATGTTCCCACTGAATACGTGGTATTTAAGCCCCTGGAGAAACTTCTGCCCGGCGAAAAACCCGAGGTAGTGGTGTTCCTGGCCACCCCGGACCAGATTTCGGCCCTGACTGTGCTGGCCAACTACGCCAGGCACGGCGGAGACAACGTTATCATACCCTTTGGCGCGGGCTGTCACAGCGTCTGCATCATTCCTCTCAAAGAAGGTAAATCGGATAATCCCAGGGGGGTGGTCGGACTCATAGACATTTCCGCCCGCAAACATGTGGACAAGGATATTCTCTCCTTCAGCGTCCCTTACAATATGTTCCTTGAAATGGAAAGCAACGTGGAAGAAAGCTTCCTGACCAGGGAAGAGTGGCTGAAAGTCAGAGAAAGAAATAAATAAATAGACAAAAAAGGCCTCCAGCCGGAGGCCTTTTTTAGTTGGCATTTAGCCGGCGGTTGCCTCAGCCTGTCCCCTTTCCCCCAATTCTTTGTCTTCCCTTGTCCTCTCATATACACTTATCCAGGATAAAAAAATCCCACAGAACATTTCCCTGTGGCATCAGACCAAACAAGTCCAATAGCCAATCTGGACACCTTTTCCTAAATCGACTAAGTAGGGAAGTTTGGCCTCCCTGTCATTAGAACCGTTTCCGCGTTATGTGCCGTGGAAATAAAATTTTTAAAAAAGTGAACCTTTTTGAATTAATTACTCCCTTATATAATGTAGGGTGCACCTTATGGAAGGAGTTTAATAAATTGGTCGATATTGATTTGATTAAGCGATGTCAACAGGGAGAGAAAGGCGCTTTTGATGCATTGTATCAAGCATGTGCGACAAAAGCCCTGCGGACAGCCTATTTATTGGTTGGCAATAAAAGCATTGCCGAGGATATCATTCAGGAGGCATTCTTTGAATGCTACCGTGATATAAAAAAGTTGCGCACTCCGGAAGCGTTTCAGGTTTGGTTTAACCGGATACTGGTGAGGATAAGCTGGCGCATGGCTTCCAGGGAAAGGAAAACAATACATGAAAGCCTTGATGATAGTGCCTTGGAACGCCTGCCGGACCAGCAGGATGTACTTGAGGCTGTGGAAGCAAGCCAGAACAGCCGGGTAATTCGCCAGGCGATTAATAATCTGAGCGTTCCCCTGAGGACTACGATGATCCTCTATTATTACAACGATATGTCTGTAAAAGAGATATCCCAGGTAATGAATTGTTTCCAGGGGACCGTAAAAACCAGGCTGCTTAACGGTAGAAAAAAGCTGGCCAGAGAATTGAAAAAAAGGCCCGGCGATTGTGCTGACAAAATGACGTCCGGACCTTTGAAAAAGGAGTGTGTGGCACATGAATAAACAGGCGCAGCTTGAAAAATCCATAAAAGCGGCTCTGCTGCAAGGAGTTGAAACACTTGAGGCAGACCCGGATTGCCTGGAAAAAATCAAATGCCAAATAAGCACTGAAAAGGAAGGGAGAAAAGATATGATGAAAAGAATATATGATTATTTATATGATCTGAAGTTCAGGATTAAAAAGCACGCCGCTCTGGTTTGCGGCATTGCAGCGGCAGCTGTTATGTTATGTATCTTTATCCAGCCTGTCAGGGTGCTGGCGCAGGAGGGAATCGACAAAGTTGCTTCCATGGTGTATATAGTGGTAAAAGGAGAGAACGGCAAATACGAACCGGTACAGGTCCCGGTCGAAAAAGTGGAGCGTTCATATACTAAAGCCGATACCACTGTTTTAAATGATGAAGAGCTGGCAAAGGAAGTGGGGTTTGATTTTAAGGCTCCGCAGACCCTGGAAGGCGGATATAAGTTGGCTGATACTGCTATTAGCCAGACAGACGGATCGGATAAAAAAGAAGTTTCTAAGTTTTACCAGAAAGAAAAATCCAGACTTGTTTTGAGTATTAGCGATCAAAACTACTCACTGCAGTATGCCAGGGAAATTGGGGACAAAAGGAAAGAAGTGCAGGTTGAAAATAAAATATTGTACTATTGTGAAAGGCCTCTTCCTGTATATCCCATTATTGAGAAGAATGGCGTTAGGACAAATGATCCCACCCAGAAGCCGACCGAGATTAAAACCATACATTCACTGGCATGGGAGTATAATGGAGTTTACTACAAGTTGTCGGATATGGGTGCTGGCCTGCAGCTGGACGAACTGCAAAACGCAGCCAAGTCGGTGCTCAGGCATCAACTGTAAGCGGTAGAACAAATAGTGGGGTCAGGCTCTTAACTTATTAACTTACTCTTTCCGTTCTCGCTTATTTATTTGAATACTGCCACAGGTGAAACTCCTATGTAGCCGGCTATCTCACTTAGTGAATACCCCTGCTCCCATGTCGATTTTGCAAATGTCATCTATTGCCACAGATTTACGTAAAAGTTCAATAAAATAACCCAGCTTTTCAGGCTCAGCAAACACATTCTCCCAGTTGTTTCCCCGCTGTATTACATTGTGCATGGCTGCCGGATTTCTATCCTCTTACGCCTGGCCAAAGCAAAACGCCTTCTATTATATTTTATATAGAAGGCGTTTACACTATCAATGTATAAGTTAATAAGTTAAGAGCCTGACCCCGTAATAAGTTCCCGCTGTATTGGTATATGGCCGCCGGATATTTTATCCTCATAGGGCTGGCCAAAGCAAGACACCTTCTGTTATATTTAAATTAGGAGCAGATATCCCATCAATGCATAAGTTAATAAGTTAAGAGCCTGACCCCGGGGTAGGGGGTATAACATGTTGAGGTTGGAGCAGGCCGGTGCTGATTTTTCGGAAATAATATCGGAATTAATTATGGAATCCTTTTCTCAACAGGCCAAAATACTTGGCATAACTGAGAAAGAGTATCCCAATTTTGTCGCCTTCGAAACCCCCGGGAAAGTCAGCCGCCGCATCAAACGGGGCGAACGGGTGGTGCTGGGCTATCTATTGGAAAAGCCTGTGGGAACCGTCAGCTATAAAATGGACGATAATGCGCCAGCCAAAGGTTATATAAAAAGGCTGGCGGTTCTGCCGGAATTCAGGGGAAAAGGGTATGGCGCGCTCTTGCTGGATTATGCCGAAAGGAGACTCCTGGAATGCGGCGCCAACCGGGTTGAAATTTCCATTGTGGCGCAATTCCGGCGGCTCATGGAATATTACCGGAGTCTTGGCTATAGGCCGGTTGAGGTTAAAGTTTTTAATACCCTTCCCTTTGAAGTGCTCTATCTGGAGAAAACAATAAACCTTTAATATCCGTGAATTGGAGTGGGAGACATGTGTGCATTTGCCTCAATGGCGGCCGGCGCGGAGCCGGCCGCCGTGTTTTTGTCGCTGCACATAAATGGGTGGCTTGCGGCAGTTTTGCCGGCTTTGGCCGCTGTTATGATATGCGTTGGGGTAGCCGCCGGCAGGTACTGGCTCCGGACGGCGGGAGTGGTTGCCTTAGGTGTGTTTTCAGCGGTCTGTTTTGCTAATCCGCCGCTTTTTAAGGAGCCTGTTGCCCCCTTGCTCAATTATTATTTTTTTGCCTCAGCCCTGGCGGTTACAGGTTTTTTTGCGATCGCCCACATGTATTATCATCACCCCGGGTTACTCCGCAGGGAGAGGGTCATTGTCTGGCCCGCCGCTGTGATTGGCACAGCCCTGGCCATGGTTGTGATAAGAAGGGAAGTGCTGCTGGTCATAAATTATTTTGGGCTCCCATTTCAAATGAATATGTGGGTATCCCTGGCCTGGGGACTGTTTGCCCTTTTCCTTTTGATTCTTTCCGTGGCCAGGCATATTAAGGGCTTCCTTTACATTTCCCTGGTCCTGCTGGGGGTGGCGATTATAAAGGCATTTCTTTTTTGATGCTTGTTTGCCGGGGCATGAAATCCCAGTTCAATTCCGGCTATTTCGGCAACGTCCCTGTCAATGGCAAAAATGTCTTCCTTGGAAACATCCCGTATGGCAGTTTTGCCCAGTGACTTAACCGCCTCCTCCATTTCGTAAACTGTGGAGTGAAGAAAGTTATAAAGGCTATCAGCGCCCTTTGCAATGTCGAATTTGCCGCTGTATTTACCATGTTCATAGGCAATTTGGGTGGGCGGCTCGAAGGGAATGGTTTTTAACACCTGATTGTGGGTGGCGGCTATTAATATTGCCGTTCCCATATATACCGCGTCGGCGCCCAGGGCTATCATTTTCAGGCAATCCCCCGGGGTTACCAACTGGCCTCCCACCAGCAAACTGACTTTTCCTTTCAGCCCGTTGTCCTCCCAGAACTTTGCCGCCCGGGAGGCGGCTATCATTGCCGGAACCCCGAAGTCGTCTTCAAGAATGGGCAGAGAGCCGTGGGTCCCGCCTTCGGCTCCATCAACACTGACAAAGTCGGCCCCGGCCTCCACCGCGATTTTCAGGTCTTCCTCCAGATATTTTCCCGCGCCCATTTTTACCCCCACCGGCACGCCTCCGGTGATTTCCTTCAGGTAGTTTATAAGGCTGGCCAGATCCTTCCCGGAGCCGATGCCTTCAATTCTGTTGTGGATTACCGCGTCCTGGCCTTTTTGCAATCCCATTCTTTTTCTTAAGGTTCCGTTGATTTGCTCCGCCTTCAGGGTTTTGCCGGCTCCCGCGTTGGCTCCCTGACCGAACTGAATTTCCATGGCGTCGCTTTGTTTTATTATCCTTTCGTCCTTGTTCCAGTCTATTCTGGAATACTGCAGTATCAGATGCCTGGCGGCTTTTCTTTCCGACTCCAGCCAGGGGCCCAGCCCGGTGTTGGTGGCCGTGCCGGCGGCGCTGGCTCCCCTGGCAAAGGCTATTTTATAGGCCTCGGTGAGGGCAAGGCCGTAGGACATGCCTGCCACCAGGATGGGTATTTTAAGTTTGAGAGGTTTTCTGGCCAGGGGGCCTATTACCACGCCGGTGTCGATATTGGTCTCCCTGGGGGCGGGCAGTGTTTCCAGTTGGGCGATGTTAAACATTATTTTGTCAAGGTATTTAAACTTTTTGGGGCCGCCGATGGGTCTTTCTATAAAGCTTTTGGTTTCCGCCCGGAGTTCCGTTTCTATTAGTTTGTTAATATTGATCCTCTGTACGGAGGTTGCCAGCTCCCACAGGTTCTCTTCGAATTTGTCCGTGATAAGGGGATAGGTGATTCCTTTTGCCAGGTAGCCGAAGGCCATTCTGGCAAGGTAAGCCCCGCCCAGAGCCGTCAGCGCTCCCATACCTATTTTCTTCAAAGTTAATTTTTTATTGCCGGCCAATATACGGGCACCTCCCTGAAGAGTATTGTTATTATATGCCGACGCTCCGGGATTTATAGAAAGGGCTCCGGTAAGGGGAGGTTTTTGGGCCTGAAACGAAGAACTTATAATGTGCTTTCCCAATATTTGTTTGCGTCCGTTATCAGGAACGAAAAGGGGGTTTGTAAAAATGTTTGTGGGAAATGTGAGGAATATCAATGAATTGGAAATAAAGGCCCCGGGGGTGGTGAACGCCTTCAAAAAGACTCTGATAGGCCCCGGGGAAGGCTGGGAAGGATGGGTTATGCGCCTGTTCACTCTGAAAGATAAGGGCAACACCCCGCGCCATGCCCACCCCTGGCCCCATATCAATTACGTGTTGAGCGGGAAGGGAATTTTATATCTGGAAGGTGATGAACACGCCCTGACTGAGGGTTCTGTGGCCTATGTCCCTTCGGGGGCCGGGCACCAGTTCATCTGCACCGGGGATGAAGACCTGGTTTTCATTTGCATAGTTCCCCAGGAAGGAGACAAGTAAGGATTATTATTTAAATGCCGCCGGATCTGTTAATAGCGGCATTTTATTTATATCCGGGATATTATCCCTTTCCTCCAGTAAGCCGTACAGGTAAATTGAAAAAAGCGAGCGTACGGTTTCCTCGGGGGTAAGGTTGTTTTCAATTATAAAAGAGGGAGTGGCCACCGCCCTTATTCCGGCCAGAAGGGCGGTGGTGAATATTTTGGGATTGATGTTTTTGTTAAAATAGTTGCGGTTTTTCATTATTATGCTTTCAAAAATATGCTGTATATTGTTGGTGCGAAACTCCTCCAGCCTCTCCCACAAGTGGGGGTAATGCCTTTGCAGGTCGTAAAGCATGGGGGGCTGCACTATTTTTACGTTTTGGGCTATCCCCATGACAACGTTTATTATTTTCTCCACAGGATTGTGGGAGCTGTTCATGGCCTTTAACATCATCTGCCGGATATCGTTCATAAATTCTGCAAAAACCGACTCTATTATTTCATCTTTGCTTTTGAAATAGCGGTATATTGTTCTTTTGCTTATCCCTGTGTGAGAGGCCAATTCATCCACGGTTACACCGGAAAACCCCCGGAACATTGCCAGTTCCCTGAGAGCGGAAATAATTCTTTGCCTGTAATCCATAGCCACACCATCTTTCTTAGAGGCCGTTGCTAAAACTTTAGTCCGGCATTTAAGATTGTCCCCCGGCCTCTGAGTTGTCAGTACGCCTGGCGCTGTCCGGCTTCCCCTGCCGGCCCTACTTGTTTTGAGCATTTAATATTTGCGCCCCTAAGCTATTTTCTTTTTGAATTTGGCAATGCTTAAAGCCAGCAGCAGCACGGAAAAAATTAGCAGCGAGGTTACCTGGGGGAGCAGGTAGCCGAATCCGATGCCCTTCAAAACAATGCCCCTTATTATGGTAAGGTAGTAGGTAAGGGGGATAAGATTGCCGATGTACTGGATAATCACCGGCATGGCTTCCCTGGGGAACATAAATCCTGAAAGCAGTATGCTGGGCAGCAGCACGAAAAAGGACATCTGAAAGGCCTGCATCTGGTTTTTGGCAATGTTTGAAATCAGTATGCCCAGTCCCAGGGAGGCCGTAATGAAAAACAGGGTGAGCAGGTACAATTCAAGCAGGCTTCCCCGGACCGGCACCTTGAATATAATGGCTCCCACCAGCAGGGCAACAGTGATTTGAAGGTAGCCAAGGGCGATGTAAGGGATAATTTTTCCGATCATCAGCTCGAAGGGTCTCACCGGGGTTACGATAAGCTGCTCCAGGGTTCCCCTTTCCCTTTCCCGCACGATGGCCATGGAAGTCATCATTACCATGGTCATTGTAACAATTATACCCAATATGGCGGGCACCATGTAGTATGCGGTGATGCCGTCGGGGTTGTACCAGGGGCGCACCCTGATATCATAGGGCATATTTTGTATGTTGGCTTTTTGGGCTATAATTTTCTGGGATTTTAAAAGCCCTATGGAATTGGCCGTGGCGATTGCCGAGGAGGATACCATGCTGTCGCTGGCGTCCACCAGCACCTGAAGCGGCGCCGTGTCGCCCCTTTTTATTTTTTCCTCAAAATCCGGCGGAAAAATAATTCCGGCCTTAACCTTTCCGCTGTCGATCATTTCAGTTACCTCTTCATAGCTTTTAGCCGCGCAGGTAACGTCAAAATAGCCCGAGGCGCTGAAAGCGTCCAGCATATCCCTGCTGGACCAGGTCAGGGACTGGTCAAAAACCACCGTGGGAATGTGTTTTACCTCGGTCTGGATGGCAAAGCCGAAAAGCAGGAGTTGCACCAGGGGCAGCATGAAAATCATTCCCAGGGTGAGCCTGTCTCTTTTCATTTGCAAAAATTCCTTTTTCAAAACCGCCAGTATTCTGCTCATTCATGACACCTGCCTTCTGTTTTGCCTGGCCAGGGAGACAAAAACATCTTCCAGTGAGGGAGTTATTTTTTTGCTTTTGCCGCCGGTATGGCGTTCAAGCTCCGGGATGTGCGCTTCCGACTCCAGCAGCACGTGCAGCAGGGGCCCGTGGATGGAACATTCCTTCACCCAGGGCAGCTTTTCAATATGGGATATCTTTTCCATGGCCCCGGTTACCTCCAATTCCACCAGGCAGCCTTTAATTACATTGTTTTTAAGGCTGTCCGGGGTATCATTGGCGATAAGTGTGCCGTTTGAAATAAAGGCTATATTGCGGCATCTTTCTGCTTCATCCATAAAATGGGTGGTTACCATAATGGTGGTTCCACCGGCTGCCAGCTCCTGTATTATTTTAAAAAACATGCGCCTGCTGGTGGGACTGATGCCGCTGGTGGGCTCATCCAGGAAAAGTATGGAGGGTCTGGATATTATGGCGCAGCCCAGGGCCAGCCGCTGCTTCCAGCCGCCGCTTAAGTGGGCGGCAAGCATATTTTCCCTGCCTGTCAGATAAGCCATGCGGAGCATTTCCTCAATCCTTTTTTTTCTTTGGGAGTAGGGTATGCTGTATAGCCCGGCGTAAAACTCCAGGTTTTCCTGCACCGTCAGGTCGTCGTAAAGGCTGAATTTTTGCGACATGTAACCTATTTTTTGTTTAATCTTTTCCGGCTCCCGGGAAATATCGTAGCCCAGCACGCTGCCTTCCCCGGAGGTGGGCTCAAGTATGCCGCAGAGCATTCTTATGGTGGTGGATTTCCCTGAGCCGTTGGGGCCAAGAAACCCGAATATTTCACCGCTCCGTATGCTGATGCTCAAATTGTTTACCGCGGTGAAGGAGCCGAATTTTCTGGTAAGTTCCCTGGTTGTAACCACGTATTCCATCATGCCACCTCTTTTTCCGTGAGGGAGACAAATATATCCTCCATTGAGGGCGGAATTTCATTAATTTGCTCAATATTGAAGCCTTTTTCCGCCATTGCCCCGGCGATGGCCCTGCGGGCGCTTTCCGGGTCTTCCACCACCACGTGGTATTTGTCTCCGTAAAATCCCGCCTCCACAACCTCCTCCAGGCTGTTGAGGAAGTCCAAATCTTCATGGCCGGCCTTTATTTCCAATATTTTATAGGGAAAATGGTTTTTAAGATTGACCGGGGTGTCCACGGCAACCACCTTCCCGCGGTCCATAAAGGCTATCCTGTGGCAAAGTTCCGCTTCGTCCATGTAAGGGGTTGAAACAATCACCGTCATTCCCCCGTCGTTCAGCCGGTAAAGTATTCTCCAGAATTCTTTGCGGGATTCCGGGTCAACCCCGAAGGTGGGCTCATCCAGCAGCAGCATTTCCGGCTGGGAGATCAGGGCGCAGGTGAGAGCCAGTTTTTGCTTCATGCCACCGGACAGATTGTCCGCGAAGCGGCCTTTAAAATCGATAAGGCCGGTTATTTCCAGTATTTCGTCCGCCCTGCGCCGGATGGTTTTACCGTCAAGTTTATACAATGACCCGAAAAATTCTATATTCTCCATCACCGTAAGATCCCCATAGAGGCTGAATTTTTGGGGCATATAGCCGAAAATGGTGTTTTTCCGCTGTTGTTCCCCGTGACCTATGGCCACCCTTCCCCGGGTTGGGGTCATAATGCCGCAGATCATTCTGATCAGTGTTGTTTTGCCCGCCCCGTCTGGGCCCACCAATCCGTATATCTCTCCCCGGGCTACCTTTATGGAGATTTCCTCCACAGCAGTTACGGCGCCAAATGATTTGGTCAGTCCCTCTGTCGTAATCATTTAATCACCTCCGGGACAGTACCACATCGGCCGGCATTCCCGGTTTAAGGGTGCCATTTTGATCATCAATCCTTATTTTTACGGCGAACACTATGTTGGTTCGTTCCTTTTTGGTTTGAATGGTCTTGGGTGTGAATTCCCCCTGGCTGGCTATTTCCTCTATCACGCCCTTGAACTCCCTGGTGGAGCCGTTTACCGTGAAGGTGACCTGCTGTCCCAGTTTTACGCCGGGCAAATCATCGGTGGAGATGTAAACCTTGATCCACATATCGTTTAAATCCACCAGGGTTGCCACCGGCGCACCGGCCTGAACAAATTCACCTGCGTCAATATTTTTGCTCAGTACAGTTCCGTCAATGGGACTTATGATTTTGGTGTCCTCCAGCAGCGCCTGGGAGGCCTTCAGCACCGCCCGGCTGCGCTCCAGTTCCGCCCTGGCCGCCCTGATCTGCTCCGGCCTGTTTCCGGATCTTAACAGGCTTAATTTGGATTCCGCGGAGTCCAGGAGGTTTTTCTGCTGTTTATATGTAACTTCGGTTTTTTCGTAGTCGGCCTGGGAAACCGCTTCCTGGGAGTATAATTCGGAGATTCTTGCTAAGTCTGTCTCCGCTTTTTCATAATTGGTGAGGGCGGTGCTGACACCTATTTCAGCGTCCTTAATTTCCTGCTCCCTGGCTCCGGAAGTGAGGTCGGCCAGGGACGCTTCGGCTTTGGTGACTCCCAGGGCATCCCTTTCCCTTTGGGCGATAAGGTCGTTGCGCTGCACTGTGGCTACCAGCTGATTCTTTTTGACCGCATCTCCGCTGGCAATGGATATGTTTTGGAGCGTCCCGGCCAATTTGGCGCATAATTCTATCTGCTCGGCCTCAATGGTACCGGAAGCCTCCAGGGAGTCCGGACAGCCGGGACTGTATTCCCGGTACCCCCAGTAAGCGCCTGCGGCAATTAAAGAAACTATAAGTGCTGCGGCAATTTTTTTTCTCATTTTTCGCGCCTCCCCAAACTTAAAACTGACTGACTAATTCGGTAAACTAAAAATACTCAAATAGTTTACTTGTGCACATATTACCACTTTAATGAATTGCCGGCAATACATAATTTGATATCGGCATAACAATTTCAAGAAGGAATATCCCTTAAAAAAGCAGGGAAAAGGACGGGCAGTAAGAAATATAATCATATAAACTTTTAGAGGGAAGGTGCGGCATTGGGAGAACTGGTGTATCTTAACGGCTGGGTAGGCCCCTTTGAGGAAGCCTTAATTTCAGTAAACGACAGGGGCTATAATTTCGGCGATGGGGTATACGAGGTAATAAGGGTTTATGACGGAGTAATGTTTGCTTTGGAAGATCATTTAAAGCGTCTGGAAGCCAGCGCCGCGGCAGTGGAAATTGATTTGCCGTGGGATAGGCGCCAACTTGCAGGCATTGCCCGGGATGTTTTATGTGGAAGTGGTATTGGGGAAGCCATGGTTTATATGCAGGTGACCAGGGGAATCGCTCCCAGAAACCATCTGTTTGATCCTGATATTAAGCCGGGACTGCTGGTTACGGTAAGAAACGTGCCGGAAATGTCCCCATCAATATACAGTCAGGGAGTTAAGGTTATCACCCAGCAGGAGTTCCGCTGGCAGATGTGCAATGTTAAATCTATTTCCCTGCAGGGGGCTGTGCTGGCCAAGCACAGGGCCCGTAAAGCGGGGGCGGCGGAAGCTGTGTTTGTCCTGCCGGACGGAACGGTTACCGAATGCGGGGCCAGCAACATATTTATCGTTAAAAACGGTGTTCTGATGACACACCCGGCTGACAATAGAATACTGGCCGGAATAACCAGGCAGTACGTGCTTGAACTGGCTGAATCCATGGGGCTGCCGGCCAGGGTTGAACCCTTCAAACTAACAGATTTGCTGGCCGCGGACGAGGTGTTTTTTACCGGCTCGGTTGTTGAGATAGCGCCGGTGGTAACTGTGGACGGGAAGCAGGTATCGGATGGCCGGCCGGGACCCCTAACGGAACGGATTCGCCGGGAATTTATTTCTCTCTCCAGAAAAAAAGCTGATAATTAGACCGGGGAGCTTTCCCGGGTTTAATTGGTGATTCGACCCGCTGCAAAGGTCTAAAATTTCAAATAGGGGAGGGATGACCTGGCATAGGGCGTTAATTTAAATGAAGTTACCGTTGACTTTTAGTATAAGTGTGTTTGAAAGTTCGTATGCGGTTTCGACAGGAGAATAAACGGGGGGTTGTAAATGTTTAAATATTATAAACGTGGATTTTCTATTATATTGGCGCTCTTGCTGCTGGCGGCACTGGTTGCCGGCTGCGGCTCAAAACCGGCTGAAGATAAGAAAGCAGAAGAAAAACAGCCGGCGGAGAAAAAATTTGTCAACATTGCCACAGGCGGCACCGCCGGGGTTTATTATCCCCTGGGCGGCGCAATTGCCGAGATTCTGAACAAAAATGTTGCGGGAGTGAACGCCACGGCACAGAGCACCGGGGCATCCGTGGCCAACATTAATATGCTAAAAGACGGCAGCGTCCAAATTGCCTTTGTGCAGAACGATATAGCTTTTTACGCTGCCAACGGCCAGGAAATGTTCAAGGATAAAAAGGTTGATGGTTTAAAGGGACTGGCCACTTTATATAATGAATGCATTCAAATCGTCACCCTGGATAAGACCGGTATTACAGATATTGACGGACTTAAAGGGAAGCGCGTAGCCGTGGGCGCGGCCGGAAGCGGCACAGAGGCGAATGCCCGCCAGATTCTGGAGTCCTATGGCATAACTTACAACGATATTAAGCCTCAGTACCTGTCCTTTGCGGAAGCCGCCAATAATCTGAAGGACGGAAATGTTGACGCGGCTTTTGTCACAGCCGGATTTCCCACAGCGGCAATCCAGGATATAGCGGCTCAGCACAAGGTTGTTCTGCTTCCTGTGCCGGCGGATTCAGCGGACAAACTTATCGCCAAATATCCTTTCTACACCAAGGTAGTCATTCCCGCCAATACATATCCCAACCAGGATAAGGAAGTGACGGCGGTGACCGTTCGCTCCATGCTGGCGATAACCGACAAAATGGATGAGCAGATGGCTTATGACGTGGTTAAGGCGATATACTCAAATCTCGATAGCCTGGAGGCTGCTCATGCGGTGGGCAAAAATATCACCAAGGAAACTGCCCAGGAAGGCATGTCCATTCCCCTGCACCCGGGTGCGGAAAAATTCTTTAAAGAGTAAAGCCTATTGATCGGGAGGTGGCCGGACCCTATAACGGGGTCCGGCAACTATGAACAGAATTGACAAGTGCGGATTATCTCATGTCATAATTACGTCGTTAATTGTGACCATTGCCATTATTCTTTTTTTCAAAATGCCTTACCTGGTGGTGGCGGACCTTAACGGTAAAACTGTTTTACAATTTTCACTGGCCGTGGATAAAGGTTTTTCGTTGTATTATGTTCATTCGGTGCAGAAGACTCCTGTATGGGAGTACTATTCCCTTGACAGCGGTGACCGGCTGGCTCTTAACTCCACGGTGTATGATTCCCTGGGGGTGGGACTGCCCTTTCTGGCCGGGGACGGGAAGCTGACAGAAGATGGCGGAAAGTTTATTTTAACAGGAATTAACCGCCGTTTCAGGGAGGTAAATATTAGGGCCGTGCCCCTGGCCCGGCAGGCTTTGATATACAGGGGCAGGATGTATTATTACAATGATTATTTTGCTTCCGGAGCCCTGGTTAACATCAAAGTCCGCAGGCTTTCAGCCGTGGATATTATTAGTCAATCAATCAGAGGCAGAAAGGGGTATTTTTTTGAATGATCAGAATGTGAAAAGGACGGATGATACCGTTAACATAAATGAGTTTATGGCTAAATATGACCGGGAGTCGGACCACAGGCGCCTGCCGGGCATTGGCGCCCGGGTTGTGGCGGCGCTGGCCATAAGCTTTTCCATTTTCCAGCTGTATACGGCCATATTCGGGGTGCTGGACGCGCACATTCAACGTTCTATTCACCTGTCCTTTGCCCTGGCCCTGGTTTATCTTCTGTATCCCACCAGACGGAAATGGCCCCGTGACAGGCTGCACTGGTTTGACGTTTTTCTGGCGCTGCTGGCGGCGGCAACTCCCATGTACATAGTGCTTTTCTATCAGGAGCTTGTTATGAGGGCGGGTACCGTAACCGTTTCGGACTTTGTGGTGGGAGCCATTGGTGTGGTTCTGCTGTTGGAGGCTGCCCGCAGGGTGGTGGGGTGGCCTATTGTCATTGTGGCCATCTGTTTTCTGGCCTATGCCTTTGCCGGACCTTACGTTCCGGGCATCATGGCCCACCAGGGAGTTAAACCGGATCAGCTGGTAGGTCACCTTTTCTTTACCACCGAGGGTGTTTTTGGAATTCCCCTGGGGGTTTCAGCTACTTTTATATTTTTATTTATACTTTTCGGGGCTTACCTGGAGAAAACCGGTCTGGGAAAATTTTTCATCGACCTGGCCAATGCGGTGGCCGGATGGGCAAGCGGTGGTCCGGCCAAGGTTGCGGTGCTGTCCAGCGGGCTGATGGGGACCATATCCGGTAGTTCAGTAGCCAACGTGGCTGGTACGGGAAGCTTTACCATACCCATGATGAAAAGCCTGGGTTATAAACCTGAATTTGCCGGGGCGGTGGAAGCCGCCGCTTCCACCGGGGGCCAGTTAATGCCTCCCATTATGGGCGCCGCTGCTTTTTTAATGGCTGAGTTTATCGGGGTATCCTACGTCAGCGTGGTCAAGGCCGCCATTATTCCTGCGTTGCTGTACTTTACCGGCATTTGGATAGGGGTGCACCTGGAGGCCAGGAAAAACGGCCTTAAAGGAATACCCCGGGAACAACTGCCCAGGATTGGCAGGCTCATTGTGGAGCGAGGGCACCTGGCGGTTCCTTTAATAGCAATTGTATATCTGCTGGTTTCCGGTTATACCCCGATGAGGGCGGCCCTTTGGGCTATCGCCCTGGCCATTTGCGCGTCCTTGCTGCGCCGCGCAACCCGGATTTCCGCCCGTGACGTGGTGAAAGGTTTGGAATACGGCGCCCGCAGCGCCCTGGGGGTAATTATTGCATGTGGCACAGCCGGTATAATTATTGGGGTCGTGACCAAGACGGGACTGGGACTCAAACTGGCCTCGGCCATGATAGACATGGCTCACGGCTTTTTGCTGCCCACTCTTTTCTTTACCATGATATCTTCCATAGTGTTGGGTATGGGGGTGCCGACCACGGCTAATTACGTCATTACCTCCACCATTGCGGCCCCGGCCATTATACAACTGGGAGTTCCGGTGATGGCAGCCCACATGTTTGCCTTTTATTTCGGAATTGTTGCCGATGTTACTCCACCGGTGGCTCTGGCAGCCTATGCCGGCTCCGGCATTGCCCGGGGCAATCCTATGATAACCGGTGTCAATGCGGCTAAACTCGCTGTTGCTGCTTTCCTCGTACCTTATATTTTCGTACTGTCACCATCGCTTTTAATGATTGACACAACTCTTCCGGAAATGCTACGCATGATGATTACCGCCGTTATAGGTATGATTGGCGTTGGAGCAGCCGTGGCCGGATTTCTTATTACCAGGGCAGGTTGGATAGACAGATTGATTTTTCTTGCAGGAGGGCTGTTGATGATAGACCCGGCTGGACATACGGATGTTCTGGGAATAGCTATTCTGGCCTGCGGTTATCTGCTTCAGCGGCTGCGCTTCCGGCGGGAGAAAGATTCTATCTCCGCCAGGGGGTAGTAGATATATTAACCGATTGAATAATATTTTTACACCAAAGGTTTTACATTTTTCCGAAGAAAGGTTAAAATATTATTAGGTCCCGTGTTTTTGGTATTATTCATTTATCCTTCTCAACTGCTCGGTGGGTAAGGGAGATAGACGATAAGTGAATACCCTTAAACCTACTGGGCAATATTTTCGAGGAGGTTAACAATGTATCAGGACAAAACCCTTACCTGCCGCGATTGCGGCGCCGACTTCATCTTTTCCGCGTCAGAACAGGAGTTCTTTGCCGAAAAGGGTTTCACCAACGAACCCGGACGCTGTCCCCAGTGCAGGGCCGCCCGCAGGCAGAGAAACGGAAATGGTGGAGGCCGTCCCAGGCGTGAAATGTACACCGTGACATGTGCGGAATGCGGCGTGGAAACCATGGTTCCCTTCCGTCCCACAGGCGACAGGCCGGTATACTGCCGGGACTGTTTCAGCAGGAACTCCCGTTACTAATTTTGAGTACGGTGATTAATAGTAATATGTAAATAAAATTCCGCCTTAACAGGCGGATTTATTTTTAGGGTTTGATTATTTTGTTGGATTGTATTGCTTTTGCGCATCTTATGGGGGTTTTTATTTTTGTGAATTCCTGCCTTATTTTTGCCAATTGCTGCTGGGTGGCCTGCTCTTTTTTATGCCGCTGTTTTTCCATCTCCCAGTTGTAACAGCTGATCAGCCTTCTGGTATCCATGCGCTGCAGCTTGAACCGGGAGTACCCGCAATGGAAAAGGTGGTCTTCCATTCTTTTTCTCTGAAGTGTCACCACGGCAACCACCACCTTTTTTATTTAATTTAATACAATCCTAACATTTTTTTAAAAGTTTAACATGGGTAAAAATAATCATGTTGCTGAGACTTTTTTCTTAAGAGGTTTGACTCTGGCGTTGTCCTTTAATTCCAGGCTGCCATCCAGAATTATTTGTTCACCTGCTTTTACTCCCTCCGTAACCTCCATTTTTTCGCTGTCACTCAACCCGGTTTTTATCCGTCGCCACTCCACCCTGTCACCGGACACAACCATAATTTCTTTGCTGCCGTCATTTTTAACCAGCACCGACTGGCGGGGCACCACCAGAATATCCCGGCGGCTCAAGGTGTTTATGGCCACCGTCACCTCGTAGCCCGGCTTAAGGACGGCGGGGTCCTCCAGGGAAATAATTACCGGAACCCTGCGCTGGATAACTCCCAGGGTCGACTGTTTTTCTTCCGCCCGGGGATATATCCGGGTCACCTTGCCCCTGACGGTTTGCTGCCCCAGAACAGGGGCCGTAACATCAACATCCTGCCCAATTTTCACTTCGGCCAGATCGTCGCTGAGTATGTCCGCCTTTATTTCCAGGTGTTCCTGTCCGGCAACCGTGGCCAGCAGGCTTCCGGGGCTGACATACAGTTCTTCCTGGGCCGGCAGGTTCAGTATTATTCCGTCCACCGGGCTCTTGACGGAAAGCTGCCCGGCTTTGGCCTGCAATTCCCCCAGGGATTTCTCCAGGCCGGCTTCCCTGGACAGGGCGCTGTCATACGCTGATTTTTGTTCATTTAATGTTTCCAGGAGCGATTGCACCCGGAGTCCGGCCTTGTCGTATTCCACCCGGCTGACTGCTTCTTTCCGGAACAGCTCCGTTATCCTGGCCAGATCATCCCTGGCCTCGGTTAAATCCAGCTCGGTGCGCCCCATGGCGGCTTTGGCCCCTCCTGTTGTGGAATTGGCCTGGGAGAGCTGTGACTGCATATCACTTATCTGCAGATCCAGATCTTTATTTTCCAGAACCGCTATGATTTGACCTTTTTTGACCCTTGCACCGTTTTGTACCGGCACCTTTGTGACCCTGCCGCTCTGGACCGCGTACAAATCGTAGCTTTTAACCGGCTGAACGTAACCCGTGTCGGTTACCCGGCGGTTTATTTCCCCTTTGGCCAGGGTTACGGTTTCCACCTCCGTGCCGCCTGTTTTAATTAATATGACGGAGATTGCCGCCAATGCCGCTATAGCCGCTCCCAGGAAAAACAATTTTTTGCGTTTCATGATAGACCTCCGTTAATCCCTGTTCTTCAAAACATCTACCAGATCCAGTTTTTTAACTCCCCTGGAAGCCAGTAAATGTGCGGTTATGATAAATAAGGTGCCTCCCAGGGCGGAAAGGAAATAGGTAAGGGGATAAACCACCACCGGCATGGTGAACAAATCGGTGCTTATCGCCTGGACATAACTCTTGGCCATAAACAGCCCGAAGGGAAGGCCCAGGGCCACGCCGGCAACTGTTTGAAGCAATGTTTCTTCCAGCAGCAGCCCGGACACTTCAGCTGAGCTGAAGCCCACCACCCTCAGGGAGGCCAGTTCCCTTTTCCGCTCGGCAAAGCTGATTATGGAGGAGTTGTAAACTATTGCAAAACCAAGCACCAGAGCGAAAAATATCATTATGGATATGGAGTAAATCATGCTCTCAAGATTTTTGTTGAAATTGTCAAGCTCCTTTTGACGGCTGCTGATGGAAGCGATTTCGGTCATGTCGTTCAATCGGCCTTCGATGCTTTTCTCCGTGCCCGGCTGTATACTGAGCATTACCCCGGAGGCCAGCCTTCTCTCCTGTAGTATCCGGTTGGCAAGATTAATGGAAAGGTAGGAGCTTTCCCCAATCATCTGGCTGTTTATGCCCGTCACCATAATTTGGGCCCGGCGGGACGGCCCGATTCCCAGCAGGGTTTCCACCGTCACGGTGTCTCCCGGTTTTACACCCAGCTTCCGGGCCGTCCGCTGGCTGATTAGAAGCCCCTCATCACCGGGGATAAGGGTTTCCTCCCGCTGTCCGCTGATTTTTTTGAGAGTCAAATCCGGAGGAACCCCGGTGAGCAGGTTTTCTTCGGTACGGCCGTGGTAGGTAATCCTGGCGGGTATTTCAAATACGGGTTCCCCCTTGAGAACTCCCTCCAGCCGGTAAATGTTAAGCAGTTCACCATCCTTTACCGGTGCTGAAAAGCGCACCAGCAGGTCGTAATGCTGTTCCTGGAAATAATGCCTGTCAATCATATAGTCGACTGAATCATTGGAGAACACGGCCACCACCAGCATTCCCACGGCAAAGGTCACTCCCAGCAGGCTTACGCCGAATCTGATTTTGTTGCGTACGGCGCTTCTTATGCTCATCTTCCAGGTGGGGCTCAGTTTACGCCATAACCACGTCCAGTTCTCTATAAATATTTTGCCAAACCCTTTTGGGGGTTCGGGCCTCATGGATTCCGCGGGATTTATAACTGTTACGGTCCTGGCGGCGAACAGCCCGGCCAGGGTGCCGACCCCGATACTTAAGGCGAAGCCAAGAAAAATAGCCCTGGCGTTTACCCCTCCTATGGTTTCCGGCAGGTTGAAATATTGGGCGTAGGCCTGGGAAATGGCCGAAGCCAGCAGCAGGCCCAGCAGCGAGCCCAGCAGCGCCCCGGATAATGCCACCACCTGGGCGTACCCGGTATAGTGCAGCATGATCTGAAGATTGTTGTAACCCAGGGCCTTCATGACCCCTATCTGCATGCGCTGGGCTTTTATCATTCTGCCCAGCATGACGAATTGTATGGCCACCGCGATACCTAAAAATATGGCCGGAAGAAATTTGGAACTGGCCTGCAGACTGTCCAGTTCACCCTGCAGCATAGCGTTGCTGATCTGCTGCTTGCGGGGATAGCTGGCCAAATTGCCGTAGGGTTCAAGAATGCTCTCTATTTGATCGGCTATTTTTTCCTGATCCGCCCCCGGAGCCAGTTTGACCGCCACCTGGTTTATTTGCCCGGTTAAATTCAGTATCTGCTGGGCCTGGCTCTGGGGCATCAATATGATGGCAAAGGACCTGGGGTCCGGGAGCAAGGAGGCGGCGTCCTTTATGGGATAAATAAATTCAGGGCTGATGGCCGTTCCCGCCAGGGTCAGGGGGACTTCCCTCTCCTCCGCCACGATGTTTATTTTGTCGTTGAAGGTCAGATTATTGGCCGCGGCGTACTGGGGTTCAGCCAGTATTTCTATGCCGCCGCCCGGGGGGTATTCCTGGAATATTCTCCCGCTTAAAAGTTTAAACCGGTTGACTTCCCCTTCCAGGGGGAGGGGATAGCTGATTATCCTGGCGGTTGCCCTTTGCACATCCTCCTTTAAAATGGGGACGTCCTTTTGAATCCTTCCGGTGGCCGCGGTAACCCCGGGCAATTCCTCTATCTGCCTGGTGACCTGTTCCGGAGCCTTGATAACATGAAAATAGTAATCGGCAAAATTATAATTCCGGTAAAGCTGCTCCTTGGAACGTTCCAGGTTGAGGTAGGCTGTCGACATGGCTATGTAAACCGATATGCCCACCGCCACCACCGCGGCCACCGCCAGGAACTGGCCCTTGGTGCTTTTGATGGTGCGCCACAGCTTTTTATTCAGCGCTTTCATTACCACTCAATCCTTTCAGGGGAGACAGTGGTTTCGTTCTCGATGATTTCCGTTATTTCACCGCTTCTCATACGCACTACCCGGTTGGCCATTTCCCCGATGGAGGTGTTGTGGGTCACTATTACCACGGTACTGCCGCGCTCCCTGTTAATTTTAGCCAGCAGGCCCAGAATTAATTTTCCTGTTTGATAGTCCAGCGCCCCGGTGGGCTCGTCGCAAAGCAGCAGCCGGGGGTTTTTAACCGCCGCCCTGGCGATGGAAACCCTTTGCTGCTCACCACCGCTAAGCTGGGAGGGAAAATGGTCCATCCGGGATTCCAGCCCCACCTCCATTAAAACTTCTTCCGTGGAAAGGGGGTTCTCCACCAGGTTGGCGGCCAGTTCCACATTTTCCCTGGCGGTTAGATCCGCGATAAGGTTGTAGAACTGGAATACAAAACCTACTTCGTTGCGCCTGTAGCGGGTAAGCTGGGAGTCGCCGGCTCTGCTCAAATCCTCGTCCCCGAATATTACCCGTCCGGAGGAGGTTGTGTCCATGCCTCCCATTATATTCAACATAGTGCTTTTGCCCGATCCGCTGGGGCCCAGTATAACCAGAAGTTCCCCCTGGAAAATATCCAGGGAGGTCTCCTTTAGGGCCTCCACGGTGACCTCACCCATAATATAGGTTTTGCTTATTTTCTCAAGCTGCATTAAGACGTTATTCTTCATGGCCGTTTCATCCTTGTTTAAGTGATTTTACATCGATTTCCCCCGCCCTCCATTTGCCGAGCTTTTCGGGAAAATCGGACATATACCAGCGCATGAATTCAAAATAGTCTTTCATGGCACGAAGGTTTTCCGCCGCTTCTACTTTACCGGGGGATAAGGAGTGCAGGCCTTTTTCAATAAGCGTTTCCCAGGTCAACAGTATTTTCATTCTTTGGTTCATGGCATCTATCCAGGAATTTATATTGACCCGGTAATAATCCTTTCGTTTACCCGGTATGCTGACCTTTTCAAAAATGCTTATCATCAACCCCTGACGGATGGTCAGGGAAGCAGTGGCCTTGCTGAAAATCAAGTCTTTGGCCAGCTGATCAAGGCTTTTGGGCTTTTCGGAAAGCAGAAGATAGCCGAATACCCGTCCTAAGGTTCTGGTGGCGCCGGAAGATTCCCACAGGATACCCATTTCCTCTACAAAGTCCAGTTCCTGGGAATTGATAGGTGTCACCTCCTTTAGGGTATTATAATTTATTAGTTTGTTTAATTACAATTAAACAAACTAAATAATTTAGTTCTTTCCATATGCTCATTGCTCCGGACTGACCGACGGCAGGCCTGTGAATAACAACCGCCCGTCATTTCCATATGGCGGGCGGTTGTACCAATATTTTTTGTTCTTGTTTTGGGGGTATTAAAAATGTTTAACTTTTCAGCCGGGAAGTCCCCATAACTTTAGCCTTCCTTAACCGGGAAGCGAGAGAAGGGTGGAGTTTTCACATCTGATAGGGATCGTTATCGTGAAGGCGCTCCTGCCGGTGGGGATATTTTTTTCTCCCCTCCAGCAAAATACCGGCGATGATGGAGGTAATGGGTATGGCCACTATCAACCCTATGCTGCCGGCCAGGGCCCGGACAATTTCGGTGGCGATGAGGTCGAGGTTGAGGATTTTTACAAAAGGCATTTTATAGGCCATAAAAACCAGCATCAGGGGTATGGCGCCGCCGGTGTAGGCCAGTATCAGGGTGTTTGACATTGTTCCCATAATGTCCCGGCCCACGTTCATGCCGGCCCTGATCAGCGCGGTTTTGCCCATCATGGGATTGGCCTTTTTAATTTCATCCACGGCGGAGGCGATGGACATGCCCACATCCATTACCGCGCCCAGTGCCCCTATAATCATGCCTGAGAACAATATGCCCCGGTAGTCGAAGTCAATCTGCTGGGGTATGTAAACGAGCATTTGCATTTCCTCGTCGCTGAAACCGGTCAAATGCGCCGCCGAGCCCACCAGGAAGGCCAGTATTCCCGCCACCAGAACCCCGCCAATGGTGCCCATGATGGCGGAAAGTGTTTTTGCCGATTTGCCTCCTATTACCAGCAGGGTAAAGGTGGTGACAGCCGCGGATATTATAACTGTTACCCCTATGGGGTTGTATCCCCTGAACATAAGGGGCAAAAGACCGAAAAAAACCGCCCCCACTGTGACCGTTAAGGTGAATATTGATTTTAGTCCCTGTTTTCCTCCCACCAGCAACAGCAAAATAATAAATAGAAATACCAGATACAGCATTTTATGGTCCCGGGCGAAGTCCTCTATATAAACATTGTTGAGTTTGTCTCCCTCCGGCTCGGCGTATAATACCACCTGGTCGCCGGGCTTTACCTTCACGTCGTAGCCAGGATGGTTCGTAAGGGTGTGGATTATTTCCATCTCCCGGCCCTTGTATTGAGCATCCAGCAGTTTAACGGTAACCAGCTGGTTTTGTTCCGGCAGTCCTGATGTTCCGGTTCCTTCGGGATTTTTAAGGTCCACAACCTTGATTATCCTGGCCCGGATATAACTATATTCAGGGACATCGTCTTCCGGCGGATTCTCCTGGCAAAAGGCCGGGGATGATAAAATTACGGTGCAGAGCAGCAGCAAAGCGAACAGTCCTGGTAATATCCTTCGCATGATAACCCCTTTCATACAAAACGGCAGGCTTATGGTGAAAATGATAATTATTGTATCATACTGGTAATTAGTTTATAGGACACGGCTTTTACTGTCAATACAGGCGCCAGGCGGTATTATAATACCGTTTTCATCTGTGCCCGGAGGCGGGAATCCACTTTCCGGGCTTTAACGTCCCCGCCTCCGCTTTATTATCCTCCTGCGGCACCAAAAGGCCCCGGGTGGTGTGAGCCGCCGGCTGTTTGGTAATCTACGTCATTGACAATGGTTCAAAAGGTGATATATTACTTTATAGACTTATTCTCAGGGCGGGGTGAAAGTCCCCACCGGCGGTATCCCGGCTTATGCCGGGGAGCCCGCGAGCGCTCTTGCCAATTCCCGGCGGGAGGTCAGCAGATCTGGAAAGAAGCCAGAGCCGACGGTAATAGTCCGGATGGAAGAGGATAAGGCAGTCAGCAACCCGACACCGGCGCCATGATATACTGATGCCCGGGTGTGTTTAGTTCGCTGTTGTCTTAAGCGCCCTGATTCTGGTAAGTCAATCAATATACCGGGGGAGGATTTACCATGAATCAGACTCTGTTAACCCAATTTGGAAACCCGTTTGAGCGGGTGGAAAAGGCCCTGTCGGCCTTGCGTGATGGTGGAGGCGTACTGGTCACGGATGATGAGCAGAGGGAAAATGAAGGAGATTTAATTTTCCCCGCGGAATCCCTCACCGAGGCTCAAATGGCCATGTTAATCCGGGAGTGCAGCGGTATAGTCTGCCTGTGTTTGACTGATGAAAAAGTGCGCGCCCTGGAGCTGCCGATGATGGTGGAGAAAAACTCCAGCCGCTTTCAAACTGCCTTCACCGTGTCAATTGAAGCGGCAAGGGGTGTTACCACCGGAGTTTCCGCCCTGGACAGGGTTACAACGGTGAGGGCGGCTGTTGCAGAAAATGCCGGGTCGGAAGACCTCAGCCGCCCGGGTCATGTTTTCCCCTTAAGGGCCTGTCCCGGCGGCGTGCTTGAGCGCCAGGGGCACACGGAGGCAACAGTGGACCTGATGCGGCTGGCCGGTCTAAAACCCTGCGGTGTCCTGTGCGAACTCACCAATCCGGATGGCACAATGGCCCGCCTTCCTGAAATAACAGACTTTGCCATAAAGCATAATCTGGCGGTACTGACCATTGAAGATCTGGTTAAATACCGGATCAGGCTGGAACAAAAAGCAGGCTAAAAACCAGAAACATATTGAAACCTGGAAAAAACCCCGTGAACGGGGTTTTTTCTATAGGTTGTTCGGCCTTGATGTTTTTATCAAATCATATACGTCTATGGGCCTGTTGGTTTTTTCGCTGAAAAGTTGACCCGGCGGCACGTGATCTATAAATAAGATTCCGTCCAGGTGATCTATTTCGTGTTGCAGGCATCTGGCCATGAAATCCTTGCCCTCCATTATAAATTCCGAACCTTCCCTGTTAGTTGCTTTTACTTTGACATATTTGGCTCTTTTAACTCTCCCCCATATATCCGGCAGGGATAAGCAGCCTTCGGGACCAATCTGTTCTCCATGCTTTTCCAGTATTTCAGGGTTGATTAATTCTATAACGCCGTCACCGCTGTCTATAACAATAATTCTCCGCACGATTCCCACCTGTGGGGCCGCCAATGCCGCGCCGTTTTTCGCCGTGGCAAGTGTCTCCGCCATGTCGTCCAGTAATTGCAGGGTGTTGGGCGTTATTTCAGTGACAGGTTTGCATACTTTTCTTAAAACAGGATCCCCTATTTTCCCGATCATTCTTTCAGCCAATTCAGCACACCTCATTTGCTATTAATACCTTTTACCTTGGCATCCAAATTATGATTGCAGCCCCTGCCAGCGCAATCAAGGCTCCAATCCAGTCATAACGGTCGGGTTTCTTTTTGTCTATTCCCCATCCCCACAATAGGGACAGAACAACAAAAATGCCCCCGTAGGCCGCGTAAACCCTTCCGAAAGCGGGGTAATCCTGGAGCGTGGGTATAATCCCGTATAAAACCAGGATTATGCCGCCGGTCACCCCAACAACAAAATGTTTCCCCTCCCGGAGCCATAACCAGATTAAATATCCCCCGCCTATTTCTGCCAGTCCGGCTAAAATAAAAAGGATTGCCGACTTTATTATCATTGCCGCTCAACTTCTTTCCCGGCCTTTTTTCGGGGAAACCACAGGATGACCGCCGTTCCTGTTAACGCCACGATGGTCCCCAGCCAGTCATAAAAATCCGGGGTGATATTATCTATCCACCAACCCCATAATATTGACATAACAATAAAAACGCCACCATAAGCCGCGTAAATGCGCCCAAAAGCGGGGAATTGCTGAAAGGTGGGGATAATGCCGTAAAAGACCAATACAATTCCTCCCAATAAACCAAACATTATGCCGGCGTCATAACGGAGCCAGATCCAGATAAAATATCCCCCGGCTATTTCCGCCAAGCCAGCCAGAATGAAGAGCAGCACCGACCGAAGAACCATTTTTCATCACCCGCCCGGATATAAAGTCAACAAGTATTTTACCATTGAACGCCGCAAATTTAAATCCGGTGTGCCAAGACTTTGATAAAGTCACATAAAATATTGACCTGGGCGGCGGAAGGGTATACTATGAATATGGGCATATGTATTAAATGAAACTTTAACGAAATGGGTTAAAAAAACCATACGTAATCAATTCTTAAAAATATCATGAAAAATATTTATTTGACTCATAAGATATTTGTATGTTAGTATAATATGCATTGGGGCGTCGCCAAGCGGTAAGGCACCGGACTCTGACTCCGGCATTTCGTTGGTTCGAATCCAGCCGCCCCAGCCATGAGGGCCATTAGCTCAATTGGTAGAGCAGGCGACTCTTAATCGTCAGGTTGAAGGTTCGAGTCCTTCATGGCCCACCAAAAAAACAGTAAAAATAAGCCCTCCGCAAGGTTAATAAAACTTGGGAGGGCTTATTTGCGTTTCCGTTGACCGGTTTAGGCTGCCGGAAGTCCTGTCTTCTGTGGTCTTTGATATAAAATATATTGCGCAATGGCTTAATACCATCGCGGAAGAAAAGAATGTTAATTTCTCTCAAATTCTTCAAGATGCTTTAAAACCCCATCTCGGACTTAAGCAGCCGTAAAGGGCTGCTTTGTTTCTTCCACTTTAAATTTATATGCCGGAGAGGTGCATTCGCTGCGCGAATATTTTTAGGCAAACATTTACAAAAAACATTTAATGTGATACAATAAGCAATCTCAAGTTCATTAGGTCTGGAAACAAACCTTCTTATCGAAAATCCTTTTGGTGAGAATAGTCATTGTACCAAGCCTAGAGGATTTCGGATCATTAATTTAAAGGGGGTTTTTTTTAATGTTTCAGGACAAAATTTTAACATGCCGTGATTGCGGTCAGGACTTTACCTTCACTGCTTCAGAACAGGAATTTTTCGCTGATAAGGGTTTCTCAAATGAACCGGGCCGTTGCCCTGAATGCCGTGCCATTCGCAAGCAGAACGCCAATCGTGGCGGGGGTTATTCTCAAAACAGACGGGAAATGCACTCAGTAATCTGCTCCAACTGCGGGCAGGAAACCAGTGTGCCTTTTGTGCCAAGCCAGGATAAACCTGTATATTGCAGGGATTGTTACCAGAAGTTTGCTCCCAACCGAAGGGCCGGTTCTTACCGTTAGATTTTAAATTATTTAGGAGCTTGTTATAAATAAGCTCCTAAATATTTATCGGAGGCTTAATGGCTAAAAACAATCGCTCTTCAAATAACAAAAAAAATACCACCAACAGATCATATAGACCAAAAACAGTTGTAATGACTTGTTCCTCATGCGGTAAACAGTGTATTGTACCATTTCAACCCGATATAAAAATAGACATGGTATGCCTGGAGTGTTTTCAAAAAAATAAGAGTCAATAAAAATAAGCCTCCCTTTGGGGAGGCTTATTTTTTCTCCCTCTGATAGGGCAGGGGAATGTAATTCACCGTGGGCTGGCGGCG
Source organism: Desulfocucumis palustris (assembly GCF_002933875.1). Taxonomy (GTDB): domain Bacteria; phylum Bacillota; class Desulfotomaculia; order Desulfotomaculales; family Desulfocucumaceae; genus Desulfocucumis; species Desulfocucumis palustris. The sequence goes on along the minus strand of NZ_BFAV01000157.1, from coordinate 33,473 downwards.
TACCGGCTGGTCGAAGTGATCCATGAGCTCGTAAATTTCCGGGGGCATTTCAGCGCATACCGGAAATCCCAGGCTGATCAGCTCTTCGCAGCTGATGGGGTGGTCGTGGGTCCAGCGGCCTTCGGTAAATGTGCTTGCCAGTTCTTCCGCCTTTTCCTGACCCAGGCGGTCTTTTAATATTTGGAAAACCTTGCTTTTTACCTGGGTAACAGCCTTTTGGGCGATGTCCGCCAAAATAAGGGTCTGGTCATCCGTGTCGTTAATGTTCTTTTCCCGGGTCACTTTTATAAGGGATGCCGCGGGATACTGGCCGATTTGAGGGTCCACCGGACCCAGCACGGCATTGGGGTCCATTACAATTTCATCAGCGGCCAGGGCTATCAGGGTGCCCCCGGACATGGCGTAATGGGGCACGAAAACGGTTATTTTGGCGGCATGCATGCGAATTGCGTGGGCGATTTGCTCCGCGGCCAGCACCAGCCCGCCGGGGGTGTGCATAATAAGGTCGATGGGCATGTCTTTGGGGGTGAGTCTGATGGCCCTGAGAATTTGTTCCGAATCGTCAATGGTTATGTATTTTGTCAGGGGAAACCCGAAAAAGGAAAACATTTCCTGTCGGTGAATCAGGGCTATCACCCGGGTTCCTCTTTTCCGCTCCAATTGACTTAAGGCTTTAAAACGCTGGCTCTGTAGCTGGAACTGCTTAATCATGGGTATAAAGGCCATTAGTATAAACAGCAGCCAGACGAGGCCGGAGAAATTTAAACCTTCCATGCAAAAATCCCCCATTTATTTATTTGGGCTTATATTTTCGACAGATTTCATAGCTTTCCCTTTTTTCCGCCCATAAATTTCCGTCCGGGCGGAGGGCTTAAAGCGGCGGCCAAAATGAAGGGGTGTCCCCAACTATTGTTTGACTTGTATTAAAATGTTTACTAAAATTAACCCTGTTATACGAATTAGGGCTTTAATGTGAAGGGAGGCGCTGCTTTGAACAGGCTTAAAGTGCTGTTTCATGTGAACGAACCGGAAAGATGGAAAATAGTTCTGGTAAATGCGCGAAATTTTATTAATGATGTGGGGCAGGGCCGGGCGGACGTGGAAATTGTGGCCAATGGCGCCGGGGTGACGGCCTATGCCGGGGATGCCGCGATAATTGAGGAAATGAAAGTATTACACAGTCAGGGGGTAGTGTTTGCCGCCTGCCGCAACGCCCTTAAAATGCACGCCCTGGAGGAAAGCTCCCTGCCCGGTTTTGTCCTGGCGGTTTCGGCGGGTATAACGGAAATTGCCCAAAAACAGTCTGAAGGTTACTCTTATATAAAACCTTGACAGTTCGGATTTGGGTCACGGGAACCGGGTTAAACAACCGGTTCCTTTTTTATCTCGCCGGCAGACTGGGCGACCCCGAACGCTTAGGCCGGGGGATACGGAACGAAACGCCCGCCGATGCCGTCAATACTGTCAAGGCCCTTTATGCTAAGAGGCCAATTAATTATAAACTACCCCCACTAACCTGTTAATACCTCCGTATTTAAAAAAAAGAAAGCTGATAGAAATGCTCGCGCAATTAGCCGGTTTAACAGTTTACCGGTTTTTAAAGCGGACATTGCAAGTGAGGTGATGCAGGGGGTAGCGAGGGGATGTGTCGCTTTGCTGGAACGAGAGGCACTGGAGTCTAATCTGGCCCGGGCCCGGTCCGGTGATGGTGAGGCCCGGGAGGAACTGCTGAGGGCGTACAAACCTCATGTTTTGAAAATAGCGGAAAAAAGCTGCGGCAGAGGCCTGGAATGGGGCAGGGATGACGAGCTGAGCATCGGTCTGATCGCCCTGAACGAGGCTGTGGACCGCTTTAACATGGAGCGCAGCGATTCTTTCGCCGCCTTTGCGGGGCTGGTTATCAAAAGCAGGCTAAAAGACTATTACCGCCGGGAGAAAAAGCTGATTCCCCAGGATTTAAGCCTGCAGGACGGGGAAGAGGAAGTTACCCCCGCGGAATTGAGCAAGGCCTGGGAACTGTACCGCCGGGAGAAGGAAGCCCTGGAGAGGGCCTCGGAAATAACTGAATACGGAAAGCTGCTGGCTGATTATGAAATTACATTTAGCGAACTGGTGAACATAGCCCCAAAGAGAAAGCAGCACCGGCAGGAGCTGATTGCCGCGTCCCGGGAGATGTCCCGGCGCCGGGACCTGATGGCTTACCTCTTCCGCAATAGGCGCCTTCCTCTTAATGAACTGGGTGTGGCCTGCGGGCTTGGGCGAAAGACCCTGGAAAGGGGACGGAAATATATAATTGCGGTTGCCCTGGTTTTATATCACAGGGAGAGGTTTTTATACCTTAATTCCTATTTAAGTCTGGATGACTCCGGGCCGGAGGGGGTGCGGTAAGCGGTGAACAATAAAATAGTCAGCGGCGTGGTGGTTGAATTGAAAACCGCTTCCTGCATTGTTATGACCCCCGAAGGCGGATTTGAGGAAGTTCGTCTTCCTGTAAACCAGGTCCGGCTGGGGGATGAGATTTCCTCCAGGGCGGTGCCCGCCAGGGGCGCCCGGTTCGGGATTATAAGGATACTGGCGGCAGCGGCGGCCTTGCTGGTAATCTTTTTAACCGGTTACAGCCTGACTGACGGCCTGCAGCCCCAAGCCGCGGCCTATGTGTCTCTGGACATTAATCCCAGCATAGAGCTTGGGATTGACGGGCAAAGCCGCATCATCGACGCCAGGGGCTTGAATGAGGACGGAAAAAAGCTCCTACTTAACATGCACCTCAAAAAACTTCCTTTATCCCAGGGCTTGTCCAATATTGTGGAGGAAGCCATACACCTGGGCTATATCAAGGAAGGGCAGGAAAACCTCATACTGAGCACCCTGGTGTACAGTAACGAAAAAACCGTAGCCGAAAAAGCTGAGCTGAAGCAGGTTGTCAAACCCCAATCAGTGGAGGAAGCCATTGAAAAACCGTTAACCGCCAATTCAATGGAATCCAGGGTGGTGGTGGAGGAAGTCCGGCCGGAACTCCGGGAAAAGGCTGTGAAAGCCGGAGTCTCCTCGGGAAAAATGCTGTTTAAGGAGCGGGCCGGTGACAACCACGTCAAGGTGGAGATAGAGGAATTAAAAAGGGAAAATTTGCAACAGCTGGAAAAGAGCAAAAATATCAGGCTGGAAAAACTTTTCCCCGGGGAAGGTAAGAAAAAGCTTCAAATTGGGGATAGAGGCAATAAATCAAGCGGCGCTATCCAAAGTTTCCCTGCCCGGCCGGCGGTTAAAACCCAGGGGCTGCGGGGCAGGGATAATGAATTGAAGCGGGCCGGGGGAGAAAAAGGCCGGAGTAGTGATATTGAAAAAGGAGCAACGGGCAAATCCACCGGAAGGGATGACTATAAAAGGGCAAAGTCCGGTGGCGTACCGGTTTTTCCCGATCAAAGCAAACAAAATAAATCCGGCAATGGTAAGGAGTCCGGAGCTTTTCCGAAAAAACAGCCGGATAAAAAGGACGCCAGGGGCGAAACAGTGAAAAAAGGGCAAAGAGAAAATGAGAAGTCCGGTATTCGCGATATTTGGAAGAGCTATTTATGGTCAAAGGGGGATTAATAATGAGGGTTAAAAAATTGTTGCTTATTATTACCGCGGCCTGTCTTTCCGTGGCGCTAACGGCGGGCAGCGCCATGGCGGCGCCGGCCTGGAAGGATAATAACAAAATGAAGGGCCGGGAAAAGTCTAATGCTGCTAAGAAAGTTCAGTTTAAGGACATTTCCGGTCACTGGGCGGAGCAGAACATAGTATTAATTAACGCTGAAAATGTAATTAAAGGATACACGGACAACACCTTCCAGCCGAACAAGCCGGTGGACAAGGAAGAAGCCATTACCATGATTGTCCGCATGGCCTCCGGGGATATTTCCGACAATCAGCTGCCGCCCGGAAAGTATAATAATATTAACAGGGCGTCATCCTGGGCCAGGTCATACCTGAACATGGCGGTTGAAAAGGGGATACTCAGCCAGGTGGAACTCAATACCCTTGCCTTCGACAAACCGGCCCAGCGTTATGAGGTTGCCGTATGGCTGGTCAGGGCAATGGGGTTGGAGGACGAGGCCATAGAAAACACGGGTGAGGATCTGGAATTCAGGGACGAGGCGGCCATACCGGCCTGGGCAACCGGATATGTCAAGGTTGCCAGCGACGAGGGAATTATTTCCGGATATCCCGGTCATCTTTTCAAGCCGGGCGACCCGGTGACCAGGGCTGAAATAGCTACCATGCTGGTGAGAGCCAGGGAAGGTTCCGATATCCCTTCACCCAGGCAGGGATTTAGCTATGTCCATGGAATCATCAGTGAAATTGATGACGGGGACGATTCCTCCATTATCTTGAAGCGAATAAGCGGAAAAAGCACGGCTTCCGGTGAGCTGACGGTATTTCTGGATAATGACCCGTTGATTTACCTGGACGGCAAATCCGCCGAAGTGGAGGATTTGGACGAGGGAGATACCGTAGCCGTATTGATGGACAGCGATAGAAATGCCATTGTTGTTATAGCCCGCAGTACCGGGGATTCCATTGATGAGGACGAAGACGAAGACGAAGACGATAACGATAACGGAACAGTTGACGGGATAGTTGAATCGGTTGGCTCCTCAAGTATAACAATCAAGGTGGACGGCGATTTGAAAGTATATGACCTGGATAAAGATGTGGAAGTGGAGATTTATGGAGAGGAAGCCGACCTTGAAGATATTGAAAAGGGATATGAGGTGGAACTAACCCTGGACGATGGTGAGGTTACCAAAATAGAAGCCGAGACCCAAAACGGTTACGTTACCGGTGTGCTGGAGTCCGTGGGGAAAACCAGAATAAAGGTTGAGGTAAACAATGTGCTTAAGACCTATGCCCTGGATGAAGATGTCGACGTGAAACTGGACGGTGATGACGCGGATATTGATGATCTGGAAGAGGGTTACCAGGTAAAGCTGACCATGGCCGGCGGAAAGGTAATTAAAATAGTTGCCAAATCTGAAACCGTATCAGCCGTACTGGAATCGGTGGGTTCCTCCAGCATTACAGTGAAGGAGGATGGTGTATATAAGGTATACAATCTGGCCGGCGGAGTGGATGTAATAATCAACGATGATGACGGGGACCTGGAGGATTTGAAAAAAGGGGCGGATGTAAAGCTTACCATTGAAAACGGCAAGGTTGTAAAAATAGTGGCATGGGTAGTAAGTATTAATATCAGCTGAAATAGCCCCGGAAAAAACTGTCCAGCCCGCCCCGGATTCCGGGGCGGGCTTTTAAATACAATATAAAAATGAGAAAATAGTCATACTTAAATGGGAAACAAGGCCTAAGCCAAAGCAGGATAATGACAACCTGTGTCGAATGTAATATTTATTTTTCCTTTTTAAACAATTTATTACAAGGGACAGGGTGCTCAGCTTGTGACAGCGGGAGTGTAGCCTATGAGCGGGTTGAACGGTAGCCAGCCGGATCACATTATTATTTCCGTTATGGCTTTATTGGCCACCGGACTATTTTGTTATTGCGCACTTGTTTTTTTTCTCAAACTTGGGCGTTCCCGTAGGAGCAGGGAGGCTATGAAACTGCAGAGCACCGCCCTGGAATCTGCGGCCAACGGCATCGCCATTACTGACAGCCTGGGGCGAATAGTCTACATTAACGGGGCTTTTAGCCGTCTTACCGGGTATGCGGCCCAGGCAATACTGGGAAAAACCATGAGCATATTGAAATCCGGCGCACAGGGGCAGGCCTTTTATCAGGGCATGTGGAACACCATACTGGCAGGCAAGGTCTGGCGGGGGGAGATAGTCAATCGCCGGTGTGACGGATCACTGTATAACGAGGAGATGACCATAACCCCGGTATACGGCAAGAACAGGGAAATTAATCATTTTATCGCCATTAAGCAGGATGTTACCGAGCGTAAAAGATTTGAGGAACATTTGCAATATCTGGCCACCCACGATTCGCTTACAAATATTCCTAACAGGTACTATCTGGAGGAAGTTCTCAAGCGGGCGGTGGCAAAGGCCAGGCGGGGCAAAAGCAGCGCCCTGATATTTATCGACCTGGACAATTTTAAGCTGGTTAACGATACCATGGGGCATGCCGCCGGTGACGAGCTGTTGATTTCCATGGCCAACATTATTAAAAACAATCTAAGGGAAGAGGATCTGCTGGCGCGCCTGGGAGGCGATGAGTTTGCGATACTGCTGGAAGGGGTTAATACCGACCAGGCTTTGGCCGTGGCGGAAAAGCTGCGCAGGGCCGTTGATCATGACGCGCTTTCTTCAACCTTGCGCATCACCGGTTTTAATATAAGCATCAGCGGCGGAATAGTAATGGTTGACGGGACTATTGATCATATCAAACTGCTGTCTGACGCGGATACAGCCTTGTATTCGGCCAAAGAGGCGGGACGCAACAGGATAGTCTTTATCCGGCCCGGAGAAGAGGATGCCGAGGGGGCTCCCAGGGTAAACCAACTGGTAGCCCTGATAAAAAACGCGTTAAAAAAAGACCGCTTTATTTTGCTGTTTCAGCCGGTGGTTAGCCTGCGGGACGGAAAAGTGAATCATTATGAAGCGCTGGTGAGGCTGAGGGGAGATAACGGAGAAATTATATCACCCCGGATATTCGTGCCGGCTGCTGAAAGGTTTGGCCTGATGCCCCGGATTGACCGCTGGGTGGTGGAAAACTCCCTTATAGCTTTAAATAAGTATCCGGGGTTAAGCCTGTGTATAAATATATCCGGTATGAGCCTGGGCGATAAAGAGCTGCTGGGTTACATAGAGGCGCTTATAGTCGGCAACGGGGTGGAGCCCTCCAGAATTGGCTTTGAGATAACGGAAACAGTGGCGGTAAAGGATCTGATGCAATCGTAAATGTGGATTCGCAGGCTGAGAAAACTGGGTTGCCGGTTTGTGCTGGATGACTTTGGGACGGGTTTTTCCTCTTTTTCCTACCTGCGTATATTACCGGTGGACTATCTTAAAATTGACGGTTCCTTTGTGCAAAATATAGAGAAGGAATATTCCTACCGGGCCCTGGTGCAGGCTATGAACGCAGTGGCCCATACCCTGGGCAAAAAGACTGTGGCCGAATATGTGGAGAATGAAAATGTGTTGAGAATACTTGACGAATTAAAAATAGACTATGCCCAGGGCTTCTTTTTGGGTAAACCTTTACCGGAGCCAATGGATATAGCTATTTAACTCTCCCGCTTTATGAATTTGGGCTTTGTTGCGCTGATTGGTTCTCTTGCTCATCCGCTGCTGTCCCGGGTATTATGTTCACCGTGTGTGCCGGGTCGTCCCACAGTACTTCCGCTCCCAGGTTTTCCGCCACAAATCTTAGCGGCACCATTGTCCTCCCGTTTATCAATCTGGCGGGGGGATTTATTTCTATTGAGGCTTCATTTACCCTGGCCTCGGGGTTATCAACCTGCAGAATTATGTTTTTCCCGTTTCCCGTTATGCCCACTGTCCAGTTTTCACCGTCCCAGGTCACTTTAGCGTCAAGCGCCTCCGCCACAACCCTGGCCGGCACAAATACCCGGCCGCTTTCCATGAAAGGCGGAACGTCGGATTCCAGGGGGGTTCCGTTAAATAGCAGGCTAACCACAAAAAAATCATTCTGGTAGTCATATACGGCTTTGGAAATTCTGCTTATTACGTCATAAGCCCTGCCCGCGCCCGGGGTGTTTTTGCTGAAAATGGATATTATATAAGGGTTGACCGGGTGCCTTACGTATCCAACGTCATTGTACGTGGCGGTGGCCGGCCAGTTTCCTATCTTGTGCGCTATTTTCACGCTTTTGGGGAGAAGTGCCGGAATTCTTTCATTGAATACGGTGTTTTCCAGGTAATCAATCAACCGGTTGGCCTGTTCCGGACTTTGACCGGCGAATTCAAGCAGCTCACGCATGTACAGGGCCATATCCCTGGGGCAGGTCAGGTTTTTACTGTCGTCAACCACCAGTCCTCCGGATTGCCTCATAAAGTCCTTTACGTTTTTCTTGCCCAGGAATGACAGTAAAACATTGGTGGCTACGTTGTCGCTGTATATTATGGAGTATTGGGACAGTGTTTCAATGGTGTAGGAGGTGCCGGGGGAGTTGTACTGCAGCTTGCCCGTGCCCCCCTCGTAGTGGCTTTCCCGGTAGACAAGCTTTTGGCCCGGGTCCGTCTCTCCCGATGCTATTTTTTTAAAAAGATAGATATTCATGGGCAGCTTAAATGTGCTGGCGGCGTGAAAAGGTTCCAGGGGGTTAAGGGCACAGACCCTGCCCGATTGAATATCCATGACTAATACTCCGTAAGTACCCTTTTCCCTCCCCAGCATCTGCTCAAGCCGGTTTTGCAGTCCTTGGTACTCCATGTCGCTGGAGGACAAATCCGCTCCCCGGGCCTCCGCTCCTGTTGTGGTTATCAGCAACACCACCATTACAAATGTTATCAATAATCTTATCATTATATTATTCCATCCTGTTTTATATTAGTAATTATTTTATTTGCGTTACAACCTCCGTCTTCCTTCTTTTATGGCGGCAAATATGTATTTTAATAAAAAACTGGCCGGTCGTAACTATTGCAACGTCCGGCCAGGGGGCTACTATTATCTTTGGTTATTTTTTTTCGGGAAGGGTTTTTTGACAGGCGATCCAATACCGAATCCCGGCGGGTAGAGAGGTTCCGAGCCTTTGTCATATCCAGGGCCGTAACCCGGACCGGGGCCAAAGCCAGGGCCAAAACCCGGCCCAAAACCAGGGCCATAACCCGGGCCGGGGCCAAAGCCGGGGCCGAATCCGGGACCAAACCCGGGACCATAACCAGGGCCGGGACCAAAACCAGGACCAAATCCGGGACCATAACCGGGGCCAAATCCCGGGCCGTACCCGGGAGAATACCCGGTGCCGCCAGGTGTATAGGGCGGCCGTTTAAAACCCGGACCGGCTCCAGGTTTCCCCTTGGGAGACCCGGGACCCGGGGGTGGGCCAAATCCAAATCCCATTATTTGCACTCCCTTTCTACGGATTTCCAGTTATGTTACATACTATTAAGAATTTGCCAATAGGGTTACAAAGGGAAAAAATAACCTGACGGATTTTTCAAAAACCGCCGGGTGCTATGAAACGGAGGAGCCTCCGGGTTGCACCCGGGGGTTTTACAATTGTGAAAATGAAATATTGAGAAACTGCTACTATTTTTAATATAATATGACAATTTATGCCATAATCTCCGAAGGTATTGTCAGGGAAGATGTTGAAAGTACTAAAGTATCCATCTGTTTTACAAAGGTACTGAGTCTCGGAGGCGGCTTGCGATGAAGGATAATGACAAACCAAAAGACCTGATAATTGGCGAATTACTTGAAATGCCCGGGAGAAACGCTGAACTTGGTATATTCTTTAATTTATCCCAGGACTTATTGTGTGTTGTTGATTTCAAAGGCTGCATTAAACGACTGAACAGAGCGGGGGAAATATTAATTGGATACACGGCGGAGGAAATAATAGAAAAGTCTTGCCTGTGTTTCATTCACCCGGATGATTTGGATTCCAGCAAGGATACCTGTAAAAAGGCTAAAAAAGAAAGCACCGCGGTGTGCCGTTATCAAAATCGCATCCGTTGCAAGGACGGCTCTTATAAATGGGTGGAGTGGACCACTTTACCGGTGCCGGAGTTTCAGCTTTTTTACTCCGCGGGCCGGGATGTCACGGGAATAAAGTTCCTTGAGCATCAGTTTGACAGGGCAAACAGGCAAATAATGAGCATCATTGAAAGCATAAAGGATGTTTTTTTCGTACTGGACAACCAGTGGCGGTTTACCTACGTGAATTTCATGGCGGAAAAGCATTTTGGAAGAAAAAAAGATCAACTTGTGGGCAGGAATATATGGACTGAATTTTCAAGTTACCTGGGCTCCAGGTTTTACAGGGAATACCACAGGGCGATGTCGGAACAGAAAGCCGTTCATTTTGAGGAATTTATACCTTCCCTGCTGAGATGGGTGGAGGTTAGCGCTTACCCGTCCGCCGAAGGAATCTCAGTTTACTTGAGGGACATATCCGCCAGGAAGCAATCGGAATTGAAGCTTAGGGAGAGCCAGGAGCGTTACCGCTCCCTGTTTGAGAACAGCGCGGACGGAATAATATTAAACCGTCCTGATGGTGCCATCGTGGCGGCAAACCCGGCGGCCTGCCGCATGTTTGGATTGAGTGAGGAGGAACTGCGCCGGGCGGGAATTGCAAGCATTATTGACATGGATGATCCCGGCTACAAAAAAGCCGTGAAGGAGATGGCCTGCACCGGCAAATTTAAATGTGAAACCGTGCTAAAACGTAAAGATGGAGCGAAATTTCCCGGGGAGCTTTCCGCCAGTCTTTTCAGGGGGAGGGACGATCGCTACCTGACAAGCCTGATAATAAACGACATCAGCCAGCGCAAGCGGACGGAAGAAATGCTTCTGCTCCTGGCAAACATTGTGGAGTCCTCAAACGACGCCGTAATCAGCGGGTCTCCGGACGGCACCATAATAAGCTGGAACCCCGGAGCGGAAAATATTTTTAACTATTCAGCGGAGGAAATAATCGGAGAGAATTTTTCGATTCTGATGCCGGCCGAAAGCCGCGAGGAGTTTGGCAATGACCTGGAGAGGGTTGCAATGGGCTTTGGCCTTAAAAACTATAAGACCATTTGCCTTAAAAAAGGAGACAGTCCCATTAATGTTTCCATATCAATATCTCCACTTAAAGGGGCGGATGGAAAAATAACCGGCTTTTCCTCCATCGTCAGGGATATATCGGAGCAGATAAAAATAGAAATGGAGATGGCAAGATTGGACCGTTTAAACTTGGTCGGCCAGATGGCCGCCGGAATCGGTCATGAAATAAGAAACCCCATGACTTCTGTTCGGGGTTTTTTGCAATTGCTGCAGGGCAGGAAAGAATGCACGAGCTTTTCAGAGTATTTTAAACTGATGATTGGCGAGCTTGACAGGGCCAACGCCATAATCACGGAATACCTGGCGGTGGCCAGGGACAGACCGGTGGAACAGAAAATGCGTGATATCAATTCCATTGTGGAGGCCATGTTCCCCCTGATTAACGCTGATGCCATCAATGAAAACAAAAATGTCAGGCTTGATCTGGGGGAAGTTCCTGAATTGCTGCTGGACGAGAAGGAGATACGGCAACTGATACTAAACCTCGCCCGTAACGGGCTTGAGGCCATGTCCACCGGGGGCTGCATGGCTATCCGGACCTCCAGGGAGGGTGAAAATGTGGTTCTGTCGGTACAGGACCAGGGGGTGGGAATTGATCCGGAGGTATTGGAAAGATTAGGCACCCCTTTTTTTACCACCAAGGAGAAAGGCACCGGCTTGGGGCTGGCCACCTGTTACAGTATTGCCGCCAGGCACAACGCAACCATAGAAATTGAAACAGGGTCCCAGGGCACCACTTTTTTTATCATATTCAAAATCGCCCCGGCCCATTTGGAAAGGAACCAAAAGTAGCGTATTCCCCGCTGCTTTTGGTTCCCACCCGGTGTTTTTTAAATAATGCGAATTAAGAGAAGCCCGGGATTATTCCCGGGTTTCCGGGGTTGTCAGGAAAGCTCGCTGAGCCTGGATAAAATTTGTTCCGTGGTAAATCCCGACGCGTCAATAACCGGGGCATTGATGGCAATGCTTTCCATGTTCATGAGATTGTTGTCCATTCCTGTAACCACCATGGCCATTACATTATCAGTTCTGCCCGGGGCAACCACTTCATAACCCTTCCTGGTTAAAGCTTCCTTTAAATCGGACAGGCTTTCTTCAACGGCAACTTTTTTCGCCAATAACAACACCTCCGTAAATTAGGGGATATTCCGGTAGAAGCATTATTATTATCACCGTTGAAGGTTTTTTTAACCCTTATGTTTATTTTCAGAATATAAAACTGCCGTCTTCAAGCTGGTTGAAAAAATCCGCGTAGGTTAATCCGAACAGCTTCTCTCCGGTGGCGCCGGCGGGGATGTTTTCCCTTATCAAAGCGCCGTAAACCCCCGCTCCGGTTATATCGCCCTGCAAAATCGCCCCCCGGAGCCGGCCGTTTTTCAAAATAAACTTTTTATAGCTCTCCCCGCTCTCCCTGGTAAAGGTTTCGTAGCCGGGCCCCGGGGCCTCGGTGAGGCCGTAGGAAACGGCGGGCAGCCCGTAAAATTCCATGGAGTTCCTGAAGGCAAAATTGTTTAACGGTTTGCGGCGCGCCCCGGCCATATTCCAGCCCGCCACCCGGCCCTGCTGCACCGCCAGCGGCCAGATGGGAGTTGTGGTAATTTTCTTGGTGAAAGCCTCCAGGGACTCACAAACGTCACCGGCGGCAAATATATCCGCCACTGAGGTTTCCTGGTATTCGTCAACCCGTATGCCCCTGCCCGTTTCAACCGCGGTGTCTTTCAATAGGGAGATGTTGGGAGTGACCCCGGCGGCCGCCACCACCAGGGCGCAGGGAATTGTCCGGCCGCCCTTGAGCTCCACCCCGGTGACGTTATCGTCCCCGTCCAGCAATATACGTGTTACCATTTCACCTGTTATTATTTCCATACCCCGCTTCCGGAAAATATGCTGATAGCGCTCCGCGGCCCGCCGGTCCAACTGCAGGGGCAGTATGTGGCCCGCCGCCTCTATTATGGTTACGGAAACGCCCCTTTCATTTAAAGCCGCGGCGGCGTCCACCCCCACCAGGCCGCCGCCCATTATCACGGCGCCGCGGCCTTTCCCCGCGGCTGCCGAAATGGCTTCCACATCCTCCAGGTTGCGCAGTCCGTATACCTGCCGGCCCTTGCGGATATTTTCCACCGGAGGCAGGAACGACGATGCCCCGGTGGCGATAAGCAGCCTGTGGTAGGTGAATTTGTCGCCGGTGTCCGCCAGCACGGCCTTTTCCCCTGTTAGCAGGCGGGTGGCCTCAACCCCGCCGAACCAGCGCGCACCGTGCCTTTCCAGGAAATCCTCCGGGACGAAGCGGGTTGCCCCGGGGTCTTTCCTGCCGGCCAATACTTCCGGCAGGAGGCAGCGGGAATATATTTGCCTGTCCCGGGAAAGAACCGTGATCTCACCACCGGCGTCGAGCTGCCTTATGGCCCTGACGGCGCTCAAGCCTGCCGCGCTGGCCCCAAGAATTAAGTATTTCAATGCAATCCCTCCTCCTTCGGTGCTTCGCCTGGAGTTGTGTTATTTCCGGTCTCCGGTGAAACCTCGGCCAGGCAGATGGCTCCGGTGGGGCAGGCCTCCACGCAGCGGGGGGTTTCCCGCCCTTGGCAGAAATCGCATTTAACGGCGGTTTTTTTCTCCAGGGCTTCCGGGGATATCATGCCGAAGGGGCAGGACATTACACACATCCAGCAGCCCGCGCAGCGCCCCTGGTCGTGCTCCACCAGTCCGGTGGCGGGGTTCTTGGACAGCGCCCCGGTAATGCAGGCCGTGACGCATTCCGGTTCCTGGCAGTGCCGGCAGGTAAGGGGCACGGGCAGATCCCGGGAGTTCAACTCAACGGAGTTCCGGGGCCGGCCGTGGCCTCCGGAGAGATCAGCCAGCCATACCGAGCCGGAGGGGCTGTGCTCCGCCAGGCAGGCTACCTGGCAGTTTTTGCAGCCCGCGCACAATTCGGGTTTTATCAATATCCTCAGCATATTCATCACCCCTTGTTTTACAGGCCGAGGCCCGCTCTCTTGTCCAGGATCACCGCTTCCAGCCGGTCAACCGTGGAGTTTATGTCGCCATCCACAATAACCCGCCCGCCGGTGATATTCTCCAGCCCTTTGGTCAGGATTCCGGTTACCAGCTCGCTGCCGGTAATGAATGGAGGAATGGCCAGGTGCAGGGTGAGACCCAGGGCCAGGCCGAAGGCGCCGTCGGCCAGCGCCTGCTCCTCCAGCCACTGGGGGGCGGATATTATCAAGGGCAGTTTCGGCAGGTCCACGCCCAGTTCCGCGGCTATATCCGCAGCCGTTTCCTCCAGGCGGCCAATGGCCAGACAGGGGCCGAAATTTAAAACCGGCGGGATGCCCAGGCTCAGGCAGACCTTTTTCAGGCTTTCTCCGGCCAATTCCGCCGCCGCCGGGGACATGAGCCCCACATTTTCCAGCGCCCCGCTGGTGCAGCCCGCCGAAAGCACGATGATGTCGCGTTTAATAAGCTCCCTGGTCATGCCTACGGTAAATATGTCGTGTCCTCCGGCGGTAAGGTTGGAGCAGCCCACCACCGCGGCTATTCCCTTGATGCTGCCGGCGGCGATGAGGTCGATGAGGGGCTTGTAACTGCCGCCCAGGAAGTTTTTCAGTGTTTTTTCGCTCAGGCCGGTGAGCACGTCGTCGTAACCGTGGGAGGGGACATTGACCGTTACGTTTTTCCTCCGGGCAGCAAAACTGTCCGCCGCCCCGCGCATTATTTTCCCGGCTATAGCCCGGGTTTCCCTAATATCAAAGGGCAGCAGCTCGGCGTTTTGCTTTTTGGCCACGTCATCCAGGCAAATCTGCGGCACCAGCATTTGCCGGCAGACAGTTTCCATACCCGGTAAAGTGCAGTTGAACTCGGATACCACCAGGTCGATGGCCCCGGTGGCCACCAAGGCCTCGGTGGTGAAGTTGTTTCCGGTTTGGCCTGCGAACACCTCCGGGCAGTGCGCCGCTCTAAGCTGCATATCCTGGCCCACGCAGGTGGAGCCGATAATCCTGAAGCCGGCGGCTCCGGCCGCCCTGGCCATATCCGCCGCTTCCGGGGACAGCAGGGCGTCCTGTAAAATGCCTGCCAGGGACTGCTGGTGACCTGTTATCATAATGTTTACATAATCCGGATCCACCACGCCGAAGCCGGCCCTGGCCGTCCTTATTTGGGGCTCCCCCCAGATGATGTCGTTAATCTTGTTGGTCATGGCCAGACCGTACAGACCGGTGGCGATTCCCAGACGCAGTGAGTGGAGCAGCATATCCACGGGGTCGCTGGACAGGTTGGTGCTGGTTTTGACCAGGGCGTCAAAGACCTCGGATTTAGCTCCCCCGGGAAGCAGCCCCCCCTGCCTCCACAATTCAAAGCGCGGGCCGTAGGCCAGTTTTTGCACCAGCCGCATCTTGTCATTTCTGGGGAGGTACAGGTCCGCCAGCACCCTTTCAGCCAGGTTTACAGCCTTTTCATTGCGGTCCCTGCCGCCTGTTTCCAGACTATCCGCCAGTTCATTCAGCAGGCCGGTTCCCTTCAGGGGCAGCTGGGAGTTGCCCCGGCCGATTTCCCTCAAATTAACGGCGGCGTTTTCCACTATATGAAGGTAGCAGGCCGCCCCCGCCGCCACCGCCCGCAGGAAATTCCTGGCCACCATGGTGTCCGGGGAGGCGCCGCAAACGCCCCGGGGAGATTTGGGGGTTATCCGGCAGGGGCCGTTGGAGCAGAGCCGGCAACACACCCCCTGCATTCCAAAGCCGCACTTCACGGCCTGGGGGGGAACCCTGTTAAAGGATGTTTCCACGCCGCTTCTTGCTGCCAGGAAATCGTTCAATACCTGGTCGGCGGAAATACATACTCTCATAATTTAACTCCTCCTTTTAATGTATACTTAAATGGTATACAATTAGTTAAAAAATAATGTATACCTAATTAGTACACTATAATACTTTGTTTAAGGGTGAAATTCATTTCACCCTCTCTTTAAGCATTTGGAAATTATAGCGGCTTAAGTGCTCTTTCATGCCCTGCTGGAGTTCATACAAGGCCTGGTGAACCGGGCAGTGCGCGCTGAAAAATTTGTTGCACTCATCGGGGGAGTGCAGGCAGCGGTTGACGGCGATGGGTCCTTCAATCGCCTCCACCACATCCAGCATGGTTATTTCCGACGGCGGCCTTGCCAGTGAATATCCGCCGTTAATCCCCCGGTAGGACTGGACTATGCCGGCCTGGGTCAGCTGCCGGAGTATTTTCAAAAGGAAGCGCATGGGTACGCGCTCCTCCTCGGATATTAACTTTGCTTCCACCACCTGTCCGTAGGGCAGTCCCGAAAGGTAAAGGACCGACCGCATGGCGTAATCCGTTGCCTGGTTTAGTCTCATATAAGTACCTTTGGCCTTGTTTTAATGTTTACTAATATAGTATAGTTTATGTAATTATAATATTTATATTCACCCCGGCTGTCAAGTGCCTGTATAAATTTTTACGTTATAATAATATCGGTGCCGTTAAATTATCACCATGCCCCTTCTTTGGCAATTAAAAATATGAAATAGGCGGTATATGTCCCGGCCGGCAGGAAGTAGCCGCCGGGACAACGAATAATGTTTTGATTTAAACGTGATAGTGGAGGCGACAAAATGGACGTATTATCCGCCATAGGAAACACACCGCTGGTGGAACTTAAATCGCTGAGCCCCAAGCCCGGGGTTAAAATTTTCGGGAAGCTGGAAGGCGGCAGCCCGGGAGGCTCCATCAAGGACCGGCCCGCCTATTACATGATTAAAAAGGCCGAGGAGTCGGGCGAGCTTACCAGGGACAGGATAATCATTGAGCCGACCTCGGGAAACACCGGGATTGCTCTGGCAATGATCGGGGCGGCCAGAGGATACAGGGTTATGCTGGTGGTGCCCGGCTGCGTCAGCATGGAGAGGAGCCGCATTCTTGAGGCCTACGGAGCGGAAGTGATAATTACCCCCGCTGAGGAGGGCACCGACGGCTCCATCAGGAAAGCGCACCATATTGTGAACAGCGATCCCGGGAGATATTACATGCCCAACCAGTTTAGCAACGAAAACAATATATTGTCCCACTACGAGACCACGGGGCCGGAAATTTTTGCCCAGACAGAGGGAATGGTGGATGTGCTGGTGGCCGGGCTTGGAACCACCGGAACCATTATGGGCACCGGCAAATATCTTAAAGAGAAGAAGCCCGGGATCAGGGTTGTGGCCGTGGAGCCCGTAAAAGGCCACGCCATACAGGGGCTGAAGAACATGGAGGAGGCAATAGTTCCTCAAATATACCGCCCGGAGCTTCTGGACGAAAAAATTACCGTGGAAGACGAGGAGGCCTTCGAGATGGCCAGGATGCTGGCGACCAGGGAGGGCATTTTCGTGGGCATGTCCAGCGGGGCGGCGGTGGCAGGGGCGCTGCGGGTAGCCGGCGGCATGGAGTCCGGCAATATCGTGGCCATACTGCCGGACCGTGGCGACAGATATCTGAGCACCACTTTGTTCAGGTCCATCTGCGCCAAATGTTCGCCCTGATTTTTATCGTTTTTTATACCCCGTGTTGTTTGGAGTAGGTCAAAGCCGGGAAGCAAAAATGCTTACCCGGCTTTTCTAGTTTCAAAATTAATTATTCGCTGTTTAGTTCTGAAACCTGTACCGGGTCCAGGCCGGTTAAAACAAAGAATTTTAAGAAGGCATTTAATTTGCATATTAAATTATTGTAAATTATAAAAATTTTCAGCTTATATAACGGGGGAAAATAATATGTTAAACGTTGTCTCGAAGATGCTGAAAAATGAACCAAAAAATATCCCCATGGATGATGATGCTATAATTTCCGAAACCGGCCTGGCGGCGCAGGATGCTCCGGTTACGGAGTTCCAGGAAAATGAGGAGCAGTCCCTGCTTGACCAACTGGTCAAATTTGCCCCCTATTTTTTTGATTTGTACGGTTCCACCGTAAGCAGGGCCATTACCGATACCGAAAAATTTATCTTTGTGATACCCAGCGCCGTATCCAAACTGGGGGTTAAGCCCGGCGACCCTGTCAAGCCGGGGAGTTCCACCGATAAGGCCATGAAAACCGCTCAAAGGGTTGTTGTGCTGGTGCCTTCTTCCATTTACGGGCAACCTTATATAGCCACGGCAATTCCCATAAAGAATTCCTCCGGAGCTGTTATCGGCTCCATGGTTACCATCAGCCTGGCCGTAAAACAGGAGAAATTTTCAAAGATGTCGTCCGAGCTTAACGAAGCCGTTGAGATCATATCCGGAAATACCGCCAATATCGTGGCGGCGTCACAGCAACTGGCGGCTGAGGCGGGCCAGCTGGCCAGGAATTCCGGTGTTATATGCCAGGAGGCCAAAAATATGGATGGGGTTTTAGAGTTGATAGAGGAAATAACCCGGCAGACTCACCTGCTGGGGCTGAATGCCGCCATAGAGGCGGCCCGGGCCGGCGATATGGGCAAAGGATTCAATGTGGTTGCGGAAGAAATTCGAAAATTGGCCTCCAGAACCTCCGGTTCTTTAAATGAAATAAAGCTGAAGTTAAGCAGTATTCAGGAGAAAACCAGCCTGCTGGAGAAAAATTCCGAAGAGATATTGGCCGTGTCGGAGGAGCAGGTTTCCTCCATTGAGGAGATTGACGGCAGCCTGAGAAGTATACAGGAAACCACCGGAATATTGAATGAAGAGGCGAAGGATTATGAATTAAGTTAATGTAAGGGGATATTATACTGTTTTGGCAACAGTTTACTTCAAACTGTATCCGGGGCAAAACTGCCCGGCGAGGTTTGTGAAAGCTATAACAGGGGGTTCCCCTGCTTTTGACATTAACATGAGTCTTTAAGTTCTTAACCGATCAGGTAAATAATGTGAATATAATGGCCGGGAAGGTGTAAAAGACCGGCTTCTTTGATAAAGGATTTCTTAAAAGAGAAAAATTAGAGTTAAAAAATATGGCGAAAAATCTGGTTAAAATGGTACACTTAAAAGAAATTTCAAAAAAATAAAAATTTATAAATTTTTTATGAAAAATGTTCCATAATCACAATTTTCATTAAGGGGGCACAAAGGTATGGATGATGTGAAAATTGGAGTGGTTTCAACTTATCCCGAGCTTTCCGGATTAATACAAAAGCTTGCCCGGGAGATGGGATTGGATTTGGAAATCCGGGAAGGCATATTGGAGAAAGGGGTTACGTATGCCTACCAGTTTGAGCGCCAGGGCGCGGATATTGTAATAAGCCGGGGGGTTACCGGAAGAAAAATAAAAAAAGCCATTTCCCTGCCGGTGGTATTGATAGAGATTACTTCCTTTGACATCCTTCAGGCCCTTAATACCGCTAAAAGCATGGGCCGGAGAATAGCTTTTCTGGGGCACCGCACCCAGGATTTCAGTCCGGAATTCGATACCATTACCGGCATACTGGGTATAGATGTGGAGTGTTACCCCTATGGCAATATATACGAAATGGAAGAGCAGGCCGGAAAAATGTTGGGCTCCAATGCGGATGTTATTGTGAGCACGGGTCTATGCATATATGAAATGGCGAAAAAGTCCGGAATCAACGCTGTTCTTGTGCAGTCCGGCTATGATGCCATATACGGTTCCATAAAACAGGCCTTGGAAATGGTTCAGGGTGTGCGCCGGGATCAGGAACGTTCCCAGAGGTTTAAGTCGGTGCTTGAATTAACCAATGACGGTATTTTAATACTTGATGAAAGAAAGCGCGTATCTTTTATGAATCCTTCCGCGGAAAAGCTTTTGGACGCGGATGCCGGCAGAATATTGGGACACTGTGTGGACGAGCTCCGGGAATCATCCTTTTTGGGCCCATTGTTCAGCAACGGCAATCAAATGAATGAAGTGGTTAAAGAAGTGGGTAAAAAGCAATTCCTGGTTAACAGTATGCCAATCAATATTAAAAACAAAGAAAAAGGCCTGGTGATAAATTTTCAAAGCGCCGACAGGATCCAGATATTGGAGCAAAATATCCGCCGCCAGTTATTTAAAAAGGGGCTGGTTGCAAAACATACATTTGATGATTTTGTCGGAGCCAGCCGCCAGCTTGTGGAAACCATCGGGAGGGCAAAGAAATTTGCCGCCGCCACCGCCACGGTGCTGATATACGGTGAAACCGGCACGGGAAAAGAATTGTTTGCCCAGAGCATACATAATGAAAGTGAAAGATGCAAAGGGCCTTTTGTGGCTGTAAACTGCGCGGCGCTGCCGGAGAACCTGCTGGAAAGCGAACTGTTCGGTTATGAAGAGGGAGCGTTTACCGGCGCCAAAAAAGGCGGTAAAAGCGGGTTATTTGAAATGGCTCACGGTGGGACCATTTTTTTAGATGAAATTGGGGAAATGACCTTACCGGTTCAAGCCCGCCTGCTGCGCATATTGCAGGAAAGGGAGATTATGAGACTGGGCAGCGACAGGGTTATCCCGGTGGATGTGAGAATAATTGCAGCCACTAATTTTGATCTCATACAGGCGCTAAAACAGGGTAAATTCCGTGATGATTTGTATCACCGTCTGGAAGTGCTGAATCTGGATATTCCTCCCCTGCGGGAGAGAAAAGAAGATATCGTTTTGCTGGCCAATTATTTTATAAACCAGTTCAGTGTGGAGGAAAGAAAGGAAGTGCCCGGTTTAACCAAGGCGGCATTGGAGAAATTAATAAAATATGATTGGCCGGGCAATATAAGGGAGCTGCAAAATATCTTCCAAAAATACGTTCTTTTGATTGAGAAAAATCAAACCCCTGAAGATTTAATAAATAGATTGATTAATGAAAAAATAAGGAAATCATTTAGTGTCACAACCAGTGATGAAAATACCATAACTTTGAAAATAGGCAAGCTGGAGGATATGGAAAGGGAAATTATCGATTATCTGCTGACCACCGGGGTCAGTATTAAAGAAATATCGAAAATGTTGGGTACCAGCAGGACCACATTGTGGCGGAAGGTTAAGGACAATGATGAAACGGCAATGTTTCGATAGGTAACCCCGGGGGTTACAAAATGAAAGATGTTTATGCATATAATTTTTATCGGCATTAAATTTTCTGAGTGTTTTCAATAATATATATTTTTAAAAAGAATGGCATGTTATTTGCTCTTTATTAAATTAGCCATTATCAATATTAGGATTATCTTTAGTTTTGCAAGGGGGTGTTCATGTTTTAGCATAAAAAATGGGTTTTAGTGGGATAGAAGGTGGATGTGTTAAAGTTTTATTTTTTAATTAGGCAATGTATATCGGAGAGTGAGGTATAAGAATGAATAAGAAGATTATGGCGTTGGTTCTGGCAGCTCTTTTGGCTTTAGTGAGCTTGGCCGGGTGCGGCAGCCAGGGCAATGAAGAGAAAGAAACAGGCGCTGCGCCTACCCAGCTTCAGAACATTAAATTCCTGTCCGGTCCCACCGGGACAACCTGGTACTCCCAGGCTTCGGCTTTTTCCGGGATTGCCGCCAAAGAAGGCATTACTGTTGATGTATTGTCGGGTTCCGCTGTAAGCAATGTAATTCAAATTGAAAATGGAAGCGCGGATATGGGATTAACCTTTTCTTCGTACATGCCGGCCATGGTGGAAGGTAAAGTGGTGGCTAAAGTAGGAGATAAGGAATATTTTAAAGAGCCGGTTAAAAATGTCCGGACTCTCTGCAATACCACCACCGCGGGCTATGCCCTGCTGGTCAGCGCGGAGTCGCCTTATAAAACAATAGCTGATCTAAAGGACAAGCCAATCAAATATGTAACTTATCCGGTTGGTTTTACGGCAAGGTACGTTCCCGAGAAAATGCTGGAGGCTGCCGGCATAACCTATGATAGTATTCAAAAAGCCGGCGGAAAAGTTGATTTCGTGGGCAAGTACCAGGAGGCCTGCGACATTCTGGCCAAGGGGCAGGCTGACGTTATAGCCTATACCATGGCGGTGAATGCCCAATCCGCTGCCCTGGCCGAACTGGAATCCCAGAGGGAATTCAGAATACTGGCCATCGGTGATGATGTTATAAACAAGGTTACCTCCGAACTTCCCCTGGTGGTGGCAACAATCCCCAAGGGCATGCACAAAAGTGTTACGGAAGATACCAAGGTGCTGGCCGACATTACCACCTGGGTGGTTAAAGCCGATATGCCCGACGAAACCGTTGCCAAAATATTGGATTCCATGTTAAAGAATATGGATTCCATGGCTCAGGTGGGCAACAGTGAATTCAACGGTTTTACCGCCAAGGAATTGATCAGGCTGTATGGCAGCGGCTCGCAGCTTCCGCTTCACCCGGCAGCCGAGAAATATTTTAAAGAAAAGGGCGCAATCTAAATAAGCTTTCGAGCTAAACGCATGTTTTTTGTTGTTTGGCCTCCTGCCCGGTTTTTCTTTGCGCAGTATAAGCATACATACTTTACCCGCCGGGCAGGAGGTCTTTTAGTTTCCTTTAAGCCGGAATATTAACCCGGTTGCAGGATTTTTATGAGAGTCAGCCTTGAAAGGGGAGGGTTGTTGCAAGTGAGTAGAAATCTGGAAGGCAAGGCCGGAAAAATAATAGATTTTTTTGGGGCGGCATTATCACTGTTCGTACTGCAAATAGTTGTTCTGGGACCTGTAATGGGGTATTCATTATCCCTGGCTATTTTTCTGTTTTTCGCCTTGCCCCTTACATTTATTATATATCCCGGCGGCAAAAGCCGGTTTATGACCGGGATAAATATATTTGACGTGGCACTGGCAATATTGTCCGCCGCATCAATAGGCTATCTGATAATCAATTCCGATTATTTACTGACCAGGGTTGAATATATAACTCCCCTTACCACGGTGGAGTATGTTGCAGGTGTTGTCGCCATTATCACTGTGCTGGAGGCCACCCGCAGGGCCATCGGTATGCCCATGGCGCTTATCGCGCTGTTGCTGTTCGCCTATGTAACCTTTGGCAAGGTTCTGCCCCCGCCCTTCGGTCATGCTGGTTTTACATTCGACTGGGTAATTGACACCATGTACCTTACCTCAAAGGGAATATTCAGCAGTCCCCTCTGGATTGTAATCACCCTGGCGTTTCCCTTTATATTCTACGGGGTGATACTGGAGCAGATGGGAGTTTTAAGGTCATTTCTGGATTTTGCCAACAGGCTGTTTGGGAAATCCCCAGGCGCGCCGGCCAAAACCTCCATTGTTGCCGGTACCATGGTGGGCATGGCCAGCGGGATGCCCATGTCCACCACTTACCTCATAGGGTATCCCACCATTCCTGAAATGGTGAAAGTGGGTTATCCTCCCCGCACAGCCGGGGCAATAGCGGCGGTGGTGGGAACGGCGGCCCAGTTGATGCCCCCCATGCTGGGTGTGGCGGCTTTTATCGTGGCCCAGTATATGGGTGTTCCCTACATTAAGGTTTGCCAGTACACATTGCTGCCGGCGCTGCTATTCTATGCCGTGTTTTTCCTGACCATTCAGCTGGAGACAAAAAGGCTGGGCATAAAGGCTATGCCGATTCCCACCGTATCTTATAAAGATATAATGATTAACGGGTTCTATATATTTTTAATTACAATGGCTGTTTTGCTATACTTCCTGGTTAAATTCTATCCCGTTGGACTGGCCGCGTTTTATGCCTGTGTGGTTGCGTTAATACTGGGCTTTATAAGGAAAAACGATCGGTTGAATATAAAATCTTTATACGTTATTTTGGCAAAGACGGGAAGAACCTCGGTATATATCGCCATGGCCTGCGCAGCGGCCGGGATTATAACCGGGTTCCTGGTGGAAACCGGCCTGAACCTGAAATTCGCCAATATGGTTATAGCCTTTGGACAGTCCAGCTTGCTCCTGGCTCTGGTCCTGTCCGCCCTAGCCATTTTGATT
Source organism: Desulfocucumis palustris (assembly GCF_002933875.1). Taxonomy (GTDB): domain Bacteria; phylum Bacillota; class Desulfotomaculia; order Desulfotomaculales; family Desulfocucumaceae; genus Desulfocucumis; species Desulfocucumis palustris. The sequence goes on along the minus strand of NZ_BFAV01000157.1, from coordinate 9,868 downwards.
ATGAGTATGGGAATGCCTTCCATACCGGCCTATATCACCGGTATCGCCATATTTGGCCCGGCGCTTATCAAACTTGGCGTTATTCCTGAAGTGGCGCACATTTTCTGCTTTTATTACGCCACATTGTATTCAATTACACCGCCCGTGGCCTTCGCCTCCTATGCCGGAGCCCAGATAGCCGGCGAGGATCCCATGAAGACGGGGCTGGTGGCCTGCAGGCTGGGCATAATGACATACATAATACCTTTTATTTTTGCCTACGCCCCCGCTTACCTGCTGATACCACAATACCTGAATTTATATGAACTATTTAGATTTATTGTGTTTGTTATTCCGGGATTGGTAATTTTCGCCGCGGGCATCAGCGGTTACCTGACCAGGTCCCTGGGAACTCTGGACAGATGGATGGCCCTGGCCTCGGGCTTATGCCTGCTGCTTCCCTTCGGCGTGCTGGACTATATAGGATTTGCGCTGATGTTGATTGTATTAATGAGAAACGGCGTATTCTCGGAGATTAAAAATAGGTTGAACCGTGGCCGGGATGCGGCGGCGAAATAAAAAATGGACAATATATGATTTCTTAAGGGACCATCACAAGATGATGGTCCTTTTTGCGTGCCGTGGCGGATATTTATCTCGAAACAGCCTGTAAGACCAGGTCAATTCTTTTGGCGCCTCTCCTGCCGCCTGTGCGGTTCAGCATCTGGTTTCGTATTGCGGGATTATAATTCATATGGTTTTATTCAGTAACCGCCGGGTTCCAGAATGCAACCTGTTTTGGAACCAGCCCAAAATGATTTGATTTTTTCTATCTTGGGGTGAGCAGTATTTGTTAGTGTTTTCGCACTTTTTTACATATTCATTAAACTTTGATAACAATGGCATATTATTTGCTCTAAAAGCTTAGAGGCATAAAGATTTTACTATTGGGCGGATTAATAAGGAATTGTCGGTAATTCCGTTGGGGGTGATGTCGGGTATAATACGGGATGGATATTGGGATCCATAAAGTGGTTAAAAATTATTTTTAAAATAACACTATTAAAACCGGATTGCATCATTTTAGGGGGGGGAAGTTTAGTAAATGGCGGAATTTGCGTATGATATCAGGGATTTGAAATTTATTTTAAATGAATGGCTTGATATGGAAGAAGTGTTTGGTCTTGATAAATTTAAAGATAATTATGGCATGGATGATGTGGATTTTATATTAAATGAGGTATATAAACTGGCCAAAGAAGTGGTGTCTCCAATAAATAAAGAAGGAGATCATATCGGGGTTAAATTTGACCGGGGCAAAGTTGAAGTTCCCCCGGAATATGTTAAGGCATACCGGTTCCTGCAGGAAAACGGGTGGGGCTCCGCCAACGAGTCCCTGGGCTCGGAAACCATTATGCCCCTGACCCTGTACAGGGCATATAACGAAATGCTTATTGCCGCGTCACCGGCATTGATGTCCTATATAAAACTGACCACCGGGGCTGCCAACCTCATTTACCGGTTCGGCACAGACAGAGACAGGGAAATGTTCGTGGAGAACATGCTAAACGGCAATTGGAGCGGCACCATGTGCCTAACGGAGCCCAATGCCGGTTCCGACGTGGGTGACGCCGCCACCAGGGCTTATCCCACCGGCGACCCGGGGATTTATAAAATTAAGGGCACCAAGATGTTTATCACCGGCGGCGAGGTGGACTTAAGCGAAAATATAATTCACATGGTTTTGGCCCGCCCCGAGGGCGGGGCCCCGGGATCAAAGGGGCTGGGCCTGTATATAGTTCCCAAGGTCTGGGTAAATGAAGACGGCAGCCTTGGCGAGCCCAATGATGTCACCTGCATAGGGGTTGAACACAAGATGGGGCTGAGAGCGTCCGCCACAGCCATGCTGAGTTTTGGCGAAAACGACAATTGCCGGGGCATCCTGGTGGGCAGCCAGCCGGACGGTGAAGGGGCATCCAAGGGGCTGGCCATGATGTTTCACATGATGAACGAATCCCGCATTGGGACCGGCCATAACGCCCTGGCCCAGATGGCGGCGGCTTATTACTACGCCGCCCGGTATGCCTCGGAGCGCATTCAGGGAAGGCCCTTCACCAATCCCAAAGAGGGCCGGGTACCTATTATTAAACACGAAGACGTAAAAAGAATGCTTATCGAAATGAAGGCCCAGGTGGAAGCCATAAGGGCCATGATTTTTAAAGGATTTTATTACCTGGACATAGCCGAGCACGGCGGCGACCGGGAGAAGTCCGCCAGATGCCAGGGACTGGCGGAGATATTAACCCCGCTTATCAAAACCTATTCCAGTGAGACCGCCTGGCAGATGATCGGGCAGGCCATACAGGTATACGGCGGCGTGGGTTACACCGAAGAGTATCCGGTATCCCAGTATGCCCGGGATGTAAAAATACTTTCCATCTGGGAAGGCACGTCGTTTATTCACGCCATGGACCTGGTGGGCCGCAAGATGAGGATGAAAGGCGGGGCGTCTTTTAGCCACTGGCTGGAAGACAGAAGAGAGTTCATTGAAAAGAATAAAAACCGGGAAGGCTTCGGCATCGAAATCAACAACATGGAAAAAGCCTATAACTGCGTGCTGGAAATCAGGGACCTGTACGCCTCATTCTACGGCTCAATGGCGGAAAAAGCCCGGCTGATACCGCTTTATGCCCCCAGGGTGCTTATTTGCTGCGCCCAGCTGTTTGCCGCGGAATCCATCCTGGAGCAGGCGCTGGTGGCCACTGAAAAGATTAATGCAATTGACCCGGGCCATCATGATTATGCGTACTATTCCGGCAAAATAGCCGCCGCCAGATATTTTGTCAATAATATACTGCCCAATGTTTATATGCAGGCGCAAGTAATAAAAAGCGCCGACAAGTCCGCCCTGGAATGCCCGGAGGAAGCATTCCTGGTCAGTTGACCGAGAAATGAAAAAAGGCGCCCCAGGGGAAGCCACCGCGACGGGACAAGCGGGAGCATCGACCACGGCCCTGGCGCGGCGGCCGTTGGGGAATGGATTGGTTGAATAGAATGAAGGGGAGTGGCGGCTTGAGCAGATATGAGCAGGAATACAAAAGTAAGCTGGTTAAGGCGGAGGATGCGGTAAAGGCGGTAAAGTCGGGTGATTGGGTGGCTTACAGCCATTTTGCCATGACACCCCAGGCGTTGGACCAGGCCCTGGCCGGGAGAAAAGACGAATTGACCGGTGTGAAAATAAGAGGGGTATGCTCTATAAATCCTGTGCAGGTGGCCCTGGCGGACCCTGAACAAAAGCATTTTATTTACAACAGTGGATTCTTTAGCGGCCATGACCGCAAATTGCAGGACCAGGGGCTGTCATTTCACATTCCCGGACTGTATGCGGAGTCTCCGGTCAATATCCGGGAAGGGTATGCCTCCACTCCGGATGTGGCCATGATCGTGACGACTCCCATGGATGACAGCGGGTTCTTCAATTTCGGCCTGTCCAATTCCTATGAGAAAGCCCTTTGTGAAAAAGCCAAAACCGTTATTGTGGAAATAAACCGGAAAACCCCCCGCAGCCTGGGGGGGGCGCAGGAAGCCGTGCACATTTCAGAAGTGGATTATATAGTGGAAGGCAACAATGAGCCTTTCGTGGAAATACCCGGACATCCGCCCGCCGGGACGGATAAAAAAATAGCCTCGCTGATAGTGGAGGAAATAGAAGACGGAGCATGCCTTCAGCTGGGTATCGGGGGCATGCCCAACACCATAGGTAAAATGCTGGCGGAATCGGACCTGAAGGATCTGGGGGTACATAGTGAAATGCTGTGCGCGGCCTTTGTGGATTTGTATGAGGCCGGTAAGATTACCGGGGCCAGGAAAAGCATAGACCGTTTCAAAATGGTATTTACCTTTGCCATGGGTAACGCCAGGCTTTATGAATTTATCCACAATAATCCCGCATGCGCCATTTATCCGGTGGATTATACCAATTCACCCGCTGTGATTTCCCGGAATGATAAACAAATTGCCATTAATAATGCCATTGAAATAGATCTGTACGGTCAGGTGTGTTCCGAGTCGGTGGGCACCCGGCAGATTTCCGGGACCGGCGGACAGTTTGACTTTACCTACGGCGCTTTCCGCTCCAGGGGAGGTAAAGCGTTTATCTGCCTGAGCTCAACCAGAAAGGTCAAGGACATAACCGTTTCCAGGATAGTGCCCACCATCACGCCGGGCGGAATTGTGACGCTTCCCCGGACGGTGACCCCATATATAGTAACCGAATACGGAAAGGTCAACTTAAAGGGGAAATCCACCTGGCAGCGGGCAGAAATGCTAATCAGCATTGCCCATCCGGACTTTAGAGAAGATTTAATAAAGCAGGCTGAAAAAATGAAAATATGGACTAAATCCAATAAAATATCGTAATATCCAATCTAAAAACATATTGGCTGGTAAGAGTTCAATATTAAGGAGTGAGCATTGATGGAAAATGTTGAAATTAAAAATATATGTGTGCTTGGAGCGGGAAATATGGGGCATCAAATAGCTCTTTCCGCGGCCCTGGCAGGTTTTAACGTTATATGCACGGATATTAACCAGGAAATTTTACAAAAAGCCGAAAATTTTGTGGATACCTATCTTCCCGAGCGGGTGGCCAAGGGCAAGCTTTCCAAGGATGATGCCGAGGCGGCCCGGGCCAGGGTATCTTTTACCGGTGATTTGACCCGGGCGGCAAAGGACGCCGATCTGGTTATAGAGGCGGTTATTGAAAAGTTGGACCTTAAACGCGATATTTTCGCCCGGCTGGATAAAATTTGCCCTCCCCACGCGATACTGGCCACCAACAGCTCGTATATAGTAAGCTCCAAAATTGCCGATGTCACCAGCCGCCCGGACAAGGTCTGCAATATGCATTTCTTTAACCCGGCCCTGGTAATGAAGCTGGTGGAAGTGGTCAAGGGGCCCCACGTATCCCAGGAGACCGTTGATGCCGTGATGAAAGTGTGCGAGAGGATGGGCAAAATTCCCGTATTGCTGCAAAAAGAGATTTACGGGTTCCTGGTAAACCGTATTGTAGCCGCTATAAAAACGGAAGCCCTTTATATACACGATATGGGGGTCGCTTCTTACCAGGACATTGATACCGCGGTGGTCAACGCCCTGGGTCACCCCATGGGGCCATTCAGACTTTTGGATCTTACCGGAATAGATCTTTCCTATTATATCGGCACCGAGCGCTACCAGGAGACCGGCGATCCCAGGCACAAGCCGTCTCCGATTATTGTGGAGAAATTCGTCAAGAAAGAATGGGGACGTAAAACAGGCAAGGGATTTTATGATTACAGCAAGTGATTGAATGATTGAAAGAAACTTTGACTCCTCTATAAAAAAGAGGCCAACCAAAGGAGGTTGCATTGGGATAATGAGAGAGGTTTATATAGTTGAGGGTGTTCGGACTCCGATAGCAAAATCAGGAAAGAGATCCTGGTTTGCAAATATAAGGGCGGATGATTTGGCTGCCCTGGTAATAAATGAAGTTTTGGAGCGGGCAGGGATAACCGGGAAAAAAAGAGAACAGGTGGACGATGTCATTCTGGGCGGCACTTATTTAATGAAAGAGATGGGTTCCAATATCGGCCGTTATGCCGCCATTATGGCCGGTATGCCGTACCGCACGGCCGGCTGCACCGTGGATCGCCTCTGCGGCGGGGGGTTGCAATCAATCGCTTTTGGCGTTTCATCCATCGCCATGGGCTGGTCTGATTTGATTATAGCCGGCGGGGTGCAGCACATGACTCATCTGCCGATGCTTAGCGGCGTCGACCCCAACCCCGGGCTTGGCCGGTTCTGCGATCCAAATATGGTGAGAATGGGCTATACCGCCGAAATGGTGGCCAGGAAATTTAATATCAGCAGGGAGAAGCAGGATCAAATGGCCGTGGAAAGCCATGCCAAAGCCCATAAGGCAACTGTGGAGGGCTTATTCAGGGATGAAATACTGCCTGTGACAGCGGATGTCCCCACTGAGGACGGAAGCGCCAAAAAAATGCTGGTTGACCGGGACCAGGGGATCAGACCGGGTGCCACCATGGAATCATTATCCCAATTAAAACCGGTATTTATGGAAGATGAAATAGCAACGGTGACTGCCGGCAACTCCAGCCAGACCAACGATGCCGCCGCCGTTGTTTTGATTGCCGGCAAAGAAAAGATTAAGGAGCTTGGTCTGAAGCCCAGGTTGAAATTGGCTGGATACGCGGTAATAGGAGTGGACCCGGCCCTGATGGGCATTGGCCCGGCCTTTGCCATACCCAGGGTGCTGAAACAGGCCGCCATGACCAAGGAGCAGATTGATCTGTGGGAAATTAACGAGGCCTTTGCCTCCCAGGCGGTATATTGCACAGAGGAGCTGGGAATCAGAAACCACCCGCTGCTCAATCCCCGGGGCAGCGGCATTGCCCTGGGGCACCCCCTGGGCTGCACCGGCGCGAGAATTGTTACGACTATAATGCACGAGATGCCGTACTATAACGCCAAATACGCCGTGGAAAGCATGTGCATAGGGCACGGGCAGGGGGCGGCGGCAATTTGGGAATGGGTTGGTTAATTATATTTTAAGTGGGGGAATAATAAATGAATTTTCAAAACCTGCTGCTGGAAAAAGAAGGGCATATAGCGGTGATAACCTTAAACCGGCCGGAGGTGCGCAACGCCCTGGACCCCCTTACCTGGACCGAAATACGGGGGGCCATCCGGGAGTGCCGCTTTGACAATGAGGTGCGGGTGGTGATAATAACCGGGGCCGGGGGCAAAGCCTTCGCCTCCGGGGCGGACATCCGCTCCTTAAATGAGCGGGAAACACTGGCGGTGCTAAAGAGCGAGGCCCAGGAATCCTTAAACGACGTGGAAAACCTGGATAAGCCGGTGATAGCCGCCATAGACGGATTCGCCCTGGGGGGCGGCTGCGAGCTGGCCATGGCCTGCGACATCAGAATAGCCACCGGCCGCTCCAAACTGGGACAGCCCGAAGTGAACCTGGGCATCATACCCGGCGCCGGGGGAACCCAGAGGCTGCAGAGAATAGTGGGCATAGGCAAGGCCAAGGAACTGATCTTCACCGGGGATATAATCAGCGCCGGGGAGGCCAGGGAAATAGGGCTGGTTAACAAAGTGGTGGAACAGCCGGAGGAACTGCTGCCCGCGGCCAAAGAAATGGCCCAAAAAATCATCGCCAAGGGTCCCGTGGCCATAAGCCTGTCCAAGCTGGCCATAAACATAGGGGCCAATACGGACATAAATTCCGGCCTGCTGTTTGAAAAATTCGCCCAGACAATAGCCTTCTCCACCGAAGACCGGATTGAGGGCACCACCGCCTTCCTGGAAAAGCGCAAGGCCGATTTTAAAGGCAAATAAAAATATCAACCCGCTAAAAAAACAGGCTGGTGGCGCCTTAAAAGGAGATTAAAAAGGAGATTAACAAAGAGCTTACAAGGAGATTAACAAATGGACTTTAACATACCCGAAGAAATAAGGGACATGAAAAGAACCATAAGAGACTTTGTGGACAACGAAGTGGACCCCTGCAGCCAGCAAATAGAGGAAGAGGACGAAATTCCGCGGCACCTTATCGACAAGGCCAGGGAAATGGGCCTGTTCGGGATGAGCATACCCGAGGAATACGGCGGCCTGGGAATAGGCATGCTGGACAAATGCCTGCTGCTGGAAGAACTGGGCCGGGCCAACATGAGCTTCACCACCTTAATCGGCGCCCACGGGGGAATAGGCACCACCGGCATAGTGGAAATGGCCGGCGAAGAACTGAAAAAGAAATACCTGCCGGACATGGCCAGCGGCGAAAAGCTGGGAGCCTTCGCCCTCACCGAGCCCGACGCCGGCTCGGACGCCTCGGGCATGAAAACCACCGCCGTGCTGAAGGGCGGCAAATGGATACTAAACGGCATCAAGCACTTTATCACCAACGCCCCGGTGGCCTCGGTATTCACCGTGATAGCCGTCACCGACCGCTCCAAGGGAACCAAGGGGGGCTACACCGCCTTCCTGGTGGAAAAGGACTTCCCCGGCTTCTCCATAGGCACCATAGAAAAGAAAATGGGCTTAAGGGGAACCCACACCTCCGAAGTAATATTCGAAGACTGCGAAGTGCCCGCTGAAAACGTAATAGGGGAAGTGGGCCGGGGCTACGCCGGGGCTTTGAAAATACTGGGCAAGGGGCGGGTGGCCCTGGGCGCCCGCTGCGTGGGAGCCTGCGACAAACTGGTGGAATTATGCGCCAAATACGCCCAGCAAAGGGTGCAATTCGGCAAACCCATAGCAGCCTTCCAGGCCATCCAGTGGATGCTGGCGGAAATGGCCACGGACACCGAGGCGGCCCGGGCGCTGACTTACAGAGTGGCCTGGATGGTGGACCAGGGACTGCCGGTGGTAAAAGAAGGACCCATGGTAAAAATGTTTGCCTCCGAGGCCCTGGCCAGAGTGGCGGACAAGGCCGTACAGGTGTTCGGGGGAATGGGCTACATGAAAGAATTTCCCGTGGAGCGCTTTTACCGGGACGCCAGGATAACCCGGCTGTACGAGGGAACCAACGAAATACAGCGCATGGTAATAGCCGGCAGGCTCTTAAAGGAATACGAAATATAAGCCCGGAGAAGAAAAGAAGGTGAACAAGTGGAAGGCGTGGCAATAATCGGAGCCGGACAAACCCCCTACGGGGACTTTCCCGGCAAGGGAGTAAAGGAACTATTCGCCGAAGCATATTTTGAAATGCTCAAAAGTATAGACAAAGGGACTGAGCCCCAAAGGATACAAACCGCCTACATAGGGAGCCTAAGCGCCGGCAGCGGATTCCAGCTGGGGCAGCTGGCCCCGCTGCTGATGGGGCATGTGGGGCTGCCCCGGGCCACAGCCACCAGGGTGGAAAACGCCTGCGCCTCCGGGGGCTACGCCCTGTACAACGCCGCCATCGCCGTGGCCTCGGGGAAATTCGACCTGGTGCTGGCCGCGGGAGTGGAAAAAATGCGGGACGTATCCTCCAGCAAAGGCCGCTACTGGCTGGGAGTATCCGGGGACACTGAATACGAGCGCCTGGCGGGCTCCACCTTCGCCGGCATCTACGCCCTCATGGCGGCAAGATACATGCACGACTACGGCCTGAAAAGAGAACACCTCTCCATGGTGGCGGTGAAAAACCACCGCAACGCCGTGGCCAACCCCAAGGCCCAGTTTCGCAGGGAAATAACCCTGGAGCAGGCGTTAAAAGGCGCCCCGGTGGCCCACCCCTTCAACGTCTGGGACTGCAGCCCCACCAGCGACGGAGCCGCGGCGGTGCTGTTCTGCAATGCCAAAATAGCAAAGGAATTCACCGACAAACCGGTCTACCTGAAAGGCTTCGGCGCCGCCAGCGACTACCTGGCCATTCATGACCGGGACAGCATCACCAGCCTGGCCGCCACCCGCAAAGCCTCGGCCGAAGCCTACAGCCAGGCCGGCATAAGCCCAAGGGAGATAGACTTCGCGGAAGTGCACGACTGCTTCACCATAGCGGAAATAATGGCCTACGGAGACCTGGGCTTTTGTGAGCCCGGGCAGGGCTTTAAATTGCTGGAGGAAGGAACAACCCTGCCGGAGGGAAAACTGCCGGTAAACGTAAGCGGGGGCTTAAAGGCTAAAGGGCATCCCATCGGGGCCACGGGCTGCGGCCAGGCCTGCGAAATATTTAAACAGCTGCGGGGAGAGGCCCAGGAGCCCGGCCGGCAGATAAAAAACGCCAGATACGCCCTGTCCCACAACGTAGGTGGCTCCGGCGGAACAGCCGCGGTTTTCATCTATCAGAGAGGGGACCAGTGATGAAAAAGAGCGTAATATCCTACGGAGTCTA